>CAZAXF010000012.1:0-62703 GCA_964489055.1 uncultured Rhodanobacter sp. | reverse complement strand
GGCTGGACTACGTGCTCGACAAGCTCGACATCGTGCTGGTGATGTCGGTGAACCCGGGGTTCGGTGGGCAATCGTTCATCCCCTCGGCGCTGGAAAAACTGCGCCGCGCACGGGAAATCATCGACCGCAGCGGCCGCCCCATCCACCTGGAAGTCGACGGCGGCGTGAAACCCGACAACATCGGTGAGATCGCACGTGCGGGTGCCGATGCCTTCGTGGCCGGGTCGGCGATCTTCGGCAGCGACAACTACAAGGCCACCATGGCCGCGATGCGCGCGGCGGTGGGGTAGCCACAGGCGATCAGTCCGCGAATGAACGCAAATGTGCGCGAAGCGTTCATCGGTGCGCCGCACTAGTGAGGCGGTGAGAAATGCGGGCTGGCGCTGATCGTCGACAAACCCGTCATTCCGGGGCCGCGCGCAGCGCGGAACCCGGAATCTGCTTCATGGCGCCCGAATGGGGCGCTGGCTCGTGTACCTGTACACGCCGCAGGTTCCGGATCGTCGCGTCCTTCGCACGGGCCCTGACAACCACGGCCCCGGCACTTTCGCACCGGGGCCGCAGCCAACCAGGAGAGTCATGCAACCGGGACCGGGGCGTGGAGAGTGGCGCTCCGGTTCCACGTTGTGGTCCGCCCGCGCGGGCGTCTTGCCTTCGAAGACGTCCCGACGCCAGCGCGGCGGTATTTCCACAGTCGAAATCCACGGCTGGATCACCGACGGTTCCCATTGGGCACCGCGCAGGCGGCCCGGGAGGGTCGCGTCCATGGCGATCGCGGGGCGATTTGTGGCAAATCGCGGGCAGGCCAACCGGCCGGCTTGCACGTCGCGCCCGCATGGCGCACGCTCAAGGCCGGTGACCCGCGCCGGGGCGCCGGCGTGCGTCCGGATCGTCCGGCGCAACCAGACGGGAGAAAACCATGGCGCGAGCCATCGCCATCGTCGAGGACGAACCTTCCATCCGCGCCAATTACGTCGAGGCGTTGTCGCGCTTCGGCTATGACGTGCGCGGCTTCGCCTCGCGCGCGGAAGCCTCGGGCGCCTTCGCCAGCCGCATGCCGGAACTGGTGATCATCGACATCGGCCTTGGCGACGAGCCCGAGGGCGGCTTCGACCTTTGCCGCGAACTGCGCGCACGCTCGGCGACGCTGCCGATCATCTTCCTGACCGCGCGCGATTCGGA
The DNA here is from genome assembly GCA_964489055.1 of uncultured Rhodanobacter sp. Classification (GTDB taxonomy): domain Bacteria; phylum Pseudomonadota; class Gammaproteobacteria; order Xanthomonadales; family Rhodanobacteraceae; genus 66-474. Next base: position 61,521 of record CAZAXF010000012.1, on the reverse strand, counting down.
TTTCGACGTGATCTCGGGGTTGCGCCTGGGTGCCGACGACTACCTCAGCAAGGACATCAGCTTCCACCAGCTCGCCGCGCGGATCGGCGCGTTGTTCCGCCGTGCGGAATCGCAGAAGGCCCCGGCGGCCGCCGAGACCGTGATCAAGCACGGCCCGCTGGTGCTCGAATCCGAACGCATGCGGATCACCTGGAACGGCGTCGAGGTGCCGCTGACCGTGACCGAATTCTGGATGGTGCACACCCTGGTGCGCTTCCCCGGCCACGTGAAGAACCGCGACCAGTTGATGCGCGATGCCGAGCTGGTGGTCGACGACGCCACCATCACCTCGCACATCAAGCGCATCCGCAAGAAATTCCTCGCCGTCGATCCGGCCTTCGACGCGATCGAGACCGTGCACGGGGTGGGGTATCGGTGGAAGGCGTGAAGGCCGGGACCGGGGACCGGGGACAGGGGCCCGGCGACCAGCCCCCGAGCGTCGGAAGCTGTCGTGCGGCCACGCTGAAGCCAGGCAATACCCGTACGGCGGCCTGACACGGCCCACGGCATTGCTATTCGTGTTCGCGGCGTGTCTCATGCACGCATGAACCTGTCGATGCCTGTTCACCGTCGGCCCCCGGTCCCCGGTCCCCGGTCCCGGCTTCCATGACCCTCCGCCGCAAACTGCTGCTGGTCGCGTTGTCCACGCTGGCGTTGCCGTGGGCGGGCTGGCTGTACGTGCGACAGATGGAGCACCTGCTGCGCAACAGCCAGGAACAGGCGTTGCTGGCGATTGCGTTTGCGCTGGACCGCGGGCTGGTGGCGGTGGGGGCATCGCTGCCGGATGCCGAGCACGCCTGGTACGTGCAGCGCGCGCCGGGCACGATGGCGATCGACGGCAACGACCGTGACTGGACACCGGTGGCGCGCTGGGCGCAGCGGCCGTGGCCCGGGGTCACGGTGCAGCTTGCGCACGACCCGGCGTGGCTGTACATGCACATCCAGGTCGACGACACGACCGGAGCCGGGTCGCGTCTTGATGCCCGGGACTCCGCGGCGGTGGAGGCCGATCACGTGGTGCTGGAACTGGCGCGCGGCAATCGTCAGCGCAGTTACCTGGTGGCCAGCGCGGCTTCCGGCGCCGTGCTCGCGCGTCCGCTGGATCCGCGGGTGCAAGGGCTGCCCGACCAGATCAGCGGCCAGTGGTCCGCGGGTGCGCACGGGTACCGGGTCGAATTGCGGATCCCGCGCGCGCAGGCGCCCGAGCGCCTCGGCATCGGGGTTTTCGACGCCGAGGCGCCGACCCGCTTCGACGGCGGCAAGCCCGATCTGCGCCCGCTGCTCAGCCTGTCGGCGTCGCTGTCGAACGACCTGACCCAGCTTGCACCGACCGGCGTGCGGGTGCGGCTGCTCAGCGCCGACGGCTGGGTGATCGGCGAGGGCGGCAGCGTGCTCGATGCGCCGGCGCCGAAGCCGGGACGCTTCCCGTGGCTGCAGAAGGTTTTGTCCGACCTGCTGGTGGTGCCCTCGCTCGATGAGCGTCAGCGCCTGCCGCGCAACCTGCCGCGCCTGTCGTCGCCGGACGTGCAACGGGCGCTGGGCGGACACGCCGCGGCCAGCTGGCACGGGGGAGACAATGCCGGCAGCGTGGTGCTGACGGTGGCGGTGCCGCTGGACGTGCGCGGTCGCAACCGTGGTGCGCTGGTCCTGGAACAATCCAGCCAGGCGCTGCCGTTGCTGACCAACCGCGCGCTGCTCGGGCTGGTCTTGGCCAGCATCGCGGTGCTGGTGATCGCCGGGGCGGTGCTGTTCGCCTTCGCCACCTGGCTGTCGGTCAGGATCGGGCGCCTGCGCGACGCCGCCGAGCGGGCACAGCGGCACGAGGGATTGACCCTGCCGGCGCTGCCGCTGGTCGAGGACCGAGACGAACTGGGCGACCTGGCCCGCAGCCTGTCGCGGCTGCTGGAATCGGTCGGCACCTACACCGAGTACCTGCGCAAGCTGGCTTCGAACCTGTCGCACGAGCTCAACACGCCGCTGGCGATCGTCCGCTCGTCGCTGGAAAACCTGGAGCACGCGGATCTTCCGCGCGATGCGATGCCGTACCTTGCGCGGGCGCGCGACGGTACCGCGCGCATCGGCACCATCGTGCGCGCGATGAGTGAGGCCAGCCGCATGGAGCGCGCCATTGCCTCGGCCGACGGCGAGGAAATGGACCTGGCGCAGGTGGTGCGTGGCTGCGCCGAGGCGTATCGCCCGCTGGCCGCGCCGCGGGCCCTGGAATGCATCATTCCGGACGTGCCGGTGCCGCTGTTCGGCGCGCCCGAATTGATCGCGCAGGCACTGGACAAGCTGTTCGACAACGCCTTGTCGTTCACGCCACCGGACGGCTGGATCCGCATCGTGCTGGAGGCCGGGGCCGGCGAGGGGGCGCGGATCACCGTTGCCAACCGCGGTCCGAACCTGCCCGAGTCGATGCAGGGACAGTTGTTCGATTCGCTGGTCAGCGTGCGCGGCGCCGGTGCGCGTGCCGGCGCACCACACCTGGGGCTGGGCCTGTACGTGGTGCGCCTGGTGGCCGAGCTGCACCAGGGCCGGGTCTCGGCGCGAAACGACGAGGACGGCGTGACCTTCGCCATCGACCTGCCCGGGATGCGCCGCCCCGACGAAGGTTAGTCCCCGTCCCGTGCGATCATCGGGAATCGTTCGCGCGTCCCCCGCATCACGCACGGCGGGATTCGCACGCACCTTTCCCCTTCATCCAGGAACCACGCAGTGATCGACCAGGCCCGATTCGACGCCCTTGCCCGCGAGGGCTACAACCGCATTCCACTGGTGCGCGAGGTGCTGTCCGACCTGGACACGCCGCTGTCGGTGTACCTGAAACTGGCCGACGGACCATACACGTTCCTGCTGGAATCGGTCGAGGGTGGCGCCAACTGGGGGCGCTACTCGATCATCGGCATGCCCGCGCGGCGGGTGTTCCGGTTCCGCGGCAATACGCTCGAAGTGATCGAGGACGGCGCGGTGGTCGAAACCCGCGAAGTGGCCGATCCGCTGGCCGAGGTCGACCGGCTGCGCGCGCAATACCGCGTGCCGCACCTGCCGGACCTGCCCGCGTTCACCGGCGGGCTGGTCGGCTACTTCGGGTTCGAGACCGTGGGCTGCATCGAGCCGCGGCTGGCAAGGCCCGGGCGCGCCGATGAACTGGACACGCCCGACATCCTCCTGATCCTGGCCGAGCAGGTCGCGGTGTTCGACAACCTCAAGGGCCGGCTGTACCTGATCGTGCACGCCGATCCCGCGCGCCCGCACGCGCATGCACGCGGTTTGCGGCGGCTGGATGCGCTGGCGCACCACCTGCGCCATGGCGGCGCGGCCTACCCGCAGCCGATCCACGCCGCGCCGCTGGACGAGCGCGACTTCAAGTCCTCGTTCACCCGGGATGAGTTCGAAGCGGTGGTCGAACGCTGCAAGGAATTCATCCGTGCCGGCGACGTGTTCCAGGTGGTTCCCTCGCAGCGCCTGAGCGTCGGATTCAACGCCCGGCCGGTGGACGTGTACCGTGCGCTGCGCGCGTTGAATCCATCGCCCTACATGTATTACTTCGACCTTGGCGAGACCCAGATCGTCGGGTCCTCGCCGGAGATCCTGGTGCGCCTGAAGGATGGCAGGGCCATCGTGCGCCCGCTGGCCGGCACGCGCCGCCGCGGCGCGACGCCGGAAGAGGACGCCGCGCTCGAGCGCGAACTGCTGGCCGATCCCAAGGAGCGCGCGGAGCACCTGATGCTGATCGACCTGGGGCGCAACGACCTCGGCCGCATCAGCAAGACCGGCACCGTCGAGGTCAGCGACTCGTTTTCCGTGGAACGCTATTCGCACGTGATGCACATCGTCTCGCAGGTGGAAGGCGTAGTGCGGCCGGGCACCAGCTACATGGACGTGCTGCGGGCGACCTTTCCCGCCGGCACGGTCTCGGGCGCGCCCAAGATTCGCGCGATCGAGATCATCCAGGAACTGGAGCCGTGCAAGCGCAACGTGTATTCGGGTGCGATCGGCTGGATCGGCTGGTGGGGCGATGCCGACACCGCGATCGCCATCCGCACCGCGGTGATCACCGACGGCCGGCTGCACGTGCAGGCCGGCGCCGGCATCGTGCACGATTCCGACCCGGCCTCCGAGTACGAGGAAACCATGAACAAGGGCCGCGCCCTGTTCCGCGCCGTGGCCGCGGCGGTGAAGGGACTTTGACTTTCCCCTCTCCCTCCGGGAGATGCTGCCCGGTTTTTGGACGGCTGCGGGTATGGTCGAACCCCGACGGTCCGTCGGCGTCACGCCAGCGCGCGCACCCTCACCACCGCCGGGTCGTCGGCGTGCACCAGAAGCATGCGGCGCACCCGGTCCTGCCACAGGCGGCCGAATTCGCGCTTCTCGGCGTCGCCGGCGCGACCGATGAGGATCTGCTGGATCAGCAGCCGTTGCATGGGATCGGCGGGCACCTCGCCGGTGTCGATTTCCACTTCCACCGCCTCGCCGTTGTCGGCGCGCTCGAAGCGGATGCCGGCGACATCGCCTGCGCCGTAGTGGAGCAGGTTGTTGCGCGCGTGGCGCCCGCCCAGCCCCTTGAAGCCGTTGGCGGCCGCGGCGCCGGTGACCAGGGTGAGTACCTGGCCGATCACGCCGGTGACGCCGGCGTCCTCGGTGTCGTTCAGGTACACGTGCATGCCGCCGCGTTCGGGCATGCTGTCGGGGTACAAATGGCGCAGCGCGGCGCGCGCGCTGAGCCACCCGCCGGCGACGGTGGGGCAGGAGTGCCCGGCCAACCTCACCGCGTCGGCGTAGTGGTACTCGATCACGCCGTCGTCGCTGGCGCCCAGCAGTTGCGCGAGTCCGTCGTGCAACCGGAGCGCCGGTACTTCGGCGTAGAAATCCGGAAAAGCCATCAGGCGACCATCACGAAATCAATCACCACCGGCCCGTCGCCGCCACGCTGCCGGTAGATCACGTCGATGCGCTCGCCGTAGCGCTGCTGCATCTGATGCAGCAGCGGAACGGGGTCGTGGTCGTTGACGAAGCGCATGGCTTCGCCGGCCTCGAGCGCGTCCAGCGCGCCGAAGATCGCCGAGTGGCGGAAACGGTGCGCGATGGCGCGTGCGTCGAACGCGTAGGTCTTGTAGGTGGGGGCGTCGGCGGAGGCGTTCATGGTGGTTCCATGCGATGGGTGCACACAGCATGCGCCGCCGGCACGGCCGATGTATTGACCTGTGTCAGGATGCGTTGTCGCTTCCCGACAGGAAGGCGTCCCGCCGGGCCGCGGATTCGCCGCCGATCCTGCGCACCGCGGCGTAGAAGCGCGTCCAGTCTCCATCGCATTTCCGGAACAGCGCGGCAAACGCCGGTACTCCGCGGTCATACAACCCGAAGGGAACCAGCCTGGCGTTGTTGAGCGGGGCGTCGAACCAGTGGTCGTAGCCGCGGTAACCGTGCCAGGTGGTGTCGCGCAGGTGCTGGTACTGCTGTCGCATGTGCGCGAACACGGCCCGCTTGCGCTGGAGTTTTTCCGCGTCGGACAGGTCGCCGGCGTACAACGCCTGCAGCTTCCTGCGCGTGGCCAGCACCAGTTCGGTGAATTGCCTCTGGCGTTCGGCAACGGCGGGATCGGGCGGCGGCAGGTGGTTGTCGGCGTGCCACTGGCGAAGGCCCTCGCGTTGCACGAAGGTGGCGAACGACTCGTTGAACGCGGTGTCGTTCTTTACGTAGAACTCCTGGTGCGCGAGTTCGTGGAAGATGGTGCCGATCATCTCGTCGTCGCTCCATTCATCCATGGTGCTCAGCAACGGATCGGCGAAGTGGCCGAGCGTGGAATAGGCCGGCACGCCACCGATCCACACGTCGTCGCCTTTTTTTTTCAGTTTTTCGGCCAGCGCCTCGGCGCGGTCGTGCTGGTAGAAACCCTGGTAGGCCACGCAACCGGCGATCGGGAAGCAGTGCTCGATGGGCTTGACCGAAAGCGCCGGCGTGGCGAACACGTTCCACATCACGAAGCGGCGATGGATGTCGGCGTAGGTGGTGTAGCTCTTGTTGCGCGGCAGCTTCAGCACGTCGGATGCGAACGCGCGGGCGCGCAGTGCCAGTTGCAGGCGCTGGCGCAGCGCGGGGCGGGTGTCCGGGTCGGCGATCACCTGCTTGATCGGGCGGCGCGCGCGCAGCACCGCGGCTTCGCCGGCCGCAAGGTGCGCGTAGTAGCCGAGGGTGGAGCAACCGGCCAGCGCGACGCCCGCCGCGGCGGTCGCCAGGGCGCGCCCGATCAACTTGTATCGCTGCCTGCTTGCGTTCACACTTGCGCTCTTGCGCGGGCGCTGCCCGGCCCGGACTGGACGGCCATGCTGCTGCTGATCGACAACTATGACAGCTTTACGTTCAACCTCGCACAGTACCTCGGCGAGCTGGGACAGGACGTGAAGGTGCTGCGCAACGATGCCGTGGACGTTGCCGGCATCCGTACACTGGCGCCCGAACGCATCGTGATTTCGCCCGGCCCGGGTACGCCCGACGATGCCGGCGTGACGCTGGCGCTGGTGCGCGAACTGGCCGGCGCGATCCCGATCCTGGGCGTGTGCCTCGGCCACCAGGCGATCGGCCAGGCGTTCGGTGGCCGCGTGGTGCGCGCGCGCGAAATCATGCACGGCAAGACCTCGCCGGTGCGCCATCGCGGCGCGGGTGTGTTCGCCGGCCTGCCGGACCCCTTCGAAGCCACGCGCTACCACTCGCTGGTTGTCGAGCGCGCCAGCGTACCCGATTGCCTGGAAATCACGGCCTGGACCGAGCGCGCCGACGGCGCCTTCGACGAGATCATGGGCCTTCGCCACAAGGCGCTGCCCATCGAAGGCGTCCAGTTCCATCCCGAGTCGATCCTGACCCGGCAGGGCCACGACCTGCTGCAGAATTTCATCGCCGGCGCGTTGCCGAGGGCGGCATGATGATGCCGATCACTCCGCACGAGGCGTTGCAGCGCACCATCGAGCACCGCGAGATCTTCCACGACGAGATGATCGACCTGATGCGCCAGATCATGCGCGGCGAGGTGTCGCCGGCGATGACCGCGGCGATCCTGACCGGCTTGCGTGTGAAGAAGGAAACCATCGGCGAGATCGCCGGCGCGGCCGCGGTGATGCGCGAGCTGGCCGAGCACGTCACCGTGCCCGCCGACCCGCACATGCTCGACATCGTCGGCACCGGCGGTGACGGTGCGATGAGCTTCAACATCTCCACCACCGCGATGTTCGTGGTCGCGGCGGCTGGCGCGCACGTGGCCAAGCACGGCAACCGCAGCGTGTCTTCGTCATCCGGGAGCGCCGACGTGCTGGAGGCGCTGGGCGCGAAGATCGACCTCGGGCCCGGCGAAGTCGCGCGCTGCATCGAACAGACCGGCATCGGTTTCATGTTCGCGCCGCGCTTCCACCCGGCCATGAAGGCGGTGGGGCCGGTGCGCCGCGAGATGGGGGTGCGCACGCTGTTCAACATCCTCGGGCCCCTGACCAACCCGGCGGACGCGCCCAACATCCTGATGGGCGTGTTCCACCCCGACCTCGTGGGCATCCAGGTGCGCGTGCTGCAGCGCCTGGGCGCGCGACGCGCGCTGGTGGTGCACGGCAAGGATGGGCTCGACGAGATTTCGCTGGGCGGCGCCACCCTGGTCGGCGAATTGCGCGATGGCAAGGTGCGCGAATACGAAATCGAACCCGAATCGTTCGGCATCCCGATGGCCTCCAGCCGCAACCTGCGCGTGGCGGGCGCGGCCGAATCGAAAGCCCTGCTGCTTCAGGTGCTCGATGGCGCCGATGGCGTTGCCCGCAACATCGTGCTGCTGAACGCCGGCGCCGCGCTGTATGCCGCCGGAATTGACGGTTCCATCGCCGAGGGCATCGAGCGGGCGCGCGCGGCGATCGACGACGGCGCGGCGCGTGCCAAACTCGACCAGTTCGTCACCGCCACCGTGGATCTCGCCGTCGAGCGGTCCCCGGTCCCTGGTCCCCGGTCCCCCTCCACATGAACGACATCCTGCAACGGATCCTCGCCCGCAAGCGCGAGGAAGTCGCCGAACGCAAGACGCGCGTGCCCGTGGCCGAGCTGCGCGCGCGCGTGGCCGACGCGCCGCCGGTGCGCGGTTTCGCCGCGGTGGTGCAGGCGCGCGCCAGGGCGCGGCAGCCGGCGGTGATCGCCGAGATCAAGAAGACCAGCCCGTCGAAGGGGCTGATCCGCGCCGACTTCGAACCCGCCGCGATCGCGCGCAGCTACGCGGCCGGGGGCGCGACCTGCCTGTCGGTGCTGACCGACGTCGATTTCTTCCAGGGCAGCGACGCGTACCTTGCCGCCGCGCGCGCGGCCTGCCAGTTGCCGGTGTTGCGCAAGGACTTCACGCTCGACACCTACCAGGTGCACGAGGCGCGCGCGATCGGCGCCGACGCGATCCTGCTGATCGCCGCGGCGCTGGACAACGCGGCGTTGACCAACCTGCACGCGCTGGCGATCGAATGCGACCTCGATGTGCTGGTGGAAGTCCACAATGCGGTCGACCTGCAGCGTGCGTTGATCCTGACCCGGCCCGAACGCACGCTGATCGGCATCAACAATCGCGACCTTCGCACCTTCGAAACCGACATCGAGACCACGCTGCTGCTGCGCGAAGACGTGCCGGACAACCGCCTGCTGGTCACCGAAAGCGGCATCACCACGCGCGAGGACGTCACGCGGCTGCGTGCGGCCGGGGTGCAGGCCTTCCTGGTCGGCGAAACCTTCATGCGCGCGGACGATCCGGGTGAGGCGCTTGCGCGGTTGTTCGCGCCGCCTTGAACGTGCAGCAGGAAGTGTCGACCAGCGGACAGCGCGTGGTCCTGTTCGATTTCGACGGCGTGCTGATCCACGGCGACACGTTCGGCCTGTTCATGCGTGATTGCTACGCGCGTGCGCGCTGGCGCAGGACGCTGGTGTTGCTGGCGGGCCCCGGCCTGTTGCTGGCGTTGCCGTTGTCGCCGCGCCGGGTGCTGCGCGCGCTGGTGCACTTCGGGTTGCTGGGACTCGACGAAACGCGTTACCGGGAGCGCGTGGGCGCATTCGCCGCCATGCTGGTCCACCAGCCGCGTCGCTTCTGCCGCGATGGATTGCGCGCCCTGCGCCGGCACCAGGCCGCCGGTGACCGGGTCGTGATCGTCACCGGCTGCGAAGACGCGCTGGTACGCGACGTCCTGCGCGAGCTCGGCGTGAGCAAGGTCGAGATCCTGGCGTCACGGCTGCGCGCGGGGCGGTTTGGCATGCGCTCGGACTGGCACAATGTCGGTCGCCGCAAGGTTGAACTGCTGGCGCGGCACGGCATCGACGACTGGCACGTGGCCTACAGCGATTCGCACCAGGACCTGCCCATGCTCGCGCGGGCGGCCGAAGCGGTGCTGGTCAACGCCACGCCGAAGCTGTGCAAGCGGGTGGAAAAGGCACTCGGACACCCCGTCACCCACGTCGAGTGGTATTGAACGGCGCCGGACGACTACGCTTTTCCCGAGTCCCGAGAGACTCGCCGCATCCCCGGATCGAGTCCGGGGCAGGCTCTGCGGCTCGCCCTTCGGGCCGTCGGCGGCGCCGACGTTCGCTCCGGCATTCCCGGATCAAGTCCGGGACAGGCTCTGCCTCCGCAGTCCGAGCTCCGAGCCCCGAACGACCTACCTCGTTCCCCGCACCACGATCGTCTTGCCCGACACCTCGATGCCGCCGTCGATCTCCAGTTGTTTCAGGACCCGGCCGGCCATCTCGCGCGAGCAGCCGACGATGCGCGAGAGTTCCTGCCGCGAGATGCGGATCTGGGTGCCGTCGGGGTGGCTCATCGCGTCCGGTTCCTCGCACAGGTCCAGCAGGGTGCGCGCGATCCGGTTGGTCACGTCCAGGAACGCCATGCGGCTGACCTGGCGCGAAGTGCGCAGGAGGCGATGCGTGAGCTGCAACCCGATCGCGAACAGGATGCGCGGGCAGTCCTCGCGCAGCGTGCCGGTGAGCAGCTGGAAGAGCTTGTCGTAACCGATTTCGGCCAGCTCGCAGGGGGTGCGGGTGCGCACCAGCACTTCGCGCTGGGCCTGTTCCACGAACAGCCCCATCTCGCCGATGAAGTCGCCCCGGTTGATGTAGGCCAGGATCAGCTCGCGCCCCTGGTCGTCCTCGCTGCAGACCGTGACCGATCCTTCGATCACGTAGAACAGCGTGTTGGCCGGGTCGCCGGGGCGCAGGATCGCGGTCTTGCCGGGGTAGCGGCGGCGGTGGCACTGCTCGAGCAGCCGCTGCATGGCGGCCGGGTCAGGCGCCAGCATCGCCGGTGCCTGGGATCGTTCGTAGACCTGTTGCAGGAGGTAGCGTAGCTCGGACATCGGTTCCTGGCGCCATGTTACGTTCCGCGCGTGCAAGTCTAGCGCGATTGCAAAGCGCGCCTCACATTACCAGAATGGCGCGTCGAAGGGGTGCGCCGGCCGCCACTTTCCCTCATACTTCGCGGTTACCGAAATCAGCACCGTGCGCGTCGGCCACCGGCCCGCGTCGCACCCCGTGTATTCCAGCCCGAGGATACTGCCGTGGTCAAGCCGCTGCCCCGCTTGAAGCTGCAGGGTTTCAACAACCTCACCAAGGCGCTCAGCTTCAACATCTACGACATCTGTTACGCGGTCACCGAAGACCAGCGTGACCGCTACATCGACTACATCGATGAAGCCTACGATGCCGATCGCCTGACCCAGATCCTCACCGATGTCGCCGACATCATCGGCGCCAACATCCTGAACATCGCGCGCCAGGACTACGACCCGGAAGGCGCATCGGTGACGATGCTGATTTCCGAGTACCCGATTGTCGACAAGCTGGGCAAGGACGTGATTTCCGATGCCGTGGTAGCGCACATGGACAAGTCGCACATCACGGTGCACACCTATCCGGAAACCCATCCGCACAACGGCATCGCGACCTTCCGCGCCGACATCGACGTGGCCACCTGCGGGGTGATCTCGCCGCTGAAGGCGCTCAACTACCTGATCGACAGTTTCGAGTCGGACATCGTCACGATGGACTACCGCGTGCGCGGCTTCACCCGCGACGTGCGCGGCAAGAAGCACTACATCGACCACAAGATCAATTCGATCCAGGATTACCTGGCGCGCCACATCCGCCGCAAGTACCAGATGTTCGACGTCAACGTGTACCAGGAAAACATCTTCCACACCAAGATGCACGTGCGCGACTTCGACCTGGATACCTACCTGTTCGAATCACACGCCGAAGACCTCTCGTCCAAGGCGCGCCAGAAGATTGAATCATTGCTGCGGCGCGAGATCGAGGAGTTGTTTCACGGGCGTAATTTGATGTGATCGAGCCGGGACTCGGGACTCGGGACTCGGGACTCGGGAATCGGTGCACGGTGCTTGAAAGCGCAATGCGTGGGCGGGGTGCTTCCTCCCCCAGGCGGGTTCATCGCCTGGCGGATAGGGCCGAGTGAGGGGGTGCTCGTTCGGGATGCGCGCGCATCCCGGCATCCGCTGCATGCCGGCGCTGCAAGAAGGGGGTCGAGCACGGAGGGTGATGAAAGCGACCGCTGCGGCAGCGCCTGGCGCGTCCCTCATCCCTCATCCCACATCCCACATCCCTCGCCCCTCATCCCCCACCATCACACCCGATACGCGACCGCCTTCATCACCCCGCTGGCCACGCGCATCAGGGCCGGGACCGGAAACGGCAGCCTCGCGCCGCCGCGCGCAAGCGCGTTGTCGGCGTGGCGGGCTTCGTCCGATTGCATTGCCGCGAGGATCGCGCGTGAGCGCGCATCGGCGACGGGCAGGCGCTGCAGGTGATCGCCGAGGTGGGCTTCGACCTGGCGCTCGGTCTCGACCACGAACCCCAGGCTCCAGCGATCGCCCGCGATGGCGGCGGCGGCCCCGATGGCGAAGCTGCCTGCGTACCACAGCGGGTTGAGCAGGCTGGGCCCGTCGTCCAGTTCTGCGAGGCGTTCGGCGCACCAGGCCAGGTGGTCGGTCTCTTCCGCGGCCGCGGCCTCCAGGTGCGCGCGCGTGGCCGGATCGCGGGCCAGTACCGCCTGGCCGTCGTACAACGCCTGCGCGGCCACCTCCCCGGTGTGGTTGACGCGCATCAGTCCGGCGGCGTGGCGGCGATCGCGTGGCTTCAGCTCCCGGTCCGGCAGGGACTGGCCCGGCGATGGCCGGGCGGCGACCGCGGCGCCGGAGATCGTGTCCAGTGCCCGCTGGAAGCCGGCGAGCAGGTGGTCGAGCGGGGCAAGCTGGCGGACCGGGGGGCTCATGCGGCCGATCCTCGTGCCCGCGCGCGGCGGCCGCGCGGCGATCCCGGCGGTGTCCCGGGTGCGCCGGCAGGTCCGCGCGGCAGGCCCGGGCCACGCCCGGTGCGGACTCCGGCGGGCCGGGCGATCGGGTCAGGATGCATGGATGTGGCCATCCGGCGATGCTACCATTGCCGGCCCCGCGGGCGCCGCGATCCAGGGGTTGCGCTTGCGCGGCCCGCCGCGCGCCGGTATCCTTGCCGGTCTTTCGTTTCAGGCAACCCGTCGTGCCACCCCGGTGCGGCCCGCAGTACGTGCCGATCAAACAACCTTACGGATCGTTCCCATGAAGACGTTCAGCGCCAAGGCCGAGACGGTCAAGCGTGACTGGTTCCTCGTCGATGCCAACGGCAAGACCCTGGGCCGGCTGTGCTCGGAGGTCGCGCGCCGCCTGCGCGGCAAGCACAAGCCCGAATTCACGCCGCACGTGGACACCGGTGACTACATCGTCGTGGTCAATGCCGAGAAGGTGGCAGTGACCGGGCACAAGCTGGAAAACAAGCAATACCACCGTTTCACGGGTTACATCGGCAACCTCAAGACCACCAACCTCAGGAACCTGCTGGCCACGCATCCCGAGCGCGCCATCGAGATCGGCGTCAAGGGCATGTTGCCGAAGAACCCGCTGGGCCGCGCGATGTTCCGCAAGCTCAAGGTGTACCGTGGTGCCGAGCATCCACACAGCGCCCAGCAACCGAAAGCCCTGGAGATCTGAAGATGGCGACCGCACAACAGAATTACGGCACGGGACGCCGCAAGACCTCCGCCGCGCGCGTGTTCCTGAACAAGGGCAACGGGCGGATCGTGGTCAACGGCAAGCCGCTGGATGAATTCTTCGGCCGCGAAACCTCGCGCATGATCGTGCGCCAGCCGCTGGAACTGACCGAGATGACCGACAAGTTCGACATCCAGGTCAGCGTCACCGGCGGCGGCATCACCGGCCAGGCCGGTGCGATCCGGCTCGGCATCGCCCGCGCGCTGGTCGAATACGACGAAACCCTGAAGTCGCCGCTGCGCCGCGCCGGCTTCATGACCCGCGACGCGCGTGCGGTCGAGCGCAAGAAGGTCGGCCTGCACAAGGCACGGCGCGCGACGCAGTTCTCCAAGCGCTGACAAGCCGTCTGTACAGGGTGGACTCGCGCCTTTGGCCCTGCGAATGGAGTGGCAAGGCGCCGTACAACCAGGTTCGTTGGTCATGTACAGGCCGCTGCGCGGCCGACCCTGCAGGCCGCACCGTGGGCGGCTTTGCGTTATTATTTCGCCACAGCCCCGTAGCCAAGTGGTAAGGCACCTGACTCTGACTCAGGCATTCGGTGGTTCGAATCCATCCGGGGCTGCCAATCCAGCGGGCTGCGTACGCGCGCAGCCGTCACCGCAAGGCCCGCTTCCGGCGGGCCTTGTCGTTGTTGCGGTCCTCAGAACCGGCGGCCGTCCCCGACCAGCACCACGTCGGCGGGGCGGTGCGCGAACAGGCCCACGGTGACCACGCCGGCGATCTGGTTCCATTCGGTTTCCAGCGCCGCCGGGTCGGTGATCGAGAGGCCGTGCACGTCGAGGATCCAGTTGCCGTTGTCGGTGACCACGCCCTGGCGCCACACGGGCTGGCCGCCGCGTTTGACGATTTGCCGCGCGACGTGGCTGCGCGCCATCGGGATCACCTCGATCGGCAGCGGGAACCTGCCCAGTACCTTGACGCACTTGTGCGCATCGACGATGCACACGAATTGCCTTGCCACCGCGGCGATGATCTTCTCGCGCGTCAGTGCACCGCCGCCGCCCTTGATCAGGCAGCGCCCGGGGTCGCACTCATCTGCGCCGTCCACGTACAGCGGGATTTCCCCCACCGCGTTGACGTCGAGCACCGGGATGCCGTGTTCGCGCAGCAGCGCGCTGGATTGTTCCGAGCTTGAAATCGCGCCGTCGATGCGCGATTTCACTTTCGCCAGCGCCTCGATGAAGTACTTGACCGTCGAGCCGGTGCCGACGCCGACGATGGTCCCATCCTCGATGAATTCGATGGCCGCTTCGCCGGCCGCGCGCTTTTGTGCCTCGATGTCCACGCCGCCCCCTGTCATTCCAGTGCGAGGATCGCATCCCATTGTGCAGCAGTCACCGGCATCACCGACAGCCGGTTGCCGCGGCGGGTCAGGGCGAAGTCGCCCAGGCCGGAAAGCGCCTTGATTTCGTCCAGTCCGACCACGCGTTTGAGCTTGCGCACGAAGCGCACGTCCACCAGCGTCCAGCGCGGGTCGTCGCGCTTGCTGCGTGGATCGAAGTGATCGTCATCGGGATCAAATTGCGTCGGGTCGGGCCGCGGCGCGCCGGCCACCGTGGCGATGCCGACGACGCCGGGCCGCGGGCACGCCGAGTGGTAGATCAGGACCTTGTCGCCGCGGCGCATGTCGCGGATGAAATTGCGCGCCTGGTAGTTGCGCACGCCGTCCCACGGTTCGGTTTTGCGGTGGGCCAGATCGTCGATGGAAAAGGTGCCCGGTTCGGTTTTCATCAGCCAGCGTTGCATGGGCCTGTCAACGTTCGGTCGTCGGAGTGCAGGCTATCAGTTCCGCGTCGGTCGCGACGTAGTCGAGCGGCACGTCCCAGATTTTCACCGGGACGGAGTCGACCTGCTGGAACGCGTAACCCACGCCCACCAGCAGGGGTTTCGCCGGTCGCGGCAACCCGCGCAGGAATGCGAGGCTGGCGTCGTACCAGCCGCCGCCGGTGCCAAGGCGCCGGCCCGACCGGTCGAAGGCCAGCAGTGGCAGCAGGATCACGTCCATGTCGCGCGGCGCAAGCCGTCCCGTGGCCTCAGTCGCCGGTTCGGGAATCCCGAAACGGTTGTTGGCGAGCGCGGTGCCCTGCGCGTATTCGGCGAACCGCAACTGCCGTTTCGATTCCAGCACCGGCAGGAAATAGCGCTGGCCGCGCCGGTGCAGCGAGGTCACCGCGAGGTTCAGCGGCAGTTCGCCACGGATCGCCCAGTAGCCGGCGACGTTGCGTCCGGTCATGAAGGCGGGCAGCGCCTCGAGGCTGTGCAACACGCCCGCGGCGGCGGCGATGCGCTGCCGGGCGTCCAGTTCGTCGCGGCGCACGGACATCCGCGCGCGCAGCAGCGCACGACCGTCATTCATCAAGGAGCCCCTGCCCGGCGCGGCTGGACGGCCGGGCCGGCAGCCGACGTGCCGGTGCCGGCGTGTGCGTTGCGGCGCGCAGCCGGGAAGGCGCGCAAAACCCAAGCGGCGCCATCCACGGTGCCGATGCGCGCCGAGCGACCCTGATCCCGAGGATCAAAGTGGGCGGGCTCACCGGAGTGTCAGGCTTTCCGCTCGCAGCGGACTTGCACACGGCTCCGGTATCCGCCAGCCCCAGGTCGTACATTAGGAACAAGGTATATTGCTGGGGGCGCGCTGTCGTTCACCGCAGAAGACGCCAGCAAGGTCATTCTACGGGGGCTTCGAGTGCGGCTTCAAGCTTGCGCCGCAGCATCGCGATCTGCTCGCCGGCACTGCTCGAAGAGGCTTCCTGGCTGCGCTGCAACATCAGCAGTTCGTGGGTGACATCCAGCGCCGCCAGCACCGCCACGCGGTCGTAGCCGGGGCTGCGCGACGTGCGTCGGATCGCGTGCATTTTCCGGTCCAGTACGCTCACCGCCGACAGCAGGCCTTCGCGTTCCTCGGGCTTGCAGCCGACCAGGAATTCGCGGTCGAGCAGCTTGACGGTGACGGTGACGGTTTCTTCGGCCATGGCGGTGTCAGCCGGCATTCTCGAGTGACTTCAGGCGCTCGATCATGGCCTCGACCCGCGCCCGCGCCTGTTCGTTGCGGGTCACCAGCGCGGCGCGCTCGCCCGCAAGCTGGTCGCGTCCGCGACGCAGGCTGGCGTTCTCCTCGGCCAGTCGGCGCAGGCGTTCCAGTGCCGTGTCCAGGCTGCGCTCGAGCGCGGCAAGTTCGTCTTCGACGGAGCGGGCGGTGGAATTCATGGCGACGAATATACGGGAAAAATCATCCGGCGGTACAGGGGGGCTCGCATGATCGGCTCAGACCGTCCGCGCGCCGGCGCCCGCGCGCTGGTTGAGAAAGTCCAGGCAGGCGTCGGCCGTCAGCGGGCGCGAAAGCCAGTAGCCCTGGATTTCATCGCAGCCCTGGGCCTTCAGGAATGCCAGCTGTTCGGGCGTTTCCACGCCCTCGGCGACCACCTTGAGCTGCAGCGAGTGGGCCATGGTGATGATGGTCGAGGTGATCGCCGCGTCGTCGGGGTCGGTGGTGATGTCGCCGACGAACTCCTGGTCGATCTTCAAGGTGTCGATCGGCAGCCGCTTCAGGTACGCCAGCGAGGAATACCCGGTGCCGAAATCGTCGATCGCGAGTCGCGTCCCGATCGATTTCAGTTCACCGAGCAGGTGCACCGACTGTGCGGCGTTGGCCATGACCATGCTTTCGGTCAGCTCCAGCTCGATCTGGTTCGGTGCCACGTCGTGCTCGGCCAGCATGTCGCAGATGTGCAAGGTGAGGTCGGGCCGGTTGAGCTGCGCCGCCGACAGGTTGATGGCCATGGTGATCGCGCGGTGGCCGGCCTCGCGAAAGCGCACCAGGTCCGCGCAGGCGGTGGTGAACACGTAGGTGCTCAGCTCGTGGATCTGGCCGGTCTCCTCGGCCAGCGGGATGAAGGTGCTGGGAAGGATTTCGCCGAGCTCGGGATTGTGCCAGCGCAGCAAGGCTTCCATGCCGGTGATGGCCTCGCCGCGGATGGACATCTTGGGCTGGTAGACCAGGTGCAGCTCGTTGCGGTCCAGCGCGCGCCGCAACGCGTTGACCAGGGTCGCGTGGCCGCGCGCGCGCGCGTCCATGCCCGCGTGGTACACGGCCCAGGTGTTGCGGCCGCGCTCCTTGGCGTAGTACATCGCCGCGTCCGCGCACTTGAGCAACTCGGCGGGCGTCTGGCCGTGGTCGGGGTACAGCGCGATCCCGATCGAGGGTGAGATCACGGTTTCCTGCGTGTTGCTGACGGTCAAGGGTTTGCCGAAGGCCCGCAGCACGCGCCGGGCCATGTCCTCGGCGCCACGCGCGTCGGCCAGGTCCTCGAGCACCACCGTGAACTCGTCGCCGCCAAGGCGCGCCACCACGTCGTTTTCCCGTACGCACTGGCGCAAACGTGCGCCCGCCGCCTTGAGCGTGCGGTCGCCGGCGGTGTGGCCCAGCGAGTCGTTGACGTGCTTGAAGCGGTCCAGGTCCAGGAACAGAAGGCCGACCTTGTGGCCGCCGCGACGCGCGCTGATCACGGCCGCACCCAGGCGTTCGCCCAGCAGCGCGCGGTTGGGCAACCCGGTCAACGTGTCGTAGTTGGCCAGGTAGCGCAGCTCCTGCTCGGCGCGCTTGCGGTCGGTGATGTCGGTGAGCACGCCGATCATGTGGGTGCGGTTGCCGTTGGCGTCGCACACCTCGTTGAGCTCGACCCAGCACAGGAACTCCTCGCCGTCCTTGCGCCGCTGCCACAGCTCGCCACGCCAGTGCCCGGTTTCGGCCAGCACCTGGCGCAGGTGCAGGTAGCTGTCCGGCGCGTGGCGGCTGCCGTTGAGCATGGAGGCGTCGCGGCCCAGCACCTCGTGCTCGGCATAGCCGGTCATGCGGGTGAAGGCGGTGTTGACCGACATGAAGCGGAACTCGAGGTCGGTCACCGTGACCGCCTCGCTCATGTTGCGGATCACCTCGGAGGCGATCCGGCGGTCGCGGTCGGCGGCGCGCAACGCGCTGATGTCGCGTTCGGTGCCGCATACGCGCAGCGGCTTGCCCTCGGCGTCGTGCTCGACGATCTTGCCACGCGAGAGCACCCAGACCCATTCGCCGCTGCTGTCGCGCGTGCGGTGTTCGACCTCGAAATGCTCGGTGCGTCCGGCCAGGTGATCGGACAGCGCGTTGTCGACGGCGGCCAGGTCGTCCGGGTGGACCATGCCGTGCCGCCACTGGTCGACCGGCATGGATTCCTCGTGGTGGCCTCCGGGTGCGCCTTCAGGGCCCAGGCGCAGGATGCTGCCCCGCTGCAGGTCCCAGTCCCAGAACTGGTCGCCGGATCCCCACAGCGCGTGCCGCAGGCGGTTTTCGCGCAGGCGCAACTGGCGGCGGTGGCGCACCTGTTCGAGATGGTGGCTGCGCCAGCCGAGGATCGCGATCAGGACCAGCAGCACCAGCGCCGCGGCATACACCGCGCGCATCAGCGGCGTCCACCACCACACCATGGCGACGTGGATCGGCAACACCACGGTGTCGCCGGGCGAGCCGTCCGGCTGGATCGACTGGATCTCGAGCTGGTGGTTGCCCGGGGGCAGGTTGGTGTAGCCCACGGTGTGGCCCAGGCTCGGCTTGCTCCATTCCGGATTGATGCCGACCATGCGGTAGCGGAAGCGGTTGCGACCGGTGGAGGTGTAGTCCAGCGCGGCGTAGGTCACGTACAGGTTGCGGTCGTCGGCGGCGATGTCGACCGGGGACGCCGATGACGAGGGCAACGGAACCTGGCCCTTGGCGGTGTACACGCCCGTGATCACCACCGGGGCGCGGCGGTCGCGGCGGCGGATGGTTGCAGGGTTGATGATGTCGAAGCCGTGGCCGCCGAACAGCAGCGTGTCGCCGGCGGTGCGAAGGCAGGCGCCGGAGTTGTACTCGTCGCCCTGCAGGCCGTCGGCCGGACCGAAGCTGCGGATCGAACCGCTCTTCGGATCGAGCCGTCCCAGCCCGAGGTTGGTGCTGAACCAGATGTCGCCGTGGTCGTCCTCGAGCATGCAGTTGATGGTGTCGTCGGGCAGGCCGGCGCCGCGTCCGTAGCGCTTGAAGTGCGCGCCCCGGGCGTCGATGCTGTCCAGGCGGCTGATGCCGGACATCGAGCCGACCCACAACTGCCCGTTGCGCGCCACCAGCAGGCTGATCACGATCTGGCCGGCCAGGGAATCGTCGCGCCCCGGAACCTCACGGAACGTGCGGGTCTTGCCGGTGGCGGTGTCGATCATCGAAAGCCCGCGCGTGGTGCCGGCCCAGATGCGGCCGTCCTTGTCCTCGACCAGCGCGACCACGTCGTCGCTGGCCAGCCCGTTGCTGCTGTCCAGGTGCCGTACCGCCTTGCCGTCGTGGTAGTGCACCAACCCGTCGTCGAACGGCGCCGCCCACAGGTCGCCGTTGTTCGCGCGCAGCAACGTGCGCACCGGCGTGGTGGCGGGTTCGCCGTCCAGCTCGGCGTAGCGTGCCTTGGCGGTGGCCGGGTCGAGGCGCAGGATGCCGTGGTTGGAAGCCAGCAGCAGGCCGTGGCCGGTGTCGGGAACGATGCGGTACACGCGGATGTCACGCTGCGACTCGACCGGAATGGCGGAGGTGAGTGACGCGCCCCCGGCATCCGGCCCCAGGTGCTTTGCGATCGGCGCTGCGCGGCGGCTGTCCGATTGCTTGATTGCATCGGACAACACATTGCCGAAACTGGTGATGGTGTGGCTGGCCGGGTCGTAGCGGACCAGGCCCGGCCCGTGCAGCGCGACCCAGTACCGGCCCTTGCCCGCCGGCAGCAGCGAACTCACGAAGCGCCGCGAGCGCGGATCGCCGGACAGGTTCAACACCGCGCGGATCGGGCTGCCGCCCGGTTCGGTCCACACCGCGCCGTCGCTTGCGGTGCCCACCCACAGCAGGCCGGTGCGGTCCACGAACAGTGTCAGGATCCGCGAATCGGGCAGGCCCCCGCTGATCCCGGCGGGCGCCGGTTCCACGCGGGCCTGCGTGCCGTCGGGACCGATTTCCAGCAGCGTGCGGTTGCTCAATCCAAGCCAGATGCGGTGCGCGTGGTCGGTGGCAATCGCGTGCACGCCGATTGACTTGCCCTTGTCCGGGCGCCACACCGGCGAGAGTGCGCCGGTCGTCCGGTCGACGCCGTCCAGGCCCCTGGCATCGCCGAGCAGCAGCCGGCCGGCGGGCGTGCAGTGGAGTGCATCGATGGTGCCGCGGGTGGTCAGCAGCACGTGGCCGCTGTCGGCGTGGATCACCGAGACGACCTCGGTGCCGGCCACCGCGTACACCGCGTCGTCGGAACAGCGCGTCATCGAACGGATCGCGGTGTCCATGCCGTGTGGCTCGCGCCATACCGGCTGCAGGTGCGGCCTCGGCTTCGCCACCAGCCGGTCGATGCCGCGGCGGCTGCCCAGCAGCACGCTGCCGTCGGGCATTCCCAGCATGTCGGTGATCGGCAGGCCATCGCGCTCCACCGCGGCCGGCAGCGGCAGGATCTTGTTGGCCTGCGGGTCGAACAGCAGCAGCCCGCCGGACGTCGAGCCGACCCACAGCTTGCCGTCGCCGGCATCGGCCAGCGAGGTCACCCGGTAGTCGTCGGGCAGGCTGTCGGTGCGGCCCGGGTCGTGTGCGAAGCGCTGCAGGGAATACCCGTCGTAGCGAAACAGCCCGCCCTGGGTGACCAGCCACATGTAGCCGCGCTTGTCCTGGAAGATCAGCGAGACGGTGTTTTGCGCCAGCCCGTCGCGGCTGTCCAGGTGCTGGAAGTAGAAATTGCGCTGGTAGGCCTGCCAGGTTGGCAGGGTCGTGCGCGCGCCTGCCGCGGGCAGGGCCAGCAGGCAGGCCAGCACGCCCGCGGCCAGCAGCACGGCGCGGCGCAATGCCGATGGTGTGGCTCGCCTTGTGCTTGGCGGCGCGGCGCGAATCATGACGTGCGGCTATTTGCCCCTGCTGCGAACGGACGGCCAAACGGGCGGATATGCTTCGCCACGCCGGGTTGAGTGTAACCAAACCGCATCGTGGCGTGGGGTGCGGCCGGTTTCCGGCCGGTAGCCGCCTTGGTGGCACTGTTACGATGCTGCGGAGGGAATTTCGCGGGCGGGCATCGGCGTGGCGAGTTGGGCGGACTGGAACACGGCAATCGGGCAGGCGAAGCTGGGCATCACGCCGGCCGAGCTGCACGGTTCGGTGACCGGCTACCTGTGCGCCGGCTGGGGTGGCCGCGCGCACGAATTGCTGGCGGCACTGGCGCTGGAAAGCGCCGACGCCGGCGCCGACGATGCCCTGCACGCGCTGCTGGATGCCGAGGCCGGTACCATCCACGCGCGGCTGCGTGCCGGCAACGTGGTCGAACCGCTGCTGCCCGAAGGCCGCGTGGCATTGCGCGCCGACGCGATGGTCGACTGGTGCCGCGGCCTGCTGGGCGGTCTGGGCCTGACCGGCGTGCTCGAACGCAGCGACCACGATGCCGACACGCAAAGCCTGCTCTCCGACCTCGGGCATATCGCTTCCGCGCACCTTGCATGCAGCGACGATGACGAAGCCGCGCTCGCCGACGTGCTGGAATTCATCGAGGCGGGCGTGGTGCACCTGCACGCGGCGTTCGCGCCGGCGGGCCAGGCATGATCACGCCGGCCGAATTCGCGCGCCGGCGCCGTGAACTGATGCGCATGGCCGGCGAGGACGCGGCGCTGGTGGTGGCCGCGGCGCCGCGCCGCATGCGCAACGCCGACGCGCCCTGGCCCTACCGGCAGGATTCGGATTTCCACTACCTCACCGGCTTTCCGGAACCCGACGCGGTGCTGGCGTTGCTGCCCGGCCGCGCCAGCGGCGAGACGGTGCTGTTCTGTCGTGAACGTGATCCCGACCGCGAGCGCGTCGAGGGCGCGCGCGTGGGGCCCGAGCAGGCGGCCACGCGCTTTGGCCTGGATGACGCGTTCCCGGTCGAGGACATCGACGACATCCTGCCCGGCATGCTGGAAGGTCGCACCCGGCTGTACTGCCACTTCGGGCGCGAGAACGATTTCGATGCCAGGCTGCTGCGCTGGCTCCGGCGCCTGCGCGCGGCCCGCGGCGGCGGCGTGGTGCCGCGCGAATTCGTGGCGCTGGGACACCTGCTGCACGAGTTGCGGTTGTACAAGTCGCCCGCGGAACTGAAATTGATGCGCCACGCGGCGAAGGTCACCGCCGGCGCGCAGCGCGCCGCCCTTGGCGTCGCGCGTCCCGGCGCGGCCGAGTTCGAGGTCGAGGCGGCCCTGCTGCACGCGCTGCGCGCCCAGGGCTGCGTTCCGGCCTACCCGCCGACCGTCGCGGCCGGCGCCAACGCCTGCGTGCTGCATTACACCGCCAACCGCGACCGGCTGGCCGCGGGCGAGCTGCTGCTGGTCGATGCCGGCGCCGAATGGGAATGCTACGCCTCGGACGTGACCCGCACCTGGCCGGTCGGCGGGCGCTTCGGTGCGGCCCAGCGCGCTTTGTACGAGGTTGCGCTGGAAGCCCAGCTGGCCGCCATCGACGAGGTGCGCGCCGGGCGCGCGTTCACCGCCGCGCACGATGCCGCGACCCGGACGGTGGTCGCGGGCCTGTGCACGCTGAAGCTGCTGCGCGGCGGGGTGCGCGCGGCGCTGAAGTCGCGAGAATACCTGCGCTACTTTCCGCACAAGACCGGCCACTGGATCGGGCTGGACGTGCACGACGTCGGCGACTACCGCGTCGATGACGAACCACGGATGCTCGAGCGCGGCATGGTTGTCACCGTCGAGCCCGGCATCTACATCCCGCCCGACGACACCACGGTGGCGGCGAAGTGGCGCGGCATCGGCATCCGCATCGAGGACGACGTCGCGGTGCGTGCGCGCGGCCCCGAAGTGTTGACGGCAGGCCTGCCCAAGGCGGCCGATGAAGTGCAGGCGCTGTGCGGCGGCTGAAGCCGCGCACCGCGGCCTGCCGGTTGGCGTATCTGATTGGCGCCATGTCCCGGCACACGAATTCGTTTCGGCACCGTTCGCTCAGAGCGTAGTCCCGCAGGGCCGAAGTCGAAGGGCGGGGTCCTTCGACTTCGCTGCGCCCAGAGCCTGCCCCGGACTCGATCCGGGGCGAATGGATGCCGAGACATGACGCCAACCTGGTTGGTGTATCGTGCGCGGACGGCGCCGGCCGCCCGGCCGCGCCGTGCCACGCCCCCGACCCCCGGAGAACCGACATGGCCGGCAGCAATCCCTGGACCAAGGCGTCCCCCCAGTTCCTCAGCATCCTGCGCATCGTCGCGGCCTTCCTGTTCCTGTGCCACGGGTTGGACAAGCTGTTCAACCTTCCCGGCGGCCCGTTCGAGCTGATTTCCTCAGCCAAGCTGTTCACGCTGGTGCCGGGACTGGCCGGCATCCTGGAATTCGGCGGCGGCCTGCTGCTGCTGTTCGGCCTGTTCAGCCGCCCGATCGCATTCATCCTGTCGGGCCAGATGGCATTCGCCTATTTCATGGCGCACTTTCCGACCAATCACTTCTTCCCCTACCTCAACGGCGGCGAAAGCGCGGTGCTGTTCTGCTTCGCGTTCCTGTACCTGTCTGCCGCCGGGCCGGGGCCATGGAGCCTGGATCGCGCGCTCCGACGGGCGTGAGCGCCGTCGCGGCGATCCGCACCCGGGTCGTGATGGAGCGCCGACCGGGCAGCGGTTCTGCGTGATCCGCCCGCAGCGCGGTGGCGCCGTGGGCCGCACGCCAACGGTTGGTTCCCGTGTGGTGTTCCGCAACAATTCCTGCATCGTCATTCCGGGGCCCGTGCCGGCCTGGCCGGTGCGGGAACCCGGAATCCATGTTTCGCTGGCACTGCTGAAAGCTTGGATTCCGGATCTCGCCCACGTCGTGGGCGTCTCCGGAATGACGGACATTTTTCGGGCCGGCACCCCGGGCACCTCCTGATGTTGCCCGTCATCCCGGAATCGCGACGCGATATCCGGAACCCAGCGTCTTGGTGAGGCACCAGATTGCGTGATCGTCACGACATGCGCGGTTCCCGGAAATGGAAACAGGGCAGGCGCCTGCGGGATTTCCGGGGACGAACGGTCGGGTGAAGTCCCACGCGAAGCGTGCGGCCCGTCGCCAACCGAAAGACCGTGACGGCACGTTGACACTCCGCGCGGTAGAAAAGTCGGGTTTTTCCGCTGCGCGCCGTCTGCCGGAGAGGTTTGTCGATCGTGAACGAGGCCCTGTTCCTGTCCCGCCTGCAGTTCGGATGGGTGATCTCGTTCCACATCCTGTTTCCGGCGTTCACCATCGGGCTGGCGAGCTGGATCGCATTCCTGGAAGCCTGGTGGCTGAAGACGCGCAACGACCATGTGCGCGACCTGGTGTTCTTCTGGATGAAGATCTTCGCGGTGTCGTTCGGCGTCGGCGTGGTCTCGGGCATCGTGATGAGCTTCCAGTTCGGCACCAACTGGGCCGTGTTCTCGGCCGATGCCGGCAACATCATGGGTCCGCTGCTGAACTACGAGGTGCTGACCGCGTTCTTCGTCGAGGCCTCGTTCCTCGGCATCATGCTGTTCGGTTGGGACCGCGTGGGCCACAAGACCCACTTCCTGTGCACCGTGATGGTGATGCTGGGCACGCTGGCCTCGACCTTCTGGATCATGTCGGCCAACAGCTGGATGCAGACCCCGGCCGGCTACACCCTCAAGGACGGGGTCTTCGAGCCGGCCAACTGGTGGGCCATCATCTTCAATCCGTCATTCCCCGACCGCCTGGTGCACATGGCGCTGGCGGCGTTTTTGACCACCGCCTTCATGATCGGCGGCATTTCGGCCTACTACCTGTTGCGCGGGCGTTTCGTCCAAAAGGCCACGCTGTGCCTGAAATGCGCGCTGGTGTTCGTGGCCATCGTCGCGCCGCTGCAGATCTTCGTCGGTGATCTGTCCGGCCAGGAAGTGCGCCACAACCAGCCGGCCAAGCTGGCTGCGCTTGAAGGCATCTGGAACAGCGGCGGGAACGTGCCGTGGACGGTGTTCGCGATCCCCAACGAGAAGGCCGAGCGCAACGACTTCGCGCTCGACATTCCCCACGCCGGAAGCCTGATCCTCACGCATTCGTGGAGCGGGGCAGTGCGTGGGCTCAAGAGCTTTGCGCCGGATGACCGTCCGCCGGTGGCGATCCCGTTCTACGCATTCCGGGTCATGGTGGCGCTGGGCGTGCTGATGGTGCTGGTGGCCTGGTACGGGTTGTGGAAATGGCGGCGCGGCACCGCGTTCACCTCGCGCGCTTATCTTCGTACCTGGATCTGGATGATGCCGTCCGGTTTCATCGCACTCCTGGCCGGCTGGTGGGTGGCCGAGGTCGGACGACAGCCGTGGGTCGTCTATGGCCTGTTGCGCACCGCCGATGCCGTCAGTCCGGTGCCGGCCGGTGCGGTGCTGACCTCGCTGATCGTGTACGTGGCGGTGTACGTGACGCTGTTCGGATTCGTCGGCTGGTATCTCCTCAAGATGCTGCGGGTCGGGCCGGTCGAGGCGCCGCGGCGCAAGCGCGTGCAGACCGCCGCGCGGCCGCTGTCGCTGGCCGATGAGGAAATGGGGGATCGGCCATGACGCTGGCCAACACGCTCCCGGTGGTGTGGTATTTCATCATCGGTTTCGCGGTGATGATGTACGTGCTGCTGGACGGCTTCGTGCTCGGCATCGGCATCCTCACGCCGTTCGCCGACAACGATGGCCAGCGCGATCACATGATGAATACCGCCGCGCCGATCTGGGACGGCAACCAGACCTGGCTGGTGATGGGCGGCGCCGGGCTGATGGCAGGGTTTCCCAAGGCCTACGCGGTGGTGCTCTCGACCTTGTACCTGCCGATCCTGTTCATGCTGATTGCCCTGATCTTCCGCGGCGTGGCATTCGAGTTCCGCTTCAAGGCCGCCAAGTCGCGGGTGGTGTGGGGCTTCGCGTTCGCCGCCGGTTCCATCATCACCGCGTTCATGCAGGGCCTGATCCTGGGCGCGCTGGTCGAGGGTATGCCGCTGACCGGCGGCAAGTACATCCACAATGCCGCGTTCGCGTGGTTCAGTCCGTTCTCGGTACTGACCGGTGTCGCGGTGGTGTTCGGCTACGCGCTGCTGGGCGCGACCTGGCTGATCCTCAAGACCGACGGCCGGGTACAGCGCATCGCCGCCGACCTGACCCGCCCGCTGATGCTGGCGGTGATCGCGTTCATGCTGCTGGTGAGCGCGTGGCTGCCGTTCCTGGATTCCAACCTGATGGATCGCTGGTTCACCTGGCCGAACTTCCTGTACCTCTCGCCGGTGCCGATCCTCGCGATCATCAACGCGATTGCACTGTGGATCGCGGTGATCCGCAATCGCCAGTTCGCCCCGTTCATCCTGTCGCTGTGCTTCTTTTTGCTCGGCTTCGTGGGCCTGGTGGTCGGCATCTGGCCCGACATCGTGCCGCCGTCACTCAGCATCTGGCAGGCCGCCTCGCCGGTCGCCTCGCAGGGTTTCGTGCTGGTCGGCGTGATCATCATGATCCCCGCGGTGCTCGCCTACACCGCGTACTCCTACCGCGTGTTCCGCGGCAAGGTCGCTGCCGGCGAAGGCTACTATTGAGCCGAAGGTTCACCGACGCCCGGCAGTGGCGCTGCCCTGACCGGTTGTGCGATTGATCGGCGACCGGCCGTCCCTGGTCCGGCGGAACCCTGATCAAGCGTCCCGTTTCCCTTCTCCATGGGCAGACTGTGCCGCCGGGCGACGTGAGCTCGAGTGAACTGTCGGACGCTGCGGGCAACGAGCCGGCCTCAATGGCCGCGAGCCTTGCGCCAACCGGCGGCACGTTCCTGCGCATGCCCTTGCCGGAAGGGTCAGTAAATATACGGGATCAGCCGCGCCGTGCGGCTCGCATAGGCCTCGTACTGGCCAGGATAGCGCTCGGCCAGGTAGCGATCCTGTGCCGGTATGTTCACGAACGCAAACAAGAGAATCATCAAGGACGGTACCGCCAGCAGCACCGGCCACCCCGTCAGCAACGCCCACCCGGTGAACAAGACCACGTCACCGAAATAGTTGACGTGGCGCGAATACTTCCACAACCCATGCGCAAGAAGGCGTCCCTGGTGTCCGGGTTGTCGCTTCCAGCGGTGCCGCTGCCATTCGGCACCGGTGTTGATCCCCGAGCCGATGAGTGCGAGGCCTGCGCCAACCGCGGCCCACGCTCCCATGGGGGCCCCGTTGCGGCCCCCGAGGTACGCGAACAGGAAATCCAGGACGGCAATCCACACGGCTATCGTCGCGACTTCGCTCCATGGCACGCGGCGCCTCATGAAGATGAAAAGCGTTGCCAGCGTGCGGAGAAAGTAGAGGACAGCGGCCGCTGCGAGCACGATGCGCCGGAGTTCGGATCCGACCTGCCCGCCGGCGCCACGCGTGTCGTCGATGATGACCGAACCGCCCCCGAGCAGGATCCAGACCACGGCCAGAACGATCCCGAGGTGGATGGCTGCAAGGCTTGCCTTGGTTGCCAGCGAAGGTGTCTTGTCGCGATAGATGGCCGTCAGGTCCACGATCGATCCCTACTCGTGATCGTCAGGCCGCCCCGCACCGAAGTCCGTCCGCCGCGAGGGGACAGGTTCACAGAGAGGCTCGATAGGCTTCAAGTTGCGGTCGAAGCGCCTCGAACCGGTCGAGACTGTCCCGGCACCAGACGTCCTTGCGATCATGGAACTCGCTGTAGCTGCGGGCATTCGCGGGCAGCGTCAACCAGGGTTGCTTCGACGCGGTGAAGACATGGACGTCCGGCGCGAGCACATCCGGGTCGTCAAGCGTGCCTGCCCGGACAAACTTCGTGAGGTGTCCGCTCCCCGCATAATGGCTCCAGACGGCAACCTCGCACTTGGAACAGCGGGCAATCCGCTGGCCCTTGCCGCTGTTCGACGGGGTCTGAACCAGCTCCGGCTCTTCGCCGAGATTGACCACGCGGCTGGATTCAATCATTGCGTTCAGTGCAAAGGACGCGCCCGTTTCGCGCTGGCACCAGCGGCAATGGCAGCAGTGGACGACAAGCGGCGCCGTGAGCATGCGGTAGCGGATTGAGCCGCAGTCACAGCCGCCTTCAATCGGGAAAACGCATGCCATGAACTTCCCTCCGAAAACCTGACGCGCATTCTGTCCCGAGGCGGGATGATGTTCCGAGTATCGCGCGCAGGGGCGCTGCCCGCAATCGCGCGAATCCTGTACGAAATCAGTCTCTTCGCCGGGTCGCCTTGCGCGCGATCGGGCGCGTTGCCGTCTGCGCACCCACGGTGGCACGGCAACGATTTCACGGGGCGGGTTGCCGGTGCGCGAGGCGGATGTCGTGGTCAGTGCGCATTGTTCCGGTTGCGCCGGGCGGTTGGCGGGACCGCGACGCGAGGGTGTCCGTGACGGGCCGGAATCGGGATCGCGCGGGCTGGGTGCCGGGCAGGGTTCCTTGCTAAGGTAGCGGTTCGTTTGGCGGCCCCTGGTTCACATGCAAACAGTCAATACCCTTCTGCAATACGAATGGATGCACACGCTGCTGGGTTGCCTGGCGCTGCTGCTGGTTGCGTGGCTGGTCGGTCGGCTGACGCGCTTCGTGCTGGCGCGGGTGATGAGCGTGGCCAGCAAGCGCACCACGTGGCGTTGGGACGATGCGATGGTCAAGCGCCACGTGTTCCGGCGCCTGGCACAGGTGGTGCCGCTGCTGATCATCCGCTACGGGGTGTCGGCGGTGCCGAACATCCCGGACAAGGCCGAAGTCGCGGTGGCGAACGTGACACTGGCGCTGATCGCGGTGTTCGTGGTGCTGGCGATCAACGCGGCACTGTCGGCGATCGAGGACCTGTACCAGGCCCACCCGCAGGGACGCGAAGGATCGATCAAGGGCTACGTGCAGCTGGGCAAGATCCTGGTGTGGCTGGTCGGCGCGATCTTCATCATCGCCAGCCTGGTCGGTCGCTCCCCGCTGACGCTGCTGGCGGGGCTGGGTGCGGTGTCGGCGGTGCTACTGTTGATCTTCAAGGACACCATCCTTTCGGTGGTGGCCAGCGTGCAGGTGAGTTCCAACGACATGCTGCGCGTGGGCGACTGGATTTCGCTGCCCGACGACAACGTCGATGGCGACGTGGTGGAAATCGCGCTGCACACGGTGAAGGTCGTCAACTGGGACAAGACCATCAGCACGGTGCCGACCTGGCACCTGATCTCGAAGTCCTACCGCAACTATCGCAACATGTACGCCACCGGGCGGCGCATCAGGCGCGCGCTCACCATCGACATCACCAGCGTGCATTTCCACACCCCCGAAGAGCTGGCGCACCTGCGCAAGTTCCGCCTGCTGCACGAATACTTTGACCGCAAGCACGAAGAACTTGCCGAGTGGAATGCGAAGCTGGACGAGCAGGGCTGGGCTGGAATCAACGAGCGCCGGCTGACCAACCTCGGCAGTTTCCGCGCCTATACGCAGGCCTACATCAAGAATCATCCGGGCATCAACCAGGACCTGTTCTGGGCGGTGCGCCAGCTCGATCCGGGCCCCACCGGCATTCCGATCCAGGTATACGGCTACACGCGCGACACCGGTTTCGTGGCGCACGAGAATGTGCAGGGCGACATCTTCGACCACCTGATCACGATCCTGCCCGAGTTCGGCCTGAAGCTGTTCCAGCAACCGACGGGCCTGGATCTTCGCGCCGGCCTCGCGCCGCACGATGATGCCTCCGGACCGCCGCGCATCGGTGCGCGGCAACCGACCGACGCATCCCGGCCGCCATCGTTGCCAGAGCCCGCCACGCGCGAGGATTGAAGCCGGTGCAAGGCAGGGGGGCCGGGTGGGTTCGGTCGCGCGGGATGTCGCCCTTCGCTGGTGCGCGGATGGCGGGGCAGGCATGAAATGGGACGCTCCGCTGGACGAGCGAATGGGTCACGGCCACGGATCGGATCCCGGGTCTTGACCGTGATGAGGGCGTCCGGAAGGCGGCACCGGATCGCGATGGCCCGCCAGCGTCGCCCTTCGCGGTCCCCGGCCTCGGTCCCCGGATCCCCTCAGGCCTTCCGATCCACCGAGTAATCGGCCAGGGCCATCAGCGCGTCGCGGTATCGGGATGCCGGCAGGGTTGCCAGTGCGGCCTGGGCGGCGTCGGCGTGGGCGTGGGCGCGGGCGCGGGTGCGATCCAGGGCGCCGGAATCGCGGATCGCGCTGATGATGACCTCCAATGCGGTCAGGCGCTGGCTGGCCAGGGCGTTGCGCAGCATCTCGGCCTGCATCGGGGTGGAGCGTTCGATGGCGTAGATCAGCGGCAGCGTGGGCTTGCCTTCGGCCAGGTCGTCGCCGATGTTCTTGCCCAGGGTGTCGGGATCGGAAACGTAATCGAGCAGGTCGTCGGCGATCTGGAATGCGGCACCCAGTTCCATGCCGTAGCGGCGCAGTGCCAGGCATTGTTCTTCGGGCAGACCCGCCAGCACGCCGCCGAGCTGGGTGGCGGCGGCGAACAGCACAGCGGTCTTGCGCTCGATCACGCGCATGTAGGCCGCTTCGTCGGTTTCGGCACGACCAAGGTTCAGCAGTTGCAGGACTTCGCCCTCGGCGATGGAGTTGGTGGTGTCGGCCAGGATCCGCATCACCGCCATGCGGTCCAGTTCCACCATCATCTGGAAGGCGCGCGAGTAGAGGAAATCGCCGACCAGCACGCTGGCGGCGTTGCCCCAGGCGGCGTTGGCGGTCTTGCGGCCACGCCTGAGGTCCGAGCCGTCGACCACGTCGTCGTGCAGAAGCGTCGCGGTGTGGATGAATTCGATCACCGCCGCCAGTTCGATGTGCGCGTCGCCCGCGTAGCCGGCCGCGCGCGCTGCCAGCACGTGCAGCATCGGGCGCAGGCGCTTGCCGCCGCCGCCGACGATGTGCTCGGCGATGGCGTTGACCAGCACCACGTCCGAGTGCAGGCGCTGGCGGATCATTCCGTCCACCTGGCGCATGTCCGGCGCGGCCAGGTCGCGCGCGACGGTGAACGCGTTGACGGGCTCGCTGGGCGCAGCGGCGCGGGGATAGGTCATGGGGTTCCGAAACACGGCGAGCCGCCAATTATACTGCGTGCGGTCGGGAGCCTGGGTGCCGGCATTCGCCTACAGCAGGACGCGGCATGCGCCGGTGGACAGACCCGCGTGCTGCTAGCATTCTCGGGCTTGACCATTCACCAATCGAGGGCTCGCACCATGGCACGTGGCGTCAACAAGGTCATCCTGATCGGCAACCTGGGCGCGGATCCGGAAACGCGCTACAGCGCGTCGGGCACGGCAATGTGTTCCATCAACCTCGCGACCACTGAATCCTGGAAGGACAAGCAGACCGGCGAGCGCCAGGAGCGTACCGAGTGGCATCGCGTGAAGTTCTTCGGGCGCCTGGCCGAGATTGCCGGCGAGTACCTGAAGAAGGGCCGGCAGGTCTACATCGAGGGCTCCATCCGGACCGACAAGGTCGAGGGCAAGGACGGCCAGACGCGCTATTTCACCGATGTCATCGCGCGCGACATGCAGATGCTGGGCGGTCCGGGCGAAGGCGCGCCGCAAGGCGAAGGCGGCGGTTATCGCCAGCGTGCGCCGCAGCAGGGGCGCCCTGCAGGCGGCGGAGCGCGCGAGTCCGCACCGCCACCGCCGCAGGACAATGGCGGGTTCGAGGACGACGACATTCCGTTCTAGCGGTCACATGATAACAATTGTTGACCAAACTTCCTTGAAACCCCCGTATTTCGGGGGTTTCGTTTTATGTTTCAATCGTTGAAAATCAGTGAATCCTTGGGTATAGTGCATTACACGTTGAAATCGATGAAAAATCGATGGTGACACTTTCGGTGCGAGTCATGCCTGGTGGCGAGCGGGTGCCGTTCTTGCTGGACGACCGTGGCGTCCCGCTCTTCTATCCGACGTTGTTCGCCACGACACAGCTGCGCAATCGCGGGGCAGCAGTCAACACAATCAAGAACAAGCTCGCGGACATCGTGGTTCTGCTTCGGTGGGAGGCAATCAACCATCGCAACTTGCTCCAAGAGTTTCGGAAAGGAAAGTTCCTGCGGACAGAAGACATCGTGTCCGTTCGTGACTTCATGCGGCGGGATATGCGTGATGTGCGTGACAGCAAGCGCGCCAGGGCGAAGGTTTCTACTACGCTCTTGGAAGCGCACGTTGGTAGCGTCAAGCCAGTCCGTACCGTGGGAACCCAGCAGCACTACAACCGGATGACCACGGTCGCCGAGTACGTCGCTTTTCTGGGGTCGATTGTGACAGCGCACAGTCGCTCACCGGGCGCCCCGGCTGCGATTGCCAATATGGTTGACTCCATCAAGCGACATCGGCCGCACAGCGTGGCCAAGTCGTTCCGCGACGAGTCGCTTGCCAAGTCACCACCATCCGAGCTGATCGACAAGTTCATGGCTGTGGCTGCGGTCGACCATCCGGACAACCCTTTTCGCGACCCTGGCGTGCGTTTGCGCAACGCCATCATTTTCGAATTGATCTACCACACGGGGATGCGGCGCGGTGAACTTCTCAGCCTGCAGATCGACCAGTTTGAGTTGGGGGAAGAGCCCTTGGTCTGGGTGCGGCGGAATCAGGACGACCAGCACGACGATCGTCGGAATCAGCCGGTGGCCAAGACCAGGGAGCGCCCACTTCCCATCCCTCTTGAACTGGCGGATCAAGTGCAGGATTACTTGACCCGTGTACGCGCGGCAATCCGGCCCGCACGTAGACATCCGTACTTGTTCGTGTCCCACAAGAAGGGGCAGACCTACGGGCATCCGTTGTCGATATCGGCGCTTGGTAGCCGGATCATGGGGGCGATGAGGTCCGTGGATCCAGCGTTTGCCAAGGTCCACTTGCACTCGTTTCGACACCACTTCAACTACGAATTGTCCAAGCGCATCGACGCACTCAATGCGACTCGCAAGGGAGGTGGAAGCGGGGATACCAAACCGATTACCCCCTCGGAGGAGCTTAGTGTTCGGGCCTTCCTCAACGGCCATCGCAGCACCGCATCGGGAGAGGGCTACAACCAACGCCATGTGAGGGAGCGCGCCGACGAGATCACGCGCCTGCTTCAGTCGCAGATGCGGCGCAAGGAAGATTGAACCAGATGAATCAATTGCCAAACATCGAAGAGAGCAACGAGACGACGGGACGCTACGCAGTGTCTCGGGACGGCTACGCGTTCAAGGTAGATGATGATCGATGGCGACTGAACAAGGACGTGGAGGTGTCACTGATGTTGGTGGCGGCAACGCTGCCCGAGCCGATCCAGTCGGGTTTCCGCGCAGCACTGCAGCGGTATGCAGAAGAGATGTCAGCAAAGCATGTGCACAATATGGCCACACGCTTGGATCGATACCTTCGGGACACGGGCGCCAAAGCCGTTACGACAAGCGATCTGCTGAATTGGCGTGCGATGCTTGGTAGGGATCGCGAGTGGTATCTCGGCGGATTGAAAGGCTTTTTGCTTGCTTGGCACGGCTATGGATTTTCAGGGGTATCCGATGATGTTGCCGATCTCCTCAAAGAGTTGCGACTGACGGGCAACGAAAAGGGCGCAGCTGTTGCCTCGGGAGATCCAAAATCTGGGCCGATGACAGACATGGAGGTACTCGGTCTACTCGATTGGCTGAACGCCGCACTGGTGCATGAGGCGATCGAGTTCGCCGATTACGCATACATCCTCACGTTGGCCATGACTGCCCGCCGACCAGTCCAGATTGCAGCGCTTCGTGGGAAGGATCTGATCGTGGAGCAGCGAGCGGATGGTGTGGCGTACCACTTGAATGTCCCGCGTGCGAAGCAGCGAGGTCGTGGCTTCCGCGAGGTGTTCCACTCGATTGCGATTATCGACGATTTGTACCAAGTGCTGTCTCACCAGCACGCCAATTCGGTCAAGGGCTTCGAAGTACAAGCGGGGCAACCGATCAACGATGAGCTCAAGGGTGAGGTACCGATCTTCCCGAACGCGAAGGTGCTTCATGAAGTCACTGATGCCCAGGAACTTCGTGATCTCTTGATGGGTGATCGACCGGACTCCTTGCACGAAACGACATCGCGACTAGCGACGCGACTGAGCAAGATCAATCAAGTGTGCAAGGTACGTTCGGAGCGTACGGGGGAGCCAATGCACATTGCGGCACGGCGCTTCAGATATACCTTTGCAACCAACATGCGGCGACAGGGATTTGGCCCCTTCCTGATTGCCGAAGCACTTGATCAGTCGGACATTCAGAACGTACGTGTGTACACCGAAAACACGGCTCAGGAAGCCGTCGTCATCAACGAAGTTGTTGGCCCGAGGCTAGCGCCGTTTGCCCAGGCTTGCATGGGCAAGCTGGTGCGCTCCGAACGTGACGCGATCCGGGGAGATGACCCCAACAGCCGTGTGCCGAATGATGCAATGCATGCGGTGGGTACCTGCGGGCATTTTGGATTCTGCGCCGGCGGTTGGCGTGCCTGCTACACCTGCCCGCTGTTTCAGCCTTGGGTCGACGGCCCGCACCGGGAGGTACTGCAGCAGCTCTATGCTGAGAAGGATCAGGCCGACGCAGCCCGATGCGCGGAACAGGTTGTCAATGCACAGGATCGGCTGATCCTCGCTGTGGAGCACTGTGTCGCACTTTGCGAAACAGCCAAGCGTGAGGGGGCTGCCTTGCCACACGGGGCCAGTTGACGCATGGCAAACATCATCCAGTTTGTTCCCCGCGCCGAGCTTGACGCACGGCAGAACCTCGAAGCGTTCATTCGCTTGGCGCGGGAAGAGTTGACTGCCTTCGGTGGGAAAGAGGAGTGGGAGAACGATCGCTGGCAGGAGGGCAAAACGGTGGCGGTGTTCGCCACCAAAACGCGGAAACTCTGTTCGTATTCATTCACCCCCTTGACGGATCCATTCAGGCAGTTCGCCAAAGCCTACGTCCGGTACGCCTACAGTCACAGGCCGGTTGTCTCCGTGGCCTTCTGGATGCAAGCGTTGCGCTGCATCGAGGCGGCGATGTTGGACGTGCGAATGAAGGCCGACATCAGCCTGTTGGCTCCCGCATTGATGGATGCTGCGGCCGAGAAGTGCCGTAAGTTCTACAAAAGCCAGGACGTGTGGCACCAAACTGGCATTGTGATGGAGCGAATCTACGACTTCTGTCGCGACAAGCACCTTGTTGCCGGGCTCGTTCCTTGGAGATCGCCGTTCAAGAAGCCCGTGATTTTGACTGAAGACCTGGGCGAAGCTGGCAAGGCGCATCGCCAAGCGAAGCTGCCGTCCAATGACGCCATGCTGGCGCTCGCGGATCTGTTTGCCCTCGCGGATGATCCTGAAAGCCGATATTTCTCATCAATCGCAGTGCTCCTCATGGTGGCGCCTGGCCGGGTCTCCGAAGTGCTGCGACTCCCGATTGGCTGCATCGGTTGGGACGAGGACGAGCACGGTGGCCGGCAGATGTACCTGCGTTGGCGAGCGGCCAAAGGCAAGGGGCCGATGAAGAAGTGGGTGATCCCTTCCATGCAGGATGTGGTGGCGGAAGCAGTGTGGCGGCTCACTAAGATCGGGGCACCGGCACGCGCAGCTGCGAAGTTTGCGTATGAGCACCCGGGCGAGTTTTTGCGCGGTGGAGGCTGCCCGTCGCCATCAGAATGGGGCGACAATGATGCAATGACACCCGAGGTATTTTGCACCGCGATGAGCATCAAGACTTCTGGGAGCCTGCGTTATGAGGATGGACGACCGCGTTGGGCCGCCGTGCCGAACCGAGCGAAGTGGATCAAGCAGCTGCTGGCGAACGAGCCGGTGACCTTTGCCAAGCTGGCAAAGTTCGTCGGATCACGCTACGGCGGGCCGTCGTGGCCGTTTATCGATAAATTCAAAACCATCCACGCATGGGACGCGCTGTGCCTGCATCGCGAGAACGAGTTCCACCATAACTTCGCTGTGAAGCCTTTCTCGTGGCGGCTTCCGAGTGCCGACGAGGTCAACAACAGGCTTGGGCGGCTTGGAAGTGCGTCACTTTTCCATCGTTACGGTCTGAAGAATCCGGATCGATCCGAGATTTCCCTCACCACTCATCAACTCCGGCATTGGCTCAGCACGATGGCCCAACGCGCTGGCATGGATGAGTACACGCTAGCGCAATGGGCAGGGCGCGCCCATATCACCGATAATCGCCACTACGACCACCGTACGCCAGAAGAGCAGCTGGACAAAGCTAGGGAGCTTCTTGCTGGGGAGAAGCCAAACCTGTTGGAAAGGTTCAAGAACCGGCAAGCTGTCACGTACCGAGAGCTTGGCATAGACCGACCAGGAACGGCGATAGCGACGCTCTACGGCATGTGCACGCACGATTACGCGATTTCCCCGTGCCAGAAGCAGCGTCAGTGTATGACTTGCCGGGAACACGTCTGCATCAAGGGTGATGCCGTAACCCTTGACCGTATCAAACGCCTGGAAGAGCAGACTGAGCTGTTGCTAAGGCGTGCACAGCAGGAGCATGAAGACGGCGCCTTCGGTGCGGATAGGTGGGTTGACCACCACAAGTGGAAGCTCGCGAGCACCAAGGCCATGCGGATGGCGCTGGAACACCCACGCGTTCCCGAGGGCACCCCGTTGCGAATCCCTGAGGGGCACGACCCGTCCCCCGTGACTCGGGCGTTGATGCAGACGGGGGTGATTGAGCCGCCGGCATCGGACGTCCCGTCATTTCCGGTCGCGGCGAAAGCGCTACCGCCGGGAGGCAGAGATGCCTAAACGGATTGTCACCAAATCCACGCTTCCGAAAATCCTGCGTGAGCTCGATCACTGGCAGGGGAAGCTAACCTGGCCGCTTTTTTGCGATCGGGTGGCGAAGGTGCTGGGGGTGGATTCGGTATCGAAGCACACGATGTACATGTACCCCACGATCAAGGAAGGGTTCCAACGGCGCAAGCGAGAGCTGCGCGAGGCGAAAACGGCGCTACCTCGGGATTTCACCGCGGAAGCCGCTGCACGGCGCATAGCGGACCTGGAGGCGCAGGTACGGCGTCTTGAGGAGACGAATACCCTTTTGTTGGATAAGTTTCGGCGCTGGCAAGCTAACGCGTATGCTCATGGTGTCAGGATGGATGTTCTGGAATTGGATGAATCACTTCCGGATGTCGATAGGTCCGGGCATAGAAGGGATTCGTATTGACTGCGGATCGAACCATTTACGGGAGTATGACGAGTGGCAGCAGTTGATGATCTGATTGCCCAGGTCGCGGATGAGAAGTTGCGCAACCGCTTGGCCAGGGAGTGGGCAGATGCCCAACAAAATCGCAAGTTCGGACTGGTGTTCGAGCAACACCTGCCCGAGATGCTGGTGATGCCGCGCGCCAAGCCACGAGCTGGCTGCCGGGTCTGTCTGCAGAACGACCGCACCAGGACGGTCTGGCACGTGCGCCGCGTCACGGATGGCATTGCGTGGCTTGAGCGTGAGGGCGTAGTCAACGGCGAGCGTGAAATCCGCAATGTCGCCGTGGAGCAGGTGCAGGTGGTGCGCCGGTTCGGCGATCCGATCTTTCCGGCGCTAACGCCCGTCGACCGGGTACAGAATGGCAATGCCGACGCGCCGTGGCACACCCTAATCGAGGCCGACAACTACCACGCGCTGCAACTGCTGGAATATCTTCACGCTGGCAAGGTGGACTGCATCTACATTGACCCTCCCTACAACACCGGTGCGCGCGATTGGAAATACAACAACGACTACGTCGATAGTAACGATGCCTGGCGACACAGCAAATGGCTGGCGTTTGTGGAGCGTCGCCTCAAGCTGGCCAAGCGGTTGTTGAAGCGCGAGGACGGAGTGTTGATTGTCACCATCGACGAGCATGAGGTGCACCATCTTGCGATGTTGCTGGTGGCAGTCTTTCCTGAATCACGCGTCCAGATGATTGACACGCTCATAAATCCTGCGAATGTAGCTCGTGCAGGCGAATTTGGTCGAAACGACGAGTACATTTTTGTCGTGATGCTGGGGCGCGTGCCCGATTCCAATCCACTTGCCTCGAGAATGGGTCTCAAGCAAGGGTCGGACGCATACCGGCAATGTTCGGTGGGATCTACTACGGAGGTCGGGGGTCAGCGCGGCGAGAAGTGATTCGCCCGGCTGTTTTTACCCGATCTATGTCGACGCACAGAGCCGAGAAGTCAGGCGAATCGGCACTCCGCTTCCAGATGGCCAATCGGACGCGCCCGTGGTTCCCGGACTCGTTGGGGTTTTGCCAATTCGAAAGAATGGAAGTGAGGGTCGATGGCAGTGGACCCCGGAAACACTCGGAAGCCGTTTGCGACAAGGGCGTGTTCGTGTCGGTGGCAACGCAAAACACGGTTTCGTCCTCTACATTTTGAAGGATGGTGAGTATGCGAAGGTCCAGCGTGGCGAATTTGGGGAGGTCAGAAGAGCACCGGATGGATCCATTGTTGTCGCCGATAAGGACGCCGCCTTTGTGATGGCAGTTCCGGGTAGCCAGTGGCGCATCGGGAGCCATGACGCAACGCAATACGGTTCTCGGTTACTTGGGGATATGTTGCCGGATCGTCGGTTCCCCTTCCCGAAAAGTGTATATGCGGTCCGTGACGCCTTGCGGTTCTTTGTCGACGCCAAGCCCGATGCGCTGATCCTGGACTTTTTCGCCGGCAGCGGCACCACGTTGAATGCCGTGAACCTGCTGAACGCCGCTGATAGTGGCCGGCGCCGCTGCATCCTGATAACGAACAACGAGGTATCCGGTGACGAAGCCGATGCCTTGCGCGGACAAGGCCTCAATCCCGGTGAAGCCGAATGGGACGCAAACGGTATCTGCCGGCAGGTAACTTGGCCTCGCAGCAAGTACACCATCCTTGGCAAGCGTGATGATGGTTCCGTGCTTGCGGGTGACTATCTGACCGGCGCGACGAAGGAAGTGGAAAAGTCGCGCAAGTTCATTCATGTCGGCTTTGTCGATCCGGTCGCCTTGGACAAACCGGCCAAGCGCAAGCAATTGGTGGCACTGATCCATCACTTGCCTCAGACGCTCGTTGGGACCGGTTCCGACTTCATCGTATCCGAAGATCACGATGCCAGCGTGTTGTTCGACCCCGGCGCGGCCGATGCGTGGCTGGAGGCGCTAGAGAATCAGCACCACATCTCGAGGTTCTATATCGTGGCACCGACCAAGCGCGAGTTCGATGCCATCAAGGCCCGGATTCAGGAGCAGCTTGGACCGTTGACTGTGGTCGAAGAAGACAAGCGTCCGATGGCCGAAGGTTTTGCTGCCAACCTGGAATATTTCCGGCTGGATTTTCTGGAACCGACACGCGTGCAACTGCGCCGCGCTTTCCGCGAGATCCTCCCGCTCCTGTGGCTAAAGGCAGGTGCGGTAGGGCCACGACCAACGTTGGCGCGCGATGCCGCTGAGCCCGACCTGCTGTTGCCTGAAAGCAGCAATTTCGCGGTGCTGTTGGATGAATCAAGATTGCAGGAGGCCCTTCGACACCTCGCCAAGGCGGCGCGGTTGGACGTCATGTATCTGGTCACCGACGATGAGGAAGCGTTTCGCGCCATGGGCGATGCCATTCGCGATGTCCGTGGTGGGGCAAGTGGACCCTTCGAGACCGTGCAGTTGTACCGCAACTACCTGGATAACTTCACCATCAACCGGGCGGGCCCTGCCGAGGGTGCGCGGTCATGAAGGTCGACCTGTTCGAGTTTCAGAAGGAAGCGCTGGACAACTTGCGCAGACGAGTGGTGGAGGCTCGGCAGGCGGCTTCGGTGGATGATCCACGTGTGATCGCGTTCTCGGCCCCCACCGGTAGCGGCAAGACGGTGATCATGACAGCGCTGTTCGAGGCCATCCTGGCGCAGCCAGACGATCAGCTGGAGTGGCCGGCAGATTGGCAACCGCAACATGATGCGGTGATCCTGTGGGTGTCGGACATGCCAGAGCTCAATGAACAAACCCGTCGCAAGATCGAGAGCCAGTCCGATCGCATTTACCAGGTCGACCGGCTCGAAACGATCGACTCCGCGTTCGACCACGAACGCCTTCCCGCTGGCAAGGTGTATTTCATCAACACCCAGAAGCTCGGCAGCGACAAACTGCTGACGAAAGAGGGCGATGGACGGCAACATTCCATCTGGGTCACGCTGGCCAACACAGCGCGTGCGTTGCCCGACCGCTTCTATGTAGTGATCGACGAAGCCCACCGCGGCATGACCCAAGGCCGGGGCGCCGGTGAGGCACGGACGCTGATGCAACGTTTTCTGCTGGGACACCCCGAGACGGGTTTGCCCCGCATGCCATTGGTGATCGGCATTTCCGCGACGCCGCAGCGATTTCTGGACCTGCTTGGTCACGAAGACCGCGTGGTGTATCCGGTGCGTGTCGCTGCTGAGCGCGTGCGAGAATCGGGGCTGTTGAAAGAGCGCATCCTGATCCACCACCCTGAGTCCCCTACGCAGTCTTCCATGACGCTGCTCGCCGAAGCGGCGCGGCGCTGGCAAACCATGAGCAACGCTTGGCAGTCCTATTGCAAGGCGGAATCCGTCGAGCCAACCGTGTGGCCGGTGCTGGTGGTGCAAGTAGAGGATCGGCGTGGTTCAGCAGCGGGCGACGGCACCCCGACCGCGACAGACCTCAAGGTCGCCCTCGATGAAATAGAAGGCACCATCGGGCGTAGGTTGCGCGAAGGTGAAGTGGTGCACACCATGCACGATGTGGCCGATCTCGACCTCGACGGGCGACGCGTGCGCAAGGTCGAGGCGTCGCGCATCCAGGACGACAGGCAGATTGGCGTGGTGCTGTTCAAGACCAGCCTTTCCACGGGATGGGACTGCCCGCGCGCCGAAGTGATGATGTCGTTCCGGCACGCGGAGGACCACACTTACATCGCGCAGTTGCTGGGCCGCACGGTACGAACGCCCCTGGCGCGTCGGATCGAGCGCGACGCCAGCCTGAATGATGTGCACCTGTTTCTGCCATTTTTCGATCGCAGTGCGGTAGAAAAAGTTGTCGAAGCGCTGAAAAACGAGGAGGAAGTACCACCCTCCGAAGCCGGTTCGGCCTCCGATCTGGTGGTATTGAAGCGGGCGGATGGTGCGGAGTCTGCGTTCGCCGCGTTGGCCAAATGCGTAACGTACCGCGTCAATGCCGTGCGTGCGCAGCCAGGACTTCGACGGTACGTCGGGCTGGCCAAGCTGTTGACCTTGTATGGCGTTAACCAGAACGCAGGCGATGAAGCGGTTCAGTTGGTGATCGGTTGGATGGAGGATGCGCTTGCGGGCATGAAACGCGGGTCGGAATACACGCAGGCATTGGCCGAGATCGGGCGCGTGGGGCTGCATACGCTGGTCGTGCAGGGCCAAGGTGAACAGGCTGAGGAAGGCGAAGACTACGATGTCGAGGTGTCTGATGCCGATGTGAATCGGCTATTCATCGATGCCGGCCGTGTGCTCGGCCGCGGCTTGCATGAGGCATATTGGCGCGCTCATGTCGATGCCGACGTTACCAATGCCCGTGATGTGAAGATCGATGTCATTGCCGTTTCCAGGTCTGGATCAGCCATGCAAGCGTTGCAGCGGCAAGCTGATGCTGCATTCAACGAGTTGTTCGACGCACATCGGCGCGACGTCAGCCGCCTGAGGGAACAGCAGCGTCAAGCATGCGAACGGCTGCGGTTGGCGACTTCGAATCCAGTGCCAATCGAGTGGGATTTGCCGCCTTCCGTGGATTGGCGGCGCGCGCGGACAGATCCCAAGTGGGACCGTCACCTTTACCGGGAAGAAAACGACGAGTTCCATTGTGCACTCGGTACCTGGGAGGCAGCCGTGCTGAGCGAGGAGCT
Source organism: uncultured Rhodanobacter sp. (assembly GCA_964489055.1). Lineage (GTDB taxonomy): Bacteria > Pseudomonadota > Gammaproteobacteria > Xanthomonadales > Rhodanobacteraceae > 66-474. The sequence goes on along the minus strand of CAZAXF010000012.1, from coordinate 19,571 downwards.
TGACGCTGGTGCTACTTGGTGGTTACGCAATCCGACAAAAAAGCACTGGTCACTGGAGATTCCATACGAGAGTGGCGGCACCACCAAGCCCATGTTCCCTGATCTGGTTGTACTTCGGCCAGAGGACAACGGCTGGATCGTGGATGTGTTGGAGCCGCACGACCCGAGCCGCAGCGACAACTTCGAGAAGGCCAAGGGCATGGCGAGATTCTCCGAGCAGCACGGCGGTGCGTTCGGGCGCATCCAGCTGATACGGGAAGTATCGTCGCCCACTGGCGGAAAGGTCTTCAAGCGACTCGACTTGAACACGGAATCGCTGCGCCGCGAAGTGCTCAGAAGCACGAGCAACCATCAACTGGATGCAATCTTTGACGAACATTCGACATAGGGGCCGTTCAGGCTGCGATCGCGCGCATCAATGGGGTTGGCCTGCCGCCCTGCCAGCCAACCAACTAGTACCGGCAAGTGGCCGCGTTGCTGAAAACAGCATGACGCACGTCAAACAGACCCAGAGGACTGGCGCGCTTCACACAGGGTCCCGCTTGCGCTGCCAGTATGATCTGGTTTGGCGCCATCGGCTACACGCCCCAAGGTCAGCAGTGCTTGGGCTATGGGGCAACATGAGAGTTCCTTGATTTGGCGTGACTTTTCAAGAACTCGGAGACAGCGCCAATCTTGAATCTGCGCGCATGTCGGGAATACATGCCTCAAAACGTCTTACATAGGGTCAAGACTCGGGCCGCGCTCGGCGTACGTGCATGGACGATGTTCTTCAAAGCTTTCGAAAACTGCGTGCGGTGGTGCGGCGACAAGGCGTGGCGGCACAGGATGCCGACGACATTGTGCAGGAGGCTTTCGCGCGTTTGGAGGCTTATGCCCGCAGGCAGGAACTACGCTCCGAAGAGGCTTTCCTTGTAACCACCGCAGTGAACTTCGGCCGCGACCAAGCCCGGCGGCGACAACGAACACGTATACACGTAGTTTCAGATGAGTTTGATCTGGACTTAGTACCGGATGGCGCGCCTTTGCCGGAACAACAACTGGCCGCCCAAGAGCGGTTGCGTCGAGCCGAATCGGGATTGGCTCAACTCAATCCGACGACACGGCGGTGCCTGCTGGCAAAACGTATTGATGGGCTCACGTATCCTCAAATCGCGTCGCGCGAAAAGCTTTCTGTCGCAGCCGTCGAGAAGCGTGTGGCGCGTGCAGTGCTGTTCCTGACTCAATGGATGGGCAACGGATAATGCGCGAGCATTCTGAAAGCGCTGTCGACCTTGACCTCGCGGAGGCGGCGGCTTGGTTGGCGCGACTGCACGGTTCAACGTCCGAGGCTGGTGACGAGGCCTTCCAGCTCTGGTTGGCAGAAAGCCCAGCACACGCGCGCGCCTATGCTCGCGTAGTTGAGGCATGGGACATCATTCCCCGCGCCGCCCGCGCCAGTAGCGCACGGCCTGAAACACATATCGAATCATGGCGCCCGCGCAGGCGTACGTTGTTGGCCGTTGCGTCTGCGGGTGTCGCATCCATCTTGGTGCTAGCCTGTTTTGCACTGTTCCAGCGACGAATACCCGTCTATCAGACGTCTGCGGGGGAGATAAAAAGTGTTACGTTGAGTGACGGCTCACGCGTCACTCTCGATGCTGATACCCGGCTGAGTGTGGATTATGGGAGGAATGAACGCAGAATCCGGTTGGAGCGCGGTCAGGCGTTGTTCGAGGACGTAGAGGATCCGACGCGGCCATTTACCGTCCTGGCCGGCGGTTATCAGGTACGTGTACTAGGTACCATTTTCGATGTGCAAAGCACCAAAAAGCACCTCGCAGTGACACTAATCAAGGGCCGAGTCGATGTAAGCCAGATCGCGCAAGGGGGTGGCCATGGCACGTCGACGCCGACGGAACTAAGTCCGGGCGAGCGCCTTGTGGTACACGCTGATGGCCATGGCGTCATAGACCATCCATCCCTCGCGGTGATCAGCGCGTGGCAACGAGGATACACCGTATTCAAGGATGTTCCACTGGGCGATGTCATCGCCAAGCTAAATCGGAACAACAGTACTCCCATACGGTTAGCAGATCCCGCACTGGCTCGGATACGTGTCTCAGGAGTGTTCCCAATCGCCGACCCGGTGGACGTCGCGTATGCCATCGCTAGCCTGCACAATCTCACTGTTGTGCAATCCACCCATAACATCGTGATCGGCCGCTGATGCCCAGTCACATCAGTGCGGTAAATGATCAGCACACTCGGAACTGACTCGACTGCGGCTCCCCTGCCGACCAGTGTAGTGCGCGGTGTCGTATGGGACCCGGCTGAACTACTACCGCAAGGAGACGCACGCACCGGCGATGTCTGGATTTCACCGGTCATCCGTCTATTCATATTGTAGCAGCTGTTTTTCGCTGCGGGCGGTGACATGGGAGGGGAACAGATGGCCATTGTGAATCGTTATCTAGGTGCGATTGCACTCGTAGTAGCAGCACTATTAGCCTCCACGCCAGTGGTAGCCGCGGCGGAAGCGGGTCAGCCAGGCCCAGCGCAGCAAAGCCAACCCACCCAACCAGCCAAGTCCAACCAACCTAGCTTCGCATTTGACTTGCCTGCGCAACCGCTTGGCCGCTCATTACTAGCAGTCGGTAGTGAGGCGGCTGTCACTGTGACTTTCGACTCCGACGTCATCCAGGGTCATCGCGCACCTGCATTGAAGGGGCGCTACACCGTATGGCAGGCACTGCACCACCTCGTTGCCAAGACGGGGCTAGTCGTGCGTACAAATCAGAGAGGGGCATTCATCATTGACCGCGGCAATGAAGCAGCACCTGATCCTCTCGCGCCCACCACGCAATACGAATCCACTTACAACTTTGATCTTCCTTCTCAAAGTTTGGCGAAAACGCTTGACAACATCGAAAAGCTCACCGGAACTCGAATTGTCCTGGAACGGGATGCGCGTGACGCAATGTCGAGAAATGTACCTGCCATTCGCGGTACTATGACACCTCTCCAAGCAGTGGAACGGGCGCTGCGTAGTACTGCGCTGCAAGTTACGGCATCGCCAGCAGGTGTCCTAGCGATCAAGAAAAGTGACTACGTTAAAACGTTGGGAACAGTTACGGTTACCGGCACAATCACGGGCCTAACTGCCACCCGTACCGCGACACCGCTTCGCGAGATTCCTCAGACGGTCGCAATTCTCAGTCAGCAGCGCATTCGCGATCAGAACCTTTTTACGCTAACCGACGCCCTCAACCAAATGACTGGCGTTACGGTGGTACGCAACGACACGCTTAACAGCGGATTCTCTATACGCGGATTCGGACTCGGTCAATACCACGTCGACGGCGGCGGTCCAATCAACCTCACCTTCGACAACCACGCACTACCGGATTTATCCGAATACAGCCATATTGAAGCGCTTCGCGGCGCCGACGCACTGTTCGGCGGCGCCGGAGAACCAGGTGGAACGATAAATCTGGTTCGTAAGCAGCCCGAGGGGACGCCAGCGTTAAGGATAGATCAAGCTATTGGGTCATGGAACAACTACCGTACCCAGCTCGATGCCACAGGTCCCATAGGGTTTAATGGGAAGCTACGTGCTCGTGTCGTTGCGATGTATCAACACAAAAACTTCTTTTATCATACGGCTACGATGCGTAGGAAAAAGATTTATGGCATCGTTACGTACCAAATCACACCCTCGACCCTATTGAGTGTGGGTGGGAGCGAAACGCAACGCCACGACATTCCGGCAACTTCGGGATTGCCTAGGTACTCTAACGGTGCTGATCTACATGCGCCACGGTCGACCTTTGTTGGTGAGCCATGGCAACGCGAACACGCGCATATGTCTGAAGCATTTGCGAAGCTAAGTCATGCATTTAACAAACGATGGAACCTGAACTTGCAGGTTACCCGATTGCACGAGTTTTCCAATGAACTAAGGACATCGTTCTTTGGCCCTGTCGAGCTTGGAACTGGAAATTATCTGCCCAACAAGATTTCAGTAAGTCGGTTTATACTGTCCAATACATCCACCACTGCAAACGCTGAACTCTCCGGATATTTCAACGTTAAAGGGTGGCACCAGGATATCATGATCGGCGCAGATTATTCTAGGAATCCGAACTTGGGCTTGGCAGGCGGATTCCACCCTTTTACCGTGCCACCTATGTCAGTGTTTCACATTCAATATTTTCCGGAGCCGACTAATCCGTCCAGCATTTTTGTGGCGCTCCCTGAGACGCTGAAGCAGCACGGGATTTACGCGGCATTTCGAATCAGGCCATTTGTAAAGGGCCTGAGCGTCGTATCTGGTGCACGAGTGAATGATTATCGAAATGAAGGTGGTACGTTTTTTGAGGACGTCAACGGCAACGTATTGTTGTCGCTCGGTAGCCAGATTATTCGTGTACACAACAAGGTCACGCCATTTGCCGGGTTCACTTACGATTTGAGCAAGCACTACTCGATCTACGCAAGCTACGCGGCTATCTTCCGGGCCGGCAGGCCGGGAAAACAAAAGGCCGACGGAAGCTTTTTAGCGCTCCCTATAGTTGGCGCAAATCTTGAGGCTGGCATCAAGGGTGCGTGGCGTGGTGGTTTACTGAACGGAGTGGTGGCTTTTTACAAAATACGTCAAAGGGGGGTTCCGCTGCGAATCGGCCGAGATCCCACAAACCGGCAGTGCTGTTACGTTGCAAGTGCGAACCGCAGCCACGGAGTTGATATTGAATTGAACGGGCCAATCACACCGAATTGGACAGTCGGCGTTGGTTACACTTTCAACATCAACCATCGCGCTTCGTTGCCAGGGGGGATAGCGCCGCCTCTCGATTCGCAAACACCTCATCACTTGTTGAAGTTTTGGACAAATTATAGGTTACCTGGTAACGATCGACGGCTGAGTATCGGAGGAAGTCTGCACGCACTCACCAGTGCGCATTGGGCGACCACTGCATGCGAGGGCCAAATCGATACTCGGGGTCACTGTCTTGGGACAACCATCAACTACAACGTGACGCAAGGCGCTTACTTTATTGTGGGGCTACGAGTTGGCTATAGAATCAGCCCCGGCTGGGAAGTGGCACTAAACCTTAATAACGTCCTTGACCGCGTATATTACCAAACCGTATTCAGTCCTACCGGCGGGAATTTTTATGGTGAACCACGTAATGTAATGGTAACGCTTCATGGTGTTTTGTGATTGCGGCGACTACGAGCTCGGCTGGCCGCCGAAGTTACTTGCGTCTGCCGATTATATTAGTTGCTCATGTCAAACGGGTGCCAACGCAGGGCAAATATTCTTGAACGTGCAGGCTCGTTGGTTTTGGCTACCGCGGCGGGTTAGCGTCACCGGCGACCCATCCACTATGTTTGGGCAGATATGGACGGCGTTTGCCCGAAGCGAGCGGAGGCACTGAACCTGCGCTGTGGTGGTGGAGCGTGACGGCGGCAGGAGCGCTTTTCCAGCAGCTGAGCGGCAGGCCGGGACAAAGTGCTCCGTCCAAGCGTAGGTAAGGCAGAAGCAATGCAAAAGGTACTTCGCATACCTTACTTTGCATGGGCTTCGGTAGGCATATTGAGTCAAGCAAAAAGGGGTTCTCGATGTTTGATCGTACTAGGTTGGATTCAGTTTTGTTGGGTGCGGTGCTCGCGGCAGGACTGTTAGTTGTGGGGCTCCCGGTCGGGTGGGCTTCAGATGCAGGTAGCCACGCTGCACAAGCGCAGAAGCAGCAGATTGCACGTGCCACGCTGGAGAATGGTCTGCGCGTGGTGGTTGTACGAGATAGCTTGGCGCCAGTCGTAACAACACAAATCACCTATCTTGCAGGCAGTTATGAGGCGCCTGTGGGTTTGCCTGGAACCGCGCATGCACTGGAACATATGCTGTTCCGAAGCTCCAAGAGTATGACAGGCTCGCAGTTGGACGAAATGATCGGGAAGATGGGCGCAGGGATGAATGCATTCACCACCAACGATGCGACGCAATTCTACTTCTCGGCGCCGGCCCGGTTCATAAATGTTTTACTTCATATTGAGGCTACACGGATGCGTGGTGCCGATCTAAGCGATAGCGAGTGGAGCATCGAGAAGGGAGCGATTGAGCAGGAGGTTTCGCGCGACATTTCTGATCCAGATTTCTTGGCGTTTGCGAAAGCAGAAAGAATATTGTTCCACGGCACGGGCTACGCTGAAACGCCGCTTGGGTCGCGACCAACGTTTGATCGGACGAAGAGTTCGGACATAAGAAAGTTTTATGACAGCTGGTATCGGCCAAATAACGCGGTTTTGGTAGTTGTCGGGGACATCGATCCGGTAGTAACGGTGAATAAGGTAAAGCAGTTATTTGGGTCGATCGAACGCGGCGAGCTTCCCACACGCGCTCCAACAGAGCTAGAGCCCTTCAAGCCGCAGATCGTCCGGCAGAATACTCCTGACCGCATGGGCTCAGTGGGGTATTACTACCGCATGCCGGGGGAGCGCTCTACTGACTATGCTGCGATGCAGGTACTGTTGGGCGTACTCAACAACGCTCGTAGCCCACTTTCGCGACTTGCAGCGGACGGGAAGGTGCTGGCGGCTGCAGCGCAGTCTCAGCGGTTCGAGCATGGCGGTGTCGTCGCGGTCAGGGTCGGGTTTCCGAAGGGTGGGGACAGCAAAAAAGCCAGGCGCGAACTCAATGAGGTGATTCGCGACATACTGAAGAACGGGGTATCCGTCGATTTAGTGAATGCTGCCAAACGCCACGAGCAGGCGCGGTTTGAGTTCAGCAGGAACAGCGCCTCACGGCTCGCGTCGGCATGGTCACAAGCGCTGGCTTGGCGGGGCCTGGATTCACCTCAACAAGGGCTTGACCAGATCCTCGCCGTTACTCCGCAGGACGTCGACCGCGTCGCGCGCAAATATCTGAAGTCGGATCAGCGTATCACTGTGGTCATGACGCCTAGCCAAAACGGCGAGCGTCCGCCCGGCAGTCAAGGTTTTGGGGGCACGGAGCAGTTTGCTGGCAACAACAAGTTGACCGTACCACTGCCACCGTGGGCGGCAAATCCGCTCGCGAAACTCGATATGCCACGCTGGACCTTGAAACCGGTGCGGATGAAGCTTGACAACGGCATTACATTAATTGTCCAGCCTGAGACTATCAGCAATACAGTCACCGTAGTCGGGCATGTCGATAGTAATGCTGGCATACAGGAGCCAAAGGGTCAGGAGGGAGTTGGGAAGTTGCTCGACTCGTTATTTGACTACGGTACCGTAAGGTTGGACCGCGTTGCGTTCCACAAGGCATTGGATGATATCGCGGCATCTGAGTCGGGTGGGAGCAACTTCAAGCTCCGGGCACCGAGTGCATATTTCGACCAAGGCATGCAATTGTTGGCGGATAATGAAATGCATCCGGCGTTGCCCCAGAAGGCATTTACTGTACAGCAAAAGGCGCTTTCGCGTAAGCTGGTTGGGGAGCTGCAATCACCTCGCCACAAACTGCTGCGCTCATTGTGGAAAGGACTGTTGCCCCCGGGTGATCCGAGTCTACGCCAAGCCACGCCCGCTACAGTGAATAGGCTGACTCTTGCGGAAGCCAAGGCCTACTTCAAACGGGTTTATCGGCCTGACATGACGACCATCGTGGTGGTCGGCAACGTGACACCGGCACAGGCCAAAGCAGAAGTCGAGAAGACTTTCGGTGCGTGGAAAGCGACGGGTCCAAAGCCAGGCGTGATTCCGAAACCGGTACCATTGAACCCGGCCGTCTACACAGTGGTGCCCAACAGCTACGCCTCGCAGGACACAGTGCTTATGGCTCAGATGCTTGATCTGGATCTTCATAGCCCTGCTCGGTATGCACTTCAGCTAGGGAACGAAGTACTTGGTGGGAACGGGTTCGCATCACGTCTGATGATGGCCATTCGCGTTAATCACGGGTATGCCTATGGAGCGGGGTCTGGCCTCCAGTTTGATCGGGCGCGTTCCTACTTCTTCGTGACGTACGCTAGCGACCCGAGCAAAGTCAAACCCGTGGACGGGCTTGTCTACCAGAACCTAGAGCAGATGCGCAACACACCCGTCACGCCCAGTGAGCTTACGAACTCCAAGCAGGCCCAAATTCGCTCGATTCCGCGGCGTATATCCAGCGTCAACTCGATTGCCGGCCATTTGCTTGTTTGGGGCTATCAGGGAGAACCGCTGAATCAGCCGATGATTGCCGCGAAACACTATTTGGAGCTAACTGCTCAACAGGTGCAGGAAGCGTTTAAGCGGTATATCAAACCGACAAACTTGGTGCAGGTGGTGCAAGGTCCGGAGCCGAAAGAACACTGAGCACTGAACTACTGGGGCTCTCCGGCGGCTGTTTGATATGAGTCAGGCCGCCATGGCCAGACCCGCCCTTTGCTGATAGTAGTTGGCTGCGGCTTCTGTTGGCGGGATGTATCCGATCGGCTCCAGCAGGTGCCGGTCGAGTTAGGCGGGCATGGCCAGTTCCACTGCTTCAAGGCACTTCCAGGATTGCCGGTAAGCGTCCGGTGAGCGCCTCTTCCCCTACAGCCTGATCGCTGTTCCCATGCGTGTTCACTCCGAAGAGGCATGTACATGGGAGATAATCAGGATTTCTGGACCAGCCACACCGAGGCGTGGAAGGCGAGCGAGCAGACGCAGGCAAGTTGCTGTCGGGAGCACCAGCTTTCCCGGGCAAGCGTTCACTATTGGCGGCGTAAACGGAAGATGCAGGCAAAGTTGCCAGCCAAGGGCATGATCCCCATCATTCCGCCAGCGGTGGCTGGTGGGACGTTACTGGAGATCGCGCCGCGCAATGGTTTGACGCTGCGGGCACCGCTGGCGGCGGAGCCGGAACGGATAGCGGCCTGGGTCCAGGCACTGGCGTCATGCTGAACATCGAGCGCTGGTGGCTGGTCACCGCGCCGATGGACCTGCGCTGCGTCATGGATCGGCTGCTGGGCCACGTGCGCCTGGAGCTCAAACACGCTTTGGGCGAGTCGGGTGCCTTTGCGTTCGTCAACCGGGCGCGCACACGCGTCAAGCTGTTGTGCTGCGACCGCCACGGCGTCTTGCTGGCCACCTGGCGGTTGTACGTAGGTGGCTTCAAGTGGCCGCGTGCTGGTGAAGCGACATGGCGGCTGGATGCCGAACAATTTGCCTGGCTGTGTGTAGGGGTGAATTGGCAGCGGTTGTCCATGGGTCCGATGGCACTGCCCAACGCCGTCTAGATGGCCAGACTGGGGCATTTCTCACATTGATCTCGCTCAGCCTGTCGCGCGCAGTGTCGCCATCGAATGGCCGAACGTCGGTGCAATCGAACGGATCACCGCCCATTGCGGGCCGCGTTCGCCCTGGCGTTACGACACCATGCGAACCGCGCGCTCCGGTATGTCCGGTGAGTACCGTTCGCCTGTGTTCATGCTCCAATCCTTTCAAAGGTTGGAGCCTCCGGGAAAGCCGGGCGGTTCATTACGGGCGTTGAGAACCACTGAACGTAACGATTCACCCTTTCACTCTAGCCTTCATAACATACCGTGAGCGGTCAGCAGAATTTTCTCTTCAAGCATGCGAGCGCCGGCGTCGAATGCCGCGAGCTGCGCCGGCGTAATGGCAGGACCGCCGGGCACGAGCTGAGTCGGACTGTGCAGCCACAACCGTGCGGCCGCTTCATTGCCGAATAACGTGACAGCCTCAGCAAATACGCGCGCGAGTCGAAGGAGGCGTTCGGTTTCCGCTCGCGTCAGGCGGCCCTCAGCTTCCATCCGACGCCGCATTGTCGTTGCCGGTCCAAGCAGCGTTACAGGAATGTCGAGCGTGGCGATAACACGACGCAATGTCTTGCTGCTTACGCCGCGACGGCTTATCTTGAAAAGGTCCCTTTCAGACTCGACCGTGAGCTCCAAAAACTGGCTGATTTTTTCGAACACATTGGTGCGCGAAGCTTGCATGTCGGTATGTCTCTCACGCGTCAAGACAATCGTACCGTATCGTGCCGACCCAAACATCAGGTCCCGACGCCAGGTTAGAGAGCTTCGGTGGTGATGAGGGGGGTGGAAGAGTCTTCGGCTACGACCTGCTCTGCGTGTACGTCTGCATCGCAGCTTGAGCGTGCGTGGCTGTAGCCTGCAGCCGGCGTGGCGAAAACGCGGACCGCACCTAGGTTGTCGCTCTACATGCACCGCTTTGGAGAACCGGGGGCGGTCCAGTCAGTTTCGGCGCAACTAGTGATTACGTCCGCCACGCATACAATCCCGCCCTTTGCGACGGTCGAGGCCGCCCCCATGTAGTCAGTCTGCGCGAGGTCAGCGACGTCGAGTCAAGTGCGCTCCACGCCATCGTGCGGAGAACCTGACTTGCGCCTTGCGCCGTCGACGCGGACCGCACTTGTAGGCACATGCCTACACGACGGCAAGAGCTGGGCCGACAGACACTGTTTGACGAATCAGACATCATCTTCCTGCCGAATGTCTGGCGATCGTCACGGACGCGATGCGGCCGACTAAAGCAGCCAAGCCGGCGCCGCCCTTATGGGCGCGCTGGCTTTTTCAACCACCGATGCCAAGGATCGATGCAGGTCGACGTTCGGTAAGGTTGGGCCGAAGTCTACTCGCTGCGGCCCGCTGGGTCGTTACTCATCTAGTCACCTTTACCTGGCTCACGCGCGTCTACATCTTCATTGGCAGCCCGCTCCTCGTCCTCGCGTTTCCACCAATCCATGCGGGTGGCGCAATAAGCTTTTTCGGAAATTTCGCCCGACACGATCATTTGAAGGCACAAAGCTTCAAGCCCGAGTTCTACTACCTGGTGCCGGGTCAAGGACCCGCAAGCTTGGATTAGTTGAAACAGCGACCAATGGTACGGGGACAGGCGAGCATCTATGTGCTTGTTGCCGAGGTCGTTTGGGTTCCGCTTCGATACGTGAGCGCGACGAGATCGGTGGGATGGGGTGTCAATCGACATTCGGGTTCTCCTCTCAGGTTGACCGGTATCTCCGACCTCACACGGCCCACGACACTGCGCAGCTTCGCTACCAGCATACTACGTAATTCGTAGTATGCACAGCAAGCCGAAGCAACGAATCTCGTAGGGTCTTTCTCCGCGAGCTTGGCCGTGCCGAATGTTTCGCAACGACCCACCGTCTTCAGTCGGCGTTTGAAGGAAGCACGTATTGGAACCGGCCTGTCCCAAAGGGCCCTTGGCGTTCGTGCCGGCTTAGATCCTTCTGTCGCCAGCACCCGAATCAACCGATACGAGCGTGGGATCCATGTCCCGGACCCCGCAACCACCGTGAAGCTGGCCGAGGTGTTGAGTGTGCCGGTTGCGTATTTCTACGCCCAGGGCGATCGGATGGCGCGCATGATCAAGGCTTTTGATGCTCTTGACACAGCAGAACAGGAGAAGATCTTGAAGGTCGCCCGAGGATAGCCGTGCCAACCAACGGTGTTCCATTCTCGGCCGAACACCGGGGACCATCAAAGGACGGTTGGCTGGCCTTATGAAAATTCGCGCAGGCCTTGCTCGCCCGCAGCGTGCTGTCACGAACTGTTGAAATTACCCTGTGGATCAGGCCGAAAGCGACCTGTAAATCAACATTTCTTCAACGTGTGGTTGATAATCAGATGCCGTGCGTTCGCTTAGAACTGGCGCTGCACGTGCGATTCACGGCTCTGGCCGCGATTTGGGCCAAGGGTCGTGGTGTACACAACCGTTCTAGACAACGCGCTGGCGGCCCGAGCCCTTCGTTTCGCAGGGCTCGCCGGATCACGCTTCCCCGGTCCCCGGTCCCCGGCCCCCGGACCTTGGTCCCTGGACCCCGGTCCCCGGTCCCTGGTCCCTGGTCCCCGGTCCCCGGTCCCTGGTCCCCGGTCCCCGGTCCCTGGTCCCCGGTCCCCGGTTCCCCGGTCCCCTAATCGATCTCGAGCTTCTTCAGCTTGTAGCGCAGCGCGCGGAAGGTGATCCCGAGTTTTTTCGCGGCCGCGGTCTTGTTGAAGCGTGTTTCCTTCAACGCCTTCAGGATCGCGTCGCGTTCGATGTGCGAGATGTAGTCGTCCAGGGGGACGTCGCCTGAAACCGCGGCATTGACGTCGAACTCGGGCGGATCCTCGTCGTCGGGATCCTCGTCTTCCTCCGGTTCCGGCAGCCCGGCCGGATCCAGCATCAGGTCGGCGGGTTCGATGACGCCGTTGTCGCACAGTGCGATGGCGCGTTCGAGCACGTTTTCCAGTTCGCGCACGTTGCCGGGGAAATCGTAGCTGGCCAGGGCCTCGAGGCTGGCCGGCTGCAGCGTGGGCACCGCCACGCCCGCGGCTTCGGCCAGGCGCGCCAGGATATGCTCGGCCAGCAGCGGAATGTCGCCGGCGCGTTCGCGCAGCGGCGGCACGCGCAGTTCGATCACGTTGATGCGGTAGTACAGGTCCTGGCGGAACTGGCCGGTCTGGACCGCGCGCGCAAGGTCCTTGTGGGTGGCGGACAGGATCCGCACGTCCACCGTCGCCTCGCCGCGCGCGCCGATCGAGCGCACGGCCTTTTCCTGGATCACGCGCAGCAGCTTGACCTGCATGTGGAGCGGCAGCTCCGCGACCTCGTCCAGGAACAGCGTGCCGCCGTTGGCGGTCTGGAACAGGCCCTCCTTGTCGGCGTGCGCGCCGGTGAACGAGCCCTTCTTGTGGCCGAAGAATTCGCTTTCCATCAATTCCGAGGGGATCGCGCCGCAGTTGACCGGCACGAACGGCCCCGAGGCGCGGGGACCGAGCTCGTGGATCGAGCGTGCCACCAGCTCCTTGCCCACCCCGGATTCGCCGCTGATGTAGATGGGCGCCTGGCTGCGTGCGACCTTGACGATGCGCGCGCGCACGTCCTTCATCGCCTGGGACTGGCCGACCAGCCTGGTGGCCCCGGACGCTTCGTCGTCCGGCGCCCCGACGGTGCCCCCGGCGCGCAGCGCGGCCTGGACCAGTTGCCGCAGCATCTTGATGTCCACCGGCTTGCTGACGAAGTCGAAGGCGCCGGCCTTGAGCGCGTCCACCGCGGCTTCGACATTGCCGTAGGCGGTGATCATCGCCACCGGCGTGTCCGGATGCTCGCGGGCGATCAGTTCGATCAGGTCCTGGCCCGTGCCGTCGGGCAGGCGCATGTCGGTGAAACACAGGTCGTAGTGGACCTCGGCAAGCATCTTCCTGGCATCGCTGACGTTGGCGGCGGCATCGACGTCAAGGTCCATGCGCCCCAGGGTGATGCTCAGCAGCTCGCGGATGTCGCGCTCGTCATCGACGACCAGCACCGTTTGTTTGCCCATGCCTTTCCCACCTGGTCAGGACCCCTCTCGCGTGAGGGTACCGCGCCGCCTGCGGCAATGCCACGCCTGGGGGTGCGCTGCGTCACGCTTCCTGGGCCACGGGGGCGCGCACCGGGGCCGTCAGGGTGATCCGGAAGCAACTGCCGCCGCCGGCCACCGGCACGTATTCGAGGTTGGCCTGGTTGGCGGTGCACATCTGCCGCGCCAGGTACAGCCCCAGCCCGGTGCCGTACTGGTGGGTGGTGAAGAACGGCTCGAATATCTGCGCGGCGACCTTTGGCGGAATGCCGGGCCCGCGGTCGATGACCTCCAGCAGCGGCGGGCCGCTGTCGCTGGCCAGGCGCGCCACCACCATCACCCGCGCGGACTCGTCGGGCAGGCGTCCGTAGCGCAGCGCGTTCTGGACCAGGTTCCACACCACCTGCTGCAGGTGCTGCGGGTCGGCCAGCGCCTCCACCGGGCGCGGGTGCAGCAGCGCACGCAGGCTGTCGCGGCCGATGTCGTTGGCCTCCTTGTATTCCTGGACGAACCGCAATGCCCAGTTGTTGAGATCCAGCGTTTCCGGGCGCGAGCGTTCGCGCCGGGAAAGCTGCAGGATGTTCTCGATGATCTCGTTGACCCGCCCGCAATGGTTGTTGATGATTTCGACCATGCGCTGGTCGGTGTCGCTCAGCCCGTCGGACTCGGCCAGCAGCTGCGCCGAGTAGCGGATGGCGGCCAGCGGGTTCCTGATTTCGTGCGCGATCGAGGCCGACAGCCGGCCCAGGGTCGTCAGCGTGAGCTGTTCGGCGCGCTGCGAGACCAGCGAGGTATCGTCCAGGAACACCAGCACGTGCGAGTCGTCGTGGGCGGCCAGGCGCGTGAAGCGCGGCACGACTTCGGGCGCGCCCTCGGCAAGCGCCACCGCAGTGGTATCGGTCTGGTGGCTGGTGCGCCAGTGGTAGAGCCGGCGTGAAAGCTCCGGCGCCACGGTGCCCAAATCGCGCTGTTCGAGTCCGGGGCTGCCCATCAGGGCCCAGGCCGACTCGTTGATCTGGTGGATGTGGTTGCCATCGTCCACCAGCAGCACGCCGGTGCGCATCCGGCGAATGATGAGGTCGTTGACCTGCGCGAGGTTGGCAAGGTCGGTGCCACGCTTCTCGGCCAGCGCTTCGCTGGCGCGCATCTGGCTGCCCAGCGCGATGCACAGCGCCGCGGTGGCGAAGTAGGCCACGCCGAACAGCCCGGCTTCCAGCAGTCGCGCGCTGACGTCGGCGCCGATCAGCAACGCCTGGGCGATCATCGCCAGCGTCGCCAGCGCCGCGAACAGCCCGCCCAGGCGCGGCGTGAGCAGCAGCGCAGCGGCGCCCACGTTGATCACCAGCATCGCCGCGATGCCGGTGTGCGCGGCGGGGATCGCCAGCGCCGCCAGGAACGCCGCCACCACGTCCACGGTCAGGCTGGCGCTGGTGCCGGCCACCAGCTTCCGTGGCATCCGCGCGGTGCGTCCCAGGATCACCACCGCCAGCCCCAGGTACACCACCGCGGTTACCCGCGCGATGACCGGCTCGCGCAGCGGCATCCACGTGAACACGAGGCTGCTGAACGAGAGCACCACGTAGACCAGCGCCTGGAAGACGCGGTATACGTTCAGCACGCGCAGTTCGCGCCGGATGTGCTCTGCACTGCCGGTCGAGTCTGCGCGTCGCTTGCCTGGTTTCGTGCTGGCCACGCCCGGATCATGCGTCGGGCCGCCGTTTCGCACAAGTCCCGCGTGTATCCGGGGACCGGTCCGGCGAGCCGCCGGCACCCGCGGCGCGCATCTCGTTGCGCCGGTCCCGGCCGGCCCGTACACTAGCCGGTTCACCCGTGCCGGAATAGCTCAGCTGGTAGAGCAACGCATTCGTAATGCGTGGGTCGGGGGTTCGATTCCCTCTTCCGGCACCAGTCGTTGGCCCCGCGGCGCCGTCGCGAAGCGGCCTCGGGCATTGACGCACACAGCCCGCAGCCGGGCCCGGTTCGATGGAATCGGGTGTGCCGGCGCGTTGGCGGCCGTGTGTCTGAACTGCCGCGATGTACGCCGTCGTGGATCTGCGTTCTATGGTTTGCCGGCCGCGGCGGGTCTGGCGGCGTGTGCCATTTGCTGCAGCAGGGCCGCGAAGTCGGCGGCGTAGGCGTGCATGTCGAAAAGGCCGGAGCTTTCGCGCTGGCCTGCCAGGCGCTGGCGCAGGGCGCCCAGCACGTAGCGGTCGTTGCCGAAGCGGATGGCGGTTTCGATGAAGGCCTTGTCGTCGCGCGCGATCAGTTCGGGCATGCCGAGGTGGTGGTTGAGGCTGCCGGCCACGCGCGAGGCAAACGTTTCGCCGGGTCGCGTCAGCACCGGGCAGCCGGCCCAGATCGCGTCCGAGGCGGTGGTGTGGGCGTTGTACGGGTTGGTGTCCAGGAACAGGTCGGCGAGCTGGTGGCGCGCCAGGTGCTGCAGGTGCGGCAACGTGGGCGAGAACACCAGCCGGTGCGGATCGATGCCCCGCAGGCGCGCCGCATCGCGCAGCCGGGCGTTGGCATCGCGACCGGCGTCGAGCACCCACAGCACGCTGTCCGGCACCTCGCGCAGCACCGCGCACATGCGGCTGAAGCTTGCCTCATTGAGTTTCCATGAATTGTTGAAACTGGCGAACACCACGCCGTCTTCGGGCAGACCGAACGCCGCGCGCGGCGGCGCGGGGCCGACCGGGCGGCCGGGGTCGGAGGGCTGGTAGCAGCGTGGCAGCCGGGCGATGGTTTCCGAGTAGTACGGCTCCAGCGATTCGGGAACCAGAAAGCCGTCGGCGATCAGGTAGTCGATGAACGGGGCGCCCGAGGTGCCCGGATAGGCCAGCCAGCCGGCCTGCACGGGTGCGGGCCGGAGCGCGAACACGCCGGGCATGCCGCCGGCGCACCAGCCATCGACGTCGACCAGCACCTCGATGCCCGCTTCGTGTACGCGTTCGGCGACCGCGGTGGCCGGTTGCAGCGCGACTTCGTGGAACGTGTGGGCGGCCTTGCGCAGGCGTGCGCGTACTTCGCTGTTGTCGTCGGGCGTGGTCGCGAACAGGTGCAGCTCGATGTCCTCGCGCTGGCCCAGGTGCTCGAACATGGCCGCGACCAGCAGCGCGGTGGCGTGGGCGTGGAAGCCCGCCGACACGAAACCGGCGCGCAGCGGTGCGCCGGCCGCGCGTGGCCGGTCGCCGAAGTGCACGTGGCGGGCCAGCGGTTGCGCGTCGTGCTGCACGCGCGCGGCACGGGCGCGGGCGCAGGCCAGTTGTTCGGCGGGGGTGGCGTCTTCGGCCAGGAACGCGAACGGATCGACGGTGCCGGATCCGTCCAGCGCGCGCGCCCGGACGCGGCGGGCCAGCGGTTCGGCGGCGTCCCATTCGTACTCGCGCCGCAGCACGAACAGCAACTGGCCTTCGGCAAGCTGCAGGTTCGGGTCGAGCTGCAGCGCGCGGCGGTACAGGCGCACGGCTTCGGCGTAGTGGCGTTGTTCGTCGGCCATCAGGCCGGCCTGGTAGGGAAACTGGGCGGCATCGGGCGCCAGTTTCGCGGCCTGCTCATAGGCCGCCTGGGCCTCGCCGTAGCGCTGCGTGCGGTGCAGCAGGTGGCCGAGCAGCAGCAGCGCCTGCGGATGCGGCTGCGCCGCCAGCACGCTGCGCAGGCGCGCTTCGGCTTCCGCGTGCAGCCCCAGCGACATCTCGGTCGCGGCCAGGTTGACGGTGGCGCCGAAGTGGTCGGGCACGATGGCAAGCGCCGCCAGGTATTCGTCTCTTGCCCGCGCGTCGTCGCCCGCCGCGCGCAGCGCGTTGGCGAGATTGTTGCGAAGTGCCGCATCGTCGGGCCTGTCGCCGACGACCCGCTCCAGCAATGCCACCGCGCCCTCGGGATCCTCGTTGGCGAGCAGCGCGCTGGCGAGGTTGCTGCGCGCGTCGGCGCTGTCGGGCTGCAGCCGCACGGCTTCCTCCAGCGTCGTGCGGGCATCGGCGTTGCGGCCCAGCATCAGGAGTGCCACACCGTGCAGGCGCACGGTTTCCGCGTCGTCGGGAAACTCGCCGCGGGCGCGGCGCGCCATGGCTTCGGCGGCCGCCGCGTCGCCGCGCTGGAGCCGTTCGATGATGGCTCCGGTGGGTGGCGTGCTCATGCCGGTTCCCCCGGCGCGCCCAGTGCCTCGGCCCGGGCCTCGCGCGCCAGCGCGTCCACCAGGTCGTCGAGGTCGCCGTCGAGGATCTGCGGCAACTGGTGCAGCGTGAGGTTGATGCGGTGGTCGGTGACCCGTCCCTGCGGGAAGTTGTAGGTGCGGATGCGCTGGCTGCGATCGCCCGAGCCGACCTGCAGCTTGCGCGTGGCGGCCTGCTGCGCGGATTGCTCGGCCCGCTGCGCATCCAGCAGACGCGCCTTCAGCAGCGCCAGGGCGCGCGCGCGGTTCTTGTGCTGGCTGCGTTCGTCCTGGCACTCGACCACGATGCCGCTGGGCAGGTGGGTGATGCGGATGGCCGAGTCGGTCTTGTTGACGTGCTGGCCGCCCGCTCCCGAGGCACGATACGTGTCGACCTTGAGGTCCGCGTCGCGCAGTTCGACATCGGCGATTTCCTCCTGCTCGGGCAGGATCGCCACCGTCGCCGCCGAGGTGTGGATGCGGCCCGAGGCCTCGGTGACCGGCACGCGCTGCACGCGGTGGGTGCCCGATTCGAACTTCAGCGCCGCATACGCGCCCTTGCCCTCGACGCGCGCGACCGCTTCCTTGTAGCCGCCGTGTTCGCCCTCGTGGGCGGACATCAGCTCGGTGCGCCAGCCGCGGCGCTCGGCGTAGCGCATGTACATCCGGAGCAGGTCGCCGGCGAACAGCGCGGCCTCGTCGCCGCCGGTGCCGGCGCGCACTTCCAGGTACAGGTTGGCGGTGTCGCGCGGATCGCTTGGCAGCAGCAGGGTTTTCAGCCGGCTGTCGAGTTCGTCCAGCCGCGACTGCAGGCGGCCGATGTCGGCGGCGGCCAGGTCGTGCAGTTCGGCATCCTCCAGCATGACGCGTGCGTCGGCCAGTTCGCTTGCGGTCGCCTGCTGCTCGTGCAGCGTGGTCACCAGCGGCTGCAGCTGCGCATATTCGCGCGACAGGTCGCGAAAGCGCGCCGCGTCGGCGGCCACGTCGGGCTGGGTCAGCAGCAGGCCGATTTCCTCGTGGCGTTCGGCCAGTGCTTCGAGCTTGCGGAGAATCGATGGAGTCATGCCGGCACGTAAAACGGGGTCAGGTTCATTTTTTGGCGGCGCCACCCGCTTTTTTGCGATGATCGCGGGTCAAAAAATGAACCTGACCCCGTTTTTCGGTCGCCGGCTCCTCGCCCAGGCCGTACAGGCGCTCGGCAGCCTGCAGCAGCTCGACGTCGCCGGCCAGCGTGGCCTCGCGCAGATGCGCGCTTGGCGCATGCAGCAATTTGTTGGTGAGCGTGTTGGCGAGGAACGCCAGCGCATCTTCCGGCGGCTTGCCGCGCGCCAGCATCGCGCGCGCCTTGGCCAGCACTTCGTCGCGCTGGGTTTCGGCGTTGCCGCGCAGGGTGCGGATCGGATTGTTGAGCGTCAGCGCACGGCGCCACGCCATGTAGCGCTCCACTTGCAGCTCGATGATGGCCTCCGCTTCGTGCGCCGCGGCTTCGCGCGAGCGCAAGTGCTTGTCGATGACGTGGCGCAAGTCGTCGATGCCGTACAGGAACACGTCCGGCAGCTCGCCCACGACAGGCTCGATGTCGCGCGGAACCGCGATGTCGACCATGAACATCGGCTTGTGCCGGCGCGCGGCGATCGCCGCCTCGACCATGGCGCGCGTCAATACCGGCTGGCGCGCCGCAGTCGATGAAATGACGACGTCCGCCTCCGCCAGATGCTGCGCGAGGTCGGCCAGCGGCACGGCCAGGCCGCCGTGGCGGGTTGCCAGTTCCTGCGCGTGTTCCTGCGAGCGGTTGGCCACCAGCAGGCGGCGGGCACGCTTGGCGGCCACGTGCCGCGCGACCAGCTCGATGGTGTCGCCGGCACCAATCAGCAGCACGCACGCATCCTTGAGGTCGGCAAACACCTGTTCGGCCAGGCGCACGGCCGTGAACGCCACCGACACCGAATGCGCACCGATGCGCGTGTCCGTGCGTACGCGCTTGGCGACGCTGAAAGTATGCTGAAGCAGGCGGTCCATCGACGGGCCGAGCGTGCGCGCCGCGCGCGCCGCTTGCCAGGCTTCCTTGACCTGACCCAGGATTTGCGGTTCGCCGAGGATCATGGAGTC
>CAZAXF010000011.1:0-63435 GCA_964489055.1 uncultured Rhodanobacter sp. | reverse complement strand
GTGCTGCGAGCGCACAGGCTCCTTGACGCGGATTTTCGCGGACAAGCGCGGATGGGAGCCTTTGATCCGCGTTCATCCGCGTCTGAAGGGTTTGATCCGCAGCCAGGGCCGCGTGTGGCGGCGTGCCGTAGAATGGCGTCATGAACGAGCAGACCCGATCCGACGCCACCACCGACTTCGGTTACCGCCAGGTGCCGACGGCCGAGAAGCAGAAGCTGGTCGGTCAGGTGTTTTCTTCGGTGGCCGGCAAGTACGACGTGATGAACGACTTGATGTCGTTCGGCACCCACCGGTTATGGAAGCGGCACTTCGTGGCGACCTCCGGCGTGCGCCGGGGCGACCGGGTACTCGATCTTGCCGGCGGCACCGGCGACATCGCGGCGCTGCTGCTGCCGCGCGTGGGGGATGCCGGCGAAGTCGTGGTCGGTGACATCAACGCCGAAATGCTGCACGCGGGACGCGATCGCCTGTTGGACCGCGGGCTTTTGAAAGGCCTGCGCTGGAGCCAGGTGAATGCCGAGGCGCTGCCGTTTGCCGATGCGACGTTCGATGCCGTCACGATTGCCTTCGGCCTGCGCAACGTCACCGACAAGGACGAGGCGCTCGCCGAGATGCACCGCGTGCTGAAGGTTGGCGGGCGCGCACTGGTGCTGGAGTTTTCGCGCGTCACCCAGGACTGGCTGAAGCCGCTCTACGACTTCCATTCCTTCCAGGTGCTGCCGCGCATCGGCAAGCTGGTCGCCCGCGACGCGGCCAGCTACCGCTACCTCGCCGAATCGATCCGCAAGCACCCCGACCAGGCCGCGTTGAAGGCGATGATGGAAGCGGCGGGTTTTGCCAACGTCCAGGTACGCAACCTGTCGGCCGGCATCGTCGCGATCCACCGCGGCTACAAGGTCTGAAGCCCCCATCCGGGGCCGGGCCACGCGGGCATCGGCGCCGCGCGGCTGGCATACTGACCGTTTTCGATCAACGCTTGGAGCATCCCATGCGCCTGCTTCCCACCCTCGCCCTCGGCGCCCTCGTGCTGCCGGTGGCGGCCCAGGCCACCGACCCGCATTCCTACGCGCAACCGAAGGATGTGGTGGTCAAGCACATCGCGCTCGACCTCAAGGTCGATTTCGCGCAGCACCGGCTGGATGGCGTCGCGACGCTGACGCTGGACTGGAAAAACGCCGACGCCAGGGCGCTGGTGCTCGACACCGAAAACCTTTCGA
This sequence comes from uncultured Rhodanobacter sp., assembly GCA_964489055.1. GTDB lineage: Bacteria > Pseudomonadota > Gammaproteobacteria > Xanthomonadales > Rhodanobacteraceae > 66-474. Next base: position 62,218 of record CAZAXF010000011.1, on the reverse strand, counting down.
TCGCCTCGATCGAGGCGCTGGACGGCCAGGGCCACCCGCGCGCGCTGGAATACCGCCTGGCCGACCCGGTCAAGGCGATGGGCCAGAAGCTCACCATCGATGCCCCGCAACATCCGCGCGAAGTGCGCATCGCCTATCGCACCGCGCCGGACGCCTCGGGCCTGCAGTGGCTGAGCCCGGCGCAGACCGCCGACAAGAAGATGCCGTTCCTGTTCTCGCAGTCCGAGGCAACCCACGCGCGTTCGTGGATCCCGCTGCAGGACTCGCCCGCGATCCGCTTCACCTGGACCGCGCACGTCACCGCGCCGAAGGAGATCCGGGTGGTGATGAGCGCGCCCAACGATCCGAAGCACGCACTCGACGGGTCGTTCGACTTCACCCAGCCGCACCCGGTGCCCTCGTACCTGATGGCGATCGCCGCGGGCGACCTTGCGGTGCGCGAAACCGGGCCGCGCTCGGCGGTGTACGCCGAACCGTCCGTGGTCGGCAAGGCCGCGCACGAATTCGAAGACACCGAGAAGATGATCGACACCGCCGAGGCGCTGTACGGCCCGTACCGCTGGGGCCGCTACGACATCCTCGTGCTGCCGCCGTCGTTCCCCTACGGCGGCATGGAAAATCCCAACATGACCTTTGCCACGCCGACCGTGCTGGTGGGCGACAAGTCGCTGGTGTCGCTGGTCGCGCACGAGCTGGCGCATTCGTGGTCGGGCAACCTGGTCACCGCCGCGAGCTGGCGCGACATCTGGCTCAACGAAGGCATCACCACCTACGTGCAGGGTCGCATCACCGAGGCGCTGTACGGCAAGCGCCAGGCCACCGAGGAAACGTTGCTCGCGATCCGCAAGCTGCAGCGCTCCATCGGCGGCATGCCTGAGAACGCCCAGCGCCTTGCGCCGGAGCCGCGCGACGTGACCGCCGACGACGAGCTTTCCGACGTCGCCTACGACAAGGGCTCGTGGTTCATGCGCACGCTGGAGCAGAAGTTCGGGCGCAAGGAATTCGATGAATACCTGAAGGGCTACTTCAACCACTTCGCCTGGCACTCGATCACCACCGAGCAGATGCTGGCCTACCTCAAGCCCAACCTGATCGAGAAATACCCCGGCCGGATGGACTGGCACGAGGTGGAAGCATGGGTCTACGGCACCGGGATTCCGAAGGATGCCCCGATCCCGGACTCGCCGCGCTTCGATGCCATCGACGCCGAACGCGAGGAATTCCTGTCCGGGAAACTGGCCGCCGGCGAGCTCGATGCCGGGTCCTGGAACACCCAAGAGTGGATGTATTTCCTGGACCGGTTGCCCGAGAAGCCGCCGCTGGACAAGATGCAGGCGCTGGATGCCGCGTGGCACCTGACCGGCACCCACAACGCCGAGATCGGCATGCGCTGGTACGTGCACGCAATCGCCGCCGGCGACAAGGCGGTGTGGCCGGCCGCGGCCGAACACGCCACCCGGATCGGGCGACTGTACCTGACCATGCCCATCTACAAGGCGCTGGTGAAGACACCGGACGGCTTTGCGTTTGCCGAGCAGGTGTATGCCGGGGCCAAGGCGGGTTACCACCCGCTTACGCGCATGGCGGTGGAACGACTTTTCACCAGGACCCGGGCCGCGCAGGCCAAGGCCGACACCGGCAAGGACTGAGCACTCGATGTCGGCCAACCCCGCCCGCGGCGTGCTGCTGGCGCGTCTCGCGCATCGCCTGAAAATCCTCGGCGGCATCATCATCGGGCTGGCGGTGCTCGGCCTGGCGGTGTATTTCATCGCGCCGCGCTGGGTCCTCAAGGGCGCGATCGCGTACCAGACCTGGCGCGACGGGCTGCACCGCCACAGCATCCAGGTGGGCGACACGCGCTGGGTGTACGTGTCCGGCGGCAAGGAGAACGGGCCGCCGTTGCTGCTGCTGCACGGCTACGGCGGCACCTATGCCGACTGGCTGCTGGCCGCGCGCCATCTCACCGGCAACTTCCACGTGATCATTCCGGACCTTCCGGGCTGGGGCGATTCCACCCGCATCCCCGGCGCCGACTACGGCTACGCCGCGCAGGTCAGGCGCCTGCACGGATTCGTGGACGCGTTGCAGCCCGGCCGGATCGTGGTCGCCGGACATTCGATGGGCGGCGCGATCGCCGGCCTGTACGCGGCACGGTATCCACAAGACGTCGCCGCGCTGGTGCTCATCGACAGTGCCGGGGTCCGCTTCAAGGCCAACGCATTCGTGCGCCAGCTCGAAGCCGGCAAAAGCCCGTTCGACATCGACAACCGCGCGCAGTTCGACAAGCTCCAATCGCTGTTGTTTGCCAAGCCGCCGTCGGTTCCGCCGCGCATCGCCGACGTGTTCGTGGCCCGCTCGCAACGCAACCGCGCCTTCGACGACCGGGTGCTGCACGAAATCACCACCCCGGATGCGCGCTACGCCCTGCAGGCCAGACTGCCCGACATCACGTCACCGACCCTGGCCATCTGGTGCACCGGCGACCAGATCATCGACATCTCCGCGCTGGCCGCAATCCGCAAGGGCCTCACCCACGCGCCCAACATCGGCGTGACCGAACTCACCGGCTGCGGCCACATGTCGATCATGGAAAAGCCACGCGAGGTCGCGCAGTCGATCACGCGTTTCGTGCTGATGCCGACCGGCATGTAGACCGGCGGACACCGGACCGGGCGCGTCACTCGCGCGGTTCGATCAATCGCTCCATTTCGGCCTTGAGGGTCGCACCGTGTTCGCGCAGCCATTCGCGCTGCACGGGGTAGCCGGGCATCAGTTCGCCGACCCGCTGCCAGAACCGCGGCGAGTGGCTGCGCACCTTGAGGTGGCACATCTCGTGCACCAGCACATAGCGCAACGCCGCGGGTGGCGCCAGCGCCAGCGCAAGGTCCAGGCTGATGCGGTTGCGCGTGTCCAGGCTGCCCCACAGGCTTTTCAGCGACCGGATGCGCACGCCGGTGGGCGCGGCGCCAAGGCGCGCGCTGGCATCGGCCATCCAGCGCGACAGGTCGCGGCGCATGCGGGTTTCCAGATGTGTGGCCAGCAGGTTGCGCGCCGCCGGAAGCGCGCGCGAGAAGGGGCGCGGCACGCACAGGCGCAGTTGGTTGCCGCGGTGTTCCACGCGCGGGTACTCGCTTTCGTGCCAAGTGAGCTCGATCGCCTCGCCGCGCAACGGAATCAACGTGGGCACGCCGGGCCGGAGCGGCGGCGGTCCGCGCCGCGGCACGCCCATTTCCGCAAGCTTGCGCTGCAGCCAGTCACTGTTTTCTCGCAGGAAGGCGTCCACCTGCGCCGGGCGCGTTCCGCGCGGGTAGGACACGCGCGCGCCTTGGGCGGTGACCGAAAGGCGCAGGCGCCGGGCGCGCGGGTGCATGGCCTTGAGCACCTTGATGGTGCCGCCCCTGCCCGTCGCCAGTTCGAGCCATTCGCCGTTCATCTTCCTGCCTGTGCCGGGCACGTGCCGGCAGCGGTTCAATCGCCCTTCGCATCCGGGCGCTCGAGCCCGAACCATTGTTGCAGTCCCGCGAACAGACGTTCCAGCTCCAGCGCCATCAGCGCAAAGCGCGCGTCCAGCTCGGCCTCGGCCGACTCGCGGCCGTCGGCATCGAGCGAGTCCTGGACGACATCGAGAAAGCGCAGCTTGCGGATCACCAGGTCTTCGCCAAGGACGAAGTCCATCCGGTCCTCGAAGCGGACACCCAGCTGGAATACCTGCTTGCCCCGTTTCAGATGCGCCCGGACCTCGCTGCTTTCAAGCTCCTGCTTGCGGCAGCGGATCACGGCACCGCCGGCCGGGTCGCGCAGTTCGCATTCATCGCCCATGGCAAGGCCGGACGGCAGCTTGCCATCGGCAAGCCAGTCGGTCATCAGGGCGCGCGGGGTCTGGGTGGCGGCCAGCGGCTGGGCCGGAAAGCTGCCCAGCGCCTCGCGCAGCGCGGTCAGCGCGGCTTCGGCCGCCTTGCGGCTGGCGGTAACGAGCACCAGCCAGCCATTGCCGGCATCCAGGTACGCGTTCAGGCTCGACGGCCGCACGAATGCCTGTGGCAGCAGGGTATCGAGCACCTCGGCCTTGATCGCCCGGCGCTGGCGACCGCCGACCGGACGCCCGCGCCGCGCGGCCTCCTTGCGCAGGCGCTTGCCCAATTCCGCGTTGACCACCGCCGCCGGCAGCAGCTTTTCCTCGCTTCCCAGCGTGACCAGCGTGGCCTTGCCGACCGTGTGGCTGAGCACTTCCGAGTCCGGGCCGAACGGGGACACGAAGCCGCGTGTGGCGACCTCCAGCGGTCCGCACGGGCGCAGCGCATGCGCGGCCAGCGCGGGTTCGAGGCCATCCAGGGCGCTGGCGACCGACGGGGAAAAACGGAACAGGGTGAGGTTGCGGAAGAACATTGCTGGAGCCGGAAATCGAGAGTGGGGAATCGGGGGTCGGGAATGGGAAAGACGGGTGGACTGCCGGGTCCCCGGTCCCGCCAGGTGCCCCGCGTGCGAGCGGGGCAGTGTAGCGGGTCGCGCGGCGGCGCTACACTCCGCGCATGCAAACCGGCAACGATTCCGCCAGCCTGGCCCGGCGCCTCATCGAGCTGCGGCAGGAACACCGCGACCTTGACGCGGCGATCGCCCGGCTCGCGACCGATCCCGGCTGCGACCAGTTGCAGCTCAGCCGCATGAAAAAGCGCAAGCTGAAGCTCAAGGACATGATCGCGTATTTCGAGAACAAGCTGATTCCTGATCTGGATGCGTAGGTTGGGGATCGGGGATCGGGGACCGGGGACCAGGGACTGGGGACTGGGGACCGGGGACCGGGGACCGGGGACCGGGACTCGGGACTCGGACTGCGGAGGCAGGATGCCGGAGCGAACGTCGGCGAAGCCGACGGCCCGGAGGGCGAGCCGCGGAAGCGGCGAGTTTCTCGGGACTCGGGACCAGGGACCGGGGAATCGGGGTTTGGGAAAGGACGAGCGGCACCGGGGCGCGCGTTCAGTCCTTCTTTTTCGGCGGTCGCCAGTTCTTGACGGTGGTCTGCTTGCCGCGGGCGATGGTCAGGCGCTCGGCCGGAGCGTTGGCGGTGATTGTCGAGCCGGCGCCGATGGTGGCGCCGGCGCCGATCTTGACCGGCGCAACCAGGGCGGTGTTGGAGCCGATGAACGCACCGTCGCCGATCTCGGTCAGGTGCTTGGCGACGCCGTCGTAGTTGCAGGTGATGGTGCCGGCGCCGACGTTGACCTCGGCGCCGATTTTCGCGTCGCCGAGATAGCTCAGGTGATTGGCCTTGCTGTTTTCGCCCAGGCGGGCCTTCTTGGTCTCCACGAAGTTCCCAACGTGCGCCCCGTGCGCCAGCTCGGTGCCCGGACGCAGGCGCGCGAACGGGCCGATGCGGCAGGCGCCGAAAGTCGTCACGCCCTCGAGATCGCAGTGCGCCAGCACTTCGGTGCCGGCCGCGAGGTTCACGTTGCGCAGCCGACAGAACGGTCCGATCTTCACGCCGTCACCCAGGGTCACACCGCCTTCCAGGATCACGTCCACGTCGATCTCCACGTCGCGGCCGTGGCTGAAGTGCCCGCGCAGGTCGAAGCGCGCCGGGTCGGCGACCCGCACCCCCTCGACCATCAGCCGGTGCACCTCGCGCTGGCGCAGGTAGCCGGCAAGCTCGGCAAGCTGGCTGGCGTCGTTGACGCCGAACGCCTCCATCGCATCGGCGGTGGTGGCCACGTCCGCGGGCGTGCCGTCGGCAGCGGCCAGGCCGAACACGTCCATCAGGTGCAATTCGCCCTGGCGGCCGCCGGGTGACAGGCGCTCCACGCAGGCCCGCAGCAGCGCTGATTCGCCGTAGGTTACCCCGGTGTTGGTAAGCGGCAGACCGCGCTGGGTTTCGTCCAGGTCGCGGTCCTCGATTACCGCGCGCACCCGCCCGAGGCCATCGCGCAGCACCCGGCCGAAGCCGGCCGGATTCGGCAGTTCGGCGGCCAGGATCGCCAGTTCGGCGCGCGTGTCCACCAGCCGCGCGAGGGTCTGCACGCGCAGCAGCGGCATGTCGCCGTAAAGCACCAGCACGCGGGCAGGATCGCGGATTTCGTGCAGCGCCAGCTTCACCGCGTGGCCGGTACCGCGCTGTTCGGACTGGTGCACCCAGTGGATGTCGGCGTCGCGCGCGAATGCCTGGCGTACCTGCTCGCCGCGGTGGCCGTAGACCACGTGCAATCCTGCCGGGCGCAGCGCGCGCGCGGTTTCCAGCACGTGCGCCAGCAACGATTTGCCGGCCAGCGGCAGCAGCACCTTGGGCAACAACGACTTCATGCGCCGGCCTTCGCCGGCGGCGAGGACGATTACATGCAGGGGGTCGGCCATGGTCGCGGTCTCCTGTCGATCAGGCAACCTTGGCGCATCGCGCAGCCGCAGGCAAGTGTCAGGTTGCCTGCACGCAGGCTCCCGGGAAGCGTCTGTTGCGACAGGTGCAGGCGCCCCGTGGTCGCATCAATGCTGCAGGTTGCGGCGCAGGCGTTCCAGCGCCTGCAGCTGGGCCACGGCCTGGGTGAGCTGTTCCTGGGCTTCGGCGACGGTCTTGGCATCGCTGCGGTCGGCAAGGACGCGCTCGGCCTCTTCCTTGGCCCGCGCGGCGGCGGCGCCGTCGATGTCGTCGGCGCGCAGCGCGGTGTCGGCCAGCACCGTGACCACCTCGGGCTGTACCTCCAGGATGCCACCGGATACGTAGTAGGAGTGCCGCGTGCCGTCCTCGGCCACCACCTCGACCTGGCCCGGCCGCAAGCGGGTCAGCAGCGGCGCGTGCTGCGGCGCGATGCCGAGCTCACCGGCCTCGCCGGTGACGATGACCATGCTCGCCTCGCCGTGGAAGATTTCCGATTCGGCACTGACGATGTCGCAACGGATGGTAGTCATTTCTTCGCTCGCTCGACGGGAAGTCGCCCGCTGCGCGGGCTGCAAAGGGTAAAAGTGAAGCAAACGTTCTGCGTTTGCTCTTGCTCTTGCGCTTACACTTTACTCTTTACGATTGACTCTTTACGGCTCTCCTCACGCCGCCTGCTTCTTGCCTTCCTCGGCCATCGCTTCGCCCTTCTTGATGGCCTCGTCGATGCCGCCGACCATGTAGAAGGCCTGCTCGGGCAGGTGGTCGACTTCGCCTTCGACGATCATCTTGAACGCGCGGATGGTTTCCTTCAGCGGCACGTACTTGCCGGGTGAACCGGTGAACACCTCGGCGACGTGGAAGGGCTGCGAGAAGAAGCGCTCGCACTTGCGCGCGCGGTACACGGCCTGCTTGTCTTCTTCGGAGAGCTCGTCCATGCCGAGGATCGCGATGATGTCCTTCAGTTCCTTGTAACGCTGCAAGGTGCCCTGCACCTTGCGGGCGACGTCGTAGTGTTCCTGCCCGATCACCAGCGGATCGAGCTGGCGGCTGGTCGAGGCCAGCGGATCGACCGCGGGGTAGATGCCGAGCGATGCAATGTCGCGCGACAGCGCCACGGTGGAATCCAGGTGCGCGAAGGTGGTCGCCGGTGAAGGATCGGTGTAGTCGTCGGCCGGCACGTACACGGCCTGGATCGAGGTGATCGAACCGGTCTTGGTGGAGGTGATGCGCTCCTGCAGGCGGCCCATCTCGTCGGCCAGGGTCGGCTGGTAGCCCACCGCCGAGGGCATGCGGCCCAGCAGCGCGGACACCTCGGTGCCGGCCAGGGTGTAACGGTAGATGTTGTCGATGAACATCAGCACGTCGCGGCCCTTGCCGTGCTCGTCCTTCTCGTCGCGGAAGTACTCGGCCATGGTCAGGCCGGTCAGCGCCACGCGCAGGCGGTTGCCAGGCGGCTCGTTCATCTGGCCGTAGACCATCGCCACCTTTGATTCCGGGAAATCGTCGGGCTTGACCACGCCGGCCTCGATCATCTCGTGGTAGAAGTCGTTGCCCTCGCGGGTGCGCTCGCCGACGCCCGCGAACACCGACAGGCCCGAGTGCTGGGTGGCGATGTTGTTGATGAGTTCGAGCATGGTCACCGTCTTGCCAACGCCGGCGCCGCCGAACAGGCCGACCTTGCCGCCGCGCGCGAACGGGCACATCAGGTCGATCACCTTGATGCCGGTTTCCAGCAGCTCGTCGGCCGCGGCCAGGTCCTGGTAGGCGGGCGCGGTGCGATGGATTTCCCACTGGTCCTGGGCATCGACCGGGCCGCACTCGTCGATGGGTTCGCCGAGCACGTTCATGATGCGGCCGAGCGTGGCCTTGCCCACCGGCACCTTGATCGCGGCACCGGTGTTGTCGACGTCGAGGCTGCGCTTGAGGCCGTCGGTGGAACCCAGCGCAATCGTGCGTACCACCCCGTCGCCGAGCTGCTGCTGGACTTCCAGGGTGACCGCGGTGCCCTGCACCTTGAGCGCGTCATACACCTTGGGTACCGCATCGCGCGGGAATTCGACGTCGACCACCGCGCCGATGATTTGAACGATCTTGCCTTGCATGTCTGATAACTCCGGTGGCTCTGTGCTTGTGCCGGCCGTTCGCTTTTTGATGGCCCGGCCATTGATTGGGTGAAACGTCAAAGGGTCAAACGCAAAACAATGCAGCCTTCCCCGTCTTACGTTTCACGTCTCACGTTTTACCTTTTACGTTTTACGTCTTACGTTTCACGTCTTACGTTTCACGTCTTACGTTTCACGTCTTACGTTTCACGTCTTACGTTTCACGTTTCCCGTTTCCCGTTTCCCGTTTGACCCTTTCGCTTTTCACGCCGCTCTACCCGCCGACCGCGGCCGCGCCGCCGACGATTTCCGAGATTTCCTGGGTGATGGCCGCCTGGCGCGCCTTGTTGTAGCTCAAGGTCAGTGTGTCGATGGCCTTGCTGGCGTTGTCCGAGGCCGCCTTCATCGCGACCATGCGCGCGGCGTGTTCGCTGGCGAGGTTCTCCAGCGAGGCGTGATAGACCATTGCCTCGAAATAGCGGTTCAGCACGTGCCGGATCACCGGTTCGGCTTCCGGCTCGTACAGGTAGTCCCAACTGGTGGTGCGCTCGACGGTGGCTTCGTCGGACGCGGGATGCAATTCGTCGCCCTCGGCGCTGCGTGCCTCCTGGGCCATCGCCGGCAGCGGAATCAGGGCATCGACCACCGGGCGCTGGGACATGGTGTTGATGAACTGGTTGTAGCACAGGCAGATGCGATCGACCTTGCCCTGCATGAAGGCGTCGTCGGCGATCTTCATCACGCCGATCAGCTTTTCCAGGCGCGGGTGGTCGCCCAGGTGCGTGACCGTGCCGACCATGTCCACCTTGACGTGGCGGAAGAACTGCGCAGCCTTCTGGCCGATCGCGATCATCTCGACCTCCACGCCCTTCTGTTCCCAGGCGTGGATCTCGGCCAGCACCTTGCGGAACAGGTTGGCGTTGAGTCCGCCGCACAGGCCGCGATCGGTGGAGACCACCAGGAAACAGATCCGCTTCACCTCGCGCTCGCGCAGCGCCGGGTGCTGATAGTCGGGCGTCGCCTGCGCGATGTGCGCGATCACGTTGCGGATGTGCCGCGCGAACGGCCGCGAGGTCCGCATCAGGTCCTGCGCGCGGCGGATCTTGGACGCGGACACCATCTGCAACGCGCTGGTTACCTTGCGCGTGTTCTGGACGCTCTTGATCTTGCTGCGGATTTCTCTTGCGCCTGCCATGTCTTTACTCGGGACCGGGGACCGGGGACCGGGGACCGGCAACAGCTGCGGTCCCGAACCCAGGTCGTTGCCACAACCGGGACCATGGTCGGGACGACACGAAAACCAGCCAAACGACTGGTCCCCGGTCCCCGGTCCCCGGTCCCGGCTCCATTACCAACTACCCGTCTTCTTGAATTCATCCAGCGCCGACTTGAACGTGGCCTGGATCTCGTCGTTCCAGTCGCCGGTCTCGACGATCTTGTTCATCAGCTCGCCGTGGTTGGCATCCATGAACTGGTGCAGCGCGTGTTCGAACGCCAGGATCTTGTCCAGTGGCACGTCGTCCATGTAGTTGTTGTCCACCGCGTACAGCGAAACGGCCATCTGCGCGATGGTCAGCGGGGAATACTGCTTCTGTTTCATCAGCTCGGTGACGCGCTGGCCGCGTTCGAGCTGCCGGCGTGTCTGCGCGTCCAGGTCGGAGGCGAACTGCGCAAAGGCGGCCAGCTCGCGGTACTGGGCCAGGCCCAGCTTGACGCCGCCGGAGAGTTTCTTCATCACCTTGGTCTGCGCCGAACCGCCCACGCGCGAGACCGAGATGCCGGCGTTGACGGCCGGGCGGATGCCGGCGTTGAAAAGGTCGGTCTCCAGGAAGATCTGGCCGTCGGTGATCGAGATCACGTTGGTCGGCACGAACGCGGACACGTCGCCGGCCTGGGTCTCGATGATCGGCAGCGCGGTCAGCGAGCCTGTCTTGCCCTTCACTTCGCCGTTGGTTTCCTTTTCCACGTAGTCGGCGTTGACGCGCGCGGCGCGCTCGAGCAGGCGCGAGTGCAGGTAGAACACGTCGCCCGGATAGGCCTCGCGGCCCGGCGGGCGGCGCAGCAGCAGCGAAATCTGGCGATACGCCCAGGCCTGCTTGGTCAGGTCGTCGTAGATGATCAACGCGTCTTCGCCGCGGTCGCGGAAATACTCGCCCATGGCGCAGCCGGCGTACGGCGCGATGTACTGCATGGTGGCCGAGTCCGACGCCGAGGCGGCCACGATGATTGTGTGCTTGAGGGCATCGTGTTCTTCCAGCTTGCGCACCACGTTGGCGATCGAGGACTGCTTCTGGCCGATCGCGACGTAGATGCACTTAACGCCGGTGCCCTTCTGGTTGATGATGGTGTCAACGCACAGCGCGGTCTTGCCGGTCTGGCGGTCGCCGATCACCAGCTCGCGCTGGCCGCGGCCAATCGGGATCATGGCGTCGACCGACTTGTAGCCGGTCTGCACCGGCTGGGAGACCGACTGGCGCCAGATCACGCCCGGGGCGACCTTTTCCACCGGCGAGGTGGCCTTGGCGTTGACCGGCCCCTTGCCATCGATCGGGTTGCCCAGCGCGTCGACCACGCGGCCCAGCAGCTCCGGGCCCACCGGCACTTCCAGGATGCGCCCGGTGGTTTTGGCGGTGTCGCCTTCGGACAGGTGTTCGTACTTGCCAAGCACCACGGCGCCGACCGAGTCGCGCTCGAGGTTGAGCGCCAGCGCGTAGGTTTCACCGGGCAGCTCGATCATCTCGCCCGCCATCGCGTCCTGCAGGCCGTGCACGCGCACGATGCCGTCGGACACGCTGGTCAGGGTGCCCTCGTTGCGGGTTTCCGCCGACAATTTGAACTGCTCGATGCGCGAACGGATCAGGTCGCTGATTTCGGATGGATTGAGTGTGGTTGCCATGGTTTTCGTTTCCTGTGGGGCGATGCGTCACGCATCCCCTGGCTGCTGCATGTGTAGTTGTATGACAATCGGGAGTCGTGCTGCGCGGATCGATCTGCTCTCACGTTTCACGTCTCACGTTTTACGTTTCCCGTTTCACGTTCCCCGACGCTACTGCGTCAACGCCGATTCAAGCCGGGCCAGCCGGCTGCGCAACGATCCGTCGATCACCACTTCGCCGGCGTCGATCACCGCACCACCGAGCACCGAGGGATCGACCGTGCGCACCATTTCGATCTCGCTGCCGAATCGCCGTTTCAAGGCTTCGGTCAGGCGCGCGGCCTCGGCATCGTCGATCGGCAGCGCGCTTCGTACGCGCACCTTCACCACGCGTTCGGCATCGCGCTTCATCTGTTCGAACAGCGCGGCGATTTCCGGCAGCTCGCGCAGGCGGCGGTTGTCGGCCAGAAGTTGCAGGAAGTGCATGAACGGGCCGTCGGCGGGTTCTTCGGCGCGCACGAACAGCGACGCCAGCGCGCGCGGCTCCACGCGTGGATCGCCGAACAGCGCCGCGACCCGCGGTTCGGCCGAAACCGCGGCCGCGAACGCCAGCTTGTCCGCCCACTCGGCCTGGGCCTCGTGCGCGGTCGCGTACTCGAACGCGGCGCGGGCATAGGGTCGGGCTACGGTCAGCGAAGTGCTCATCGATCAGATCCCGGACACCAGCTGGTCGAGCAGTTCCTTGTGGGTTTCGGCGTTCACCTCGCGGCCGAGGATCTTCTCGGCGCCGGCCACCGCCAGCGTGGCCACCTGGCCACGCAGTTCGGCGCGGGCACGGTGGGCCATGTTGTCGATGTCGGCCTGGGCCGCGGCCTTTTGCTTGGCTGCTTCCTCTTGCGCGTCGCTGCGCGCCTTGTCCACGATCTGCGCGCCCTGCTGGTTGGCCCGCTCGATGATGGTCGCGGCCTCGGCTCGCGCCTTCTTGAGTTCCTCGGCGGCCTGCGTGTCGGCTTCGGCCAGCTCCTTGCGTGCGCGGTCGGCGGCCTCCAGGCCCTCGGCGATGCGCTTGGCGCGCTCGTCCATGGCCTTCACGATCGGCGGCCAGATGAATTTCATCGTGAACCAGATCAGGATCAGGAAGACGATGATCTGGGCGATGAGCGTGGCATTCAGGCTCACGGTCGGAATCCTCTTGGGGCGTGAATCAACGACAACACGGCAACCTCGATGACGTTGCGGGCATCAGTGCCCGGCAGCGTGCAACAGCATCTTGGCCGCGAACGGGTCGACGAAGATCAGGTACAACCCGATGCCCACGCCGATGATCGGGATCGCGTCGATCAGGCCGACCAGCAGGAACATGCGGCCGGTCAGCATCGGCACCAGTTCGGGCTGGCGCGCCGCGCTTTCGAGGTACTTGCCGCCCATCAGGCCCATGCCGATGGCCGCGCCGATGGCGGCCAGACCCATCATGAAGCCTGCAGCCAGGGCGGTGAAGCCCTCGACGGTGGCCAGTGCGCTCATATCCATTGTGTGTCTCCAGTATTGCGAAGGTTGAACAGCGGTGGAAAGGAAAAACGGTCAGTGGCTCTCGGCCGCCATCGACAGGTAGGCAACTGTCAGCACCATGAAGATGTATGCTTGGATGCCGATGATCAGCATGTCGAAGATGCCCCAGCCGGTGGCGAACAGGATCTGGAAGAACGTACCGCCGCCGATGCCGGGGAGGAAGCCGGCGATGCTGCCAAGGGCGATAACCACCAGCAGCAGCAGCGGAACGCGGGCGCGCAGCCACTTGCCCTTGCCGTAGGCGAGCAGGCCCACGGTGACCACGGCCAGCGCGGCGAAGATGAAGAACGAGGCGACATTGCCCGGGGTGGCCGCCGCCGGGGCAGTGTAGCGCACGGTGAGCGCCGCCAGCAGGGTGAAGATCACCTCGCCGGCGTACATGTTGCCGAACAGTCGCAGGCCCAGGCTGAGCGGTTTGGAAAGTTCCTCCACGATCCGGAGGATCAGGTTGATCGGCATCAGCCACTTGCCGAACGGCTGCAGAAGGTATTCCTTCGAGACGCCGCGGAAACCCTTGCAGTAGAAGCTGTACCAGATGGTGATCACGAACACCGTCAGCGACATCGCCATGGTGATCATCGGATCGGCGGTGGGCAGCACGCGCAGGTGATGGAGGCCGACCGCGGCGGCGGCGGTGGGCAGGCCGTCGACCGGCAGCAGGTCCATCAGGTTCATCAGCAGGATCCAGAACCCGACCAGCAGCGCCATCGGCGCCACGAACTGCGACTTGCGGTGGAAGGAATCCTTGACCTGGGTGTCGACGAACTCGGTGTACATCTCGACCAGGCTCTGCCAGCGGCCGGGCACGCCGCTGGACGCGCGCTTGGCGATGGGGCGGAAGATCAGCACGAACGCCAGCCCCAGCACGATCGAGAAGAAGATCATGTCCAGGTTCACCACCCAGAAATCCTGGGAGTTCTGGACGATCTTCCAGGTCTTGAGATCAAGCTGGAGGTACGTCAGGTGGTGCAGGATGTATTCGCTGCTGGTGGGAGCTTCCGTCGCCATGCCGTGTGATCCAGCCTAATCCGCTATCAAGTGTCCAGGCGCAATGCCAACCAGTTGATGCAGGTGGCCACGCCCACGCCGACCAGCGTGGGTACCACCGGCAACCGCATCCGCACCAGGATCAGGAACAATCCCCCCAGTACGACCAGCCATTTCAACAACGTGCCGAGCGCCAGGCGCCGCATGCCGACCGTAGCGCGTGCCGGCAGCGACCGGAACACGCGCAGCGCAAGCAGCGCGTTGCCCAGTGCCACCATCAGGCCGCCGGCAAATGCCGCCAGCCCGGACGCGTGCCCCCCGATCCAGAACAACGCTCCGACGATGACCGCGGCCACCGCCTGCGCCAGCACCACGCGCAATGCGAGCCGTCTGCCAGCAGCGAGGGAGTTGTCCACATTCAACCACCCGGGTGTGCACGTCGGCCCGCCGAAAATCCTGCATTCGAGCCGCCGAATTGTAGCAGCCGGCCAAACTGCCTAGCAACCCTGATGCACCGTTGCAGCAGCGCGCGCGGGGCGCGGGCGCGGGCGCGGCGACGCGCGCCGCGCCGGATCATTTGCCCACGCAGAAGGTCGAGAAGATCGCGCCCAGCAGATCCTCGCTGGTGAACGCACCGGTGAGTTCGCCCAGCGCCTGCTGCACGCCGCGCAGTTCCTCGGCGACCAGTTCCGGTGCGGCCCCGTCCAGCGCGGCCCGTGCCGATGCCAGCGCCTCGCCGGCGCGTTCGAGCGCCAGCACGTGCCGGGTGCGCGCACTGAACGCGCCGTCGCCGGTGCCGCCGAGCGCAAGCGCGCGAAGTTCCGCGCGCAGCAGGTCGAGCCCTGCGCCGGTGCGCGCAGAGAGCGCAACGGTCACGCCGCCATCGACCACCTCGCGCCGGGGCGCGGCGCCGGCCCGGTCGATCTTGTTGCGCACCACGATTCGTGCCGCGCGCGGGGGCAGTGCCGCGAACCATTCCGGATCGGGGGCGACGCCGGGCGCATCGACCACCATCAATGCCAGGTCCGCGCCCGCGAGTTCGGCGCGCGCGCGCCGGATGCCTTCGCCCTCGATCGCGTCACCGGCTTCGCGCTGGCCGGCGGTGTCGACCAGGGTCAACTCCACGCCGTCGATCAGGATCGACTCGCGCAGCACATCGCGGGTGGTACCCGGAACGTCGGTGACGATCGCGCGATCCGTGCCGGCAAGCGCATTCAGGAGGCTGGACTTGCCGACGTTGGGTGCGCCGATGATCACCGCATGCAGCCCGTCGGTCAGGCGCACGCCGCTGCGGGTGGCGGCCTGCAGGGCCTTCAGTTGTGCACGGGCCTCGGCGAACAGCTTGTCCAGCGCGCGCATGGAGGCGGCTTCGCTGGCGTCCTCGGAAAAATCGATCGCCGCCTCGACTTCCACCCGCAGGCGCACCACGGTTTGCTGCAGCGCATCGACGCGTTCGGAGAATTCGCCCGCGAGTGAGCGCAGCGCCGCATCGGCCTGTGCGTCCGAACGCGCCGCGATCAGGTCGGCGACCGCTTCGGCCTGGGCAAGGTCGAGCTTGCCGTTGAGGAATGCGCGTTCGGAAAATTCACCGGCGCGCGCGGGGCGCGCACCCAGTTCACAGGCACGGCGCAGCAGTCGATCGAGCACCACCGGGCTGCCATGGGCGTGGAGTTCGAGCACGTCCTCGCCGGTGAACGAATGCGGCGCAGGAAAGTGCAACGCCAGGCCCTCATCGAGGGTGTTGCCAGCGGCATCGCGAAAGCGCACCAGGTGCGCGCGGCGCGGTACCGGCTCGATGCCGCACAGCGCCAGCGCGATGCCGCGCGCCGCGGGCCCGGAAACGCGCACCACCCCGACGCCGCCCCGTCCTGGGGGCGTCGCAATGGCGACGATGGTTTCGGTTTTCATGCGCGCCGCCCGCCGCCGGGGTCAGGCCTTCGCGCGCGCGTCGGCCTGTTCCACCTTGCGGGTCACGTACCACTGCTGGCCCAGCATGCAGATGCCGCGCACCACGTAGTAGAGCGTCAGGCCGGCCGGGAAGAAATAGAAGATCACCGAAAACAACAGCGGCATCACCTTCATCAGCTTGGCCTGGGTCGGGTCCATGCCCTGGGCCGGGGTGAGGAAGCTGGTGCCGACCATGGTGAGCGTATAGAGCACCGGCAGGATGAAATACGGGTCGGCTGCCGAGAGATCCGGGATCCACAGGAACGTGGCGTGGCGCAGCTCGACGCTGAAGATCAGGACGTAGTACAGCGCGAAGAACACCGGCAGCACCACCAGCATTGGCAGACAGCCGGCCAGCGGGTTGATCTTCTCCTTCTTGTACAGCTCCATCATCGCCTGCTGGTACTTCTGCTTGTCGTCGCCGAAGCGCTCCTTGAGCGCCTTCAGCCGCGGCTGCAGCTTGCGCATGCGCGCGCCGGACTTGTACTGCGCCTCGGTGAGCTTCCAGGTGAGGCCCTGGATGATCAGCACCAGCACGATGATCGCCAGCCCCCAGTTCTTCACCAGCGCGTGCAGGAACGAGAGCAGCTTGAACATCGGTGCGGCGATCATCGTGGTGATGCCGTAGTCGACGGTCAGGTTCAGGCCCGGCGCGACGCTGCCCAGGTGGTTTTGCAGTTTCGGACCCACGTACAGCCGGGCGGTCGCGGTCGCGCTTTCGCCCGGCGCCACGTGCAGCGACGATCCCATGGTTCGGATCAGGTAGCGCGGCTTGCCGTCCGGACCGGTGGCGGGAATCTCGGCGCTGCTGAACTCCTGCTTGCGGTTGGGGTCGGGAATCCACGCGGCCACGAAGAAGCGCTGGCTCATCGCGACCCAGCCGCCGGTCACCTGCTTGTCGAGCGGTTCCTTCTTGAAGTTGTCGAACTTGAGTTTCTGGAACTTGTCCTCGGGGCTGTACCAGGCCGCACCGGTATAGCTGAGGCTGTCGGGGTTGTAGAACTCCAGCAGGTGCTTGGGGGCCGGCGGCGGTTCGACGCGTTCGAGCTGCTCATAGGAACTGCCCTGCCAGGTGCGGTCGCCGTGGTTGATGATTTTCTGGCTGAGGTCGATGACGTAGCTGCCGCGCGTCAGGGTATAGCGCTTGATGACCTCGATGCCGCTGGCCCGATCGCGCCAGGTGAAGGTGGCAACGACCTTGTCTTCCCCCTGCTTCAGCGAATAGCTGTGCGCGGTCGGAACGAAGGTTGCCAGGTGGTTGGGCGCGGCGCTGCCGGTGGCGCCCACCAGGCCGTCCTGGGCCACGTAGTAGCGGGCGTCGGTGCGATCGAGAAGCTGCACCGGCGCATGGTCCTTGCCGACCTTTTGCGGATACTTCAGCAGGTCGGCGGTGACGATGGTGGCGCCCTTGGGATCGATCGCCAGGCGCAATACGTCGTTGCCGAGGGTGACCAGATCCGCTTGCGGTGTCGCGGCCTTCGCCGTCGCCTGCGGGACACGCTCCGGCTGCTGTCCGCTCGCCGGCGCGCCTGCTGCGGGCGCGCTTTTTTCCGGGGCCTTGGGCGCGGCGGTGGCTTCCGGTGCCTTCGGCACCGCCGCGGACGTGCTCGCCGGGGCCGCCGCGCTGGTCGGCGTGCCGGAGGTCGGGGGCGGTGTCGAGGGGTAGTCGTGTTGCCACTGCTGCCACAGCAAATAGACAACGAACAGCAGCGCCACGACCAGCAGGGTGCGTGTTTGATTGATCACTCGGGAAGACTCGGGCTGGGCCGCGCCACGGGCTCGGGCGGGTCAGCCCCCGATTGTGCCGCGCACGGAGTTGGGCTTCAATGTGGGCAGGCGCCGCCACAGGCGATCCAGGTCGGCGCGCAGGACGCGAGTGTCAACTTCTGCCGCGGAGGGTCGTGCAATCACCAGCACGTCAACCGCCGGCAACCGCGCGCGCTGCGCGCGGAACGACTCGCGGACCACGCGCTTGATGCGGTTGCGCGCGACCGCGCGCTTGCTCACCTTGCGCGAGACGGCCATGCCGAGCCGGCATTCCGGCGCGGGCGAATCCCCCCAGCGCAGCGTGAAGTGCCGACCGGCCACGCGCCCCCGCGCACTGCGCAGGGCACGGAAGTCCGCGGCCCGCCGAAGCCTTGCGCGGGGCGGCAGGCCGGGCATGAGCAGGCCCCACTTACGGGGCCAGGCGCTTGCGGCCCTTGGCGCGGCGTGCGGACACAATCTTGCGCCCGTCGGCCGTTTTCATGCGTGCGCGAAACCCGTGCTTGCGGGCGCGCTTGAGCAAGCTGGGCTGGAAGGTGCGTTTCATGGAGGACTCCGGAAGCGTGTCCCGCGCGGGCGAATGCTGCGCGGGTGCTGCGTGGAAAAAGACCCGCGATTGTACGTTTCGCGCGGGCATGGCGTCAACTCGCATTGCACCGCGGGCGTGCGCCGCGGCGCTGCGTCCGCGCGTGCCGGGCCGCCTGCTAGACTCCGACGTTCCCCCCGCGCGAGCATCGCGCTTCGGCAACCGGATCGTTCCACGGCGTATTTGCATGAGCAGTCTCTGGCAACGTTGTCTTGCAAGGCTCGAAGGCGAAATCGAGCCCAACGTGTTGCACACCTGGTTGCAACCGCTGCAGGCGCGTGACGAGGCGGGCACCTTGCGGTTGTTTGCGCCCAACACCTACACGCTGGAATTCGTGCGCAACACCTACCTCACCCGGATCGAGGGTGCGCTCTCGGACATTGCCGGCCACCCGATCCCGCTGCGACTGGAAGTCGGGTCGATCTCCGGCACCGGCAAGGCGGCCGCCGCGCCGACCGCACCGGCCGCAGGCGTGGTCAGCCACAACCTCGACCCGCACTACACGTTCGACAATTTCGTCGAGGGCAAGTCCAACCAGCTCGGCAAGGCTGCCGCGATGCAGGTGGCGCAAAATCCCGGGCGCGCGTACAACCCGCTGTTGCTCTACGGCGGCACCGGCCTTGGCAAGACGCACCTGATGCAGGCGGCCGGCAACCTGATGCTCGAGCACAATCCGGCGATGAAGCTTCGCTACGTTCATTCCGAGCGCTTCACGGAAATGATGATCGCCGCGCTGCGCAACAAGAACATGGACGATTTCAAGCATCGCTTCCGCTCGGTGGACGCGCTGCTGATCGACGACATCCAGTTCTTCGCCGGCAAGGATGCAACCCAGGAAGAATTCTTCCACACCTTCAACACGCTGTACGAGTCCAAGCAGCAGATCATCCTGACCTGCGACCGCTACCCCAAGGAAGTGGACAACCTGGAATTGCGCCTGAAGTCGCGCCTGGGTTGGGGATTGTCGGTTGCGATCGAACCGCCGGACTTCGAGACCCGTGCGGCAATCCTGCTGGAAAAGGCCCAGGCACGCGGGATTGCCCTGCCAAGCGACGTGGCGCTGCTGCTGGCGCGGCGGATCCGCTCCAACGTGCGCGAGCTCGAAGGCGCGCTCAACACGGTGGCCGCCCAGGCCAACCTGTCCGGGCGCGGGATCACGCTGGAACTGGTGCAGGAAACCCTGCGCGACCTTTTCAACGTGCACGCGCGCGCCATCACCATCCAGAACATCCAGAAGACCGTCGCCGACTACTACCAGTTGCGCCTTTCGGACCTGCTCTCGCAACGCCGGGTGCGCTCGCTGGCACGGCCGCGGCAGATCGCCATGGCGCTGGCCAAGGAATTGACCGAGCACAGCCTGCCCGAGATCGGCGAGGCATTCGGCGGACGTGACCACACCACGGTGATGCATGCGTGCAAGAAGATCCGGGGCCTGTGCGAGACCGACATGCGCCTGCGCCAGGACTGGGACAAGCTGATCAGGACACTCACGGGGTAAACTTGTGGACAATATCGGGAAAACTCCGCCTGCCGGACTTTTCCACAGTTTGCGCACCGGCTTTCCCGGCGGCCGCAAAACGGATATGTGATCGTAAACTACTGATAATAAAGTAATTTTCAGCTTGTCCCGTGCATCAACAGGACCTGCTTCTACGATTTGTTCTACAAGGCATCAACAACAACAGGCAAACAACACGGGGACCACCATGCGCTTCAATACCCAGCGGGAAACCTTGCTCAAGCCGATGCAGCAGGTCGTCGGGGTCGTGGAACGTCGGCAGACGTTGCCGGTACTCGCGAACCTGCTGGTGCAGGTGAAGGAAGATCGCGTGTTCCTGACCGGAACCGACCTGGAGGTCGAAATGCGGGCCAGCGCCCAGGTGGAGGTGGTCGAGGAAGGGGCCACCACGGTGCCGGCCAAGAAGTGGTTCGACCTGCTGCGCGCCCTGCCCGATGGCGTGAAGGTGGATATCCAGCTCAAGGGCGATCGGGTCATGATGCATGCCGGGCGCAGCCGCTACACGCTGGCCAGCCTGCCCCCGGATGAGTTTCCCACCACCGAGGCGCTGGAGGTATCCGAAACGGTGAAGGTGGCCGAGGGCACCTTGCGCCGGCTGATGGAACGTACGGCATTTGCGATGGCAAGCCAGGACGTGCGGTATTACCTGAACGGCCTGCTGCTGGACCTGCGCGGGAGTGAACTTCGCTGTGTGGCGACCGACGGCCACCGCATGGCGATGTCGCAGACAACGCTGGACAGTCCGGTGGGTACCGACCGCCAGGTCATCATTCCGCGCAAGGGTGTGCTCGAGTTGATGGGCCTGTTCGAGACGGCCGATGACCCGGTCACGCTGGAACTGTCGGGCAACCATGTACGGGTGAAACGCGGCGACGTGGTGTTCACGTCCAAGCTCATCGACGGGCGCTTCCCCGATTACGAAGCCGTGATTCCACTGGGGGCGGACAAGCTGGTGCTGCTCGAGCGCGAGACGTTGCGCAACGCCCTGCAGCGTGCCGCGATCCTGTCGAACGAAAAATTCCGCGGCGTGCGGCTGGAAGTGAGCCCCGACAACCTGCGCATCATCGCGCACAACCCCGAGCAGGAGGAGGCGGTCGAGGAAATCGAGGCCGAGACCAAGGCCAGCGACATTGCCATCGGCTTCAACGTGGGTTACCTGCTCGACGCACTGGGGTCGCTGGGCGATGAACGGGTCCAGTTGCAGTTGCGCGATGCGCAGTCGAGTTGCCTGCTGCGCGGCGCGTCGGACGAGCAGACCCAGCACGTGGTCATGCCGCTGCGATTGTGAGCCGGGTGTGCCCGGTGCGGGGTCCGGCCGGAGCACCGCGGTGAAGATCGACTTGCTGCAGGCAAGCAACCTGCGCTGTTTCGAAAGCCTGCGCTTTGCGCCGGGCCCGGGCCTCAACTGGCTGGTCGGGCCAAACGGCGCGGGCAAAACCACGGTGCTCGAGGCCGCATACCTTCTTTCCCATGGGCGTTCGTTCCGTGCCGGCGGGCGCGCGGCGCCGTGCCGGCGGGGCGCCGACGGCTACCTGATCCATGCGGTCCTGACCCGGCGCGGGCGCGAAGGCGTGCGGCTGGGCCTCGCGCGCGAGAACGACCGCTGGCAGGGGCGCCTGGACGGCCGCGACCTTGCCACGCTGGCGCCGCTGTTCGAGGCCTGCCCGGTGGTCTGGTTCGGCCCGGACAGTCCGTCGCTGGTCACGGGTCCGGCGGAGGAGAGGCGCGGATTCCTTGACTGGAGCGTGTTCCACGTGGAACACGCCTCGCTGGATGCGTGGCGGGCATGGCGGCGCGGGTTGCGCCAGCGCAATGCCCTGTTGCGCAGCGGGGCGCCGGATGCCGCGTTCGAACCCTGGGAACACGACTTGGCGCGCTGGGCCGCGCGGATTCACGCCGCGCGCGCGGCGTGCCTGGACAGCCTTGAACCGTATCTGGTGCAGGAGGCCGCGTGGCTGGTGCCGGAACTCGGGTCCGTGCGGATCGATTATCGTGCGGGGTGGGATACCGCGCAGGGACTGCAGGATCAACTGGCGGAGCAACGCGGACGCGACCGGGAACGCGGCTTCACGCAACACGGGGCCCATCGGGCCGACTGGACGCCTCGATTCGAGCAGGTGCCGCGCAGGGAACACCTGTCGCGCGGCCAGGCCAAGGCGGTGGCGCTGGTGTGCGTGTTGGCCCAGGCGCGCTGGCTGCATGACCGGATCGGTGAGTTTCCCTTGCTGTGCCTGGATGACCTGGAGTCCGAGCTGGATCGGGAGCACGCGGGAAAGGTCGTGGCATGGCTTGCAGGCAAGCCGCTGCAGGCCTGGCTGACGGCAACCGACCGGCCGGATGCGCACTGGGTCGGGCAGGGTCCGAACGCAGCCGTGTTTCACGTGAAACATACGGGCGTCGTCCCCGACGCGAGGCCCGTGGACTGAGTGCATACGCGGTATAATGAATCGTTTGCGATCACGCACCGCCCGGCAGGAACCCTTTCGATGAATGACAGATACGATTCCAGCAGCATCAAGGTACTCAAGGGCCTGGAGGCGGTCCGCAAGCGCCCCGGCATGTACATCGGCGACACCGACGACGGCACCGGACTGCACCACATGGTGTTCGAGGTGGTGGACAACGCGATCGACGAGGCCCTGGCCGGATTCTGCGACCACATCGAGGTCACCATCCATGATGATGGAACCGTCAGCGTGGTCGACAATGGCCGCGGCATCCCGGTGGAGATGTACCCGGGCGAAGGGCGCTCCACCGCCGAAGTGGTGATGACGGTGCTGCACGCGGGCGGCAAGTTCGACGCCAACTCGTACAAGGTTTCCGGCGGACTGCACGGCGTGGGCGTATCCGTGGTCAATGCGCTTTCCGAGCATCTGTGGCTGACGATCCACCGCAACGGGCACGAGTACCGGCAGGAATACCAGCTCGGCGAGCCGTTGTTTCCGTTGCGCGAGGTGGGCGAATCCAGCCAGCGTGGCACCAGCATCCGTTTCCTGCCCAGCCCGGGCACGTTCACCAACATCGAATTTCATTACGAGGTGCTGGCCAAGCGCCTGCGCGAACTGGCGTTCCTGAACTCCGGCGTCCGAATTACCCTTGAAGATCAAAGGGTTGGACAAAAAGACGTGTTCCGGTACGAGGGCGGAATCGCGGCCTTCGTGAAGCACCTGTCGCAGCTCAAGACGTCGCTGCATCCAAACGAAATCAGCTTCAGCTCCCAGGTCGGCGCGACCACGGTCGAGCTGGCGATGCAGTGGACCGACGGCTACCAGGAATCCATCTTCTGCTTCACCAACAACATTCCGCAGAAGGATGGCGGTACCCACCTGACCGGATTGCGCGCCGCGTTGACGCGAACGCTCAGCACCTACATCGAAAAGTCTGGATTGGCAAAGAATGCCAAGGTCACGTTTTCCGGCGACGACATGCGCGAGGGCCTGATCGCGGTGCTCTCGGTCAAGGTGCCCGATCCGAAGTTCTCCTCGCAGACCAAGGACAAGCTGGTGTCCTCGGAGGTCAAGGGCATCGTCGAGCAGGCCGTGGGCAGCAAGCTGGAAGAGTTCCTGCTGGAAAACCCCCACGATGCCAAACTGATCGCCGGCAAGGTGGTCGATGCCGCGCGGGCGCGCGAGGCCGCGCGCAAGGCCCGCGAGCTGACCCGGCGCAAGGGTGCGCTGGACATCGCCGGGCTGCCCGGAAAGCTGGCCGACTGCCAGGAACGCGACCCGGCACTGTCCGAACTGTTCCTGGTCGAGGGCGACTCGGCCGGCGGCTCGGCCAAGCAGGGCCGCAACCGCAAGTACCAGGCGGTGCTGCCGCTCAAGGGCAAGATCCTCAACGTCGAAAAGGCGCGCTTCGACCGCATGCTGTCCTCGGCCGAGGTCGGATCGTTGATCACCGCGCTCGGCACCGGGATCGGCAAGGACGAGTTCAACGCCGACAAGCTGCGCTACCACCGCATCATCATCATGACCGACGCCGACGTGGACGGCTCCCACATCCGCACCCTGCTGCTCACGTTCTTCTACCGCCAGATGCCCGAACTGATCGAGCGCGGCCACGTGTACATCGGCCTGCCGCCGCTCTACAAGATCAAGCAGGGCAAGAGCGAGCTGTACCTGAAGGACGATGCGGCACTCAACCGGTACCTGATCGCCAGCGCGGTGAACGACGCGGCCTGGATTCCGGCCGCGGGCGCCGAGGCGGTCGAAGGCAGCGCGCTCGAGACGCTGTTGCGTCGCTACCAGGCCGCCCTCGACCAGATCGAACGCCTGGCCCAGCGCGGCGACCCGGGCGTGTTCAGGGCGATGCTCGAGTACACCCCGCTGGAAGATGCGATGTGGAGCGATCCGGCGGCCATGCAGGCCTGGGCCGCGGGCCTTGTGGCCAGGCTGGGCGCCACCGGCCTGGGTCAGCCGCGGTTCTCGTTCGAACTGCGCGCCGGCACCGCAGAACAACCGGCGGCGTGGCTGCTGCGCCGCGCCCAGCACGGCAGTGAACACACCTGGGTATTGCCGCGCACGTTTTTCTCCGGCGCCGACTTCCGCCCGCTGCTGGAGGTCGCGCGGATGCTGCATGACCGTGCGGGCGAGGACGGGGAGGTCCGGCGCGGCAATGCGGTGCAACCGGTCGCCAGCTTCGGCCAGGCGCGGACCTGGTTGTTCGAGGAAGCCAAGAAGGGACGGCAGATCCAGCGCTTCAAGGGCCTTGGCGAAATGAATCCCGAACAGTTGTGGGAGACCACCGTCAACCCCGAGACCCGGCGCCTGCTGCAGGTACGCATCGAGGATGCCGTGGAGGCGGACCAGATCTTTTCCACGCTGATGGGCGACGTGGTCGAACCGCGGCGCGAGTTCATCGAGACCAATGCGCTGCGGGTGGGCAACCTGGACGTATGAACCAAACGTGGTGCGGGGACGGTCACCGGACTTGAGGTTTGCGCACGGACCGCGCTACTCTGAGCTTTCCCTGTTCGTGATTGTCCGCTAGAGGAGTGCCGATGAACCTCCGCTCTCGCCTGCTGATCGGCGGAATCTTTTCCGCGATTGCCCTGGCCGTGTTTCCCCTGGTTGCCGCCGCGCAGACGGCCGGCCAGCAGTGCTCGGACCTGGAAATGCTGCAGCACAAGTGCGGCCAGCAGCAGTCGAAGAACAAGAACAAGGGCAACGAGAAGAACAAGTATCCCAACGCCACCCGCAAGCAGCCCGAGAAGCTCGGCGTCAGCAACGCCCAGGAAGCCAGGCAACTGAAGTCCGGGCTGGACGCGGCCAACAGCGGTGATTCGGCGACCGCGCTGAAGGACCTGCAACCGATCGCCGACAGCAGCAAGAGTGCGTACGCGCGCGCCATCGCGACCCTTGGCCTGGCCCAGGTCAAGTACCGCAGCGGCGACACCAAGGGCGCCATCACGTTGCAGAAGCAGGCCATCGATTCCAACGCGCTGGACAACAACAGCTACTTCCAGGGCCTGGTGACGCTGGCCCAGATGTACATCGCCAACGAGGACTACTCCGACGCCTTGAGTACCCTCAACACCTGGATCAAGGAAAGCGGTGCCCAGTCCGCGGATGTGTACGCGTTGCAGGGCAACGCCTATTACCGGCTGCAGAAGTATCCCGAGGCGGTGGCCGCCATCCAGAAGGCCAAATCGCTGAGCGACAAGCCGCAGCCCAGCTGGAACCAGATCGAGATGGCCAGCTACTTCGCGATGGACAAATACGACGAGGCCGCCAAGCTGGCCGAGGCCGCGCTGGCCAAGGATCCCAACAACAGCACATTGCTGCAGAACGTCATCGCGATCTACACCAACGCGGGCAAGCCCGAAAAGGCGTTGGCCCTGCTCGAACGCGCGCGCAAGAACGGCCAGCTCACCGATGCCACCGGCTACATGAACATGGCCAAGATCTACGACAACATCGCCCAGTCCAGCGACAATCCCAAGACCAATGCGATGAAGGCGGTCGCGGTGCTCAAGGAAGGCATGGACAAGGGCATCGTCAAGCCGGGCCTGGACAGCTACCGGCTGCTGGGCGATTCCTACCAGCTGGCCGGCGACTACAAGCACGCCGTGGATGCGTTCGCCAAGGCGTCGCCCGACGACAAGACCGGCGAGATCGACTTCAAGCGCGGCCAGCTGCTTTCGGACCTGAACCGCGACAAGGAGGCCAGGGCGGCCCTGAAGCAGGCCCTGGACAAGGGAGGATTCAAGCGCATCGGCGCCGCCTGGCTGACGCTGGGCAACGTCGAGCTGGGGCTCAACGACAAGAGTGCGGCAATCGCCGCGTACAAGCACGCCGAGAAGGACCCGGAAACCCGCGACAGCGCGCGCAAGATGCTCAAGCGCCTGGGACACAAGTAAGTCGGCTTCGGACGGCCGCGTCAGGAGACGCATTCAACACATTGCCGCCCTTGCCCCCTAGGCAAAGCCGGGCTGCTGGTGTAACGTTTCACGCTTTTCCGCCGCCCTGGTTGCGGCGCCGCCCGGCAAAGCCGGCGGTGACCGCGGTGGGGTCCAACAGGTCAGCGACTGGTTCAAGATACGATGGCACGTACGTCGGCACGAGACCGCAACACGTTCAATTGGTGGCGCACCATTGCGATCGCGGCTGCGATTGCACTGCACGTGGGCATGGTTGTCATGTTGCTGGCGCCCTCGGGTCCGCCGGCCACCAAGGAGAAGCAGAAGCAGCACGTGGTGAGCGTCAACTTCATCCCGCCGCCGCCACCGCCGCCGCCGCCACCGCCGCCGCCGCCGCCGACGCAGAAGCCGCCGCCCAAGCAGGTGAAGCTGGTCAAGACCCCGCCGCCACCGACGCCGCCGCCGCAACCGCCGCCGGTGCAGATCCAGACCGTGATGTCCACGCCGGCACCGCCGCCGACGCCGCCGGCACCGCCGCCGCCGCCGGCCGACGTTGCGCCCTCGGTGGACATCAGCTACAAGAACCGCAACCCGCCGAAGTACCCGGTCCAGGCGATCCGGCAGCAGCAGCAGGGCAAGGTGATCCTCGAGGTCACCATCAACGCCCAAGGCGAAGTGGTCAACGTCAAGGTCGAGCGGTCCAGCGGTTACCGGATCCTCGATCGCGCCGCGGTCGACGCCGCGCGGCACTGGCGGTTCAACCCCGGCATCCAGAACGGCAAGCCGGTAGGCGGCATCGTCCGGATCCCGGTGGAATTCAGCCTCGCCGGGTCCATGTAAAAACTTCACGTTCCACCGAATCGAATCAGTTAGAGTCCTCCATCCACATTTCACTTGCTACGACTTGAAGGAAGGGTAGCGCCATGATCCAAGAAGCAATCTCCGCCGCCGCCGCACCTGTCGGCAATGTCAAAGCGCAAGCCCTGCAGCAGGTTGGCGCCAGTCATTTCCTTACCGAAATCATCACCCACCCGGCGGCGCACGCGATCGACCTGATCGTGCTGATCGTGCTGGTGGTGATGTCGGTGTGGTCGTGGTACTACATCGTCTCCATCGCGATCCGCAACGCGCTGATCCGTTCGCGCATGGGCAAGGTCATCCAGAAATTCTGGGATACCCCGTCCGCGCAGGACGCCGTGCGGGTGATGGAGAAACAGCCCAAGTCCGAGCCGTTCTCCAAGATCGCCCTGGAAGCGGCTTCCGCGGCCGCCCACCACCAGCGGCACGAAGGCAGCCGGATGGTCGAGGCCCTGAACCGTTCCGAGTTCGTCGACCGCGCGCTGCGCCAGGCGGTGGACCGGGAAAGCCGCAACCTGGAAGGCGGCCTGACGGTACTGGCCACGGTCGGGTCGGCCGCGGTGTTCGTCGGCCTGCTCGGTACCGTGATGGGCATCTACTACGCGCTGATCAACCTCGGCGCCAGCGGCGAGTCCTCGATCTCGGCGGTTGCCGGACCGGTCGGCCAGGCGCTGATCATGACCGCGATCGGCCTGTTCGCCGCCATCCCGGCGGTGATCGCGTACAATGCGTATTCGCGCGCCAACCGCGTCACCATCGCCGGTTTCGACGAATTCGCGCACGACCTGCACGACTTCTTCGCGACCGGCTCGCGCGTCGACAACGGTGGTACCAGCGCGGCCGCACGGCCGACGGCCGCGGCAACGCCGCCCCCGGCGGCAAAGAAGTAAGAGAGGGTTCCCGGCATGGCCATGAGTACCAATAGTGGCGGCGGTCCGGTCGCCGACATCAACATCACGCCGCTGATCGACGTGATGCTGGTGCTGCTGGTCATCTTCATGATCACCGCACCGCTGGTGCAGCACAACATCAAGATCGACCTGCCCCAGCCCAACCCGAACGTCAAGCCGCCGGAAAACCCGCCCTCGCCCAAGGACCTGTACATCAACGCCGACGGCACCATGACCTGGGACGGGCTCACCATCAGCGACGTCGAGCTGCAGGCGCAGTTCGCGACCATCGGCACCAAGGGCCTCGAGCAGCAGCCGGAGGTGCAGATCAAGGCCAATGACAACACGCCGTACGACTACCTCGCCAGGGTGATGGCGCAGGCACGCCGCTACAACGTGCAGAAAATCGGCTTCTAGAATCGAGGTGATGACGCCATGGCAATGAGTACCGACATGAGTACCAGTGGCGGCGGCGGAAGCGAGATCCCCAAGGCCGAAATCAACGTGACGCCGCTGGCCGACGTGATGCTGGTGCTGCTGATCATCTTCATGATCACCGCGCCCCTGATGTCGCACAAGGTGAAGGTAGAGCTGCCGCGGGCCAACCCGGAGACCAAGCCGGCCACCATCAAGGTTCCGCCGATAGACCTGGCGGTGCAGGCCGATGGCACGCTGTACTGGAACGACGAGGAAGTCAGTGACGCCGTGTACAAGGCCAGGCTGGCGCCGCTGGCCAGCCAGGTGCCGCAGCCGGCGTTGAACATCCGCGCCGACAAGGAAACGCCCTGGCGGATCATCCGCAAGGTGATGCAGGATGCCAAGGACGCCGGGATGGTGCACCTTGGCTTCATCACCGCCGGAAAGGCCAAGCAACCGGGGCCGTGAACGGCCATCAGCGCACGCATGCAACGACCCGGAAATGCCGCGCACTGCGCGGCATTTTCCTTTCCGCTCAGCCCAGGATCGCCAGGTAGTTGCGTACCGTTGGTGCCAGTCCGTCGTAGAGGGCCTCGCTGATCAAGGCGTGCCCGATGGAGACCTCGGCCAGCCCGGCCACCGCAGCGCGAAAGGTGCCAAGGTTGCGCTGGTCCAGGTCGTGTCCCGCGTTCACGGCAAGCCCGGCTTCCTGCGCCCGGCGCGCGGTTTCCGTGCAGCGTGCAAGTTCCGCGGCAAACGTACCGGCGGCGAACGCCTGCGCGTAGGGCCCCGTGTAGATCTCGATCCGGTCCACGCCGGCCGCGTGCGCTGCCTGGAATCCCGAGGTTGCGCCGGCGTCGACGAACAACGACACGCGGCACCCGAAACCCTTGATTTCGGCCACCAGTGGTTCAAGCCCGGCAAGATCATCCGGCAGCGTGAAGCCGTGGTCGGAAGTGACCTGCCCCTCGGCGTCGGGAACCAGCGTGGCCTGGGTCGGTCGCGCCTGGCGCAGCAGCTCGACCAGCCCGGGATAACCCGGGCGCGCCGGCGCAAAGGGGTTGCCCTCGATGTTGAACTCCACCCGTCCGCGCGTGCGTTGGGCAAGCAGCGCCACGTCCTCGGGCGTGACGTGGCGGCGGTCCGGGCGAGGGTGCACGGTGATGCCGCCACAGCCGGCGGCGATGCAGGTTTCCGCGGCCCTGCCAAGCTCGGGTTCACGGCCACCGCGCGCGTTGCGCAGCACCGCGATCTTGTTGAGATTGACGCTGAGGGTCGTCGTCATCGGCACACGGGGCGAGAACGGGCAGGTACGCCGCGCGTGACGACGACCGGGCGTACACTCTACCCCATCCGCGCAGATGCCGGTCGCCGCTGCCCGTCTCGACGCGAAAAAAAGGCGCGAAGCGGACTTCGCGCCGGAGAGTGCAATGCCCGCCGCAATGCCGTGCGCGGCGGACGTACGGGGAGACTGCCCGTACTCTTCGGACCGCGCCCCGTGCATGAAGTTCCGCGTCGCGGCCTCCGCGCCGCGGGTCTTTGATCACGCGGGCCGGAAGGTGTGCACCACGCGCGCCGGCCCACGCCACGCAAGTGCGCCGCGATAACCGGGTGCGGCCTCGAACCCGGCAAGCTGCCATTGTCCGCGCCGACCGAGCCTTGGATCCACACGCGCAAGCACCCACTCCGCTTCGCCGCTGCGCTCGAACGCCAGCCGCGCGAGCCCGAAGGAAAGCCCCTCGCCGCGCGATTTCAGCACCGCTTCCTTGGCGCACCACAGGCTGATGAAGGCAAGGTCCAGGGCCTCGCCGGCCAGCCCGGACAGCGCCTTCGCCTCGTCGGGGTCGAAAAAACGCCGCGCGATTTCAAGTACGCGCACGCGCTTGCCCAGGCGCTCGATGTCCACGCCCAGCTCGTCCCCGCGTGCAACCGCGACCAGGGCGAACGGTACGCTGTGCGACCAGTTGAAGGTCAAGGCGCGATCGTTGGTGCAAGGCGTTGCATCGGCCCGCAGGCGTGGCTTGCCCTTGCCTTCGGTTTCAAGCCGCACCGCGGCCGCATCGGTGCCAAGGTACGCGCCAAGCAACGTACGCAACGGCGCACGGCCCTGTCCGGGCGCGTAGGGGATCCGCCACAGGTGGATCGTGTCCCGGTCGAGACCGGGCGCGGCGGTTTCAGGCACGGCCGGCGTGAACTCCGGCCGGGACGGCATCATCCGCACGCGCGTCGTCTCAATGACGCACCCGGTCGTCATACAGGCGCTTGACCACGGATGGGTCGGCCAGCGTCGAGGTGTCGCCCAGGGTGGCAAGATCGACCTCGTTGTTGCCGGCCTCGGCGATCTTGCGCAGGATCCGGCGCATGGTCTTGGCCGAGCGGGTCTTGGGCAGCGCCGCCGCCCACTGCACGTATTCGGGCGCGGCGAACGGGCCGATCCGCTCGCGGATGCCGGTGACCAGCGCCTTCTTCAGTTCATCACAGGGCTCGACGCCTTCCATCGGCGTCACGAACGCATACAGCGTGGTGCCCTTGATCGCGTGGGGGCAGCCCACCACCGCGGCTTCGGCCACCCGTTCGTCGGCCATCATGGCGCTTTCGACCTCGGCGGTGCCGATGCGGTGGCCCGACACGTTGATGACGTCGTCCACGCGCCCGGTGATCTTCCAGTCGCCGTCGGCGTCGCGCTCGGCGCCGTCGCCGGTGGTGTACACGCCCGGATACATGCTGAAGTAGGTTTCGATGAAGCGCTGGTGGTCACCGTAGACCGTGCGCATCTGGCCGGGCCAGGAATCGGTGATCACCAGGTTGCCCGAGCCTTCGCCCTCGATGGTGTTGCC
Source organism: uncultured Rhodanobacter sp. (assembly GCA_964489055.1). GTDB lineage: Bacteria > Pseudomonadota > Gammaproteobacteria > Xanthomonadales > Rhodanobacteraceae > 66-474. The sequence continues at coordinate 31,148 of CAZAXF010000011.1, read as the reverse complement.
GTCCGGATCCAGGATCGCCGGTTGCACGCCGAAAAAGGGCTTCATGGCCGCGCCCGGCTTCAGCACCCTGGCGCCGGGCAGCGGGCCGATCAGGGTGCCGCCGGTTTCGGTCTGCCACCAGGTATCCACGACCGGGCAGCGGCCCTCGCCGACCACGTTGAAATACCATTCCCAGGCTTCCGGGTTGATCGGCTCGCCCACCGAACCGAGCACCCGCAGCGACTTGCGCGAGGTCTTTTTCACCGGCTCGTCGCCTTCACGCATCAGCGCGCGGATCGCGGTCGGCGCGGTGTACAGGATCGACACCTGGTGCTTGTCGCAGACCTGCCAGATGCGCGAGGCATCGGGCCAGTTGGGCACGCCCTCGAACACCAGCGAGGTCGCGCCGTTGGCAAGCGGGCCGTACACGATGTAGCTGTGGCCTGTGACCCAGCCGACGTCGGCGGTGCACCAGTAGATGTCGTCCTCGCGCAGGTCGAAGTTGGCCTCGTGGGTCAGCGACACCCACACCATGTACCCGCCGATGGTGTGCAGCACGCCCTTGGGCTTGCCGGTGGAACCCGAGGTGTAGAGGATGAAAAGCGGATCTTCCGCGTTCATCGGCTCGGGCTCGCATTCCGACGCCTGGCCTTCCACCAGGATGTGCCACCAGCGGTCGCGCGGCGACTGCATGTTCACCGCGCCGCCGGTGCGCTGCACCACCACCACCGTCTCGACGCTGGTGGTGCCGGGGCGGGTCAGGGCCTCGTCGACGTTCTTCTTCAACGGGATCTTGCGGCCGGCCCGCACGCCCTCGTCGGCGGTGACCACCAGCTTGCAGGCCGAGTCGGCGATGCGTCCGGCCAGCGCATCGGGCGAAAACCCGCCGAACACCACCGAGTGGATCGCGCCGATCCGCGCGCACGCCAGCATTGCCGTGCACGCCTCGGGAATCATGGGCATGTAGATCGCGACACGGTCGCCCTTCCTGATGCCCAGGTTGCGCAGCGCGTTGGCGAAGCGGCACACGTCCGCGTGCAGCTCGCGGTAGCTGATCGCGCGCGAGACTTCCGGATCGTCGCCCTCGAACAGGATCGCCGTCTTGTCGCCGCGCTTGTCCAGATGCCGGTCCAGGCAACTTGTGGTGGGATTGAGCACCCCGTCGGCGTACCAGCGGATGTGCAGGTCCTTTGCGTCGAAGGAGACATCCTTCACCTGGGTCGGCGGCTTGATCCAATCCAGCCGCCCGGCCGCCCTGGCCCAGAACGTGTCGGGATCGCGCAACGATTCGCCGTACATGCGCTCGTACTCGTCCGGCTTGAGCTGCTCGGCTGCGGCAAATGCGGAGGGAACGGGGTAGGCCTTGCTCATCGCGGCTCTCCTTCAGGCCGTCATCGGCCCGCAAGCGTAGCAAAGCCGACTTGCGCCGGAAGTGAAAACTGCATTACTGCCCGCGCGAGGACGGCAGTTGCGGTCGCTCGCCGGAGCGTTTGCGCACGGTCGAGCGCAGGGCATCGAGCTCGCGTTGGGTCATGTGCTCGGGGCGCGAACTGGCACGCACGTGGCGCTCGATGAACACCAGCGCCGCGCCGATCGCGCAGGCGAAACCGACCACGAGGCAGAACGCGAGGAAGCCCGCCGAATGGGATGTGAAACCCACCGCGAAGGCGATGATTGCGACAATGGCCAGAGCCCAGATCATGCCAAACCTCGATGCAGCGCCCACGGCCGGATCATATCGCAGCTGTGACGCAAGCGACACCGCGCGGGCAGGGAAAAGGGCCGCGCAGGCGGCCCTTTTCCTGCGTGGCCCGCCGTGCCGGCTACTTCGGCGCCGGGCCCTTGACCGCGGTGACGAAGCCGTCGGGACGCACGTAACGCTTGAACGCGTCCTGGACCTGTGGCCCGGTCATCGCCATGTACGCGCGCGCGGCGATCATGCCGCTGTCCAGCGGTTTGCCCTGCTGCGAGAGGGTCAGGAAATTGTTCGCCAGCGATCCGAAGCTCGATTGTCCCAACGCCAGCTTGCGAAGGATCTTGCCCTTGGCAGCGTGCAGCTCTTCGGCCGTCACCGGTGTGGACTGCATCCGCGCGACGTCGCGGATGGCCATCTTGCGTGCCTGGCCGACCTTGTCGGGGTCACTGCCGAAGCTGACGCTGAAGGTTCCACGATGCGCCTCCAGGTCGTAGTCGCTGGACACGCCGTAGACCAAGCCGGCCTTGCTGCGCAGGTCCTGCATCAGGTGCGCGTCGAATCCACCGCCCAGGATCTGGTTGCCAAGGTACAGCGCGAAGCGCTGCGGGCTGTTCCAGTTCAGCGGGATCGTCTCGCGCATCGTCACCGAATCCTGCACCGCCGAGGAATCGGGTGTGTGGAACTGGCCGGGCTTGTTGGCGGGCACGGCCGGATAGTACGTGTCGGGCCTGGGTCCCGTGGCCTTCCAGTCGCCGAAGGTGGCCTTTGCCACCTTGTGGGCCTCCTTCGGGGTCACGTCGCCAACGATCACGATGGTGGTCATGTCGGGGCGGATCGTCTTGTCGTAGTAGTCCTTGACGTCGGCGAGCGTCAGGCCGGCAACGGACTTCGGGGTCGCGTAGCGCAACACGGGGTCGTTGGCCGGATACAGGGCGCGGTCAAGGTGAATCGTGTTCAGGAACGCCGGCGACTTGATCTGGCCGGCCACCGCGCCCTTCTGGTTTCGCTGCATCACCTTGAATGCCTGCTCGGGCATCGCCGGATGCAGCTCGTTGTCGGCCAGCAGCTCCATGCCCCTGGCAAAATGTTCCGCGGGCACCGCCAGGGAAAAACCGGTGCCGGCGCTTTCGTGCGCGCTGATCGCATCCAGCGCCGCCTCGAACTGCAGGCGGCTCAGGTGGGTGGTGCCGAAGTTGAACAGCGAGCCCATGACACCGGCCACGCCCTCCTGGCCCTTGGGCGCCTGCAGATCCTGGTTGGTCTTGACCGCGCCGAACACCTCCACGGTCTTGCTGACCGATTCGGGCTGCACGATCACGCGCAGGCCGTTGGCCAGCGTGAACGAGGACGGATTGGTCTTGAGGTCGGGCAGTTCGAGCCTGGCAAAAGCCGCCTGCGCCCACTTGGGCAGGGTCACCGGGCCGCTGGGTGCACCACCGAAGCTTTCGGCGCCGCCAAAACCCTTGCCCGAGGTCGGCTTGCCGGAAGACTGCGGCGTCAGGATCGCTGTGACCGCGTGGGCGGGATTGAAGATGCGCCTGGCCAGCGCATTGACCTGGGCCGGCGTTACCGCCGCGATGGCCTGGCGGATGTCATCGGGCGACTGGCCGCCGCGAAATGCCAGCGCCGCCGACCATGCGTTGGCAAGGCCCGGGACCGAGTTCTTCTGGTAGCCGAGATCGGCGATGGCCTTGTTCTTGGCCGCCGTCACCAGGTCGGCGGGAACCCCCTTGGATGCCGTCTCGGCGATGACGGCCTTGAGGTTGTCCAGCACCTTGCCGGAATCGCCGTCGCGCGGGAATCCGGCCAGCGCAAAGGCAACGCCCGCGTGCGGCATGAAGCTTCCAGAGAACTGCCCGAACAGTGCCTTGCCGGTCAGTCCCATCTCGAACAGCTTGCCGCGCCTGGAGGCCATCGCGTCGGAGAGCACCAACGCGGTGGCGTAGTCCTGGTCGCGCAGGCCCGGCATCCGCCACGCCAGCGCCGTGATGCCGACCGGGAAGTCCGACGGCAGCTTGATGGTTTTGGCCTGCATGGGTTTGAAGTGGTATGCAGGCCGCGCCGGGAGGGTCTTTTGCGGAATGTCGCCGAACAACTTCCTGACCTTGTCCAGGGTGGTCGCCGGATCGACGTCGCCGGCGATCACCAGGATCGCGTTGTTCGGCGCATACCAGGTGTCGTGGAACTTCGCGAGGTCGGCGGCGCTGGTCTTGTTGAACGAGGCCCGCGTGCCGAGCGGCGAGTGCGCGTAGGGGGTGCCTTCGAACATGTGCGCCAGCATCTGGGTGTAGAACTTGAAGAACGGGCTGGAGTTGTCGCGCGAGACTTCCTGCTCGATCGCCCCGCGCTCCTTCTTCCAGGCATCCTCGCCCATGTCCACGCCGCGCATGCGGATCGAGGCGACGCGCAGCGCCACGCCAAGGTCCGGCGCCGGCACCGTGAAGTAGTACTGGGTGACGCCCTGGGTGGTATCGGCGTTGAAACTGCCGCCCATGTTGGATGCGATCGCCAGCAACTGGTTCTTGGAAAGTCCCGGACTGCCGCGGAACATCATGTGCTCGACCGCATGCGCGGTGCCGGGGAAGCCGTGCGGCACCTCGTCCGAACCGACGAGGTAGTTCATCTCGGTGGTCACCACCGGCGCCAACGTATCGCGCACGATCACCACCCGCAGGCCGTTGTCCAGGGTTGCGCGGGTCACGTTCGCATCGTGCGTGGCCGCCAGCGCGCCACCCGCCACCAGCGCCAGCGAAATCGCGCCGGCCAGACCCATCAATCGTTTCTTCATCATCGTCATTTCCTTGTGGAGTGAAAAAACCAGACCGCCCTCGCCGGCCTCCTGACACCTGCTGCAACTGCCCATCATCGCGCGGGCGCCCGGACGCGCGCATGTGGCAATGGTTGGTCGCCGGTTACCCCGGATTGGCCAGAAACGGGTGTGGGCGCGCCTTCAGTGCGAGCCAACCGCGTGCACCCAGGGCCGCAAATCCGGCCGTCCACGCCAGCCACAGCGTGATACCGACGGCGGCATGCCAGCCCAGCATCTCGAGGTGGATGGGCGGCCCGGCTACCACCTGAACGGCGACCGCCATGGTCACAACGATGGGAACCACGGTCGACCAGCAAAGCAACCTGAGCGTGGATTTGGCCAACGGGACGCCACCCACGGTGTTGCTGGCAATCGCAAGTTCACCCGCCGCGCCGCAAAGCCACATCAGGGCAAGATAGGCATAGAACATGGCCGGCAGGCGCAGGACGGCCAGCACCAATGCGGAGCTGAGTACGAAGGCGGCTTTGGTCATGAGTTGGCGTGCCGCCAGCGCCAGCACGGCATCGCGCTTGAGGCGCGCGGGATGATCAAGGCGTGGCAGCAGTGCCAGCATCGCCAGGCCCGTGTGGCGCGCGTTCCAGTTCGAGATCGAATACCCGTTGCTTCGATTGGTATGCACAAACGCGCTGAGTACCGCCATCCACAAAAGCAACACATTCGACTGTCGCAACACCAGGTCGATGCCCGACGTCGATCGCACCAGCCATGCGATGGCGGGCAAGATCAGCACCATCAGCACAACAAGGGCGACCAAGCGCCGGCGGCGGGTACGGTTGATGCCGAGATCCATCGGTTTCAGGTGTCGGCCCAGCGCGGCGCGGATGGAGCGCCCGGGATGCCCGGGCCCCACGCGTTCGAGTCGTGCGCAGCCCATCCGCCTCGCCCCCGGCGTGCCCGCAAGCAGCGCAACGGGAGGGTCGCCGCCGTACAACCTGCGCACAGCCACCTGCCGGCTGGCGGCCGACGCAGGTCGCAGCCAGCGGCCGGGATTGCGTACACCGGCCCGCCGTAGTGTGATCCAGCGTTGCACCGCGGCGGCCACCAGCACTGCCAGGGCGGGTACGCCCCAAGCAAGAAACCCGGGATCGCCGGGCAGTGGTGGACGCCAGCCAAAGAGCAGGGTCGCAACCAGCACGGCCACCAGAACCGCCAACGACAGCGCGGTCGGCAGCAGGAAAAATGCAAGGACGCCGGCACCGAGCAGCCCCAGTGACACCAGCCACACCACCACGTGGCCGAACAGCGCACCGAGTATCAGGGCGGGCAGCACCACGCTGAGACCCGCAAACAGCGCCAGGACGTAATCGGTATCGCGCCCGATACCCGGCAACCGCAGTCGATCCGCATCGCGCGCCAGCCAGATGCTGTCGGCCACCATGGTCCAGATGATCGCCAGCAGCATGGCCAGCACGGTGACACCAACCTGCGCCCACGCGCCTGCAAGCGGCATGGCCTTGGCCGTGTTGGAAAAGAGCACGAACCAGACGAATATGTACAGCCAGCGCTGCGCACTGCGGATCGTCGCCAGCCACGGCATTTTCAGGATGCGTATCAACGTACTCATTTTGCAGCTCCAAGAAACGAATGCGGGCGTGCCTTGAGCGCTTGCCAGCCGCGCAGGGCGAGCAAAGCCATCCAGCCCGCAAACACCAGCCACAGCACCATCAATCCGGTTTCAACCAGCATCCAGGGCGGGCCCAGCTTCGCCATGTGCACCACGAATGCCGTTGTCAAAGTGGCGCACAGCAGCACGAACATCACCGCCGCGATCAGCGCCTGGATGCCGGGGTGCGGCGCGCGCCCCGCGAACAGGCGCAACAGCAGCGTTGCCGTCAGCGCGCAGCAGCCGGCGACGACCAGCGTGGTCAGTGCGAGCGCGGAGAAGTCGAGCCGCGCCAGCAGTTCGCAGACGATCAGCGCTGCCCACAATGCCGCGCAAAGCAGGGCGGGCTTGAGGCAGGCCGCACGCAGCAGGCTGCTTGGTACCGGCGCGCGCTGGTCGAGCCCCGGCAGCAGCGCCAGCAATGCGGGTTCAGCGCCCTGCTCCCAGCGCCGTTTCAGCATGGCGTACACGATCAGCAGCGTCATGGTCAGGCCGAACATGCCGACCCACATGCCCATGCTGATAAAGACCATGGCCAGCAACCTGTGCAGATCGTGAAGCTGCCCCAGCATGGTCAGGCCCATCGCGACACCAAACGCCAGCACCGACCACACCAGCACCGTGAGCCGGCGCAGATTGCCCGCGGTCGTGCGTGGCACGAACGGCGCGCCCAGCGCCACCTCGATGGCCTTCACCGGTGTGTCGGGACCGATACCGTGCAGGTTGGTCCAGCGGTGTTGCGAATCGGGTTGGCGCCACAGCATCTGCTTGTCGAACGACCAGCTGCGGGCACAGGCCTGCTGGCGCATCTGCAGCAGCATCGGGGTGCTCCAGCGGCCGGTTCGATTGGCGCCATCGTGCAGCAGACGTCGCCAGGCGACGACGTCGCTGATCAGCAGTACGGCCAGGATCAGCGCGCCCCAGTGCAGGAATGCCGGGCTGAACGGCGACAGCAGGTGATAGGTCTGGTGCGCCATGATGTAAATCGCCGGCAGAAAGCTCAAGCCTGCTGCCAGCCAGCGCGGCCACAGCACGAAGGCCAGGCCGCCGGCGGCGGCCAGCGCCGGAACCAGTATTGCCAAGGCCATGTTGCCGCCGGCGCTTCCCACGGCGATGACCGGCAATGTCACCGTCAGCACGGCGTACACCAGTGCGCTCAGCGTGGTGTTGGCGACGACGCCGGGAAGCGATTGCAGGCGGGCGTCGCGAGCCAGCAGCAACAGGTGCGACAGTCCGAAGGCCCACATGGAGCCTGCCGCCAGCGCGTACATGAACAGACCCATGATCACGGCCTTGGGGCCGGGCACGACGCTTGCGAGCACCAGCGCGCCGGCAGCGATGAGACCGGCCATCACGATGACCCACAACATGCTCTGGTGTTTGGTGGCCCGCAATGGCGCCACCAGGGCGGCGCGCAGTTGCGAAGGACGCCGCGGCGTTGGCCGGGTGAAGGTGTGGGCGGGCAGTTCGGCTGTCTTGATCATCGGGATGTGTCCTTGCGTGTCTTGGCCACGCAGTCACGGGGTCGTAAAAACAGGCGCTGGCGTTTGCGTTTCATGCCAGCACCGCGGGCAGCATCGCGAGCGGCACCACGCCCAGCGCGACGTGGTGTGGATCGTTGGTGCACCACGCGATCGCCGCGATGCCGGCCAGGTTGACGGCCAGCATCGCCAGCGGCAGCCAGCGTCGGGCGCGGGCGTGCGGCAGGGCCGGATGCTGGCCGGCCAGCGCGTTCATTCGGCGATCTCCACGAAAAGGTCCTCCAGGCCCAGCGCATCGACACGCGCGCCGGTGAGCTTCGCGGCTTCGGGCCAGGCGCCATTGGCATCGCGCTCGACGATCACCGACAGGCTGCCGTCCTCGTGGCGGCGTTTGCCGAGCGACGACTGCGGCGCCGCATGGGCCACGTTCGCGGGCAGCCACAGCCGCGCGTAGCGTTCCTTGGTCTCGTCCACCGGGCAGTTGAGCAGCAGCTTGCCCTCGTTCAGGAAGGCGACATCGGACGCCACGCGCTCGAGGTCGGACACGATGTGGGTGGAAAACAGCACCGTGGTGCCGGCCTCGCCCGCGCGCAGCGCGATTTCGCGCAGCAGCTCGCGGCGCGCCACCGGATCCAGCGCCGACGCAGGCTCGTCCAGCACCAGCAGTTCGGGCTGCGGCGCCAGCACCCGTACCAGGTCCACGCGCTGGCGTTCGCCGGGCGAGAGCTTGGCCATCACCTTTTTCGGGTCGATCTTCCAGCGCGCCAGGGTGTCCCTGGCAAAGCGGTGGTCCCATTTGGGATAGAACCGCGACAGGTAGTCGAACATCTGCGCTGCCGAAAGCCAGGCCAGCGCGTCGGGTTGCTGCGGCACGTAGCCCAGGCGTTCCTTGGCCGCGTCGGACAATTTCAGGGCCGGCTCGCCGAACACGAAGGCGCTGCCCGACTCGGGTTCCAGAAGGCCCAGCATTGCGCGGATCAGGGTCGACTTGCCGGCGCCGTTGCGGCCGATCAGGCCCAGCACGCTGCCGGCCTCGAGCGTGAGATCGACGTGGTCGAGTACGACGTTGTCGTCGTAGCGATGGGTGATGGCGCCAACCTGCAGTGGCGCGGCGAGCGTATTCACGGCTTCGAGGACTGCGGCGTTCATGTGACTTTCTCCTTCATCAATTTGTCGAGTCGGTGCAGCACCGGTTCGGCGGGAAGTTCCAGTTCGCGGGCCTGCCGGGCCAGCGCGGTGAGTTGGGGATCCAGCAGCGCCAGCCGCCGGGATTGCGACAACTGCGTTTTGGGTGTCGATGCCACCGCCATGCCCTTGCCGCGCAGGCGTTCCAGCAGGCCTTCGGATTCGGCCAGGCTGTAGGCGCGCGAGACGGTCATGGGGTTGACCGCGTGAAAGCCGGCGACCTCGCGTACCGACGGCAACAGCTCACCCGGCGGCAGATGCCCGCCGGCGATCAGACGCCGCAACTGCTCGACGATCTGCCGGTAGATCGGCTCGGCCGAGGCGGGCTGGATGGTGAGCAGCGATGCGTCCATGTGTATCAATATGCCAATACACATGGGCAACCGTCAAGCATGACCGATGGCAGGGGTGGGCGTGTCGCAGGCGGCGAGACATGCCGGCGTATGCTGGGCCAATGCCCGGCACATCCCCAACGCGCATCAAGGGCCGCGGCGCCGCCTCCAACCCGGAGGGACGCTTCGAAACCGTGCGCCACCAGGCCGAGGACGACGGCTGGCAGAATGCGCTGCTGGACGAGGCCACGCCGCGCCCGCGCACCGAGGTCACGGCCGAGCACGCGCGCAGCGTCATCACCCGCAACGATTCGCCGGATGTCGGTTTCACGCAGGCGCTCAACCCGTATCGCGGCTGCGAGCACGGCTGCATCTACTGTTTCGCGCGGCCCTCACACGCTTGGCTCGGGCTGTCGGCGGGGCTGGATTTCGAGACCAGGCTGCGGGCCAAGGCCAATCTCGCCGAGGTGTTGCGCGTGGAGCTGGCCAGGCCGGGTTACGTGGTCGAGCCCATCAACATCGGCAGCAACACCGATCCGTACCAGCCTGCCGAGAGGCAATGGCGGCTGACCCGCGCGGCGCTGGAAGTACTGGCCGAATGCCACCATCCCTGCACGCTGGTCACCAAGAACGCCATGGTCGAGCGCGACCTGGATCTGCTCGGCGACATGGCGCGTGAAAACCTGGTGCAGGTGTTCGTGTCGGTGAATTCGCTGGACAACCGCCTGGCCGCACGGCTGGAACCGCGCGCCAGTGCACCACACCGGCGGGTGAAGACCATCCGGACGCTGGCCGATGCCGGCGTGCCGGTCGGCGTGCTGGTGGCGCCGATCATCCCGGCCCTGAATGACCGCGACATGGAGGCGGTACTCGAGCGTGCCGCCGCCGCGGGCGCGACCTGCGCTGGCTACACCGTGCTGCGCCTGCCGTGGGAACTGAAAACCCTGTTCCGCGAATGGCTTGCCATCCACGTGCCGCAGCGCGCCGAACACGTAATGAGCCTGGTACGGCAGATGCGCGGGGGACGCGACTACGACGCCGATTTCCGCACCCGCATGCATGGCCAGGGTGTGTTTGCCGCCCTTTTGCGCAAACGCTTCGAGGTCGCGTGCCGCACGCACGGATTCGCGCGTGCGCGCAGCCTGCAACTGGATTGCACCCGCTTCGTGCCGCCGCGCAAGCCGTCTGCGCAGGGTGAATTGTTCTAGCCAGCCATTGGCGGCGCGGCGCTTTTGTGCGGACCCGTCGCGTCAGGCGGCGCAGCGTACACGCAGCGATCCGATGCGGCCCACGCGATCTCAGCGCGGCGCCAGGTACTTGCCGAACCAGTCAAGGGTGCGGCGCAGGATGTCTTCCTGGTCGGCGCGGTCGCTGATGTGATGGCCCTGGTTGGCGTAGACCACCAGGGTGGTCGGCACGCCCAGTGTCTTCAGCGCGTGCCAGTATTCGAACGACTGTGGCGCGGGCACTTCCTCGTCGCGTTCGCCGACCACGATCAACGCCGGGGTCCGGGTGCGCTTTATGAAGTTGATCGCCGAACTTTTCGCGTAGGCGGCCGGGTCGTCGTACAACGAGGCGCCGAAGAACGGCAGCATCCACTGGTCGATCTGGTTCTGGCCGTAATAGCTTTGCCAGTCGGAGATGCCCGCGCCGGCGACCACGGCCTTGAAGCGATCAGTTCGGGTGGGTGCGAACATGCTCATGAAACCGCCGTAGCTCCATCCCATCATGCCAAGGCGCGCATCGTCGATCGGCGCGATCTTCTCGACCGCGTCCACGCCGGCGAGGATGTCGTCGAGGTCGCCGTAGCCCATCTGGTTGCGGATGGCCTGCGCGAACGCCTCGCCTTCCCCGAAGCTGCCGCGCGGGTTGGGCATCAGCACGAAATAGCCGAACTCGGACAGTGCACCGGCATTGCCGTTCCAGGACGGCAGGTTGACCCACGAAGGGCCGCCGTGCACGTACACGATCATCGGATACGTCTTGTTTGGATCGAAGTTGGCCGGATACATCAGCCAGCCCTGCACATCGAAGCCGTCGCTTTTCCATGTGACCGACCGGGCCTTGCCCCAGCCCGGTTCCAGGTCGGCGTTGATCGAGGTAACCGCCGGCGGCGCCGCCGGACCCAGCACGCCCGCGTGGACTTCGGGCGGTGCATCGAAACCGCTTTGCGTGAAGGCCACACGACGTGGCGTGGTATCGGACAGTGAAACCGACAGTGCCGCGCGGCCGTCGCCGATGCGGCCGGCAACGCCGAACCAGCGGCGTGTTTGCCGCGCCGAGGCTGCATCCAGCGCGTATTCGGTCACCTCCACGCTGCCACGGGCGATCTGGTTCACCAGCAGCTTGCCGGGCGCAAGGAAACCGAACCACGACGGCGTCACCTTGATGCCGGGCGTGAGGTTCACCGGTGTGCCGCCGGTGCCTGGGGCGCTGTAGATGTCGCCGCCGGTCGCGCCGCGATCGCTCATCAAGCCGCCGATGAAAAGCACGCGCTTGCCATCCGGCGACCAGCGCGGCAACGCCATCTGCAGGCCGTGCAGCGAGCCTTGCACCGTCCCCGGATCCACGATCATCCGCGGCTTCGCGTCACGCCGCGCGTCCTGGACGTAGAGGCTGGCCGTCCACCAGTTGTTGTCACCCGGCGGCGGGGCGGCGGTGTAGGCAAGGCGCTTGCCGTCCGGCGAAAGCGCGAACTCGTACACGTACAGGGCGTCGGGCGTGAGGACCTTTGGCGCGCCACCGGCAACGGCGATGCGGGCGACGTGTTCCACCCGGATATCCGACTCGCCGATCACCCCGACCCGCGGATTGCCCGAGGCGGTCGCGAACGGCAGGCGCGTGGCGCCCGGCACATACAGGAAGGCAATGTGCCTGCCATCGCGGCTCCACTGCATGTCGTCGGCGAATCCGGTGATGTCGGTGAGCTTGCGCGGCGCGGCGCCGGCATCGACGTTCAGCAGCCAGATTGCACCACGGATCGGCCTGGTGTTGGACGGATCGACGTTGCAGCGCGTCAGCACCGCCAGTTCATCCGCCCGCGGTGCCCAGCGGATCCCGCGGGCCGTGCACTCGCCGGGAACCTCGACGGCGTGTGCATCCCGACCGTTGCCCGAGGCCAGCATCAGGCGGGTCTTGTGGTCGTGCTCGACCAGCCACGCAAGCTGGCGACCGTCGTGCGAGAGCGCCACCGCCGGGATCTCCCGCACCTTGGCGCGCTGCGCAAGGATCTGCTCGATGCGGGCGTCCGCGGATTTTCGTGGTGCATCGGCGTGCGCCGGCGCAATGGATGCGAACGCCAGGCAGGTCGCGGCGAGGATCGGCAAAAGCCAGCGTGGGGACATTGCAAATGCTCCGGACGGAAAACGGGAAACCTGCGCCTGTGCCGCCTGCGGCATCATCGGGGCTTGATGATCCGGTCGAGGTAATCCGGCGTGCCCTTGATCCGCACCAGGTGCGGATATTGCAGGCCGCCGTGGTAGTCGACGGCCACGGTGCGGTATTCGCCGAGGTACTTGATCAGGAGCTGGATCGGCGCCTTGTCGTCTTTGGCCGCCGTGATCGCGTCCTTGAGCACGCTGGCCTTGTAGGCCTTGCCGTTGACGGCGACCAGCTTGCCGCCCGAGCCGATGCCGGCCTTGAATGCCGGGCCGTCCCAGCGCACGTCGTTGATGCCGCCGTCCTTCGTCAGCGTCAGGCCGATCGAATACGCGAAGTTGTAGATGTGGCGCGGTGATTCTTCTTCCGCCTCGTACTGCTTCTGGTACGGGCTTTCCTCGGCGGTGTAGACGAGCTTCCAGCCGGCGGCTTTCAGACCAGCGAGCAGCGGCGGGTCGAGCTGGTCGACGTAACGGTGCAGGAACCCGGCCCAGTCGTATTTCACCACGCCGTTCAGCGCCTTGACGAGGTCATCGAAAGTGTAGGTTTTGGTGACGAAGCTGCCGTCGTCGATGCCGAAGAAGTCCTTCGCGAAGGTATCCAGTGATTTCCTGTCATGCGTCAGCGCGCGGATCTTCGCGTCCACCGCCAGCCACATCATCTGCCCGCCCGAGTAGTACTCCTCGCTCATCTGCCAGCTGCGGTAGGGCAGCATCGCGCGGTGCGCGGCGGTCGGATCGTTGGTGGTGTCCTCGAGCGTGCGCCACTGGAAGCCGGGACGGTTGCGGTCGTAGTTGGCCGCGACCATCGCCAGCGCGTCGCGGAACTGCTCAGGCGTCCACATGCCCGAACGCGCGGTCAGGACGAAGCCCCAGTACTGGGTCTGGCCCTCGTACACCCACAGCAGCGAATCGCCCATCGGCACGTTGAAGTTGGGCGTCCACAGGTCCGCCGGGCGCCGGAACTTGCCGTTCCACGAATGCGTGAATTCGTGCGCCAGAAGATCCCGGTTGGGGGCGTTGTGGTCCCAGTTGGTGAAGTAGTCGGGATTCCAGCCGTTCTCGCTCGACTGGTGGTGTTCCAGCCCGTTGCCGCTCAACTGGTCGGAGAGCGAAAACAGGAAGTCGTAGTGGTCGTAGTGGTGCGAGTCGAACAGCTTGTACGCCTGCGTCACCAGGTTGCGGTGCACCTGCAGCTGGTGCGGCGTCATCGCGTAGTCCTTCGGCGAATCGGCGACGATGTCCAGGTGCACCGGGACCTTCGCACCGGGATCGAGGTCCACGCGCTTGAAGTATTTGCCCGCATAGATGGGTGAATCGACCAGGGTGTTGAACGTGGTCGGCTTGAAGCTGACCGTGTTGCCAGAGCGCGATAGCTGCTCCAGTGCGCTGCCGTACTTCCAGCCGGCGGGCAGCGTCACGCTGGGCGCGAAAGTGATGCCGCGCGAATAGTGTCCGGCCGGATACAGCGCCACCGAATTCCACTCCAGCGAAAGCATCTTGTCGGTCATCTGCACGAACGCGTGCTTGCCGCGCCCGGAGAGGAACTGGAAGCGCACGTCGAGGCTCGATACCCCGTCGGGCACGTCGACCCGGAAGGCGTACACGTCGTACTTGTAGCGGTGCCAGGGCAGGCGCTTGCCGTCGGCGGTGATCTTGAGGCCCGCCAGCATGTCGATGGGGCCGGCCGGCGAATGCGCGCCGGGAATCCATTTCGGATACAGCAGGATCAGCCTGCCGGCCGTGACCGGGATGGTCTCGTGCACCCGGAAGATGCCCTGCGTGGTGTCGGTGGCATCGACGTGGATCGTGATGGTGCCCGGATACGGCGTGTCCGCGGGCGGCGGGATGTGCGCGTCGGCGGCGTCGGCAAGGGCGCTGCCGGCCATGGCGAATCCGGCCAGCCCGGTGAACAACACGACGAGCAGGCGGAGGGAAAACGATGCTTTCGAACGATGGCTCAGGGGCGACATGTACGGACTCCCGGAAACGCGGAAATCCTTCGACCCTAGCACCCTGCGCCATGCCACGCATGGGCCGGATGGCACGGCCGGACCCAAAGGTCGACCGGCCGGCGGCTAGCGCGCCTTGATGATCCTGTCGAGGTAATCGGGCTTGCCCTTGATCCGCACCAGGTGCGGGTATTGCAGGCCGTCGTGGTAGTCCACCGGCACGGTCCTGTATTCGTCCTGGTACCTCAGCAGCAGCTCGATCGGTGCCTTGCCGCCCTTCGCTTCGGTAATGGCGTCCTTCAGGACCGTGGGCTTGTAGGCGTGGCCGTTGACCGCGACCAGCTTCGCGCCCGAGGTGACGCCTGCCTTGAAGGCCGGGCCGTCCCAGCGCACATCGAAGATGGTGCCGTCCTTGTTGAGCGCCAGCCCGATCGAGAACGCGAAGTTGGTCGGGCGGTGGGTCATTTTCTCCAGCTGCTTCTGGAACGGGCTTTCCTTGTCGGTGTAGACCAGCTTCCAGCCCGCCGCGGCGAGGCCATCCAGCGGTGGTTTGTGGGCATCCAGGCGCGTTTGCAGGAATTTCGCCCAGTCGTATTTCGCCACGCCATTCAATGCCGCGACCAGATCGTCGAAGGTGTAGGTCCTGGTCTCCCAACTGCCGTCGTCGACACCGAAGAAGGCCCTGGCGAAGGTATCCAGCGACTTGCGGCCCCGGGTCAGCGAACGGATCTTCGCGTCCACGGCCAGCCACATCAATTGCCCGGCGCTGTAGTACTCCTCGCTCATCTGCCAGCTTCGATACGGCAGCGGCGCGCGCTGGGCGATGGTGGGATCGTTGGTGGTGTCGGCGAGCGTGCGCCAGTCGAAACCCGGCCGGTTGCGGTCGTAGTTGGCCACCACCATCGCCAGCGCGTCGCGGTACTGCTCGGGTGTCCACAGGCCGGCACGCGCGGTCAGCACGTAGCCCCAGTACTGGGTCTGGCCCTCGTACACCCACAACAGCGAATCGCCCATCGGCACGTTGACGTTGGGCGTCGCGAGGTCCGCCGGGCGCAGGAACTTGCCGTTCCAGGAATGGGTGTATTCGTGCGCCAGCAAATCCCGGCGCGGCGCGCGCTGGTCCCAGTCGCTGAACCAGCCGGTCCTGACGCCGTCCTCGCTGGACTGGTGGTGTTCCAGCCCCTTGCCGCTCATCACGTCCGACTGCCAGAACAGGAAATCGTAGTGGTCGTAGTGGTGCGAGCCGAACAGCTTGTAGGCCTGCTTGACCAGGTTGCGATGCAGCTGCAATTGCTGCGGCGTGATCTGGAGATACTTCGGCGCGTCGGCGAAAAGATCCATGTGCACCGGCACTTTCGCGCCGGGATCGAGATCCACGCGCTTGTAGTACAGGCCGGCGACCAGCGGTGAATCCACCAGGGTGTCGAACGACACCGGCTTGAAGCGCACCGTGTCGCCCTTCCGCGAACGTTTTTCCAGCGCGGTGCCGAACTGCCAGCCGTGCGGCAGCGTCACGCTGGGCGCGAATGTGATGCGGCGGATGTAGTGCCCGGCCGGATACAGCGCGACCTTGCTCCAGACCAGGTCCAGCATCTGGCCGGTCATCTGGATCGGACCCTCACTGTGGGTTCGCGCCGAAAGGAACTGGAAGGCCACGTCGATCTTCGCGACGTTGTTCGGAATCTCGATGCGGAACGCATACACGTCGTACTTGAAGCGCGTCCATTTCAGCGGCTTGCCGTTCGCGGTCACGGTCAGGCCGGCAACCTTGTCGATCGGCCCGGTCGGCGAATGGTTGCCGGGAATCCACTTCGGATACAGCAGGATCAGCTCGCCCGCCTTGACCGGGATGGACTCGTGCACGCGGAAGATGCCCTGCGCGGTGTCACTGGCGTCGACGTGGATGGCGATGGTGCCGGGGTATGCCCTGTCCTGCGGCGGTGGCACGTGTGCGTCGGCGGCATCGGCGCGCGCACTGCCGGCGCCGGCCGCGCCCATCACGCCCATGGCGCACACCGCCGCGAGCCGGACAGGAAACGACGACCGTGGACGACGGTGCAGGACGGACATGCGCGGGCTCCGGAGAAATTCATGATCCCCGAGAACCTAGCACCCCGCGCCGTCGGTTGCACGGTCCGGAGGTCACGTCCCGACGGACTGACAAGCCACCTGCCTCCCGAAAAGATGCAATGCCGAGGCTGCGGCTGCGCGCGCTGGTGCCCGGCGAATTCCCGGGCATGCCGAAAAAACCGGACCCTCATCCCCGGCCCTTCTGCCGGAGGGAGAAGGGAGCAGAGCCCGCGACCGTTCAGCCGCCGCGCGCGCCCTGCCCGAACAGGATCTTCTTCTGCTCCTCGCTCATCGGCCGGCCGGCGGAGGGATTGACCTTTTTCGCCAGCGCCCGCGCGCGTTTCGTTGCCGGGCGCGCTGCGATGGCATCCTGCCAGCGACGGATTTCCGGGAACGGCTGCATGTCGATCGGGGCCTTGTCGTATACCCCGATCCACGGGTAGCAGGCCATGTCGGCGATGGTGTAGTCATCGCCGGTCAGGAACGCGCGGCCGCGCAGACGGTGGTCCAAGACCTCCAGCAGCCGCTCGGCTTCCTTGCGGTAGCGCTCCATCGCGTAGGGAAGCCTCTCCGGCGCGTACACGTGGAAGTGCCCGTACTGGCCCATCATCGGCCCCAGCCCGCCCATCTGCCAGAACAACCATTCCAGGCACGCCACCCGGCCGCGGGCGTCTTCGGGAATGAACCGCCCGGTCTTGCCGGCAAGGTAGACCAGGATCGCGCCGGACTCGAACACGCTGAGCGGCTTGCCGCCACCCGCGGGATCATGGTCGACGATCGCCGGCATCTTGTTGTTGGGCGAAATGGCCAGGTACTCCGGCTCGAACTGGTCGCCCTTGCCGATGTTGACCGGCTTGATGGTGTAGGGCAGCCCGGCTTCTTCCAGGAACAGCGTGATCTTGTGGCCGTTGGGGGTGGGCCAGTAGTACAGGTCGATCATGGCGCGGCAAACCTCCGGTGGAACGGGAAGCGCGGCGCCGCAGTGGCACCGCGCCATCCCTTGATATGGTGCGCAGCGACGGCGGTCACAACCACCGGCTCAGGTCGGGCCGGCTGATCCGGCCTCGGCCGCTGCGGCATCCTTGCCGTGCTCGTAGGAGGCAATGATGTCCTTGATTTCCTCGCTGGCAAAGCCGACCCGCTGGGCCCAGAAGTAGGCGACCGTGCCTACGGCGAGCTCCGCCACCATGCCCCACGGGAAGACCAGGACGGGCTTGTCCAGGGGGCCGTAGAAACCCAGGTAACCGACCAGCATCGAGGCCAGCGAAAGCCAGATCAGCCACCAGGTCGCGTTGACGTGCTGGCGCCCCTCGCGATTGCTGCATGCCCACAGCGCCGCGCAACAGGCCACCAGCAGCACCGAGATCGACACGAAGTAGGTCACGAACGACCAGTCGCCGGGTTGCTTGCCCGGATGGTCGCTCAGCACGTAGCCACTGGCCACGGCGACATACAGCCACAAGGCGAAAAACACGATACTGATGACACCCGCGGCCGGTCGCGCAATCCAGCCCCTTTTCCAGGCGTAGTAGCCGGTGAAGATGGGCAGCCCGATGAACGTCGCGGTGAACACGTTGGTGAGCGTTGCAAACCCGCTCCAGTACAGGATCAGGACGGCAGCCAGAAACGAAACCGGTGACCACAGCGACACGGCGCGCAGCCGGAACGGGCGCGGCAGGGACGGTGCGGTACGCCGCAGCACCGGCAGCCCGACCCCGCCCATGATGTAGGTGAGCACGGCGCAGGAACTGATGAATCCCACCAGCTTGTACCAGCTTGGCGCCGGCACGAAGAATATGCAGCCGACCACGGCCGACACCACCAGCGGCAACCATGGGATTCCGAAGCGGTTGTTGGCCGAAAAAACCTCCGGGATGGAGCGGTGGATCGACAAGCCGTAACCGGTCCGCGAACCCGTGCCCAGGTACACCCAGCCGGTGGCCAGGGGCGACACCGCCGCGTCGATCAGCAGGAAGATGCCGAAGGCGCCCATCACCGCGATGTTGGTCGATTCCAGCGCATGGAACAGCGGCCCGTCAGCCCAGCCTCCGCTGACCAGCTTGTCCCACGCGCCGGGTTGCAAGCCCATTTGTGCCCACTTGAGCGAACCGATGAAGGCGACCTGCAGCAGGGTGTAGATGATCGTGGGAATCAGGATCGACCCGAAGGTGGCCCACGGCACGTCGCGCTGCGGGTTGCGCGACTCGCCGCCGTAATCGAGGGCCTGCCGGAAGCCCAGCAACGAGAAGATGATCCCGGTCATGGGGATGGCGTGGAAGATCGACGGCACGCCCTCGGGCACGAATCCCCCGTAGGAGAAAAAGTTGTTGCCGTCCAGGACGTAGAACAGGAACAGGAACGTCAGCGTGGGCAGCGCGATCTTCCAGTACGTGACCCAGCGGTTGGACTCGGCCAGCAGCTTGCTGCCGAAAAAGTTCAGGCAGAAGAACAGCACCATCAGGGCGATGCCGGCCAGGATCCCGGTCGGCCAGCTGAGCATCTGGATCCCGTTGACCTTGGTCAGCAGGCCAAGCTGTGGCCACTTGCCGCCCATGTAGGTCAACGCGGCCACCGCCTCGATGGGCGGAATCGCCACCACCGACAACCAGTAGGCCCAGCCGATGATCCAGCCGGAGAACGAGCCGTGGGTCAGGTAGGTATAGCGCACGATGCCGCCCGAACGCGGCAGCATCGCCCCCAGTTCGAGGTAGGTCAGCGAAATCAGGAAGATCATCACCGAGGCGATCAACCACGACAGGATCGCCGCCGGGCCGGCCATGCCGGCGGCGGCAAGCACCCCGAACAGCCATCCCGAGCCAATCTGCGCGCTGACGCCGAGCAGCAGCAACTGCGTGAACGAAACGCTTTTCCTGAGTCCCCGGTCCGCCGCCTCGAAAGACCCCTGTCCCTCCTGATAGCTCATGCGCAAAACCCTGTTTCGGACAAACAAGCGCACAATCCTACCAGCGAACCTGACCGCAATTGCCCGCGGCCGGTGCGCGCCACGCTGTTGGAATGGCCCTGTACCTGCGCGGACGCGTCGTTTGGGCGACAATCCGGCCGAGCCAATCTGGAGGGTTCCGTGATGTTCATGCGCCTCGTCGCTGCAATCATCATCACGACACTGGCACTGCCGGCGCTGGCCGGCGCGCCGGCAGCACACGCGCCGCCTTCCAGCGCCTCGGTGGCGCAGGCGCAGGCCATGATGCGGTTCAAGGCTGCGCCGGTGTTTCGCGACCAGCACGGCAAGCTGATCAATGGAAAGACGTTCACGGCGGCGGTCGAGAACGGCCAGCGCTTCACGTCCAAGCCCGACTTCGAGCACAAGCGGTTCGTGCTGACCCTGCTGCCGCCGGGTGTGGACAAGCCGGGGTCGTTTTCATCCGCGGACCTGAAGACCAGGCGTTCGACCGCGAACACCCTGACCGTGGGGGACAAACACTATCGCGTGGTGTTCCACGACCCGCACGGCAACCCGATCGACCAGACGACTTTCGCGGCCGGCGCGGCCCGTCACCAGCGCTACACCACGCACCTGGACAAGAACCATGGCACCGCGGTCCTGACGCTGTTGCCACCCGGCGTTGACAAACCCGGCTCCCAGCCGACTTCCCTGTGGGCCACGGCGTCGACCATGCTGGCCCCGGTGCCCAGGCCCGGCACGCATTTCCCCGCCTTCGACCTGCCCCGGGTCGGCGGCGGCCGCATCGACAGCGCGAGCCTGAAAGGCAAACCGTACGTCGTGGACTTCTTCTTCGCCGACTGCATCGGGTGCATTGCCGAACTGCCCGAACTCGATGCCTACCACGAGCAGTTCCCTGACCGGCGGGTTGTCGCGATTACCTATGACGATGGAAGGACCGCCGCGGACTTTGTGAAGCAGCGGCATTTCAACTGGCCGGTCCTGCACGACGGCAAGGCTTTCACCGACAAGCTCGGGATCAAGGTATACCCGACCATGCTCGTGGTGGGCGCCGACGGCAAGGTCCTCGCCACCCGCATCGGCGCCAGGAGCGACGCCAGCGCCGCTTCGCTGGAAAAGTGGGTCAAGGCCGCCCTTGCGCACGCTTCGGGTGGTTAGCGGCAAGCCGGCGTTTGCGCGACAATCGAACTTTCACCAGCCCCGGGGAAACCGACCCATGAACATCCGCGCCACGTTTGCCGGCTTGCTGCTTGCCGCCTGCGCCCTGCCGGTGGTCGCGGCCACGCCGGCGGCCTCCGCAGCCGGCCCCGTGTCCCGCAACGCAAGCGTGTCCCCGGTCGAGACGGTGCTGCACGATCAGCACGGCAAGCGCATCGACAAGCAGGAGTTCGAGGCGGCGCTTCGCAACGGCCAGCGCTACGTCAGCGCGTACCATGCCGATCCGCCCCGCTTCGACCTGAAGCTGTTGCCGCCGGGCGTCGCCACGCCGGGTTCGTTCGCGCCCAGCGACATGGCCGGCATGAAGTTCATCTGGATGAACGTGGGCGGGCGGCGTTACGTGGTGCAGTTTCATGACACGCATGGAACGCAGATCGGCCTCGCAACGTTCGTTGCCGGCGCACCAGCGCACCAGCGCTACACCACGCGGCTGGACAAGGACACCGGCACCGCGGTCCTGACCCTGCTGCCGGCTGGCGTCGACGAACCCGGTTCGCGGCCGACCGCCGACTGGCTGGCGAGTGCGCACGAGTCGGCAGCCGATACAAGGTAATCCATGACCCGCAAGCACAGCGCCTCCCGCGGCAAGCACACCCGCACCGCCCCGGAACAACCGGAGCTGCCGCTGGCCGGGTTCGGGGATCCGGCAGGAACCGCGCGGCCGGATGACGCGGCGGCAAGTGGCGAGGCCAACCCGTCGGCCGAGCTGAAACTGGCGCCGCGCCCGGCGCCGAGCGATGCCGATGGCGCGCACCCGGCCGATGCCTCGCCGCGCTCGACCCGCGTGATCGAATTCCTGCTGCACGTGCTGCCGCGTACCTGGCGCGACAAGGCGCGCGACCTGCTGGTGCTGGTGCGCATGGACCGCCCGATCGGCGCATTGCTGTTGTTGTGGCCGACCTGGTGGGCACTGTGGCTGGCCGGCAACGACGCGATGCCGCAATGGAAATACCTTGCGGTGTTCACCGTCGGCGTATTCGTGATGCGCGCGGCCGGCTGCGCCATGAACGACTTCGCCGACCGCAAGCTCGACCCGCAGGTGGCACGCACCGCCGGCCGTCCGATCGCGGCCGGCCGGGTGAAACCCTGGGAAGCCGTGGCGGTGTTCACCGGGCTGTGCCTGCTCGGCTTCGTGCTGGTCGTGGCCTTCACCAACCGCCTGACGATCTACCTTTCCTTCGCGGGCGCCGCGCTGGCCGCGCTGTACCCGTTCTCCAAGCGCTACACCAGCCTGCCGCAGGTGGTCCTGGGCGCAGCCTTCGGCTGGGGCATTCCGATGGCGTTTGCCGCGATCACCAACGACGTGCCGCCGGTCGCCTGGTTGCTGTTCATCGCCAACATATTGTTCTCGACGGTGTATGACACCGAATACGCGATGGTCGATCGCGACGACGACCTGCGCGCTGGCGCCAAATCCACCGCGATCCTGTTCGGCGACGCCGACCTGCCGATCATCGGCATCCTGATGGCGACGATGCTGCTGACACTGCTGCTGGTGGGTCAGCGCGCACAACTGGAATGGCCGTTCCTGGCCGGACTCGGCCTGGCGCTGCTGCTGTTCGCGCGCCAGTTGTGGATGATGCGCTGGCGTCAGCGCGAGGCGTGCTTCGCGGCGTTTCGCAACAACAACTGGGTGGGTGGGGTGATCTGGCTGGGAATGGTGGTGGCGCTGGCGATTGCCTGACGCACATCGTCGGTGCATCCATCCGCACATTGCGGTTCGCATGAGCTGGAGCCCGCCCTCGCTTGTGGCAAGGCGTCACGCGTGTCCCTGGAACGACGTCCCTGTCTTTATTCCGCGCCCTCCAGGGCGCGGGTAACTTTCTCTTGCCTGGCCAAGAGAAAGTCACCACTCGCGCGTCGGGAACGCGCGAGAACGGCGCAGCCGGCCCGAAGGGCGGAGGGCAGGATGCCCGGAGTAAAGAGAAGGCCACCCCGCAAACACGCCCTCCGCCCTTGGACGGCTACGCGTCCCGCTTCGCCGCCCAAGTTCGGGGCAGTCCATCCCTGGACTGCCCGCTCGCCGGCACGACATGCCACTGGCATGTCGTGTTTTCCCGGCTCGCCCCTGGGCTCCGGGTCCGCGTGCGATCGCCGGGGTTCGCCGACGGGCCATCCATGGCCCGACGGCGAACTGGCGCACATCCTGTGCGCCACCCTTCGGGCTGATCCGCCGACCGCCCGCCGTGTTTGAGGGGCCCCATGGGGCGCACATCCTGTGCGCGGGGACTTTCCTGGGGTGTGCCGGCATCGCTTCGGGCGAAGCTGGTGCGGTCGATTGCCGTAGGGCAACGGCGCGCAGGAAGCGCGCGCTGTCGGGGCCCCTGCGCCGCGGTGAGGTGCGGACGATCAGGCCCGACAGGGTGGGCGCGAGGGATCGCGCCCACTTGGCCCCCGCGCCAGGGAGGGCGCGTGGGCCAAGCCCGGCCGCACCTCACGGACTTTTCGGCCATGGAGGGCCGAAAAGCGCGGTGCCGGGGTGGCCTTTCTCTTGGTGACTTCTCTTGGCCATGCAAAGAGAAGTCACCCGCCCGCCCGGGAGGCGGGCGGAACAAGCCACGGATGGTGACGGGCACAAGAGGGCGCAGCAGTCCGGTCGCCTACGCACGGGCGTAGGCGCCTGCCGGGAGTGTCTGCAGAACCACGCCTGCGCACGATCGCCTCGCGGGTCAGCGCGCCGCCGGCGCGCGCGCCAGGGCCCAGACGTCAATGCGCGCAACACCCGCGCGCTTCAGCACGCGCACGCATTCGCCCAGCGTCGCGCCGGTGGTGAAAACGTCGTCCAGCACCGCGACGTGCTCCGGCGCATCGCCGTCGATTGAGGCCGCGAAGGCGCCGCGCACGTTGCGGCGGCGCTGCACCGCGGTCAGTTCCGTCTGGGCGCCGGTGGCGCGGGTGCGCTGCAGTGCATCGCGCCATAGCGGAATCCGGAAGTGCTTCGCCAACGGCTTGGCCAGTTCCAGCGCCTGGTTGTAGCCACGCTTGCGCAGGCGGGCGCGGTGCAGCGGGACCGGGACGATGGCCTGCGGCATCTGGGCGGGCGGTGGCGATGCAAGCCACAGCAGCGACAAGGTGCGCCCGGCGGCCAGGTCGCCGCTGAACTTGAAGCGTGATTCCAGTTGCGCCAGTGGCCATTCGTAGCGAAACGGCACCCACGCGGCCTGCCAGGGTGGCTCGTGCTTGATGCAGCGGCCGCACAGCGGTGCGGGTGTTTCCAGCGGCAGGGCGCAGCGTTCGCAGCGCACCTTGTTGCGCGGCATTTCCGCCGCGCAATCGGGGCACAGGCTCAACGCGCCCTGGCCGCGCGCGCCGCACAGCAGGCAGTGCGAAGGCAGCAGCGCGTCCAGCGCGCCGTCAACCAGATCCGTCGCTTTCAAGTTGACAGGCATCCATCCGGCTCGGAAACTTGCGGCCTACTGTAGAGGTGGAGGTGCGTCGATGGACGGCACGGGCAGCAACGCGGTGGTGCGCCACGACTGGGCGCGGGAAGAGATCGAGGCGCTGTTCGACCTGCCGTTCATGGACCTGGTCGCCCGCGCGCACGCGGTGCACGCGGCGAACCACGATTCCAATGCGGTGCAGGTCTCCACGCTGTTGTCGATCAAGACCGGTGGCTGTCCCGAAGACTGCGCGTATTGTCCGCAGGCGCAGCGCTACCACACCGGCGTCGAGGCGCAGAAACTGATGGACGTGGATGCGGTGCTGGAACGCGCGCGCGCGGCCAAGGCCGCCGGCGCCTCGCGTTTTTGCATGGGCGCGGCGTGGCGCGGTCCCAAGGATCGCGATATTCCCAAGGTCGCCGCGATCGTCCGGGAAGTGAAGGCGCTGGGCATGGAAACCTGCGCGACGCTGGGCCTGCTCGGCGAAGGCCACGCCAAAGCGCTGAAGGACGCCGGCCTCGACTACTACAACCACAACATCGACACCTCGCCCGACTACTACGGCGAGATCATCCACACCCGCGAATTCGAGGACCGCCTCGACACGCTGGAGGACATCCGCGACGCGGGCCTGAAAACCTGCTGCGGCGGCATCGTCGGCATGGGCGAGACGCGCGCGCAGCGGGCCGGCCTGCTGCAGGCGCTGGCCAACCTGCCCGAACACCCGCAGTCGGTGCCGATCAACCAGCTGGTGCCCGTGCCGGGCACGCCGCTGGCCGACGCCGACAGGATCGATCCGTTCGAATTCGTGCGCACCATCGCGGTCGCACGCATCGTGATGCCGAAATCCATCGTGCGCCTGTCGGCCGGCCGCCAGCAGATGAGCGACGAGATGCAGGCGCTGTGCTTCTTCGCCGGCGCCGGCTCGATCTTCATGGGCGAAAAGCTGTTGACCACCGGCAACCCCGACGTCGAGCACGACCACGAACTGTTCCGGCGCCTTGACCTGCATCCCATGCAGGTCGACGGTGACGCGCACGAGGCCGCCACGGTGCATGCGGACATCCTCGAATCGTGTCCGGATGCGGCCTGACCCGCGGGCATGATCCTTGTCCTTGTCATTCCGGGGCCCGCGCCGGCTTTATCGGCGCGGGAACCCGGAATCCACGGCGTTGCCGCAAGCAACCAAGGCATGGATTCCGGATCGCGCCCCCAGGGGGCGCGTCCGGAATGACGAGAGTGTCTGGAGGCCCGGTCCCTTGATGCGTCCGGAGCTGCTCGCCACGCTGGCCGCGCGCGTCGCCGAACGCGAACGCGCCGGGTTGCTGCGCCGTGCGCGGACGGTCGAGGCGGCGCGCGGCGTGCGCGTCACGATCGACGGCCGCGAGTTGCTGAACTTCTGCAGCAACGATTACCTCGGGCTGGCGCAGGATCCGCGCGTCGTCAAGGCACTCCACGACGCCGCCCGCGATGCCGGCGTCGGCAGCACCGCGGCGCACCTGGTGTGCGGCCATCATCGTGAGCACGCGCGCCTCGAGGAAGCACTGTGCGAATGGACCGGGCGCGAGGCGGCGCTGCTGTTCTCGTCGGGCTGGCTGGCCAACCTGGGCATTGCCCAGGCGCTGCTCGATCGCGAGTGCGCCTGCATCGAGGACAAGCTCAACCACGCCAGCCTGCTGGATGCCGCGCGGCTGGCCGGCGCCACGCTGAAACGCTACCCGCACAACGACGTCGGGGGCGCGGCGCGGCAGCTTGCCAGCGTGGCTGGCAAGCCGGCGCTGCTGGCGACCGACGGCGTGTTCAGCATGGACGGGGACGTGGCGCCGCTGGATGAGCTTGCAAGACTCTGTCGCGCCCAGGGCGCGCTGTTGCAGGTCGACGACGCGCACGGCCTCGGCGTGCTGGGTCCGCACGGCGCGGGCAGTGTGGCCGAAGCCGGCCTCACGCAGGACGACGTGCCGGTGCTGATGGTGACGCTGGGCAAGGCGCTCGGTGGCCTCGGCGCGGCGGTGCTCGGCAGCCGCGCCTTGATCGAAGGCCTCACCCAGTTCGCGCGCACCTTCGTCTACACCACGGCGATGCCGCCGGCGCTGGCCGCGGCGGCCGCGGCGGCGGTGCGGGTCGCGCGCGCGGACGACGCGCGGCGCGAAAAGTTACAATGGCTGATTGCACGCTTCCGCGACGGCGCCACGCAGCTCGGCCTGCCGCTCGGGGATTCGCGCACCGCGATCCAGCCCGTCGTGCTGGGCGACGCCGCGCGCACCGTGGCGGCTTCGCAGGCGCTGGAAGCGGCCGGGTTCCTGGTCACCGCGATCCGCCCGCCTACCGTGCCGCGCGGCAAGGCCCGGCTGCGCGTTACGTTGTCGGCGGCGCACTCGGAAGCCGATGTCGACAAGTTGCTGGAGGCGTTGGCGCACATTCCGCCCTTGGACGATACCGGCGGACGCAAGGCCAACATGGATTCCGGATCGCCGCTGGCGCGGCGTCCGGAATGACGAACAGAGAAGTTGCAATTCCCCGAATCCCGAAACCCGAGTCCCGAAACCCGAGTCCCGAATCCCGAGTCCCGAATCCCGAAACCCGAGTCCCGAATCCCGAATCCCGAATCCCGAATCCCGAATCCCGAGTCCCGGGTCCCGAGTCCCGAGTCCCGAGTCCCGAGTCCCGAGTCCCGAGTCCCGAGTCCCGTCAAATGTCCGACATCTTCATCGACACCCAGGGCCAGGGCGACACGCGCCTCGTGCTGCTGCACGGATGGGCCATGCATGGCGGCGTGTTCGCGCCGCTGGTGGACGCGCTGCGCGATCGCTGCACGCTGCACATCGTGGATCTTCCCGGCCACGGCCGTTCACACGATTCGACGGTGTCGCTGCGGCCGTCCGAGTGCGTGCGCGCGATCGCCGAGCGCCTGCCGCCGGCGATCTGGCTGGGCTGGTCGCTGGGCGGCCTGTATGCGCTCGAAGCCGCGCTGGATTTTCCCGAACAGGTGTCGGCGCTGGCGATGCTCTGCGCCT
The DNA here is from genome assembly GCA_964489055.1 of uncultured Rhodanobacter sp. Classification (GTDB taxonomy): domain Bacteria; phylum Pseudomonadota; class Gammaproteobacteria; order Xanthomonadales; family Rhodanobacteraceae; genus 66-474. Next base: position 4,108 of record CAZAXF010000011.1, on the reverse strand, counting down.
CGCCTCGCTTTGCACGCGGCGACGGCTGGTCGTACGCGGTGTCGCCGGAGATCCTGGCCGAATTCGGGCGCGACCTCGAGACCGACTACGAGGCCACGCTGGAACGCTTCCTGGCGCTGGAGGCGCTGGGCAGCGATTCCGCGCGCGAGGACCTGCGCCGCCTGCGCGCGCACACCTTCAGCGAGCATCGGCCCGCGGTGCGGGCGCTGGTCGAGGGCCTGGATGTGCTCGAACACGGCGACCTGCGCGAGCGGGTCGCCCGCCTGGAGCAACCGAGCACGTGGATCGCCGGCCGCCGCGACCGCCTGATCCCGTGGCAGGCCATGCGCTGGGGCGCAGCACAATGCGACGGCCGGTTCACCTGCATCGCCGGTGCCGGCCACGCACCGTTCATCGGTCACACCGATGAAGTGGTGGCGGCGCTCGAACCCCTGCTGGCACGGCAACCGGCATGAACGATTCCCGGATCGACCCGCAGCAGGTGCGGCGCGCGTTCGCACGCGCGGCGGCCAGCTACGAGCGCCACGACGCGCTGCAGCGCGAGGTGGAGTCACGCCTGCTGGAAAGCCTCGACTACTACGAAGGCAAGCCCGCGCGGGTGCTGGACATCGGCTGCGGCACCGGCCGCGGCACCGTGCTTCTGAAGAAACGCTGGCACGGCGCCGAGGTGATCGCGCTCGACCTTGCGTTGCCGATGCTCCGCCGCGCGCGCAAACATGCCGGCTGGCGCAGGGCCTTCGCGCGCATCTGCGCCGATGCGCAGGCGCTGCCGTTGCCCGATCGCAGCATGGACGTGGTGTATTCCAACCTGTGCCTGCAGTGGTGCGACGCACCGCGGCCCTTCTTCCGGGAAATGGCGCGGGTACTGAAACCCGGCGGATTCGTGGTCGTCTCCAGTCTCGGCCCCGATACGCTGCACGAACTGCGTGCAGCTTGGGCCGCGGCCGACGACACCCGGCCGCACGTCGGCCGATTTCTCGACATGCACGACCTTGGCGACGCGGCACTCGCGGCCGGCCTCAAGGATCCGGTGCTGGACGCCGACCACGTCGTCCTCGACTACCCCGACGTGCGCGGCCTGATGGCCGATCTGAAGGGCCTTGGCGCCACCAACGCCGACCGTGAACGCGGGCGCGGGCTGACCGGCAAGGCCCGCTTCAAGGCCATGCTGGATGCCTACGAGACACGCCGCCGCGAAGGCCGCATCCCGGCGACCTTCGAGGTGGTGACCATGCACGCGTGGGGATTCCCCGAAGGCGCGATGCCACTCTACGGGGGACGCGAAACGCCCTTCGAGGTGATCCGGCGCCGCGAGCCGTGACGCGCCATCAGGATGAAGCGGGCGGCGTGTAGGTGCAGCTGCCGATGCGTTTGGCGGTGAACCGGCTGTCCGAAGTCATGGCGTGTCCCTGGACGTTCATCGCGGTGTGCGTGGTGCCGGTGAACGCGTCCTCGCCGTCAAGGTGGATCACGGCATGGCTGGTGACCTGTGCGGGAGCCTTGCACACGACGTCGTAGCTGATTTCGCTGCCGTGTTTGGTGAAGTTCTCGACATGGCACTGGCCGTGGCTCGCGCTGGCAACGCGCTGCAACGCGTGCGCATCGAATTTTCCGGCCGGCATGCAGACCTTGTGCTGCAAGGTGCGCGGGGCCATCGCCGGCATCCCGCTCATGTGCATCGTGATGTGCATGTCGACCTGCATCAGGCGATCGCTGCCGCTGCCGGCCCATGCGGTGCCGATTATCATGACGGCCATTCCCAGTCCCGCCGCTGCCAGGACAAGCGCTGTCTTGTTGCGCATGTGGCACCTCCTCGTCTGAAATGATGTCCGCCTTGAATGATACGCGCTCCACGCGCGCGGCCTGGCTTGGCCTCGCGGTCCTGACCGTCCTGTGGAGCCTCAACTGGACGGTGATGAAGACCGCGATGCGCTACGGCGGTCCGTTCACGTTTTCCGCCCAACGCTACGTGATCGGGACGCTGGTGTTGTTCAGCCTGCTGGCGCTGCAGCGCCGGAATCTTCGCCCCACGCCGTGGCTTCCCACCATCGCCATCGGCATCGCCCAGACCACCGGGTTCCAGGCGCTGGCGCAGTGGGCGCTGGTTTCCGGCGGCGCCGGCAAGACCGCGCTTCTGGCCTACAGCATGCCGTTCTGGGTGGTGCCGCTGGCGTGGTGGTGGCTGCACGAGAAACCAGGCTGGTGGCGCTGGGGTTGCATCGCGCTGGCCGCGGCCGGATTCGTGTGCGTGGTCGGACCATGGCACCCGCTGGGTGCCCCGCGCAGCATTGCGCTGGCGATCGCGGCCGGGCTTGCCTGGGCGATTGCGACGGTGCTTTCCAAGCACGTGTTCCAGAAATATCCGGATGTCACGCCGCTGCGCCTCACCGCCTGGCAGATGCTGGCCGGCACACTGGGGCTGGTGCTGCTCGCGCTCAGCACCCACGAACGTGCCGTGGCGTGGACCGTGCCCTACATCGCCGCGCTGCTGTACAACGGCCTTCTCACTTCCGGTGTGTGCTGGGTGCTGTGGGCCGTGGTGGTGCAGCGTCTTCCGGCCAACGTCGCGGGCCTGACCAGCCTGGCGATCCCGGTTGCCGGCGTGCTGTTCGCGTGGGCGCTGCTGGCCGAACGGCCGTCGGCGGCCGAATGGATCGGCATCGCGCTGATCGCCTTCGCGCTGGCGGCTTTGCAATGGCGCCGTTCCGTGCCAGCATAGCCCGCTTTGGACGCGGCGCGTCGCCGCGCATTCAATTCGAAGGAACCTCCATGGCCCACGCCCCGCTGCCCAGTCCCGATGCCCTCCGCATAGCCGTGATCGGTCTCGGTTACGTCGGCCTGCCGCTGGCGGTGGGATTCGGACGCAAGCTGCCCACGCTGGGCTTCGACATCAATGCCGCGCGCATCGGCGAATTGCGCCAGCAGCGTGACCACACCCTGGAAACCACGCCGGAAGAACTGGCCGGTGCGACGCAGCTGGCATTCAGCGACGATCCGTCCGATCTTGCGCGCTGCAACGTGTTCATCGTCACGGTGCCAACGCCGATTGATCGCGCCAAGCGTCCCGACCTCGGCCCGCTCAAGGCGGCCAGCCGCACCGTGGGCGAAGCGATCAGCCGCGGCGAGGTGGTGATCTTCGAGTCGACCGTGTATCCGGGTGCGACCGAAGAGGTGTGCGTGCCCATCATCGAGCGCACCTCGGGCCTCAAGTTCAACCGGGACTTCTACGCCGGCTACAGCCCCGAACGAATCAACCCCGGCGACAAGCAGCACAAGCTGGACACGATCCTGAAGGTGACCTCGGGCTCGACGCCGGAAGTGGCCGATTTCGTCGATGCGCTGTATCGGCGGGTGGTCAGCGCCGGCACCCACAAGGCCTCCAGCATCAAGGTGGCCGAAGCAGCCAAGGTGATCGAGAACACCCAGCGCGACCTCAACATCGCGTTGATCAACGAGTTGGCCGTGATCTTCCACCGGCTCGGGATCGACACGCTGGACGTGCTGGAAGCCGCCGGTACCAAGTGGAACTTCCTGCCGTTCCGGCCGGGCCTGGTGGGCGGCCACTGCATCGGCGTCGATCCGTACTACCTCACCCACAAGGCGCAGGAAATCGGCCACCATCCCGAGGTGATCCTGTCCGGCCGCCGCATCAACGACAGCATGGGCCGGCACGTGGCCGAGCGCGTGATCCGCCTGATGCTGGAAAAGCGCATCCACGTGGCCGGGGCGAAGGTGCTGGTGCTGGGGCTGGCCTTCAAGGAAAACTGTCCCGACCTTCGCAACACCCGGGTCATCGACATCATCGATGAATTCCGCGCCTGCCACGCCGACATCGACGTGTGCGACCCGTGGGTGGATGCGGCCGAGGCCAGGCGCGAATACGGCGTGGATCTGGTGTCCGAACCCAGGCCCGGGAGCTACGACGCGATGGTGCTGGCGGTTGCGCACCGGCAATTCACGGAGATGGGCGCGGCCGCGTTGCGCGCGCTGGGCAAACCCGATTGCGTGCTGTTCGATGTCAAGGACGTGTTGCCCAGGGACGCGGTGGACGATCGGTTGTAGGGGCACGCTCGCTGCGCTCGCTGAGGGGGAGAGGGGACGCTCGCTG
>CAZAXF010000010.1:0-71580 GCA_964489055.1 uncultured Rhodanobacter sp. | reverse complement strand
AAAATAAGCCATTGAATATAAAAGATAAAAATGTCTTGTTTACAATAGAGTGGGAGTAGCCAACTTCAACCGCTCATGCGCGGCACCTGACCTCGAAGAACATCGTCATTCCGTGGCTGTCCGCGCCCCGCGCGGACAGAACCCGGAATCCAGCGCTTCGATGCGCCCGAGGCCAGGATTGACCCTGCATGGCGTGGCAGTCCATGGTCTCCATGTCGAGGAACGACGGCAGCCCGGTCCAGACATGATCCCCACAAGCACCGACGATGAATCTTTCATGCGCCGCGCGCTGGAACTCGCCGCGCATGCGCGCGACGCCGACGGCGAGGTTCCGGTGGGCGCGGTGCTGGTGCTGGATGGCGAAATCGTCGGCGAAGGCTGGAACCGCAACATCACGCTCAGCGACCCCAGTGCGCACGCCGAGATCGGCGCGTTGCGCGATGCCGGGCAGCGGCTGGGCAATCACCGGGTTCCCGGTTCGACGCTGTACGTGACGCTCGAACCGTGCGCGATGTGTGCCATGGCGCTGGTGCATGCGCGCGTGGCGCGGGTCGTCTATGGCGCCGCCGACCCCAAGACCGGCGCGGCCGGCAGCGTGTTCGACACGCTGGTGTCGGATCGCCACAACCACCGCATCATGGTGCAGGGCGGCGTGTTGGCCGAAGAATCCGCCGCGTTGTTGCGCGAATTCTTCCGCGCCCGGCGGCAAGCGTCGCGCGAATCGTGAAGCGGACCCACGCATGACAGGGGCCAGACGCGACCTGGAACGGCGTTACCGGCGCATCGCGCCGTTCTACGACCTGCTCGACGGTGCGTTCGAGTACGGGCGCTACCGGCGCATCCGCCCGGCGTTGTTTGCCGGGCTGTCCGGAAGGATTCTCGAAGCCGGCGTGGGTACCGGTCGCAACCTGTCGTCTCATCCAGCTGGCGCCGAGGTGACCGCAATCGATCTCAGCGCCGCGATGCTGCGGCGCGCCCGGCGCAGGCTGCGCGATGCGCCGGCATCGGTGGCGCTGGTCCGCGCCGACGTCACGCGCTTGCCGTTCGCCGACGTGACCTTCGATGCCGCGGTGGAGAGTTTCCTGCTGTGCACGTTGCCCGATTCGCTGCAGGTTCCCGCGCTCGAGGAACTGGCTCGTGTCACCCGGCCGGACGGAAAAATCCGGCTGCTGGAATTCATCCCCCCGAAAGGCGCGTTCGCACGCTGGTCCGCGCGGCTGTGGGCACCGTGGGCACGCTGGGCCTACGGCGCGCACCTGGACCGCGACGTCACGCCGGCCATTGCCGAGGCTGGTCTGGAAATCACCGCGCGCCGCGAGTTGATCGCGGGCAAGGTATGCCTGTTCGAGCTCGCACGCGCTTGATGCGTATGTGCTGCAGCCGCCCCAGCGCCTTGGAGCGACCAGCGGCTTGGCGCCGCGGTGAAGAAGCCCTCGCCCCCGCGCTTGTCGCGGGGGAGAGGGTTGGGTAAGGGGGCGGGGCTGCATCGGTCGGTGTGTCCACGTTCGAAGTAAAACTCCCAGTCTGCCACGCCTTGTTTGGACCCACCGCGTGGACCGACAGGGTTGCCCCCTCGCCCCAACCCTCTCCCCCAACGATGAGGCCGTTGGGGGAGAGGGAGTGTTCCGACACTTCGAACTCGCACCGAGATGATGCACCAGCGACAGAAGAGCCCTTTCCCCGCGCTTGTCGCGGGGGAGAGGGTTGGGTGAGGGGGCTGCACCAAGCGGCAGGTCAACACCCGCAGCGAAGTTCCTGAGCCCGCGATGTTTGTTGAAGCCATCGCGCGGACCGACCGGGCGGCCCCCCTCATCCCAAACCTTCTCCCCCAACGATGAAGCTGTTGGGGGAGAGGGAGGGTTCCGGCATCCTGAATCGTGATGGATATTTGCCGCGCAATTTTCCGCCGCCACCCACACCGAGGTCGAGCGCACACGTAATCCCACGATTGCGCTTTTCCTTCATCGAGCGTCGTGATCCACAACAGATTTCAGGCGGCGATGCGCTCCAGCCACCGTTCCAGTTTGCGTGCCAGCGCGCGTTGCGCTGGCAACGGCGCGGGCAGCGCCGCCAGGGCGCCGGCCACGGATGCAAGATCGTCGACCTCGTCAACGTCGATCAGCGGTGGCAGATCAGCGATCCGGCCAACGCCTGCCAGTGCCGTGCGCAACTGTGCAGCGGTGTCCGGCTGCGAGTAACGCACGTTGCACCACACTTCACGTGGTACGGGAACCCGTCCGCCGAACAGCCAGAAGCCGCCGTCGGCGGATTCGCCCATCGCGAATGGCGTTGCCGGGTTGGCGATGGCCGCCAGCGACTTGTGCAGCAGTTCCGGCGCGACTTGCGGGGCATCGGCGCCCAGCAGCAGCACGGCATCATGTACCGCGAGCAACCGCGAATGGACCTGGTGCAGGCGTGTGCCCAGGTCGCCATGGCCTTGCCAGATGGCGGGCAGGGCAAGCCAGCGCGCTTCGGTCATCGCGTCGGGTTCGGCAATCGCCCAGCAGGGTGCGGCGGCAGGTCCCAGCGCGGACGCAACTTCCGCCACGGCGCGCGCGGACAGCTCGTGGAACGCGACCGCGGCGCCGGGCCCGATGCCCGCGGCCAGGCGCGTCTTGACCGGCGAGTGGCCCGGCGTCTTGACGAAAATCGCGACGGCGGCGGTCATGGCGTTTCGTGATCCTCGCGGCCCAGCACACGCCGCGCTTCGCGCAGCCTGCGTCGTTCCGGCAGCGCCTGGCGCAATGTCAGGCGCGCGTGCCGGCGCGTGACGCGCCACCAGCCATCGCGTGCGTACTTGCGCGCACTGGTGGCAAGCGGTGCGCCGATGCGCTGCAAGGGCAGGCCGGCGCCGCGCGCGCGCCACACCAGCAGGTGATCCTCGCCGCAGGCGGCGCTTTCGTCATAGCCACCGAGGCGCGAAAACCACGCCGCCGGCAGAACGAAGCCCTGGTCGCCGAAGGGCAGGCCCAGCCAGCGCGACCGGAGGTTGGCGCCGATCGCATTGAGCCTGGCGAGTCGGGGGCCATCGTTGCGATAGCGCAGGTCGAAATAACCCAGCGCATCCTCGTCGCGATCGACGAAACGGCCCAGCGCAGCCAGCGTTTGCGGACACAGGCGTGAATCGGAATGCAGGAACCACAGCCAGCGACCGCGGCCAGCGCGTGCGCCGGCATTCATCTGGCGTGCGCGTCCGGGGGCGCTGGAGAATTCGCGCACCTTCGGCAGGAACGCTGCGACGGGTGCTTTGGCTTCTTCCGTTTGCCGCGCAGGGTCGGCGTACACCGCGATGATCTCGGCATCGGCCGGAAGGGCGCGCAGTTGTTCGAAGAGCGCCTGGCCGTCCGCCTCGCCCGGTGCGAACGGCACAATGACGGAAAGTCGTGGAGTCGCGTGGCGGGATGACCGCGGGGCCGGGGCAGGGGGACGATTCATGCGGTATCCGTCAGCAGCATGATGCCTTGCCGCTGGTGGTGGCCGTGGCGGGCGCGCAATCGAACAGCCCGAAGTGCCGCGACTTGTCGCCCTCGACGCGGAAGTGCCGCGCGAAACGCGTCTGCGCCAGCATGTCCGCGGTGTTGCCGCACACCCGCGCGGGTTTCCCGGCCTCAAATTCGTGGTGGTCGTCCAGGGTGAACCGGTGCGGGCTTTCGGGCAGGCTGCCACGATACGTTGCGACCTGCCCGTAGTCCTCGCAGCGGTCTTCCAGCGGCAGCTTGAACACGCGCCAGGTGATCGAGCTGAAGTGCGCGAAGCCGATTTTCGCCGCGACATCGGGATCATCGATCGTGATGCTGCTGCGCGCACAGACCCGCGCGTCGGCGACGCCGAGGTCGCCCAGCAGGCGCCGGAAGTCCTCGACGTACAGCGCGCCGGCAAGGCATTCGCCGACCAGCACCGGGTCAGCCAGCAAGGCGCGCGGCAGGCGGCGGTCGGCGAACACATCGGAGAAATACAGCTCACCGCCGGGCTTCAACACGCGCAGGATTTCGGCGAACGCGCGCGGCTTGTCCGGCACCAGGTTGAGCACGCAGTTGGATACCGCCACGTCCACCGATTGATCCGGGATGTCGAGCGCGGCAAGGTCGGCGAGGTCGCCGTGGTGGAATTCGACGTTGCTGCGGGCGTGGCCAAAGGCCTGCGCATGGAACGCGCGATGACGTTCCGCGACTTCCAGTTGCTCGCGCGTCATGTCCACGCCGATCACGCGGCCGTGCTCGCCCACCAGCGCCGAAAGCAGGTACACATCGCGCCCGCTGCCGCAGCCAAGGTCCAGCACCGTGGCACCTTCCAGCGCGGGCGGCAGCGGCGAGCCGCAGCCGTAGAAGCGCTCTTTCACTTCCGGATGCAGGCGGGCAAGGATGGCCCGCAGGTGCGCCGGCATGGCGGTCGCGGCACAGCATGCCGAGGTCTTCAGATCGGCGCTCGATTGCAGCGTCTTGCCGTAGTAGTCACGCACACCGTCGCGGATTTCCGCGGCGGTGTCGAGGGTTTCAGTCGAGTTTTCCATCAGGTCAGGGCTCCTCCGCAAGAGCTGCCCGCACCGGCGGTGCAGCCGAAACAATGCTCGGCGAAGGCGATCGGGTCGCGTTCGCAATCGGTCAGCTTTTCGATGTCCCACAGCGTGCGCCGGCGACCGGCCAGTGGCAGTTCCAGCGCCTGGTTGAAATCACAATCGTACAGTTGTCCGTCCCAGCTTACCGACAGCAGGTTGCGGCACATCACGTTGCGGGCCGCCGCCGGGTTGAACGCATCGATCAGGGTCTGCATGTACTGCTCGACGCGGCCTTCGCGTTCGAGCAGGTGCAGGAAGCGCTTGATCGGCATGTTGGTGATGGTGAACAGGCGATTGAACACGATGCCGAAGTGTTCGCGCAGTTCCCGACGGTAGTCGTCTTCAAGCTTCTGCTGCGGCGGCGGCAGGCTGGCGCCGACGGGGTTGTAGACCAGGTCCAGCTCCAGCCCGGAACCAGGCTTGCCGTAGCCGAGTGCGTTGAGTCGGTGCAGCCCCCGGATGCTCGGATCGAACACGTGCTTCCCGCGCTGCTTCTCGACATTGGCGGCGGTGTAACAGGGCAGGGAAGCGATCACCTTGACCCGTTGCGCCGCCAGGAATTCGGCGGTGTCCTCCTGGCCGGGGCGGAACAGGATGGTGAGGTTGCAGCGATCGAGCACCGTCTTGCCGAGCGCGCGCGCACCGCGCACCAGTTCGCGAAAGTGCGGGTTCATTTCCGGTGCGCCTCCGGTGAGGTCCACCGTGTGCACGCCGGGCGCGTCGACAAGCAACTCCAGGATCCGCGCCACGGTGCCGGCCTGCATGATTTCGGTGCGCTTCGGGCCGGCCTCGACGTGGCAGTGGTGGCAGGCCAGGTCGCACAGCTTGCCGACGTTGACCTGCAGAATCTCCAGCGGCGCGCGCGTGCGGCCCACGCCATGCGCGCGCAGGGTCTGCTGGAAGGTGAGGCGGCGTTCGGCAACCACGGCATTCATGCGGGGTCTTTCTCCTGTTTGTGCGGATGGGTGGTGCGCGCCACGCGGGATTCGTGCCGGCGCCAGTGGTGCCAGCGTTCCAGCCAGCGCAAGACGCGCTCGGGCGCGTGGGCCTTCTTCCAGGCACCGGCGGCGTACTTGTTGGCTTCGGCGTAAGTCGGGTAGGCGTGCACGGTGGCCAGGATGCCGTTGAGCCCGATGCGGTGGCGCATCGCCAGCACACATTCGCTGATCCATTCGCCCGCGTGCGGACCGATGCAGGTCGCACCCAGGATGCGATCCTTGCCAGGCACGGTCAGGACCTTCACGAAACCGCGCGGGGACTGCTCGACCAGTGCGCGGTCGAGTTCGGCAAGCTCATATCGTGTGACCTCGAACGCGACGTTTCGTGCCCGTGCTTCGCGCTCGTTCAGCCCCACGCGCGCGATTTCCGGATCGGTGAAGGTGACCGCCGGCATCACGCGCTCGTCCACGCGGAAACGCTTTATGCTGCCAAACAGCGCGTTGACCGTGGCATACCATGCCTGGTGCGCACCGGCATGCGTGAACTGCCACGGACCGGCCACGTCGCCGGCGGCATGAATGTTCGGGTACAGCGTCTGCAGCCAGGCGTCGGTTTCGATGGTCTTGCGCGGGGTCAGTGGAATCTTGAGGTCTTCCAATCCATAGCCTTCGGTGCGCGGCACGCGCCCGATTGCCACCAGGATCGCGTCGAAGGGAATGCGCGAAGCGTTCCCGTAACTTTCACAGCAAAGCCACTTGCCTTCGGGATCCGATTCCACCGATTTCGCATCGCAACCGGTGCGCACGTCCACGCCGTCTTCGCGCAGGCGGTCCTCGACGAAAGCCGATACCTCGTCATCCTCGCGCTCCAGCAACCGCGCGCCGCGCTGCACCAGCGTGACGCGCGAACCAAGCCGCGCGAACGCCTGGGACAGTTCACAGCCGACCGGTCCGCCGCCAAGAACCAGCAGGCGTTCGGGCAGTGCCTCCAGCGACCAGACCGTTTCCGACGTGAGATACCCTGCCTCGCGCAGCCCCGGCAGGTCGGGCACGCGCGGCTCGGCGCCGGCGGCGATCACGATCGCGCGCGTGGTCACGGGCTCGCCGTCCACTTCCACGCACCAGGGCGAGACGATGCGGGCATGTCCGCGGCGCACGTCCACGCCGAGCTTGCGGTAGCGTTCGACCGAATCATGCGGCGCGATCTTGTCGATCGCCTCGCGCACCCGGGTCATCGCGGCAGCAAAGTCGATCCGCGGCGCGCCCGTTTCGATGCCGAACCGGGATGCCGTGCGGATTTCCGTCGCCGCGCGTGCGATGCGGATCAGTGCCTTGGACGGCACACAACCCGTGTTGAGGCAGTCGCCACCCATCGCGCCCGATTCCACCAGCGTGACTTTCGCCCGCACGGCCGACCCGATGAAGGCGCTGACCAGTCCGGCCGAACCGGCGCCGATCACCACCAGGTTCCGGTCGAACGAACGCGGCCGCGGCCAGCCGCGATACACCCGTCGGCGCCGCAGCAGCGCAAGACCGCCGCGCGCCAGCCAGGGCAGGATCGCCAACAGCAGGAAGGCGCCGATCAGCTCGGGGGACAAAAGGTCCGAAAGCGACTTCACCTGGCCAAGCTGCGTGCCGGCGTTCACGTACACCAGCGTCGCGGGCAGCATGCCGAGCTGGCTCGTCCACCAGAACGTGCGAGCGCGGATCGGCGTCAGGCCGGCCAGGACGTTGATCAGGAAAAACGGGATCGCGGGAACCAGCCGCAGGCTGAAAAGGTAGAACGCGCCGTCGCGCGCAACGCCGCGCCGCAGACGTTCCAGCCTCGTGCCGGCGTGATCCTGCACCCAGGCCCCGAACAGGAACCGCGTGCCCAGCATCGCAAGGGTCGCGCCCAGCGTCGAGGCGAAGGACACGATCAGCGTGCCTTCGACCAGGCCGAGCAGGGCGCCCGCGGCCAGCGTCATCAGGGCGCCGAACGGCAGCGACACGGCGGTCGCCAGCGCATACAGCCCGAAGAACGCGGCTGCAAAGACCAGCGGATGCGCGGCGTTCAGCGCCAGCAGGGATTGCTGCGACTGCTTCAGCGATTCCAGCGAGAAGCCGTGCCGCCACCCGATGACCAGCACCGCGATGACGACCGCGACCAGCAATGCCCTGGCAACGTTTCGTAGTGTCGAGCGCCGCATGTTTCCTGGAGACTCGGTCTGCAAGGTACGCACGGATCATCTCACGGGCACGCAGCATTCCTCGAACCCGTGGTGGCAGGATTTGTCCATCCGGCTGGCGTCGGGCAATTTCAGGCATTCAGGTTCGACCAACGGGCGGTGGCGGGGCGTGCGGTGCGTGCCCCGGGGCGATCGGTGTCGTCCACCTCATGGAGGCCACGAGCGGCAAAAAGGATTCACACCGAATCGCAAAAACCACGATCGCGCGGTCGCCAGGGCCGCTGATACGGCTCAGTACGGCGGATGCGCTCCATCGCGAGCAGCGGCTTCTGCCTCGCGGCCGCGCTGTACCGGCGGGCAGGGTACGTCGCCGTAGGAACAGAACACGCAGCAATCGCCCGGCTTCGGCTTCAACATGACCCCACAACCCTTGCACGCATAGAAGTACTGGCACGCATCGGTCGGCATGTTTTCCGCCTGCCGGTGGCCGCATTCGGGGCACGTGATGGTGGAAACCGGGTTCATCGCAGGAAGGAGCCCGTGGGAGCGCCAAAACGGCCCACATTCGCGCAGGTCCGTTGAACCGGGAGCCCTGCGATGATCGGGAGCGGCTTGATCAACATGATTGTGAAGTGTGAACCGCAATGCATTGAATTACAAATGGCGATAGTCCCGTGTGGCTTTCCACCGTGCAACAAATCATCGTGCGCGAAGCATCAGATGCCACTCGTCGTGCGCGGAGCACACGCTACGCCGAGCGCGGCAGGCTTCCGCCTTCGGCCACACTGATGGGCGGAAGGGGCGCGCCGGGAATTCCACGGTGGAGCGTCTTCGGACCTCGCCGGCCCGCACCAGCACCCGATCCGAGTAAGTTGGTTATGTTGATACTAAAGTGAAAACAGCCACTTAGTGATTATAAATCACCAAAAATATCATTTCAGCTTGTATATCGAACCAAGTAAAATTGCTACTCTTTCGCAGTGCCAAGTATTTCTAGTACTGCGTCGAATGCTGGGGAACAGGCCAGATTAACAATACGGAGCGCCAATGCCCTCGGTGACGCGGCAGCGGCCGGCACTGGTCGCAGCTAAGACGTTGAATTTGGTGAACCTGCTTCCTACGTGCAGCTTGCGCCGGCGAATCAGCCGGCGGGTCCCGTCGAACTGGCAAGCATCATCACGACAGTCCGCATCGGCTGCACCCGTCTGGTTTTGAGGGTGCGTTCCCAAAGGCGTCATAATTCAGGCCGATAAGTGCTGGATAAACCCGGAGCGGTTCAGCCCCTTGGCTGCACGTTGCTCGGTGCCAGTTTCGATCCAGCTGTCCGTGAATACCGGGTACGTCCCGTGCAGCATCCCCCTGTACCCTCCCAAGACTTGCAACGTGCGTGCGCGCAACAGCCGGGGAACCTTTGCCGATGCGTTTAGAAGGCTCGAGATCGCTCGTCGCGGATCCGTATCGTAAGCCGCCGTCTGTCTAGGTGCGTCGAATAAGCGGGATGGACGTTCGCCTCCGGCCCATTCCGGCCGAGGGCTTTCAGATCTGGGATCCTCTTTCGTGGATGCCAGTAGCACGATTGCGCTGCGATTGGCAGGCGTGTCTGGGACCAGAACGAGGTGGTGCGCCAAGTCAGGTGGCGGTGTTTCGCCAGCGTCTGCCGCCGACCGCGGGCCCAGCGCGTCAATCGTGTGTGTGGCACTTTGGAAAACTCCGGACAGCGCCGGAACGACGTCGTCCAGATCGTCGAAACCTTGTTTGTCCAGCATCTTGATGAACTGCGTCGCAGCGTCAATCGTCGCGGATTGTAGAGCGCCCGGGAGCCCCTCCAGGGCATCGCGAGGTGGTTCCACCCAAGTGGCCAAGTGAGATAGGGCGTACACGAGCGACACGTGGCCTGGAAGTGGGGTTTCGCAAAGCGCCTCCATAGAGTCTTCCTCGGCCTCCCTCAACGACTCGGGGTCGAAACGCAACCAAGTCTCGATCGCGTCTCGCTCCAAGAACACCACACGCAAATCGGCAAGCAGATCGCGGATCACCCGTACGCTGGTCGCGATTGGCGGTACGCCAGCGGCCACAAAGTGCGCCAGTTCTCGTAGCAGCCAATATCTGGATTCTGGGACCCGCTCAGTGACGCGGTTGTACAAATTGAACTTGCTCCGCGCATCGTAGATGTCCGATGCATAGTCGCCGTCAGGTGAGGTACCCCGTATATAAGCGCGCTCGAAGTATCGTGGGGCCAGCCGCTCGGGGAGCGGTGGTGGGTCAATGCCAAAGACGAAATGCTCGCGCGGTGCCGGTGGGAACAGGAGCTGCGCGTTCAGCGGAGCCAAGGTCCGCGAGCCGAAATGGCGCTTCAGAAACCTGGCCCAGAGTCGGGGGCCGACCCTGTCAGCTTCGGCTTTCGGATGTCGCCCCATTGCTGCACCGCCACAAACGGAAAAAAAAATAACGCATACTGACGGATATTCCTGCAACCACTACCCTGCGGTCAACGTGATAACCACAAAAAAATAGCCAGTCGCGGCAACGACTGGCTACTGGACACGGGTATGCGCACCCGTGTGGTGTAGCCGTTAGCGTACGACGCCCAACATTTGGCGTCAAGGGTAGTTACGCGTCGCGAATACACACACATGCTGCGTGCCCATCGACTCGGGACGATGGCAATGACCGATGCACGCAACAAAACTCCGGCGCAGGCGGCCCGCGCCAGCATTGCAGCTGCGATCAAGGCAAGGGGAGACAGCGCCTACAACATCTGGCTAGTGCGACCTCCATTCGAGACGCGCGACCTGGTGTTGTCAAGCGACCCGCAAGCCGAAGCCTTCTATTGTGTCGAGGGGGAACCCACATTTGCCCGTATTGAGTATGCTCCACAGTGGTACCAGTGGCACGGCTGTCAGCCGAAGACGCCACCCCCACATGACTTCGCAAACGTAACCACCACCCGCGGGGCGGCGCTGACGGTCCGGATCGCCTTTGGGTCCGTTTCCAGCATGGGCGCATCAAGCGATTCGCTGGTAACGGGCGACAGTCCCATTTCGCTCACCCTGGAAACATTGAATGGCTACGCACAGCGCATTGAGAACTGGCGGCGCATCATCTCGTGCGTGCGTCGCGCGCGATTGCACGGCACCGCTGTACTCGAGCGGCGGATCGCGCTCGCGCTGCCTCACGGCTCGTGCTCCACGATTCGCACCGTACGCCATGGCCTCCCCGACGCGAACGACGCGTTGTTTCTTGCAGCCGTCGCCACTCTTCTGCGACGACGCGAGATTCGGGCCGACGTCGACACCCGTCCTTGGTCATGGAACACCCGTTTGTGGGGTAGCGAGATATGACGGCGCGCCCCTGGACTCGTCGGACCGCGCCTCAGGATCGGCTTGATCACTCGAGCTGGCCGGAAATCAGCACCGAAGGGCTCGATCACCCCGAACGTCGACGGATATCGCTGCTAAGGTCCGCGGTAACAGCCTATATCGATGGCCAGCCGTTTGACGTTCGGCTTACTGACGAGGGCATATACCGCGCCACCCTGCTACGGGCGTTCCGCCGTTGTATTACAACGGACGCAAGCGGACGCCTTTTTGGATGGGCGGGTCTTTGCCGAGGAATGCGCGTGCACGCGCCTACTCGTCACAAGGCACTTGAAGCGTGCGGGCCGGGCAAGCGAGCGGGGTTGACTGGCGCCCTGACCCAGTTTCTTTCTTCTCATGCAAATCTCGCTGAGGAATTCGGGGCATACCTGTTCGCCAACGCTAAGCGCGAACCCGGCCACGAGGCCCGCCTGCGGGTCAAATCGGCGCATCAGAAGTTCATCCAGCTATGCAGGGATCACGGCGTCGAAGAACACGAGTGGCCGCTATGCACGAGGCAGTTCGGATACGAGTCGATACGGCGATTCGTAAACCATTTCCTCGACGCCCACTACGATGACATCGTTGCCACGCAATTCGGCCAGCGCGCAAAAGCGCGGTCGCACACGGGCACGGGCCACCCCAGTCGTTTGGTCGCGACACGACCGTTCGATATCGTCGAAATTGATGAGCACCACTGCCAATTTATGGGGTCGGTCGGGATTCCGACTCCCGAGGGGACGCGCTGGTTGCCCGTCGAGCGCATCACCATCATCGTCGTCGTGGATCGGTTTTTGGCGCTGATACTTGGCTACAAGGTTCTTTTCCGGTCGGAGGCCAACTCGGAAGACCTCCTCGACGCGATCAACTGCGCGGTCGGCAACGCGAAGCCATCTGTTTTCGTGGACGGTTTTGAGCTCGAATTCGGAAAGGCACTCCCAAGCGAGCTGGGTGGCCCATTCACGCGCTGTGGCTGGAATCAGCTGCTGGTAGACAGAGCGTTGATCCACGTGGCGAAGGAAGTCACCGGCCGCGTACGCGATCTTATCGGGTGCGACATCAATTTCGGACCGGTGCATCGTTTCGAACGCCGCCCCACCATCGAAAATATTTTTGGCTTGCTTGAAAAGGCTGGTTTTCGGCGTATCCAAAGTACGACCGGAACGTCTCCGCAGGATCCCATGCGACAAAATCCAGACAAGGTCGCCGTCGCCACGAAATTGTCGATACAGCAGATCCTCGGGTTCATTGAGAGCGTGATCCTTGATCACAATGGTGCCGCATCTAAATCGAATTTTGGGTCTTTCCCGTTGGCACGGCTCGAAGCTGCTTGGCATGACGTGGACAGGAAGGGCATCATCTTCCCCATGCTGCCCCCGGTGCCGCCTGGTGTCGCGGACCTGGACGTATCGTTCCATCCAGTGGTCATCCGTGGTGATCGGAAAAGTGGCCGACGCCCGTACTTCACCTTCCTGCAGGAAGCGTACACCGGCCCGCGCCTGGCGTACGACTGGTCATTGCTTGGCACCCAGGCGGTGGCACATGTTACGCGCAATGCCATACGGCGCATCGCCGTTTTCACCCCATCCGGCACGCTGATTGATACGGCGACTGTGATGGGACGCTGGCGTCAAAGCGAGCACTCAAGCGACATGCGGAGACATATCAACTTCTTGCTCAAATTGGGACGGCTCAAGGTTTCGTATATGGAGGACCCGGTCCACAAGTTTCTCGAGGCCATCAAGGCGGCAGTGGGTAGCCCAGCACCATCGCGACCCTCGGTACCGCAGCGTGATTTGGCCATCGTTGCGACGGAGCAGCAGGCGACCTGTATGGGCGCTGCTTTCGTTCCATCTCCCACCGGTGGCCCGCTGCCTGCACTCGATACGGCCGCGTCGATCGCGGGCACACCGATCCCCAGTCGGCCGGCACACGAATCTGCCGATGAGTATCTGGAATACGAACTGATGGCATTTGGAGGGTCAGACGCATGACAGACACAAGCCCATTGCTGGCCGCACGCGCACGCTTTTGGGATGAGCATCCCGTTATTACGGAAACCGCAGTCTGGCCGACTCGCGCTGTTCAGGACGCCATAGCACGCGTGATGCGCCTCGCGCGTAAGGGTAGGGCTTCGGTCGCATTCTGGGCCGATCCGCTCGTCGGAAAATCTACATGCATCAAGGCAATCACCCGAGCTGTTTACGACCGCTTTCCGAAGGCGGGTGTGTTGCTCCTCGAGGCGGTCGAGGACAAGCAGCCAGCCGAAGGTCGAATTCTGATGGGCATTCTCAAGGCGATTGACTACGCGCCGAAAATCGACCGCGCTCTCAGCGGAAAACGAGATCAGGTGCAACGTGCATTGCTCGGGCTTTCGGGGCGGGCCAAGCACTTATTCATCATCATCGACGAGGCGCAGGAGATAACCAACGCTGAATTCGGGTGGTACAAAGCTGTGATCAATAATCAGGTCAGACATGGAGTTAAGGTAACAACTGTATTGTTTGGGCAGCGCGAACTACTCAAGCGCAAGGAGCAACTGGAGCAAGACGCTCGTTCTGACTTGGCAAAGCGCTTCATGGCCTACACTCCTGAGTTCAGGGGATTACGGACAAACGTGGACGTCGACGTGATCTGTGTGGTTATGGATGAAAAGTCCGAATTTCCTGACGGAAGTGGCTGGACGTATACGGAGCTGCTGTTTCCGCTTGCCTACAATAACGGCTTCCGCTTCTTGCAGTTGAGCCCGTCTTTCTGGGAGGCCTTTACTACCGCCGTTCCCTTATCGGAGCTTAGGAAAGGGATCTCGATGGAAATCGTGGCAGACTTCATGGCGAATCTTTGCATCCTACTCAAACACAAGGATTCGATTGCCTTTGAAATTCCTTCGGGTGTCATCGCGAAGGCGCTGCAAAGTGCGCTCGGCGCCCAGCCCATATGAGTGCCACGCCGGGTACGCTATTCCCGTGGCGCGACGACGCCCTGCTTCCGGGTGAGTCGTTGTATGCGCTGTGGAACAAATTCGCCTGGTTCGCTGCAACTGGCCCAGCTGATCTGCTGCGTCAATGTAGGGCTAAGGACGGCAAGCAGTTCGTGACGCCCACACAACTCGCCTACGCTCCACCAGCCAATTGGACGCGTTATTTACGTCAGGTTACGGTGGCGTCGTCTATTCATGGACTTACGTTGTTCAAGGCGCTGAGTATCAGGGTTCTCTGGGAAGAGGCCGAAGTCCCAACACGATGGAGGTCGCGTTATTTGCGCGTCTGTGACTCGTGCATTGCTTTAGGCGTGCACCTACGCTTTCATCAGCACTTGGCTGTCACTCGCTGCCCGATTCACAAGCGGCTGCTTCGGAGCGTTTGCCCCGCATGTGGTCACGAATTGGACTACATCTCAGCGAATCGGCAGAGGGCGTTCACCTGCACACACTGTGGCTGTGACCTGCTCCACGCTGACGGAATCCGATTCGGCTTCGAAGACTCGTTTAGCGAGCGCTACGCCCACGCCACTTCGGAATGCCGGAAGTGGTTGCGGCGCCTGCACGCCATGCCAGGCGGGTCGGGGGCGATAGTAAATCAAATGAGGGACCCGGATGCGGCCGCTACAGATTCGGGACCAAGATTCTTGGCGCTGGCAGCATTCACAAGTAGCGTCGCTGACGTTCCATTCTGGTTCAGAAAGTGCAAGACAAAAGGGTTTGTCACGCGGCTGGCGAGCATGGATCCGGAGGAAGTTGTTATTTCTCGATCGATACACTCGGTCACCGGACTAGATGAACTTGGGATCAAGCGAACTGTGGTAGAAAAACTTGGCTGGGATCCATGGAAAGAAGGCGCTCATGCAGAAGAGCGAGCGGCTTCGAGACTTTATCACCGGACGATCATGCGTGTCGCGTCCTGCTTCCTGCGACAGGTTGGGGCGAAGCACCACGTTTGCCTTGACGTTCCTCCCCGAATCACTGGCAAATCGCTTGAAAACGATCTTCTGGGGTGGCAATGGCACATACTCGATTGTTGTCCGATTGCCGTTGGTTTCTGGCTGTGGCGCTTGCAAAGCGCATCGCGTTTCACAAATTGCGTGTATAACCCCAAAGTGTGTGCTAAAGCGTTGGGTCACATGGCCATTGGACCTTCGTCAAGTTTGCTTTATTATGTGGCTGAGCGAAGCCGCTTGCACGCTTGCATGATCGTTGCGCATCGTTGTCGCAGGCTCTGGTTGAAAACTGGTTGTGCTTTTCCAGCATTAAGCATACTTCACAATTGGGAGAGTCGATCTGATATATTCATGATGCCACCCAAGTTCGGTTTGCGTTTCCGCGGAGGGCGGAATGATGTTGCTGTTTTGCGTCTGGATGCATCCGCACTGATCGCAGACGTCACATGTCTCGGAGATGCGGCGCTCCATGACTGGATAGCCGACAAGACAAGTGCAATGAGATCACTTCGCGAGGAGGAGAGGAGCGAACCTCGTTGATTAACGGTAACAATTTTTGCAGGAATATGAATCCGATCAAGGTATCATCAATGATGCTCGGTGATTGGGTGGTATTTGGAGTTGATAGAATTCCACCTCTTTGCTCCGTTCCTTATGAATTGTGCGAAGCACGGAGGCTTCGCTTGACCGCCGACGAGAATCCATCCGAATTTGTGGATGTCGCGATTAACATGCGAATCGCGAGATTGAACGCTCATAAGAAACAGTGCTGAACCTACACCACACCCTCGAGGCTCGCCAGCGCAACAGCTTTTTGCTTGAAATCCGCATTATTTTCTTGGCTGCGTCGCGACACTTCTTTTTCTGATGATTTGATTCCGGCTGTTCCTCAGTCAGTGGGTGTTGGCATAACATTCACCAAGCTCGTCATTCCGGGGCTCCCGGAGGGAGAACCCGGAATCCAGCTCTTCGCATCGACTGCCTGGAGCTGAATTGCGGGTCCCATCGCCGATGAAACCGGCGATGGCCCCGGAATGACTGGGGTCAAGGGCGCTTTGCATCGCCAGTGTGGCTGAGGGACAGCCCTAATCAGGTCCGATGATGGACTTGCGTGGAAGTGTCTGCGGCATTTGGCCAGCTGCCATATCGCTATCGAGACCGTCATCGCTGTGTTCGACGTTCCACTTCGGAAACGAGGCGTTCCTGAGCCTTCGCGGGCAATAAGGTGAACGTCCGGATCAGTCGCGCCAGACGTTCATCGCGGGCATACAGAAAGGCGACGGGGACGTCCAACGCTTCCGCGAGGCGCTGGACCGTCAGGGAGTCAGGCTGGTGAACGCCCCGCTCATACCGGTTGACGCGCGTGCTGGCCACGAATTGATCCAATCCGGCAGCGATGCCAAGCTCGCGCTGCGAAAGCCCTTTCCGCTTGCGAGCTTCCCTGAGACGCTCGGAAAGGACTGCCTGGGGCGCGGGTTTGTGGGGCACGGTTCGAGCCGGGTAAGGAATCCCCTACGAGGTTCGTAACTTTGCCTTGCATTGGATACTACGTATTCCGTAGCATAGGCATTTGGAAACCGGTCGGCAGGTGAGTGCGTATGTCTTTCCAACTCGTCTTCGATGACACCACTGCCATCGACATACCTGTCGATGACTCGGTCTTGGAGACGTGGCAGATCCAACTTGGCAGGGCAGGCCAGCCTGGTGCGATGGGTGCACTTCAGCAGCGGCTCGCCATGTGCGTAACCGCTGGGATCTCCGAATGCCTCGATCCTGATCTTCGGCCGCCTTCCGAGGCACAAGTGAAGTACGCAACAGCGATTGCCCGGGAGCTGGGCCTGTCAATCAGCAGGGAAGCGCTCCGGTTCCGCGGACCGATGGCGGACTTCATTGACCAATATGTCGAGGACTTCAAACGCAGGCGCGCGCAGAGATAGTGTCCAATGGTCATACACCTGTCGACCGAGGCATTCCCGAGCCGCCCTGTCGGTACACTTGCGTTGCCACGTTTAATTGGTGCGGTAGGTTGGTTCGACGCCCGAACCTGATCGACCTAGCACGGGGTTGCCATGGCAAAGAAGCCGAAGCTGAGTGACCTCATCCGACGTGCGGCAGAAGACACTCGGCTGGAGCCGGCGTTCTTCCACGCGCTGCTCAAGTCGGACGTGTACTCGCATGTGCCGATTGACGATCCGGTCACGCGAAGTCTCCGGTTCACGATGTTCAACCACCCGGAAACCGGCGAACAGCTCTTGCCGTTCTTCACCGACAGGGGTAAAGCGGAGTTTGCTGCCGCGGGAATGCGGCGGGTGGTCAAGCTCCCCGGACGTGTGTTCCTCGAGGCTACCTTGGGTGCCACGCTGATGGTCAATCCAAACGATGAGCGGGGCGCGATTTATCCCGAAGAAGTTCGCCAACTCCTGTTGACGGGCAAGGTGGCACAAATCAAGACATTCATGGTTGAGCATGAAGGCGACTTGCTCGTAGCGCCCTTGGAACCCGTCCCAGACTGGCTGCGTGAGGCGCTGAAGGCCGCGCTGACGCCGCTTGTTTTCGTTGTGACCGCCTATGTCGCGAAGGTGCGCGGGCACGGTGAAGAATCTCACGAGCGGCCCATGGTGGCGCTCGGGACGCTGGACGGTTTCGGGGAACGGGCAATGCGTGCTCTTACGACGGCCTTGCAGCCAGAGCTTGCTCGTCGTCGTTGCCCCTTGGACAGCATGCATTTCCAAGAGCCCGGCGGGCGACCGGGCTGGGTCGAGAGCCTTCGTTTGTCACCCGTCTATCAGCGGGCCATGGATACGCCAGGTCGTACATATCCAGGCGGGGACTCGACCAGTGTGAATTGAAGGGCTCTGAACTGCTCCGCCCCTCCAGAGGCTCCAACTTTCGAGAAGAATTGGTGCATCAACGCAGCCGCGCGCTACTCACCTGAGGCGCGGGGGCGGCGGCTCGACGGAGAGAAACAAGCACAGTCGCTCAACAGGCTGCTCCAGACGATCGCGGCTGGACGTCAGCGGACGTGGCACGCCGGAAGAAGGCACGGAGAAGCGCTTTAGTGCATGGGTGGAAGAGTAGCCGCCTCCGTGGGTGCAAAGCTTGTTCCAAGCACGCTCGACGGCATAAGGATCGTGTGTTGGACCGAAGCAATGCCGCAGGGCTCGGGATTTCCTGGCCGCCGCGCGTAGCCACAAGCAGCGAGCCGTGAGTCGGGCTGCCTGCTGACGCGCCGGGCATCGACAACGTCTAGTAAGCGACGTGGGACCGCTTTGATGGAAATTGCAGGTGTCTGCACGCGCTAGGGTGCTCGATAACTCGAATTCGCCGGCAAGTTTGCCGGCGAACAACTTGACACGGCTTATCCACGAGTCGTAGGATGCGCCGGCATGTTTGCCGGCGAAACCTCATGCCGCACAACCTCAACCTCGAGTTCCAGTTTGCACCGGCGGAAAACGGTTTGCCCGACCCGATCGGCTTTAAGGTCGGCGCCAGAGGAGCGCATTCGAGTCGCACTCTCATGCTGGCAGACCTGTGCGTGGTAATCGCCGCCGCCGCATCGACCGCGACACATGAACAATATATAGAGGCGGTTGTTGAAGCCAATTGCCTTGGAAAAACAACGGCATCGAACCGGCGGCTGAGCGCACAGCGACTGAGTGAGCTCTACATCCTTGATCCGACCGTGGCGTTGTTTCGGGTGTTCAGACGCCTTTGGGACTTGGACATTGGCGCCCACGGGTTGCTGGCGCTGCTGCTCGCACTGGCTCGCGATCCTCTGCTGCGTGCAACCGCACCACCCGTGATTGGCCTTGCCGCTGGTGAGGAACTCCAGCGCGACACGATCCGTACGGCGCTGCAACGCGTCGCCGGAGATCGTTTCAATGCGGATGTACTGGACAAGGTGGTCCGGAACACGGCCAGCTCGTGGGCACAATCTGGTCATCTGACTGGACGCACTTTCAAGCGCCGTTGTCTGGTCCAGCCGACCGTTCATGGCGCGACTTTTGCTTTGTATCTGGCGTACCTGGCGGGCTTCCGCGGCCCGGGCCTGTTTGCGTCCGGCTGGTTCAGGGTCTTGGATTGCCTGCCGGCTCGTGCACGGGATCTGGCGTTCGAGGCCAAACGGGCGGGTCTGCTCGATCTGCGGATTGCAGCGGATGTGGTCGACTTGAACCTGGAAAGACTGGACCCGCAGCCACGACGGAGGCGTTCTGATGTCGCGATTTGAAAACCTCGTCGATCGTTATCGTCGACACATCGGAATGCCGTGGCAGCGAACGGTTTCAGGCGCCCAACGCGTCGTGATGCTGGTGTACGACAAGGATCTCGAGCGTTCGCTGCGGGAGCGCATGCTTGCCTTCGAGACGGCAACCGAACACGCTGGTCACGACTGGCATGCCGTGGATGTGACCGACTCGTTCGCCCGGTGGATGGCAAGTGACGAATATCGGGATGCATATTTCGAGTCTCCCGAGGACCTCCAGTTGAAGCTCGAGTCGGAATTCACTGCGGATGTGGCGGCGGACATCCGGAAGGTCCTCCTCTCCCCTGAAGTTGATGAAAGTTCGGTCGTTGCGCTCTATGGCGTAGGGGCGCTGTTCGGCTTTTGCCACGTGTCGCATCTACTGAAGCTGGTCGAACGCGACATCCGCGGCCGGTTACTCGTGTTCTTTCCGGGGCAGTTCGAAAACAACAATTACCGTCTTCTGGACGCGCGCGACGGTTGGAACTACCTGGCCGTGCCCATCACCGAACACGGCCAGAACACATAACAGGGGTTGCGATGAACGAGAAGATCAAGGATATCTTGCAGCGCGACCCGGCGACGCACCCGTTGGTCAACCAAGGCCAAGCGCGGATCGCCGGGTCAGATGACAATGCGCTCAAGGAACTGCATGGCGAGCTGTGCACGTTCGTGTGCGAAGGCCAGTACGCCGACGGCGTGCAACGAATCCTGCGGTCATTTCTCGACGGCGTTGGAGGTACCAGCCAGCGCGCGGCGTGGGTGAGCGGGTTCTTCGGCAGCGGCAAGTCGCACCTTCTGAAAATGCTTTGCCACCTGTGGCGGGACACCGCGTTTCCGGATGGTTCCACCGCACGCAGCCTGGTGCCGCGTATGCCGGACGAGCTGAATGCGCTGCTTCGGGAGCTCGATACCGCCGGGAAGCGTGCTGGCGGACTGGTGGCGGCTGCCGGATCGCTGCCCAGTGGTTCCACCGAGAACGTGCGCCTCAGCATTCTCGCTGTGCTGCTGAAGGCGTTGGGATTGCCGGAACAGTATCCGCAGGCGCGCTTTTGCTTGTGGCTGAGGGAAAACGATTATTACGACAAGGTCAAGGCGGCGGTCGAGGCCGACGACCGAGATTTCAGCCGCGAACTCAACAACCTCTATGTAAGCGGGCGCATCGCGCGTGCATTGCTGGCCTGTGATCCGACCTTCGCGTCCGATGAAGCGCAGGCGAAACAGCAGATCAAGGCCCAATTTGCGCCGCAAGTCGTCGACATCACGACCGCACAGTTTCTGCGTGCCGCGAAGGACGCCCTCAAGTTGGCCGGACATGACGGCCGCATGCCGTGCACGCTGTTGGTGCTGGATGAGGCGCAGCAATACATCGGCGATTCGAACGACCGTTCGGTGCTCGTAACCGAGGTCGCCGAGGCAGTTTCCAAGCAACTCGACAGCCACGTCCTCATGGTTTGCGCGGGCCAGAGCGCCTTGACCGACGTCCCTCTGCTGCACAAATTGATGGATCGATTCACGATCCGCGTGCCGCTGTCCGACGCCGACGTCGAAACGGTAACCCGCGAGGTGCTCTTGCAAAAGAAGGCCAGCGCGGTCGACGACGTGCGCAAGATGCTGGACAAATATGCCGGTGAGATTTCTCGCCAGTTGCAGGGCACGGCGATTGGCGAGATAAGCGAGGACCAGCAGCACATCGTTGATGATTTCCCGCTGTTGCCTGTACGTCGACGGTTTTGGGAGCATTGCTTCCGCCAGATCGACACCGCCGGCACCCGAAGCCAGCTGCGTTCGCAGCTGCGGGTCATCCACGATGCAGTTGCCCGCTTGTCGGACCAGCCCATGACATCCGTGGTACCGGGCGACGAACTGTTCGACGCGCAGGCGGCGGACATGCTCACCACCGGCGTGCTGTTGCGCGAAATCAACGAACGCGTCCTGCGCGTCGGCAAGGAGGAGGGCGAGCTCGCGCGCCGAATTTGTGGTCTCGTGTTTCTCATCGGCAAACTGAGGCGCGATTCCGGCGCGGATATCGGCGTGCGCGCAAACAAGGACCACATAGCAGACCTGCTGGTAAGCGACCTTGCCGCCGACAATGGCAAGTTGCGCAGTGACGTCGAAGCGATACTCCGTCGGCTTGCCCAGCAGGGCGTGTTGATGCAGGTTGGTGACGAATATCGGATGCAAACCCGCGAGGGTACGGAATGGGACCGCGAGTTTCGCAACTGCCAAACCCGTCTTGGTGCCGACGCGGCCACCATCCAGTTCTTGCAGGACCAATTGTTGTATGGAGCGGCCGACCGGGTGGTGCGGGCGCATCGGCTGATGCAAGGCGAAGCCAAAGTGCCTCGTCCATTGCAGATTTCCCGTGAACAAACGCCGCCGGTTGTCGATGGCACGGCCATACCGGTGTGGATCCGCGATGGCTGGTCGTGCTCGCAAAGGGAAGTCGAGGGAGCCGCACGTAGTGCCGGAACCGACAGCCCGATCATCCATGTATTCATCGGCAAGCAGGCAGCCGAGGATATCAAGCGCGCCATTGTTGAAGCCGAGGCGGCAAAACGCGCGATGGACGCCAAGGGCATTCCGACGACCGACGAAGGTCGTGAAGCCCGCAATAGCATGGAGAGCCGCCGCCAACGCGCTTCAGAGGAGTGCGCCCGGCTTACCCAGGAAATCGTCGGCAACGCGAAGGTCTATCAGGGCGGCGGAACCGAAGTGTTGTTGGCGAGCCTCGATGAAAAGCTGCATGCAGCGGCCGACGATGCCCTGGTGCGGCTGTTCCCACGCTTCAAGGAGGCCGATTCGGCTGCCTGGGCGGCGGTCATCAAGCACGCGCGCGACGGCGCGGACCAGCCTTTCAAGCCGCTCGGGTTTTCCGGGGCAACGGAGAAGCATCCCGTCTGCCAGGAAGTCATTGCCACCATCGGGGCCGGCAAGAGCGGTACCGATGTTCGCAAGATCTTGCGAACCAGTCCGTTCGGCTGGCCACAGGATGCCATCGATGCGGCGTTGATCGCGCTGCACCGCAGCCAATTCCTGGTTGCAACACTCAATGGCGCGGTGCTGGCGCCCGGTCAGCTCGATCAAAACAAGATTGCCAAGGCCGAATTCCGGACGGAATCGGTGACGTTGTCCGTGTCCGATCGCCTGAGGCTGCGCAAGTTGTTCCAGAGCGCGCAGGTATCGTGCAAGAGCGGCGAAGAATCGGCCAAGGCCGGCGAATTTCTGCAAGCGCTGCTACGCATGGCCCGACAGGCCGGTGGGGAGCCGCCGCTGCCGAAGTGTCCAGATACGGCTGCCATCGAGGACTTGCAGCGTCTGTCCGGAAACGAACAGTTGGCGGCGCTGAATACGCAAGCGCCCGAACTGGAGAAAAATGCCCACGCCTGGCGGACCGCGGCGGGATTGGCGAAAAAGCGCAAATCTGATTGGGAGTTGCTGGAGAAGCTGGCTGTACATGCCTCGGAATTGCAGGACGCCGATGCCGTGCGCGAACAAATGCACGCAATCCGCAGCAACAGGATGTTGCTCGATCCCGGCGATCCGATGACGCCACTTCGCCAGCAACTCTCCGGATTGCTCCGAGAGAAGGTAACGAGCGCAGCCAACGCGTACAAAAGCGCGTATGCCGAAGCGCAGGCTGAGTTGGATTCCAACGAAGCTTGGCAGCGTATTCCCAGCAACGATCAGCACGCCATCTTGGCAGAAGTTGGCCTGCAGGCTCCGCCCGCCGTAGATGTGGCCACCAACGAGCGTCTTCTGGATTCGCTAGACCGCCGCAGCCTTGTGGCTTGGCGCGCCGAGTGCGACGCCATGCCCATCCGCGTGGCGCAGGCTATCGAACGGGCCATCCGGCAATTGGAGCCAAAGCTTCAATCTGTCACCATCGAGCGCGCGACACTGCACGACGCGACGGAGCTGGATGCGTGGCTGGATCGCCAACGCAAAGCGCTGGCCGCCGCCCTCGAGCGCGGCCCGGTATTGGTGAACTGACGTGGCAGATTCGTCCCCGACCACGTTGCCACGGGAGCTGCGGAGGCAGCTCGAGAATACGGTACGTGCCGCACGCCGCATCGCCGAAGCTGGCGCACAGAAATCGCTCGAACAGTTGGCGGCCGGCAATGCCAAGGCGCCCGGTCACCTGTCGCCGGAGCGCGTCAAGTACCGCAACGCGCTGCGCGCGCATGGGCGGCAACTCGGCGACACGCGTGATCCGAAGTCCGGTGCGCAGACGCTGCACCGCCTCGTCAGGGAGTTTGCCTACCAGCACTGGCATCGCATGTTGTTCGCCCGCTACCTGGCCGAGAACGACCTGCTGATCGAGCCCGAAAGCGGCGTTGCGATCACCTTGGACGAGTGTCGGGAGCTGGCGCGCGAGCGGCAAGCCGACTGGCTCGCGCTGGCGAGTGACTATGCGGAAATCATGCTCCCGCAAATCTTCCGCAACGACGATCCGGTCCTCAAGGTCAACCTGCCACCAGAGACCCGATCCGAGCTGGACGACTTGCTGAAAGCATTGCCGTCGGAAGTATTTATATCCGACGACAGTCTGGGCTGGGTGTATCAGTTCTGGCAAGCCGACAGCAAGGAAGCAGTGAACCGCTCGGGGGACAAGATCGGTGCGGATGAGTTGCCTGCCGTTACCCAGCTTTTCACCGAGGACTACATGGTGGCGTTTTTGCTGCACAACACGTTGGGAGCGTGGTGGGCGGGGAAGACGTTGGCAGCCAATCCTGATCTCGCAAATTCCGCACAGGACGAAGAATCGCTGCGAGCCGCCTGCGCACTGGATGGCGTGACGTGGGCGTACCTGCGGTTTGTTCGTGACGAGGAGGGCAGCCCGTGGCGACCCGCTGCCGGTTGCTTCGATGGCTGGCCGGAAGCAGCGAAGGACATAAGGCTGCTGGACCCTTGCATGGGCAGTGGTCATTTTTTGGTTTTTGCGCTGCCTTTGCTCGCGGCGATGCGTGCGCAGGAAGAAGGCCTTGCTCCGGATGCCGCCATCGAGGCTGTGCTGCGCGACAACCTCTATGGCCTGGAGCTCGATCCCCGTTGCACCCAAATCGCGGCGTTCAATCTCGCGTTGGCGGCGTGGCGCCGCGTAGGCCACAGGGCGCTGCCCGCCTTGCACCTTGCGTGTTCCGGCTTGTCACTGGGCGTCAGCAAGACCGAATGGCTGAAGCTGGCCGAACGCACCGCGGCCGAATTGCCGGTGGCCCCGGACCAGGACCTGCTCGGTACCAAGAGCGAGAACCTGTTTTCCGACGCCACCCGGCGAGGTTTCGAGCGCCTCTACGACCTCTTCGCCAAGGCACCTACACTGGGCAGCCTGATCCAGCCGGGTACGGGCGGGGACCTGGTGGAAGCTGATTTCGCCAAGCTGGCGCCGTTGCTCGCGAAGGTCATGGCCAAGACCGACAATGCGGAGCTGTCGGAAATGGCGGTGGCTGCCCAAGGACTTGCCAAGGCGGCGGAAATTCTGGCCGGCGACTTCACGCTGGTCGCGACGAACGTGCCATACCTCGGGCGCGGCAAGCAGGACGAAACGCTGAAGAAGTATTGCCAAGACGTGTATCCGGCGGCCAAAGCGGATCTTGCCACCTGCTTCGTCGAACGTTGCCTCGCGTTTTGCAGTGAGGCTGGCAGCGCCGCACTGGTGACGCCGCAGAACTGGCTGTTTCTCGGAACATACAAACATCTCCGCAAGCGATTGCTCGAGGACATCGAGTGGAATGCCGTGGCGCGATTGGGTGAACATGGGTTCGAGAGCCCACAAGCTGCCGGGGCCTTTACCTCGCTGCTCGCGCTGACGGCGCGGAAGCCACACGCGCAATGGAACTTTGCTGCATACGATGCCAGCGCTGGAGCCAACGCTGCCGAAAAGGCTCTCGAACTGCAAGGCGACCCATCGCGTGTCGTGAGTCAGGCGAAGCAGCTTTGCAACCCAGAAAAAAAGGTCGTCCTGGGAGCGATGGGATCAGTTCACGAGCGGCTTGAGGACGTGGCCCACGTTTCCGAGGGGCTGCACACGGGCGACTATTCACGTTTTGGCCGCAATTTCTGGGAGCTGCCCAGAGTCGATAATGGTTGGGTTTGTCAAGAGGCGGCTGCGGACAACGAATCCTTCTGTGCCGGAAAGGAAAATGTTTTGTTCTGGGAGGACGGATCCGGTGTTTTGCTCAAGTTCGTTCAAGGAAGGCTCGGCAACGAGACTGTAACGAGTTGGATAAAGGGAGAGGAAGTTTGGGGCCGACGGGGAATCGCTGTGAGCACAATGCGTGACTTGCGGCAGACGCTATATATAGGTACCCCATTCACTCACGGAGCGTTCGTGATCGCTCCGAAGGATGAAAATTTCCTGGCTGCAATTTGGATGTTCTGTGAAACTGGAAAGTTTGCTGAACAAGTACGGCGGCTCGACCAGAAGGTTTGCGTTGCACGCAAAAGCATCGCGTATGTCCCATTTGATCTTGATCACTGGCAGCGCGTGGCGGCGGAGGCGTACCCTCATGGGCTACCTAAGGCTCACTCCGACGATCCTACGCAATGGATCTTCAATGGCCACCCTAAAGGCTCGGACGGGCCACTACAGGTAGCCGTCACCCGTCTAGTTGGCTATCGCTGGCCGCGCCAGACCGGTTCGAGTTTCCCGGATTGTCCCGCGCTAGAGTCGGATGGACTTGGAAAGCATGCTGACAACGACGGCATCGTTTCGCTGTCGCCGACCATGCATGAGTCCGCTGCCGCGGATCGCTTGCGCGACCTCTTGGCCGACGCCTACGGGAAAGAATGGTCGGCCGGCAAGCTGGCGACGCTACTTGCAAACGCTGGCCATGAGGGCATCACGCTCGATGACTGGCTGCGCGACCACTTCTTCTCCGAGCACTGCGCACTGTTCCATCAGCGTCCGTTCGTCTGGCACATCTGGGACGGACGACGTGATGGCTTCAACGCGCTCGTCAACTATCACCGACTCGCCGCCGGCAACGGTGAAGGCAGACGCCTGCTTTCGAAGCTGATTTACAGCACGCTGGGCGACTGGATCAACCGCCAGGCAGCCGACCAGAAGGCCGGGGCGGAAGGTGCCGATGCGCGGCTGGCGGCAGCCATGCATCTGAAGACCGAGTTGGAGAAGATCCTCGCCGGCGAGCCACCCTACGATCTCTTCGTGCGCTGGAAGCCGCTGGCAGAGCAGCCGATCGGCTGGGAGCCGGACATCAATGACGGCGTGCGCCTGAACATCCGCCCCTTCATGACTGCGCGACCATTCCAGGCGCGCGCCAGAAATGCGTGCATCCTGCGCGCAGCGCCGAAGATCAAGTGGACCAAGGACCGGGGCAAGGAACCCCAGCGGCCGAGGGACGAATATCCGTGGTTCTGGGGCTGGGATGAAGTCACGCAGGACTTCAAGGGCGGGAAGGAATTCGACGGCAACCGCTGGAATGATCTTCACTACAGCGTCGCCCCCAAACAAGCCGCGCGTGCAAAGCGGTCGTCATGAGTCTGGATCAAGCCAAGCTTTTCGAGCCGCCGCAATCGGATTTGTTGTATGCGGCGCAGGTTCGTAAGGTGATCCTGGACGCGCTGAGTGCACCGCGTCAGCCGTCGCCGTATGAACTGGTACTTGCCGTGCACCAGCAGGTCGGCGCCGCGGCCCATTGCGAACTGAAGCCGGCGTTGCTTGCGTTGAGCGCGGACACCAGTCAATCCCGGGCCTGCCGGGAGTACGCACAGGCGATTCTGGACGACGAGGACTTGATGCGTGCGCTGTTTGGCGAGGCGGGGCCGGGCCGGGCAGTGGAATCCTCGTTCGACCAGTTGATTCGGCGGAGCAAGCAATACCGTTCGGCAGCCAGTTTCCGCGAGATGATCGACTTCATGGCGCGTTTCAAGGAATACGCGCCCTACAACAACATGCTGGTGCACCTGCAGAATCCAGCGTGCAGCTTCTTTGCCACCGACACCGATTGGCGCAAGCGTTTCGGGCGCACAATCAAAGAAGACGCTCGCCCGTTGCTGATTCTGGCACCCATGCGTCCTTTGATCTGCGTGTATGACATCGACGATACGGATGGCCCGCCACTACCGGTGGAACTGCAACAGTTTTCGAAGTTTGATGGGCCGGTATCGGATGACGCGTTGGACTTGCTGATCGCAAATGCCGCGCGGCACGACCGGATTCGCATCGATTTCAAACCGCTGTCCACGACGCTGTCGGGGTTTGCCACGTTTCATCACGGCACCGGCGATTGGAAGATGCGCATTGCCGTCCACGAAGCGCTGGACACGCCCAGCCGTATCGGGGTGCTGTGCCACGAGCTGGCGCATGTCTTCCTTGGACACCTCGGGCCGGATGCGGATCGCTGGTGGCCCGCGCGCGCCAACCTCGATCACCATTCCGTTGAGATCGAGGCGGAGGCGACGGCGTATCTCGTCACCTCACGACTCGGCCTGACCGGTTCCAGCCACACGTACGTGTCACAGCACTTGCGCGATGGCGACGTGCCGGCAGGGGTATCCCTCGACCTGATCGCCAAGGTGGCGGGGCGAATCGAACAGATGACCCAACGGAAGCTGGCCGAACGGAAGCCAGGCAAGGGGCGCAAGAAGTGACATCGACCGCGCCTGCGACCTTGCTTGAATCGATCGACCATGCCTTGCTGGCTGCGCAACGCAGTGGCGATGGCGTTGCGACACCGGCCGCGGTGCTCTGGCCCGACCCGGACGGCCAATGGCAACCTCTGCTGCCAATGCTGCAAAAGACGTTGCCGGCGCTGTATGCCCTTGGTCCTTACCAGCCCGAGCGGCGCATCGGTCCTGTCATCTGGCTTCGCTGCATTGTCGGCCGGGCGCTGCCCGAACCGCTGGCGGAGGGAGTCGTGCCGATCTTCTATCTGCCGCACGTCAGCCGGCAAGCGTTGCGTGCCGGCACCGAATGCCCGCGCGAATTGCAGCCATTGATCGAGCTGCAGTATCGCGGCGCCACGTGGCACCAGCGCAATGGGCGCGAGTGGACCGTGGAGGCGTTCCTGGTCTCGGAGGAGGGCTGTGGCCTGGAGGTTGCGGCTGATTCCCGCACGCGTGAGTCAATGTTGCGCGCGCTTCCACTCGTGGCGGTGGAGCCGCTGGTGGCCTTGCGTGGACGGCGACTGGAAGCCGACGATTTCGACCGGATGGCGATCGGTGATCCGATCCGCGATTTGCTGGCATGGATGAGTGATCCACCGGGCTTTGAAGCGGCGTGCGACGCGGCGCGTTGGCGAACGTTCTGCGACGTCTGCCGGCGTGAATTCGGCATCGATCCCGATCAAGCCGGGCCGCAAGCGGCTGGCGATGCGCTGCTCAACGGCGTGCGCGATTTCGGCAATCAATGGGATCAGGCGTGGCTCCGGTTCACGGAAGCGCCCGCGCTGTATGCGGGGATTCCTTCCCTGCTCCGCAGCGCACAGCCACAGGGCCTCTTGGTCAACCATGAGCGCCAACCGAAAGAAAACGAGGCCGCCGAGGCGCAACTGCGGGAGGCCCTTGCGTCGGTGGGAGACGCGTCGCATGCCGATGCTTGCAAAAAGGTCCTCGCGCTGGAGGCCTCGCACGGCAAGCGGCGCGCCTGGGTATGGGCTCGACTGGGCGACAGCCCGCTGGCGATGGCGCTGGAACCGCTGGCGCGGCTGGCAGGATCTGCCCAGGGCGCGGTCGATGGCGTGACCGCGGAGGCCATGGCTTCGGCATACGCAGAGAATGGTTGGCGCTGTGACCGCGCAGCACTGGAGGCGTTGGCCAGCCCGCGGTCCGTGCCTGACACGGCGCTGATTGGCAGGGCCGTGCGCGCGCTGTATGAGCCATGGCTGGATCGTGGTGCACGACGCTTTCAGGAACTGATCGCTGCTGCGGCGGGGCGCAACCTGGTCACGGCGGTTGTAGCGGAGCGCGATTGCTGCGTGCTGTTTGTCGACGGCTTGCGTTTCGATGTCGGGATGATGTTGCACGAACGCCTGGAAGCCCGTGGGCTTTCATCGAAGCTCGGGCATCGACTTTCACCACTGCCGACCGTCACGAATACGGCCAAGCCCATCGCTTCGCCGGCTCACGCGCTGGTCGAGGCGGGCTCACCAACGGATGAATTCAACCCGTGCTTGAGGTCAGATGGCAAGCCGCTGAACGCGCCGCGTTTGCGCCAGGCCATGGTGAGCCAAGGCGTGGAAGTCTTGCCAGAAGACGACGACCGCTTTGCCGGCAGCGGCGATGCCGGCGGCTGGAGCGAAATCGGGAAGCTCGATGAGCTTGGCCACAAGATGGATGCACGCGTCGTAAGCCAGGTCGACACCGAGGTCGAGACCATCGTTGCTCGGATCAACGCACTGTTGAATGCGGGTTGGCAAAAGGTGAGGGTGGTCACCGACCATGGTTGGTTGCTGCTACCAGGCGGCCTGCCGAAGGTAGAGGTACCGCGCTATCTCGTGGAAAGCCGTTGGGCACGATGCGCCAGCGTGAGTGGAAACTCCGCGGTCGATCTGCCGACGTTTCCCTGGTACTGGAACCCGACGGTGCGGATTGCGACGCCACCGGGTATCGGGTCGTTTTATGCCGGCAAGGAGTACGCGCACGGCGGCGTCAGTTTGCAGGAGTGCGTAGTGCCCGATCTTGTCGTGCAGCGCGGCCAGGCGGCGACCGAGGCCAAGCTGGTGGAGATCGTGTGGCGCGGCATGCGCTGCAAGGTGAAGGTTGCATCGACAGTCCCGACCGTGCGCGTTGACTTGCGCAAGAACTGGAAGCAGCCGGAATCCAGCATTGCGGTGGCTTCCAAGCAGATTGACGAGAGCGGCGAAGCCAGTCTTGTCTGTGCGGATGACCGGCAGGAAGGCGCGGCAGCGATGGTGGTGCTGATGGATGACAACGGGCGGGTACTCGATTACCGGCCGACCACGGTGGGAGAAGCTGCATGAACATGCAATTGGATGCGCTCGATCAACTGGCCGCGACGGTGTTCGATGGTTATCTCGTACGCAAGGATCTGGTGCGGAAATACTCGCGTCAGTATCCCGTACCGACCTACGTCGTGGAGTTCCTGCTCGGTCGGTATTGCGCGAGCGTGGATGAGGCGGAAATCGAGGAAGGGCTGCAGATTGTCGAGAAGCAACTCAAGGACCGCACGGTGCGCACGGGTGAGGAAGAGCTGTTCAAGTCGCGCGCCAAGGAAAGCGGTTCCGTCAGGTTGATCGACATCGTACGGGCAAGGCTGGACGCCAAGAACGACTGCTATGTGGCTGAGTTGCCGAGCCTGGCACTGCGCGACGTGCGCATCGAAGACGCACTGGTCAAGGCCAACGAGCGGATGCTCACCGACGGGTTTTACGCCGAGGTGACCCTGGGCTACGACGGCATCATTGCCCAGCAGCAGAATGGCCGGCCATTTGCCGTGGAGTCGCTGCGGCCGATCCAGATGTCAAAGTCCGACGCGCTGGATGTATTTGCCAAGGCACGTACCGCTTTCACAACACAGCAATGGATTGACCTGTTGTTGCGTTCGGTTGGCCTTGAACCTGAAAGCTTCGATCAGAAGGCCAAACGGGTCGCGTTGCTGCGCATGGTTGCTTTCGTCGAGCGCAACTACAACCTGGTCGAGCTTGGACCACGTGGGACCGGCAAGAGCCACCTGTTCCAGCAAATCTCGCCGTACTCACACCTGATATCAGGCGGCAAGGCGACCGTCGCCAAGATGTTCGTCAACAACGCGACGGGCCAGCGCGGGCTGGTCTGCCATTACGACGTCGTGTGTTTCGACGAGGTCTCCGGCATCTCCTTCGACCAGAAGGATGGCGTCAACATCATGAAGGGCTATATGGCCTCGGGAGAATTTAGTCGAGGCAAGGACAGCATTCGTGCTGACGGCAGCATCGTGATGGTCGGCAACCTCGACGTCGACGTGGAACACGCGCAGCGTATCGGGCACCTCCTAAGCCCGCTGCCGCCTGAAATGCGCAGCGATACCGCGTTCATGGACCGCATCCACGCGTACGCACCCGGGTGGGATTTCCCCAAACTCAATCCCAACGAGCATTTCACCGACCACTTCGGGCTGGTCAGCGACTTCCTCAGTGAATGCTGGGACAAGCTCCGCCGGGGAAACCGGGTGGGTGTCATGCAGGGACGGGTGCACCTGGGCGGCGCGCTCTCGGGTCGGGACATCGAGGCGGTCAACAAAACGGTCGGTGGCTTGGTGAAGCTGCTGTTCCCTGATCCCGCGATGACCGTACCCGACGACGATCTGGAATGGATCGTGCGCCTTGCTCTTGAGGCGCGCCGACGGGTAAAGGAGCAACAAAAGCGGGTGTTCAAAAGCGAATTCCGAAACACGCACTTCAGCTACACGCTCGGTGCGGACGGGGTCGAGCAATTCGTCGCGACGCCGGAATTGCACAGCGACGAAGCCATCGAGGGCGACCCCTTGCCGCCAGGCCAAGTGTGGGGCGTGAGTACCGGGACCGGCGAATCGGGACCCGGACTCTATCGCATCGAGGCGACCTGCGGCCCGGGCGCAGGGGTGCGGATCCTGAACCAGCCGACACCGCCTGCCTTCCGCGAAAGCGTGCGTGTTGGTGAGCAAAACCTATACATGCGTGCACGTGAGCTGGTGGGTGACCGCAACCCCCGCGCGGAAGAATTCACCATGCAGATGCGTCCGATGGACGCGGACAAGGGTGGCGCCGGGCTCGGGCTACCGGTCCTTGTCTCACTATGTGGGACGCTGTTGGGGCGCAATACACGTGGTGGCACCATCGTAGTGGGAGAATTGAACCTCGGCGGTTCGATCGAGCTCGTGGCCAATGCTGCGCGCATTGCCGAATTGGCCGTCGACAAGCAGGCGCAGACGCTGTTGATGCCGGTCTCCGCCCGCCGGCAGCTCAACGACCTGCCGGATGATCTTTGGACGCGAGTGAGCATCGAGTTCTACAAAGACACGTCCGATGCTGTGTTCAAGGCGCTCGTCGAATAACGCGGTCTACTGCTTAAGGCTCAAACGCGGAAACAAGGGGAGGGGGAGCATGGGGTTTTGGCATACCGGCTACATTGAACATCACGAGTCCAGTGGCTTGGGCGCCGATTGGCAACCGCAGCCATTGACTTATCGGTGTGTTGACTGCGATACCGTTTTTGACACGGTCGCAATGCTGCGTCGTCATCGATTCGAGGCGCATCCGGCCACACAGCCCAGCCTGTTCATTAGGAACGTGAGGATCGGCAATTCACCGGTGCATATCCTGCGCCCGCTGCGGCCGGACGAGGTTGAAGTTGCTGCGAGTGAGAGCGGCACCTTCAACGGGATGCCCATCGAACCGCATGACGTTCCCGGACGACTGGCGGCCGTTTCCAACGATCGTATCCAGCTCGTCTTGGCGAATGATCGGGTCTCCACATCGTTCGACATCGATATTCGCATCGCAAGCGAGGCAGATCTCGATGCGGTGGATGCGAGCTTCTATGCACTGGCGGAACGGCGGAACCTGGATCGTCGAGCCATCGACGGGTTCTATCGGAACTGCAGTCACTGCGATACGGCGACATCCTACCGCGGCGGGATTACCGAATATTTATACGGCGTCCTCGCCATGGAACGTCGCGGTGATACGCAAACGCCCTACGAACAGTATACGGATCGGTTCAACGAATCGGCGGCGCGACTCGCCGACTATGATCGTCCGTTGTCGCGTTTGATCCGAAGTCTTATTGCGTTTCATTTCAATCACTTCGGAGAGGCCGCGTCGGTATCGCCTTCGGCGGCCATCGGTAATGCCGCGACGTGGTTCGACCGTATGCTTCGCGAGCCGGAATACGATCACCAGCCGCCGCCACACGCCAACGACGATCCAGCGGACTTGTTAGCCGACGAAGAAACGCGATTCATTCTTCGATTGGCTGGAACATCGACTTCGGTCCTGCGACGAAATCAGCCAGAGATTGAGCAACGACTGCAACGAGGGTGCAGCAGCTTCTCAAGGCTGAAGCTAACCCTGCTGCTACTTGAAGCGTGCAGGACAGCGGGCAACCCAAAAGGAACAATGCAAGCGGCGCGCTCGCTCCTGAACTTTGCGGAATCCGAGTCGTTGGCCGAGCGCATTCTTGGAGGCCATCCACCCATTCCACGAGGACGATAACCTTGGCCCACGTTGAATCATCAGATCGCGAACCGACAGACGCTGCTCACGTCACCGTGGCTGACAGCAGCGTGCCAGCTCGAAAGCGAAAGACACGACCTGAACCCCCTGGGACGCTCGAGCAAGTGTTGCGAATGGCCTACGAGCGAAAGGGCCGCCCGGTAACTCTATCTGCGAAGCAACAGAAGCGGGTTGCGCAGAACCTCACCATTACCCCAGAGTTTCAGGAAGCGCTACGGTTGCTCGCGTCGCAGGACGCGCTTTTCGCGGTACCACGCGAACTGTTGCTACTTGCGAGCGATTCGAAGATGAATCCGAAGCTGCGCGGCGCGCTGCAGGAATTCGCTCGAAGCGCGCTTTTGACTCACCCCCTGCTATCCAGCACTGAGTTGCAGAACGCGATACGCAACACGGACGAGCACCTCGAACCTGGAGCTGCCGTTGCGAGTGTCATGCGCATTGAGCCACGAGACGTGGAGGATCAAGGGGTCAAAACCCTAAAAGCAGTGGCATTCGCTCGCCTTAGATTGAACGTCGCACACACGCTTGCGCTGTCGATCGCACACGCCCGTTCTCTTGACGCACAGGCGCTGGCGGGGATGCTTTTCCAGGGGATCTGGGAACAAGCAGCAAACAAGATCCGGTCTGACCCCAAGCGGCTACGGATCCTCACCGACTTGACCCAGTTGAAGGGCATGGCGGCAAGCAGCGGCGTGTTCCAGCGCGCGGCCGATCGGGCCGAGCAACGCGCAAGCGACCTTGCGGCTCGAGCAT
Organism: uncultured Rhodanobacter sp.; assembly: GCA_964489055.1. GTDB lineage: Bacteria > Pseudomonadota > Gammaproteobacteria > Xanthomonadales > Rhodanobacteraceae > 66-474. The sequence goes on along the minus strand of CAZAXF010000010.1, from coordinate 37,457 downwards.
CTCGCACTGGGCAGCTATTGGTGGAGGCGCAGGCTGCCAATGCCGCGCTGGCGAAGCGGATGGACGAGCAGGAGCGACGCCATGCCGACGAGCAGGCGGTGGCTGAAGCACGATTGAGCGAACTGCGGGCACGTGCCGACGACCAGGCGGTGCACCTGCGTGATGATCGCGAAACTCTACGAACGCGCCTGCTGCGAGCCCTCAAGTCCGACCTCGACCTGCTGCAATCCGGGTTGGAGGCAGCACATCGGCCAGTGCCCAAGCCAGACGTCTTGGTTGACGCGGCCGAGCGAGTAACGGATTCACTGCGCCAACAGCTTCATCATCTTGAAGGGGGGTAGCACTATGGCGATCTACGGATTCGATTTTGGTACCACGAACAGCCTGATTTCCTTGGTGCAGGGCGATAGAGCCGTAAGTCTCACCGACGTGGATGGCGGGCCAATGCCGTCCGTCGTTTGCTACGAGGGCAATCGAGTCGTTTTCGGTCGTGAAGCGCGCGAACGCTTGGACAAGCCTGGTTTGGGGGTGCACGGAAATGTGGTCCGGTCGCCCAAGATGGAGCTGCGCAAACAAACCGTGCATGTAGGCGGGGTAGAGCGCAGCACCGTCGACATCGTACGAGACGTTGTGACCAACCTGCGCGAAGAGGCGCAACGGTCTTACAAGCTGGACGGCAAGAAGCAGATCGATTTCGCGGTGGTCACGATACCGGTCAATGTGGACGGTATGTATCGCGCCCGGCTACGCGACGCATTTCGTGCTGCAGGCATCGGCATCGTGCGGTTCGTGCACGAGCCATTGGCCGCGCTCTACGGTAGCCTGCGCGAAGCCACCGACTGGCAGGCAGCGGTGCGGGAGCTCGACGGCAAACTGCTGTTGGTGTTCGATTGGGGTGGCGGCACCCTGGATCTGACCTTGTGTCGGCTGCAAGGCGGTGTCCTGCTGCAAATTGGCAACGACGGCACGGATGAAATCGGTGGTGATGTGTTCGATGATGAACTGCGCAAGGCCGTCGAACAGAAATTCAGGCTCAAAAAAGCCATTCCCGAGGACGCCCAAGTCCAGCCGGACGCACGGGCGCGGCTGATGCATAGTTGCGAGAAAGCCAAGATCGACCTGAGTAGTCGTAGCCAAGTGAAGGTCTACGTACCGAATTTCTTTGAAGGGCTTGTCGATCCAGATCTCGTGCTCGATCTGACCCGCAATGAGCTTCTCGAGATCGTGCGGCCGTTGATCGGCAAGGGGTTGCGACGGATCGAATCGCTCATTGAACGAGAGGGCTACTCGCGTACAGCGGTGTCGATGTGCCTAGCAACTGGCGGCATGACGGCGATGCCTGAAATCCAATCCCGACTCCGAGAATACTTTGGGTCGGAGCGAGTGCGAACTTCCAACCTGGATCGTTCCGCATCCCTGGTATCGGTCGGTGCAGCGTGGATAGGGCACGATGACGCCAAGCTTTGCCTGGCCAAGAACGTAGAGCTGATGCTCGCGCGAAACTCGTTTTTCCCGCTTCTGTACGCGGGACTGCAGCTGCCAGAGCGTGAGCAGACGAGCAAGGAGGACTTCACTTTCTATTGCGTTGACCCGACAGACGGTCACGGCAAGTTTGAACTGGTGAGTCCCGATCGGCCTGGAAAAGATGTCCTCCGAGGCGATCCCCGGCATCACTTGGCGCACTTCATCGTCGACGTGGATGCGCACGCGCGTCCATTTCAGGAGCGTCTATGGCTCCAATTGGTGCTGGACGACAACCTGATTCTCTCGGTACACGTAAAAGCAGGCAACGGATGCGCCGAACAGTTCTTGTCGGTGCACGAACTTGAGTTTGCGCTTGCCTTTCCAGTTGGCGACATGCCAAGCGACAAGGATGCTGCCGGACCGGGAGACCGCCTATCGGTGGACGCAAAGGCCGAGGAAGGTACTTTGGTCGTGCGCTCGAACATTTCAGATCATGTGGACTGGGGGCTCGTACCCGGCGAGGTGGTGCGCCGCGTGGATCCTCAACGTTTGGACCTGCGCCGCAGCCCGCCGCAGATACAGATCGACGAGGACCTCTATTACCAGCCGTGTGCCGTATGCGGATTGCCCAGTAACCATCCGAATTGTCATTGCGCGTCGGGTGGGGAGGCGCGAACTGGCGCCTCCTGATCTCATGGGCGACCTGTGGCGTCGTTGTCGATGTGCGTGTAGGGAGGATCGCGGATTGCGTGGGCGCCATGAGCCGCCGGCCATTTGCTCTAATTCCCTGGGCGTCGCCAAGCATGTCCGCCTCGGTAGCAGTCGCCGTGCGAGGCTGGAATCGACCCAATCCGGACCTTCGCCAGCGTCGCTCGGCTCTGCTAAAAGCGGACCTTCGGTGCATTCATGAACTATGGCGATGTTCAAACCCGCGTGTCGCGTGGTGGAATCCTTATTCGGCGATACACCGGTTGTCGCGGGTGGTAGCCTTGGGGTGGATTGGCGCTTGAGCGATTCTTGGCATGAGCCCCCGAAAATTAGGTACGTGCTGGTCGCTGGTGGCGATCGCCACGTTTTTGGCATATCCGGCGTTCGCGCATGCCAGCGATTGCAGTCGCGCACACGATCCAGTGACACGGACGATCTGTTCGCATCCAAAGGTCCAGGCATTGGACTCGCAACTCTCGTCAGAGTACGCGGCTGCGCTGGCTAGAGACCCTTCGCACGCGGAAGAGTTGAGGCAGGACGAGATCAATTGGCTCGGCGAGCGCAATCGTAAAATGTGGTGGCTGCTCGCAGGCCAGCGTGAATTTCCCTCACTGCCGAGCGATCTCACAACCAGCCTCGCGCGTTTCTATCAACTGCGCATCGCATTTCTGCGCAACGTCGACAACCCAGCCGCAACACATGGCGCGCCGTTCGCGCAGGCATTGCTCGAATCGGCTGCAGCGTTGCCGCGCAGCGCAACCAATCCGCTCAAGGGGCTGCAAGCGGCCGGCATCGTCGTTCTGGCAAAGGAGTACGAGGCCTCCGATGTGGAACGCACGATCACTAAACTTGCGGCGCCACCAAACGCCGCACTGCGCGCTGCTCTGGAACGTTTTCGACCCTCTCCTTATACGGTCGAATACCTGCCCTCGGTTGGATTGGGCGGCGCCTTCGTCGTCCAGGGAACCGCCGACTGCCAGTATTGGGTATTGTTCCAGAAGCGATCAGATGCGGCTGTTCTGGTCAGTGACGGTACTTCGCTCGGCGGGTGCATGCGCGATGACGGGGCAACGGGATACCTCGCGCTGATCGACGGGCACCCGATTGCTCTAACTGTGACCAACGATCCTGCCTACTGGAACGTGACGGATTTTCAGTGGCAATACTGGGGCGGAAATCGATGGGGTCCGGAGCGACGTGTCCGGTTTCGGTATGCCTACAGCGTAAAGTCGGGCAAGCAGATCTATTGCCCCAGCGCCTCACCGCAATGTACATCATCCATGTTCATGAACATCGCGTTGAACAAGCCGGTGCATTGCGCCGGTACGTCGCGGCTGTGTGCGTCGACCAGAGCCATCGCGCTTTCGGTCGCGAAGCGTTACTTGCGCAACGCGGTGGCGCTTGCGTACCCCGTGGATGAGTCCGAAGCCGAACGAACGGGCTTCAAGCACATCCTGGAGCTGGCGCCAAACCGCACGGATTGGGCGAATTGCGTGACTCCGGTGTGGTTTCCCGTCCATTTGGACGACAAGCTTACAGTCGGTGGAATTACGCAGTCGCACCTTGGGTGTCATCCGGGTGGCACCTACCTGGAGGTCGGGTTTTGGGGAACCCGGAGCAACGGGAGGCAGTGGTGGTTCGTTGACAACACAGTCGATGTTGGCCGCGACGGGCTATTGTCTGCAGCCATCGTGCCGCCCAGTAACAAACATCTCTGAAGACGCCGTCGCCGGTAGGTCAAGCACGCGAGCGTTGCCGATCAAGGGATAAAGGGGACGATAAAGGGGACGGAGGTAATTAAGCGCCCCGTGCCGCTCCCGTGTGCGTGTGCGTGCGCGTCGAGATAAGTACTTGCCACGCATGATCGCAGTTGACGATGGGCACAGCCAGGGTGCGGCGGTACGCAGCACGGACCGAACGTCCGTTTTGCGGCGCACATTTGCGGCGCACACTTGAAGATCTCGGCCGTCCGGAGTTGGCCGAAGGTGGTCGATTGCCAACCTCCGTCGACGCTCATACCGCCGGGGCGGCGCTCGTTGCCAAACGGATCGTGTGACGCCAGCTAAACACTGTCGAGAGACGATGAGCCTCTGTCAGCGGCCGAAGGTGAACGTCCAACGTATACGCCGAGCTAGATTCGCGGACGCGGAGATCTTGCGGTCAGCGGATAAAACAGCTAACGCACGGGATCAACAGGAAAATGCTACGCGAAGCACTTGGAGAGGGGGCGTCGGAACGCTGCTGCACCTAAAAACACGCAATTCCTGTCAAGTCGTTGCCAAGCATAAGGTGTGACAATTTATGCTTGTTTTTCCACTCGCACTTTCCGGTTACAGCCGTTTTGTGCCCGCCCACCGCGTGAATACGAGCACTCGTTATGGTCACCGTAAGTTCCTAAATGCGGTCAGGCGCTCATGGCAGAGACGGGTCAGTATCTGTTGTGCAGGAAGCATCGGGCTGTTCTGTGCGAATACTGTCTGGCCGTGATGCCAGCAAACTTGTGGCTTTGCTACTTAGCAGCGTTCCAGCCTGAAAATACCCCATCACGGTGCCGACGCTGCGGTGTTCGGTCATCGCCATCACCTCGCCCAACGGAACGTTCTGGCGCCCGGCCTCGGTCACGAAGCCCGAGCGGAGGCTGTGGGCGCCAAAATCACCTTGGAGGCCCGCCAGGCGCGCGCGGCGCTTCACCATCCGCGCGACATGGTCGGGTGTCAGTGCGGCGACTCCGACGTGACCGTTGCGATGGATGCGGCGGAAGAGGGCGCCTTCGGTGAGCCCGGCCGCGGCGAGCCACTGCGACAGCGCGGCGACGGCCTCGCTGCCCAGGGGCTTTTCGCGCCGGACGCCGGAATTATCCGTCTTGGTGCTGCCAAGGGCGTAGGTCCAGGTGTGGGCATCGATCCGGTGCAGGTCCTCGACCTGGAGCGCCACCACCTCAGATCGGCGCCGACCGCCGCCAGTCCAGGCGACCAGCAGCAGGGCGCGGTCCCGGATGCCGCGCAGTCCGTCGGTACAGGTCGCCAGCATCGCCTCCAGCGGTTCGGCCACCAGCGCGGTCTTCTTGCGCACGTGCAGCCCATGGCGGGCCTGTGATCGCCGGGCCTTCGCCATCAGGGTCTTGACCCTGGCGTCGTCCGTGGGACTGGCGCCGTCGGCGTGCAGGCGGTGCCACCGGGACAGCACCGCCAGGCGGTGCGCCACGGTGTTGTAGGCCAGCGGACCCGGCTTGCCCTTGGCGCGTAGCTCGACCAGGCGCGCATCGATGGCCGGCGGCAGTTCATGACGCATGGCGCCACGCGAGAATCTGGCCAGATGGTCGACGATGAACTGGCACACGACCGCGGGCGACACTGCGCTGGCTTCGAGCGGCTGGCCATAGCGCAGGGCATGCCAGACGGCCCAGTAGCGCAGCGCGCTGGCGTAGCTGCGCGCGGTGTTGGCGGGGGTACCGTCGGCCAGGAACTCCTCAGCCGCGCGGACCGCGGCGGCGTCGAGCCGTGCCGGATCCAGAACGGGCAGGGCGGTCACAGTGGTCGGATCCAGTGTATTATTCGATACGTTCATCATGTTTAAATCGATCTTTACCACCCAATAGGTCGGATAACCGTTTCCTTATCGTACCTTATCCAGCGGAGGGCAGGGCATGCCACGCGGAGTCCCCGAAAAAGACGTTTTGACCGCCGCCGACCGGGTGCTGGCGCGCGGCGAACGACCCACGGTCGAACGCGTGCGGACCGAACTCGGCCGCGGCAGTCCGGCCCGTATCGGCCGGCTGCTGGAAACCTGGTGGGCGGCACTCGCCAGCCGCCTCGCCGGGGAAGCGCAGCTACCGGACCTCCCGCCCGAAGTGGCGGCGGCCTTCCGCACCGTCTGGGCGGAAGCCGCGGAGCAGGGCCGGGTGGCCGGCGAACGCCTGGTGGCTGAACAGCGCCGGCAACTGACCGAGGAGCGCCAAGCGATGGAGCTCGAACGAAAACACGCGACTGCCGCGGTAGCCACAGCGCAAGCCGAGCTGGCCGACGCCCGGCGCGAACGGGAACTCGCCCAGACGCGAACCCGGGAACTGGAGCGGCTGGTTGAACAACAGGCGGCGCAGATCACGGATCTGCAGGCCCAGCGCGATGATCTGCAGGGCCGGGTCAGGCAACTCGATGACGAGGCCAGCCGCCTGGTCGCGGCCAAGGATGCCCAACTCGCCGCATGGGAGGCCGAGCGCAAGCAGGAAGCCGAGCGCACCCGCGTATTCGAGGATCGGGCCCATGCAGAAATCGACCGCACCCGCCTCGAGAACAAGACACTGCAACGGCGGATCACGGACCTGCAGAAGCAGATCAAGGTCGCGGAGCGCAAGGTGGCTGCCGCAGCCAAGCGCGAAGCGGCGCTACAGACGAAACTTGCTGGTAGGATGCGTCGCGTGTCCAAGAAGACACGTGGGTCGACTAAAAGGGTGACAGCGAACAAGCGGCTCAGAGGGGGAACTTGAGGTGGGTCGCGCGGGCGAAACGTTACGAAAGCTCCTGTCAGAAGGTCCATGAAAAATCGTACGGACGTTCAGCCGTATTACCAACGCAGCCCCTTCCGCATCGTGACGGCGCTATTTGGCCTGCTGCTGGTTGCAACAGGAGTTTTTGTAGCGCTTACGCCGGTGCTGTACGGCGTACGGTGGATCGTCGGCGCCGGCAGCGGCGCGGCGCTGCTTGCCCTTGGGCTGAATGCCATCTTGGCGTCGTACCGTGCGACAGAACCCTGGGTATCCAGGATCGGCCCACTGCCGTGACGCCGTGAGTGCCGGCCTGCCCGCAAGCTTGATGCCCATCGCCTGACGACCGGCCTCTAAAGCGTTTTGTGGTCGGCGCGGGCCTTCTGGCAAAATCTGGTTTCCAACGATCAGGGAAGTGACTGTGCAATACCAGTGGGGCAGCAGTGCGTTGGGCGCCATTTTTACCGATACGCCCGCGTGGTCGCTGACGCTGGATGGCGATGTCGTCACCATGGATGTGGCGGGCAGGACCCGCGGGCGGGTGCCGCTGACCGCCACCAAGTACATCCGTGATACGCCGGGGGTCTTCTGGTCGAAGCTCGAGTGTCGATTCCCATGGACCGCGCCTATCGTTCTTGACGGCATCTCCAACGGAGCCGTGCGCCACATGCAGGCTGTCCTGGCGCAGGCCCGGAAGAGTTACCAGGCGAAGTTTGCACCACTTGGGCGGATTCTGCGCGACTTTGAAACGCTGGGCCGGCCAATTGTCGAGTGGAGTTCCGGCCTGCAGGCTGCAGGGGAAGCGCAGTTGCACACGCGCGGCTGGCTCACCGCCGACTTTCTTGCCCACTGGCAAGGTACCCAGCCGGAACAGGCCTTGCGGCGGTTTGTGGATGAACCGGAACTTGCGTTTCTCCTGAACAAGTGTTCCGAGTCTGCCCGCGAGGCGATCAGGTGTTGGGGGCAGGACCTGGCGCAGTGGGTACAGGCCTGCAATGCGCGGTATCTCGAAGCTGAACTTGTCGCGCAAGAAGGTTTCCTGTCCCGCGTGGAGAAATCGCCGCTGACCGAAGAGCAGGCCCGCGCCGTGATCTGCTTCGACGATCGGATCCAGGTGATCGCTTCAGCCGGGTCAGGCAAGACCTCGACAATGATTGCCAAGGCCGGGTATGCCATCCACCGCAACCTGGTTCCGGCGGACAGGATTTTGATGCTGGCCTTCAACCGGGACGCCGCTGCCGAGCTCCAGGCGCGCGTGAGGCAACGGTTGGGTGCCATGGACTACGACGCGGACGCGGTCGTGGCCAGGACGTTCCACAAGCTCGGTTTGGACATCATCGGGGAGGCGAGCGGCAAGCGTCCCACCTTGGCACCGTGGGTCGAGAACGGACAAGACATCGAGCACCTGTCTGCGTTGATGGATCAGTGCACCCAGACCAACCCCACGTTTCGTGCCCGGTGGGGGCTGTTCCGCACGGTCTTTGCACGTGACCTGCCGCGGCAGGATGAGCCGGAGGAGCCGGAGGACTGGGACCGGGACTCGCGCACCGCCGGGTTCCGTACCCTGCGCGGTGAGATCGTCAAAAGCCATGGCGAGCGGATCATCGCGAACTGGCTCTTCTACAACGGGGTCGACTACTGCTACGAGGATCCTTACGGAGTTGATACCGCAGACCCCCACCACCGGCAATACCGCCCGGACTTCTACTACCCCGCGATCAATGCCTACCATGAGCACTGGGCGCTGGATGAGAAGGGCGAGCCGCCACCCGAGTTTTATGGCTATTCCGAAGCCATGGCGTGGAAGCGCGCCCTGCACGCCGAACACAAGACCACGCTGCTCGAGACCACGATGGCGCAGCTGTGGTCGGGTGAGGCCTTCGACTACCTGGCGCGCCGACTGACCGAGCTCGGCATTCACCTGGATCCTGATCCCGATCGCGAGCCCGTTGGCCAACCCTTGGTCGAGCACCGGGAACTGCTGAAGGTGTTCCGCACCTTCATGCTGCATGCCAAGAGCAACAGCCTGGACGACGAGGCGCTGCGGCGGCGGCTGGACGGTGCCGGCCCAGGTACCTTCCGTGCCCGGCAGGCCCTGTTTCTGTCCCTGTGTACGGACCTTCGCGCGGCCTGGGAGAAGAGCCTGCGCGAGAGGGGATTCATTGACTTCGAGGACATGCTGTTGCGCGCGGCCGCGGAGGTGGAAGCTGGCCGCTGGGAAAGTCCGTTTGAACTTGTCATGGTCGATGAATTCCAGGACGCGAGTCAGGCACGCGCACGGCTCGTGCGGGCCTTGGTGGCGAAACCAGGTACGCGTCTGTTTGTTGTGGGCGATGACTGGCAAAGCATCAACCGGTTCGCCGGCGCCGATGTTTCGGTGATGACAGGGTTCGAGCGTGCGTTCGGTTCCGCGCAGGTGTACCGGTTGGAGCAAAGCTTCCGTTGTCCCCAATCCCTTTGTGACCTCTCCAGCAGGTTCATACAGCAAAATCCCGGTCAGATCCGCAAGACGGTGCGGTCCCGGGTGCCAGAACACCCGCCCACCGTAAGGATTTGGCAGGTACCGCAAGACGACCAGATAGAAGACGCTGTGCGTACGCGCCTGCGCGAACTGCACGCAGGCGTGGCCGACGGTACGGTCCCGCCGGCCACCGACGGCAGGGTGCGCGTCCTGGTCCTGGGGCGTTACCGGCGTGATCGCCAACACCTCCCGGCGGTTGACTTCGTGTCGGATCGACTGGATGTGAAGTTCATGACCATGCACGGCTCGAAAGGGCTTGAGGCGGACTACGTGATCTTGCCGCGCGTCGTCGCCGGCGGCGGTGGGTTTCCATCGAAACAGCACGACGATCCGGTCCTGGACTTGGCGATGCCGGCGGGCGAGACCTTCCCCAATGCAGAAGAACGTCGGCTTTTCTACGTGGCGTTGACGCGTGCCAGGCGCTCGGTCTTGGTGATCACGGTGGAAAACCGCCTGTCGCCATTTCTCACCGAGCTGATTCGCGATCAGGGAATGGAAGTGACGGCGGTGGGCGGAAGCGCGGCCGCTGAGACGAGGATTTGTCCGCAGTGCAGGAAAGGTCAGATGGTGCCAAGAAGTGGTCCCTATGGCCCGTTCCTCGGCTGCAGCCGCTTTCCGAAGTGTCGCCACACCATGAAGCGGTAGCATCGGGCCGGGGCGCAGTTCAACGACCGGACGCGCACTTTCAGCAGGGCGCCGGTCCAACCACTGGCGCTTGAACCAAAAGGCCAGCGCGCCCCTCAGGGGCGCGCTGGCCTGCCGACCTCGGTCGGCCGCATCGCATCCTTGACGATCGCCAGACAGCCGGCATAAAGATCGTACGTACGCGTGCACTCGGTGTCTGTCGGCGCAACCCGCGCAAGCCTGTAGGAATCTACGTACAAGCACTCTCGCGTCGATGACAACGGCTCGCAGCCAAGCCCTGCCAATCCACGAATACGGCTGGCCCGCTTGCAGTTCCACGCCGACCGAGATTAAACGAGAAATGCTTCGCCATCCGTCGTCGCGACGCTAGGGTGGGTACGCGCACGATGGAGGGATATTGCCGAAGAATCACTCATGTGGGACAGGAGGTCGGGTTCGTCGTCAGGGCGTGCTTGTGTGATCTTTTGGTTTTCCCTAGGGCCCCAGAGCCGTCGACTCTGACTCTCGTACAACTTTGTCCGAGAGCTACAGGGCCGGTACAAAAGTGTGCGGGTCCATTAGCAGATGGACTGCGTCGTGCGTACAAGATTTCCCACGGGAAACAGTGACAAGAAATGCCATGTCGTCAAGCCCATACGCTGACAGCGGCTGCGCTAGAGATATCTGCCTCGGCGGAAGCCGCGACGTGAGGCGGGAATCGACCCGAAGCGGCCGTTACGTGTCAACCCTCGTTTCCCGAGGCCGGAGGCTGGGTCACTTCGCCTCCGAACGCTGCCCGAATCGCGTCGAAGATTGATGCCATCGGCTCGCGATATTCCTCTCGCAGAACTCTGGCGTTTTCGAGCAAGCCGGTCACCGCAGGCCGTGCGTCCACAGCATCTTTGTCGCGCACGTCCTTGGCCGGGATCGTGAAGAACTTGTAGCTCGGAAAATCCCGTTCAAGCCTAGGCAAGGTCGCTGCCTGGTCGTTGTCCAGAAGTCCGGCCACCTTCTTGTAGCCCATGTCCTGCAGAAGACGGCAGAGGTGTTGCATGTTCCCGGCGCCGCCGACGCCCCAGCCGAACAGGTGGCCTGGAACACGGCCAATCGGCAGCTGACGCGTTACGACCGGATACAACATCACGTCATCCTGACCCTCGGTGAGCACGATACCGTCATCTTGAAAGAACAGCTCACGGGCATCTAGACCAAAGGTGTGTGGCGCCTTGGTGTTCGGGTTCTCTGGATCGTGGATCTTCTTGAGCGCCGCCCGGCCTTGGTCGCTGAGCTGGTACACGTTCGAGCCGGAGGCCTCGGACGTAATCCGAACGAGTGCAGCACCTTTAGCGATCGCTGCGGGGTCGATGAAGTACGGGGAATGCGTCGCAACGATGATCTGCGTTTCAGCGGACAAGCGGACGATGGCACTTACGAGGCGGCGAATGATCGCCGGGTGGAGGGACAATTCAGGCTCGTCAATGGCGACGATGCCGCCGGCAGGGGCGCTCGTGAGCGCGTCGACGATGGAGAACAGGCTGACAATGCCTTCGCCAGCGCCGTCGCTGGAGTGGCTCACGGCCCCATTATGCAGACGGATGTAATAGTTGCCCTCCGATGTCAGGTCAATGGTCCACTTGGGTATGTATCCCAGCAGCTCACCGAGCAGCGTGTTGAACTCGTCCGGGTCTTTCTCGATGTCGAAGAGCCGCATCTCGAACGAGGTCAGCTCCGCCATACGACGGGCAGGTAAGCCGCCGTGTCGTTGATAGTCCTGCAACGTTCCCTGCGAACGTGCGAAATACGGCTGGAAGCCCCGGCGCGAAGGAATCGTGCGGATCGGATCTGTGTCGAACGCGCCTTGGTTAGTGAAAACGCCGTCATCTATTTTGTGAATCGATTGGCTGCTGCCCACGGCCCGGGTCTCGATCACCTCGGTCCGACCTTCGACGAGATCGGGCTGGTCATCCTTTCCCACGGATTGTTTCTCAAACTCGTAAACGATCCTCACGAAATCCGCATGCTTATTGCGAACCCCCTCGGAGAAGCTGGGCGTCTGATGGCCTGATCGCGCCCGCAGCGCTTCGATCACCGTCGACTTGCCCGAATTGTTGGCGCCGGTAATAACCGTGAGGCCACTGCCTTCGCCTTGGGCCGTGGGCATGGCCATATGAATCACGCGGTGCTCGTTAAAACCGCGGTAGCCGGCGATCGAGAGCGTCTTCAAAAAGCTCAAGGGGAACTCCGAAGTCAACTGTTTGTAGTTTGGCTATGTTGACCCGCAGTGCAAAGGATACAAAGCGGGCTGCGCCGCGTATGAGCCGCCGTGTTCGATTGGCCAAGTCCATAGACGACGTCGCTGGAATGCTTCGGGGTAGTCGGCTGGCGCGGCTGCACCTAGCAGCCACCTCCCCAATGTGGCTCAGATTTCTGGTGTCTACGCTCGCTGATCTCCGCTCCCGGCCGAGAGCCGAAAGGTGGGACGCGACCCAAAGGAGCCAGTCGCTCGTTACGCCCCGGGTGACTGTGTTGTCATTTTTGCTAGCAGGATTCCTCGCCCAAGTGATTCCTGTCGCCGGCTCCGCTGGCGACAGGGTGCTGCTGGAATCAGGCGGCACCTACTCATTGATGACGGTTCGCACCTCCTCCTCGTCAATAACGTGGGCTTTCAATGGTCCGCGCTTCGAAGCGGATGCACCGTACTCACATACATCCACCACGAGGAAGTAGATGATGCGACCGTCGATGACCATGAATGGCACGAGCATGTCCGAACGCGCGAAGGAGAATTGCAGGTCCTCTTGGCAGGTGCGATAAACAATCAAGTAGCCAACCTGCTGGAGGAAGTCGCGCATGTAGGTCAGAAGCTGGTTTACGCCACTAAGCACATACCTCTTGCCATGACGGGATGAGTCCCCATCGAACAGCTTAGCGTCTAATACCAGTTCTGGGGCCACCAAGTCAGCCTCGCCGGAGATAGATTGCGGCTCAATATGGAACTCGAGGCCTTGGTCGAACAGGTAGGCGTACATGTGCTTGGCAACGTTGCGCTCGCCGCCCTTTGAGACAAGCGCCTTGACCTCCTCACGTTCGAACCACTCCACACAACGTTTGTACTTGAGCAACAACGACAGGACAGCTGCCTGCCCATCGAGCGCTTCGTCCAAATACTCGTAGAAGGGCTCGAGATAGGTGTCTCGGAAGCCATCAAGCATTTCAGAAATTTTGGTGCCCCCTACGATGCTGCGACCAATCTTAACTTCTGGTCCTTGCCCCCTGCCTAGCGCTTGGGCGGCGCAGTATTCCAACACCCTGAAGTTGAAATGAACGGCCTCCTGGTCGGTGCCCCACAAGCAAACCTCACCGTTGCTAGTCGCAGCCACCTCGTCCGCGTATGGGGGGGCTTCGTCTGCAAGCTTGGCAAGCACGCCCGCATAGAGAGCATGGCTACGAAGGTGATTCCAAAACTGCACGAACAGGCTGTGGAATAGCTTGTAGTCGCATGAATTCAGTCGCTTAACCTTCTTCTGAAGGAGAAACCGCTGCTGCTGTAGGTAGTTGCTGTCCATTCAGAGCCTGATGGTGATGGTCTTGTTGAGTGAGGCGAGAATCTGCTCGAGTTCGGCAAACGCTTGGTTCATCTGTTGGCGCGCCTTGCGACATTCGTTCATGTGGTCGTCCAGCCGGATGTTCGTCTTGCAGCCCCGGCAGATGATGACGTCTCGAAGTCGCGCCTGTCTGTAGAAGATGCTGTTCTCGAACCGGCACCGTGGGCAGGGGATGTCAAGTTCCACTCGGTCTAGGCTAATCACTGGTCCGTCCATTCGCCGGCGGTCTTGTAGCTGAAAGAGCGCCCCAGCCCGGGTACATGCCAGACTAGGTTCAAGAAGGGATGCGCAGCAGTTGCTGCAGGCTGGTCGGCAGCCCAGCTCTCACCATCTTCGTCGCCACCGTACACTAAATCACTCTCGCCAGCGTTGGCAAATGCAGACACCTCGGCCAGCCGCTCGTGCCGTCCGGTAGCATCCAGCCAAGGTAACTCGCGCTGGAAATCCAGATTCGGCACCGCGGCCGCACCCTCTGGAACGGGGCGCAAGCGTCTTTCTTAGGCGTGATTGGCGTTCGCGAGTAGTCCCATGACCTACTGAATCAAAACAAATGCTCAAATTTTCAACAGCGGCCGTGGATAGGCTAGAAAGCCAGATGCTCCCTTTCGACCTGCAGTTCGCAGAGCATGTGCGGCTGGCGAACGACCGCTTCTGGCCGGACTGCGCCCGATCTGCGACGGCCTGGGTGACATCACCCCGGCCGAGTGCCGTCACCAAGTCCCCGGAAGCCCTACTTTTGACGTGTCTGCCTGACGGGGAAGCTTACGCAATCAGCGGCGCGCTGCGAGCTCACCGGCTACGATTCGGCTGTGACGCGGCATCTGCAACCCGAGCTGCAACTCATCGCGGATGAAGTAGCCGCAACATTCGTGCATCGGATGTTCCCGAGCTACCGAACACCGGCGATCTTGGCGTGCCCGGATGACGAATGCGCCGACGCCTGCCGCACCGCGATCACGAGAGCGGCGCGGGAGAAGGGCATACACACCGAAGTGATCGACCTCCGACCCGATCCCGGCGCATTGCTCGACCAAGTCACGACGCGCTTGTGCGACACCAACCACATGATCGGCACGAAAGAGCTTGAACCGACGCCGCTTCCGACATTGCTGATTCTGGAAGGATTCGATTTGCTCGAGGGCGCGGCCAACGAGGGGCCAACGTTCCCGTTTCGATCTCGGTTTCAGTTCGACCGAGAACATCTATGGCTGTTCATGGGCCGAGATCTGCAACGTCTTCGCAGGATGTTCGGAGATCCGCGGCTACCCCTCTACGGTGCAGCATCGAACATCACGCCAAATACATGGGGTCGGCGCACTCCCAAATAGCCGACGGAAACGACCGTTACTGCCTTCTGCGTATACAGCTGCATCATCAGATGTACACGTCGTGTTCAATTTGATGCAGCACGGCTTCCACTTGTCGTGCACCAGCCTCATCCTTCAAGATCAAGTCTTGGGGCACCTGACCACCGAGTGCCCCTTGAGGTTGGTTGAGCCAGGTTTTGCCTGCCTCGCGATCCACCAAGGCGCTCGCGGCAAGGGCTTCCAGGCGTGCGACCCGTCCCGCAATAGCGGAATTGGTTTTGGACATGGCCGTTCTCCGGTTAGCGAGCCACTACAGTATCGCGTGGTCGTTTTGATGCCTCGGCCGCATAGCAGTCGAGGGGGTTCGGGTGCTGTAGGAGAATTCTTACACGCCAAGATGGCTTTTGCCGATTGGTCGTGTCAACCCCGTACGTTGAAGCACAAGAGTCAGGCGCGCCATGTAGCCGTGCAGAGCCGGCCTTGGAGCCTTTTTGGTGGGCAATCCGTAGCTCGGGCCGAATCCGGTATCAATCGGTTTCCCTGTCGAAGAAGTTGCTCATCGTTGTTCGGAGCCGTCGCCCGCTGTTCAGGACTATTCGGGTTGATTGCACAAGATTAGGGCTCCGAATGCTCAACTTTTTCTACAGCCGACAACCAGTCCACAATCCAAAGCAGGCGTAGTTGCTTCGCAAAAGGTAACGGAACCCGTTGAAGCACCGCCGACGCAGGAATGATGTGAGGAAATTCAAGCGGGAGTGAATACGCCGGAAACCCCGTGAGATTCTTCCAACGCACGTCCCGCGCGCCGATCTCACAGCTTTGCTGAGCGAATTCTCACACGTTTACTGGGTTTCCCTATGTGAAAGGCGCAGCGTGCCACCGGCACGAGGAGAACACGTCACTCTCGGGTGCGCGGTCCAAAACTGACCTGATTGCTTCGCGAAAAGTGACGGAGTCACTTCGAAGCACTGCCAACCAAATCTGTTACGTGAGGCGGGACCACTCTCCATCGCGTCACATAACACAATTACTTGGCACTTCGTAACAGCGCTACTTGGGTCGGGTCCAGCCGGTGTCCATCAGCATCTCATCAGCCATAAATTCATAATTTGACACAATAGGCATTTGCATCAATTCAATGTCGTCGTCATTGTCATTACGGACGCACTGAAACCGCGGCCGGACTCCGCCCGTGCTCTGGCCACCATGCATCCCTGTGGAGTCAGGCAGATCAGCGCGAGACACGTCTCGTGCTCGCCCCGATCCAGGGCCTGCGGTGGACGTGCTGCGGGTTCGGCGCAGGCCCTGCATCCGAATCATCCTTCCGCAGCGATCACACCGGCTTGCACCAGCTCCGCGTAGGTGCCCGCATCCAGGGACAACCATCGCGCGAGCGCAGCGCGGCCTTGCTCGCCGAGCGTTGGCGGCGCGGTGCCGGGCGTCGCGGGCGTGCGACTCATGTGCTGCAGTGCATTGGCGACGACATCGATCGTACCAAGCTTCGGGTGTGGCACACGCCATTTGAGGCCGCGTGCGGCGGCCTGGGGATCGGCGAACACGCCCGCGAGGTCGAGGATGGGCGCTGCGGGTACGCCGGCGGCCCTGAATTTTTCCAGCCAGGCCTGGCGCGAGTCCTGGCCGAAGATTTCCTGCAACCGGCCGACCAGCTCGTCTCGCGCGGCCACGCGGCCCGCGTTGGTGCGGTAGCGCTCGTCTTCCCACAGTTCCGGATGGCCGGCGGCCTGGGTCATGCGGTGGTACTGGTCGTCGTTTCCGACCGCGAGCATGAACCAGTCATCCGCGGCCCGGAAGGTCTGGTACGGAACGATCTGGGGATGGCCGTTGCCCATCCGGCGCGGTACGTCACCGGTCATCAGGAAGCTCTGCGCCTGGTTGGCCATGGCCATCACGCCGACGTCGAACAGCGACAGGTCGATGTACTGCCCTTCCCCGCTGGCGTGGCGTTCGTTGAGCGCAGCCAGGATGCCGACGGCCGCCATCATGCCGGTGAGGACGTCGATCCACGCCACGCCGACCTTGCGCGGCTCGCCGTCGGCATCGCCGGTGACGCTCATGATGCCGGTCATCGCCTGCAGCACCACGTCGTAGCCTGGATCGTGGGCACGCGGCCCGTCCTGGCCGAAGCCGGTGATGGACGCGTAGACGAGGCGCGGGTTGATTTTCCTGAGCGCGTCGTACTCCAGCCCGAAGCGCTGCATGTCGCCGCACTTGAAGTTCTCGATCAGGATGTCGGCGCGCGCGGCCAGGCGCCGCACCAGATTCGCCCCGCGCGGATCCTTCAGGTCGATCGCGAGGCTCTGCTTGCCGCGGTTGGCCGATTGGAAGTAGGCACTTTCGCCGTCCCGGAACGGGGGTCCCCAGCGCCGCGTGTCGTCGCCGCGCCGCGACTCGATCTTCAGGACTTCCGCGCCGAGGTCGGCCAGCATCTGGGTGCAGAACGGACCGGCCAGCACGCGCGAGAGGTCCAGGACCTTGATGCCGGAAAGGGCCTTGCCGCTGGTGTCACCCATCACACGTTTCCCATGCCTGAAGGTCCGCAGCCCGGCCTGCCAAACTCGTCATTCCGGACGAACCCACGAAGTGGGGTACAGCCGAGATACGTGTAAAAATGCCCTATAGGAATCGTATTTCTCCATAAATTCACGCGGTTGGCCAAAAAATGGAAGAATCGCCGCCCTCAAACCTTCAGGCAGCCAAGGCCAATTCTCCGTCGTACGGTTCTGGGACGACGTCGTTGTCGATAAAGTAATCGCCGAATCGTTTGATGTGGCTGGTCACATAGGGACTGAGCGTCGCAACATCCGCCGGTGTGATCTTCCACCCTTCCCGCATCAAGCGCTTGATGATGCGGGTCTGTTCGACGACGTTGTGGAAGATCACCGCGTTCGCGACCAGGTCGTTGTACTTCACGATCTTTTCCTGCTCGACCGGGTCATTATCCGCGATCACCCCTTCCCCGCCAAAGAAGAAGTGCTTCGCAAAGCCGTTGTACGCTTCGACCTTGTTCGTCGACGCCGTGATCTGCTCGCGGAGGTCGCTGTCGGAAATGTACTGCAGCAGGAAAAGCGTGCGTACCGCGGCGCCCAGCGCACGGAACGCTTGATAGAGCCGGTTCTTGCGGCTGTTGTTGCCGAGCTTGCGCAGCAATGTTGATGCCGCAATCTTGCCGGCCTTGATCGACAGCACGACACGCATCAGGTCTTTCCAGTGCGTCTCGATCAAGTCCCAATCGACTTTGTCGCGGAACAAGGCATCGATATGTTCGTAAGTCGTGTCCTCATCAGGCCGGAAGAACCGATAGTCCTGCCAGTTGCGTATACGCGGCATGAGCTGAATGCCCAACAGATGGGAAAGGCCGAACACCGGCAGCGACTGCCCTTGGGTATCGGCGTGGACGATGTTCGGCTGGATCTCCGATGTGTTCTTCAAAAGGCCGTCGATGATGTAGACCGCTTCCCAGACGCCGCAGGGAATGAAGTGGCTGAAGAGCGCCACATAGGTATCCGACACGTGGTGGTAAGCAATTCCGCCGTAGCCGCCGTACCGGATGTGGTAGGAAGCCAACGAGTTCTGGATGTACATCTCGTACTTGGTACCGTCCGCCGCGGCGCGCTTGGCATCACCCCAGTGCTTGGGAAGTTGGAGCCCAGCGTAGCTGTTGATGATGTCCCGACAGGCAGCCGCCAGCTTGTTTGCATCGACGTGCCGCCGGTTGACGAACGAGAGCATGTGCTCACTTACGGCACCCCGAAAATGCCGGGCCGCCTGTGCAGGCCCCAGATTGCAACCATAGGTGAACGCGGTCAGCACATAGCGCACAGCCGGCTGGTCGATTTTGGGATCCGAGCCGGACAAGGGGCCGAAGTGACGATGCCACTTCGTCCAGTGCCCCACGTCGCAGAGCACATCGATCACGCTGCGTTCGTGCAAACGCTCCTGAATCGCCGTTTCGAGCGCACGGGCGCTACGGCTCATGTCTTTTGCCTTGTGCCGTTTGAGGACGGGTATGCCTTGCTCGTCGATGACGACCTGGCCATTGTTGACGTATTCCTGATCGGTGCTTTCAGCCACCTCCATGAGTTGCGCCTGCAACGCGTTGACGAATTCCACCGCATTCGATGGAAGATCGAGTTGCTGGCAGTAATCATCAACGAGCGGCTCGCATTCCTCCCAAGACAACAACTGCTCGCCATAGTCAGCGTAAGCCTCCGATCCCTCTACAGCCACGTCACCGGATTTCAGCTCACTGGCCAAGGCGGAAAACACGCAGACCTCGAAGTGCCGTCGATGGATGCGCTCCTCGCCCGACTCGGTACGATGAATAAGTGTTTTGCGCCAGAGCTGGGTGGTGAACGCCAGATCGACCGGTTCGTCCAGCCACTCGGATCGGTTGCGCTCTTCTGACAGCACCAGCTCCACTGCATCCATCAGCGAATGATCTTCGGTGGTGGAATGCAAACGCAGCAGGCGGACCATGCGCAGGATGGTCGGACGATGGCTCTTGTAGTGCGGCAACAGAAGCGGCAGGTAGTTGTCACCGCTGTGCGCTGCGATGGCAAGGCAATCTTCCTGCAGCGTATCCGTACCGCCCCGTGCGATGACCAAGCGGCGAATCTCGCGCCCCGCTTCCGTGTCGCTCCTGTGCTGGTCCAGTACCCGGATGACATCGGACATGGTGGCTACCAGCGTTTCTGCCTTCTCGCGGTAGCGCAGACGCAATTGATCGAGCTCTTGTTTGCCGCGGTTGTGAATGTTGCCGATGCGTTTGATGAACATCTCGGCAAGATCGTCCCGGACCTGCACCCTGGCCCGGTGGATCAGGCAAAGCAGGAATGCGTGGCGCTTCGTCGGACGCATGTCGCGCAATTCCGAGGCATCAAGGGCGCGAGCTTCTGCGGCAAAGTGCTTGCGTTTGAGCTCCGGAATGTCACGCAAGTGCATTTCCGAGCCGACCAGCTCGTCCAGATGATTGAATTGGTCGACGAGTTCTTGGAAATGCTTCAACGAGGAACGCTTCGGCAGCCGTTTGATCACCTGCAGGGGGCTTTTCCCAACGTCGCTGGCAACGACCAACAATGCGTCCAAGCGTTGCTTTTCATCTTCCGTCAATCGGGCATCGATCTGGGTGAAGAAGCGACCATTGACCAACGCCCGCAACCGGCGTGTCAGGCGATCCAGCGTGGAAAAGGCCGGCAGCTCGATGCGTTCGCGCACCAACTTCTCGATGGCGACATTGATCAAGTCGGGAGGGTTGTCCATCACCGCGGCTGCGTCGAGGATGGCGCGGGCGGCAACGTCCAACCCGTCTTTGCCGTAGGCGCGAACCTGAAGGTAGGTGCGAATCCATTGATGATAGCGGTATGGCGTATTCTTCTTCAGTTCAGCCGGCTTGACCTTGACGCGAAATTGCATCGCCTGACGGACGTGGCGCGTGATTTGTGCCGGGATGTCTTCCAGGGCAGGAAAATACTTGAGGCGCTGAAAGCTCTTCAGCAATAGCGCGAGTGTCAGGCGATGCCCAGGTTGCCGTGCGTGCTGGACGATGAAATCCATTTCCTGATCGGTAGGTGTGTAGGCCGCCACCAACTCGCGGACTACCGGATTGCGCTTGAACTGCGGATACGCGGTCCTTTCGATCGAAGCCATGCCCATTCCTCAGTGAGTGACGGTCGTGTTCACCCGCGCGCTTCAGTCGTGTCTCTGCTGGTGACGGATGTCGGGAGAGTGCGGATGATTGTGTGTCAGCGGTTCGTGGGTGTGCGGATGCGCATGCGGTTCGGTGCCATCCCACGGGAAATCGTGCGTATGCTGATGCTGGCCGTCGTGCACATGCGGATGGGTGTGCGTGAGCGCTGCGGCCGTGTGCCAATGCGTATGCGGCTCGGTCAGGTGCAGCCATACGCCCGCGCCCATCAGCACCGCTGCCAGCCAGAACACCGGCGAGGCGTGATCGCCAAACGCGAGGATAGCGATCGCCGCGCCGAAGAACGGCGCGGTCGAAAAGTACGCGCCGGTGCGCGCCGCGCCGACGCCGCGCAGTGCCAGCACGAACAACACGAGACTGACGCCATAGCTCAGCAGCCCGACCACCATCGCCTCGCCAACGTCGAACGCCGCCGGGATGTGCGCACCCAGCGCCAAGGCAATCCCGGTATTGACGACACCGGCCACGGTGCCCTTGGAGCCCGCGAGGAACAGTGCGTCGTTGGCTGACACCTTGCGTGTGAAATTGTTGTCGAGCGCCCAGCACAGGCAGGCTCCGGCCACCAGCACCGCGCCCCAGCCGAGTCCGCGCGACGATCCTTGCCATGCGAGCAGCACCGCGCCTGCGACGATCAGCGTCATGCCGGTGACGATGCGGCGATTGGCGTTCTCGCGGAACACGACCCACGCCAGTACCGCCGTCAATACAGCTTCGAGGTTCAGCAACAGCGAGGCGGTTGCCGCCGAAGTACGGGTGAGCCCGAGCATCAGGGCGAGCGGTCCGAGCACGCCGCCAAAACCGATCGCGAGCGCCAGCCACAACCACTCGCGCCCGGTCATGGTCGGCATACGCCAGCCGCGGTCACGCACCAGCCGAACGGTGCCGAGGCCAATGCCGCTCCCGAGGTACAACAGGCCCGCGAGCAGCACGGGAGAAATGTCGTTGAGGAGCTGTTTGGCCAACGGCGTGCTCGCACCAAACAGCACGGCCGCGCCAAGCGCTGCCGCGGCGGCGGATCCAAAAGCGGTGCGTTTCATCGTTGCTACCCTCCGCCAGATGAACCTGCCGTGCGTTGCATGGCTCTGAGCACTCAGCCAAGCCGCCGCAGAACCACCCACGCGGCAAATACCACGTAGAACAGCGCCATCGACGCCAGCAGCTTGCGCGAAGTGATGCCCCGGTGGAAGGCGGTCAGCATCGCCACGATCGCAGCAATCGTGATGCCCGCCGCGACGATCAAGGATTCGTCGAAGATCCACGGCGTAAAGAACAGGCCCAGCGCCGTCGGCACGGTGGCCTGGATCATCATCGCGCCGCTGATGTTGGCCAGCGCGAGGCGGTGCTTGCCCTGGCGTACCCAGATGATGGCATTCAGCGTTTCAGGCAATTCGGTGGCGATCGGGCTGAAGAGCAGTGCGACCAGCTGGGGCCGCAGGCCCAGTTGCGGCCCCAGCACGTCAAGCTGGCCGACGAAGAAATGCGACGCCACGAAGATCACCACCAGCGCGGCGACCGTTTGTGTGATGGCTGCCCACGTCGGCGGCACGGCTTGGCGTGGCGTCAGCTTCAACGGTTCGGGCGTGCCCTCTTCGACGCCCGCTTCACCGGCCATCTCCTTTCGAAAATAGGCAGCGTAGGCCAGCAGGAACAAAATGCCCAGCCAAGGTTTCCACGCAAAGACCACGAGGCCAAGCGCAACCTTGCACGCGAAAATGGCGAGGAACCAGCCCTGGTCGCGGCTCAGGCGCTGGAACTCATCGCGGATGGCCGCGATGTGTGGCAGCTTTTGATGGCAAGCGAGGAGCGTGATGCCGACGGTGGCGTAGGCAATGGTGGACAGCACCAGCGGGCCACCGAGCGCCGCGCCGACGCCGATCTCCTTTTGCGCGGCGCTGGCGCCAAACGTGACAGCAACGAAAGTCACCACGCTCTCGGGCAAGGCGGTGCCGAAGGCAGCGAGGATCGAGCCGGTCGCTTGCTGGCTGACCGCCAGCTTGCGTCCCACCCATTCGACGCCATTGACGAAATACTCGCAAGCGAGATAAATGACGACGGCCGCGCCCAGCAGCAGGCCGATCGTCAGGGCAAGGGAGGTCACGCGAGTCCTTGGGAGTCGGGCCAAGCCAAAGGCTTCGACACCCGCGCCCGACCCGCTGGCGGATACCGAAACCCGTGGTCTTGCCAAGCCCGTGACGGCTGGCCGCGCCATGGCCGAAGCCAAGTGTGTTGACGCGGCCCCTTCTGGCAACGAAGGCGGCTACTCCCCAAAGGGACGGTAAACGTATCGGGTCCCTGCACGGTGGTCAACACCGAAGCGAGAACGCGGCTCGTTGCATCATGGATCGGCACCGTGGGCGCCAAGAACACTAGCCGGCCATGCTTGGCCTGGTTGTCGTGGTCAATCGCAGACGCGGCTGGTACGAGGTACGCGTCTGATGTTTGAGGTGGCGGTGCGTCCGAGACCGGAATCGCTTGCATCTTTCGCTGTCAACGCCTCCATCAGCGGACAGTGTGCTGTGCTTTGGTTGCCATGACGCTGCTCGACGAGCGCGGTGAGCGCTCGCTCGATACGGCGCAGGTGCTTGATGCGTTGGCGCACGATGGCAAGCTTGCGGGCGCCGATGTGCTCCGTGTCTCGGCTGTTCTGACCATGTTCCAGTGCAAGCAGATCTGCAACTTCGTCGAGATCGAATCCGAGCGCCTGCGCATTCCTGATGAAACGCAAGCGGCGGACGTGGCCTTCCTCGTAACAGCGGGTGCCGCGTATTGACCGATGCGGCTCGGCAAACAACCCACGCCGTTGGTAGTAGCGAAGGGTTTCAACATGGATACCCGTGGCCGTGGCCAGTTCACCCATCGTATACATCATGAGTATTGACACCTGTACTGAACACGGAAGCCAAGCTTACCCCTTGAGCAATTCAAACGAGGCTGCGCTGCGGGTCACCAATCGCGACGCACCTGTGAGCATGGGGCCAAGCGGCCTCCGTGATTGTGTAACGCGGGCAGCCGTTCGTAGCATCGAACGTCGATCCGCCGATTCGAAAACCATGCATGTGAACGACCATTCCGACGAACATGCCCACAACGGCAGTAGCCATCAAGGCCACAGTCACGGCGTCGGCCCCAATGCCGACAAACGCTGGTTGACGCTCGCGTTGGTGCTGCTGCTCGCCTTCATGGTTGCCGAAGTGGTGGTCGGCATCATGGCGAGATCGCTGGCGCTGATTTCCGATGCGGGCCACATGCTGACCGATGTGGGCTCGATCGCGCTGGCGCTATTCGCGATCCGGATGGCCGCGCGGCCCGCGCGCGGGCGTTATACCTTCGGCTTCAAGCGCGTGGAGATCCTGAGCGCGCAGGCCAACGGACTCACCCTGCTGGTACTTGCCGCCTGGTTCATCTACGAAGCGATCCAGCGTCTGATCTCGCCACCGCCGGTGCACGGCTCCTTGATGACGCTTGTGGCGATCGCCGGCATCATCGTCAATCTGGCCGTGGTCTGGATCATGGGCAAGGCGAATCGGCAAAGCCTCAATATCCAGGGCAGCTACGCACATATCCTCAACGACCTTTACGCCTTCATCGCCACCGCGGTGGCCGGTGCGATCATCTGGCTCACCGGCTGGGATCGCGCCGATGCGATCGCGGCGTTGGTCGTTGCGGCACTCATGCTGAAAGCCGGATTGGGACTGGTGCGCGATTCCGGGCGCATTTTCCTCGAAGCCTCGCCGAAGAATCTCGATCCCGCCGCGGTGCGCGCGTCGATCCTCGCCACCGCCGGCGTGACTGCCGTCAACGATCTGCACATCTGGGAAGTGACCTCGGGGTTCCCGGCGCTGGCCGCGCAAGTTTTCGTCCGCCCGGAAGACGACTGTCACGACAAGTGCCGCGAGCTGGAAACCATGCTGCGGGACGGTTATGGCATCGAACACGCCACCTTGCAGATGGACCACGCCCGCGATGCCGCCGCACTGATCACCGGATGCAAGCACGATGCGGCGTGACCCTGCTTCCCATGAACTTTCAAGCGACTCTCGGGTCATTTCTTGGCCAACGCGAAGTATCTTCGAAGCAGTTTTCGTGATTGTGTAACAGCTGCGTTGCCCATATGATCCAAGCTCGTTTTTGACGCCGCCACCATGCTGAACCGCCTGCGCCGCCACCGTTTGCTTTGGGTACTTGCCCTGACCGTGCTGTCGTTCAAGCTGGTCGCGGGCACGATTTGCCTGAACGACACGGCAGCCAATCGGCATGCGGCATCCGTGGCGACGATCGTTGCTGCGCAACCCGTGGCCAATCCTTACTTCGATGAAAACGGCAATGCCTGCCTGCTCGGCGAGACGAGTGGCTGTCATTGCGCGTGCGCAGAAACCTTGCCGGTACCGGTGACGTTGTCGCTGCATGTCGCACCGGTCGAATCGCCTTCCGTTTTCAATCTTCCCGCCTACGGATTCTCGCCTACCCGGGCGGGTCCGCTGCTGCGCCCACCGATCGCCTGAAAACCGTTTCGTTTCGCGACTGACTGCCTCGTGCGGTCGTCGTGCCGTGACCGTTTTCAGGAGATTCCTGCATGTCTGTTTTGCGTTCGGTGCCATTGGGCGCCGCGTGTCTGCTGTGGTGTGCGGCAGCCTTGGCTGCACCCCGCACCCTCGAATCACCACCTTCGTCTGCCACGCCCTCTGTGCTTGCGGCCCCGATGCCGCTGCGCGCAGCGGTGCAAGAGATCTGGAACAAGAGTCCGGAAGTACAAGCCGCCGCCGCCGGGCTGGAAGCGGCGCGCGCGCGTGCCCGCGCCGCCGCCCGTCCCGTCTATAACCCCTCGCTGACGGCGGATGCCGAGAACGCCGACGTGAACCGCCGCACGGTCGGCATCAGTCTGCCGCTGGATCTTTCCGGCAAACGCCGTGCGCGTGAAGCGCAAGGCGATGCCGATTTGCGCGCGGGCGAAGCGGCCTACGCGCTGCAACGCATCGAAGTCGCCTCGCGCTGGCTGAAGGCATGGTCGGAGGTGGCATTGACGGTGCGCCAGCGGGAGCTTGGCCAGCGCCGTGTGGAAATGATGCGGCGCTTTGACGAGCTGGCCGCACAGCGGTTGAAGGTTGGCGACATCAGCAGCCCGGAACGCGATCTCGCCGCGCTGGCGCTGAGTGAAGCGCTGGCGCAGCAAGCCGCACTCACCGGCAAGGAAGCGGCGGCCCGCGCGACGTTGCAGGCCGTCGCGGGAACCGCGCCTGTCGTGTCGCCGGCTCTGCCTGAAGGCTTGCCGCCGCAGGCCGATGGCGTCATCGCACGGCCGATCGACGAACTGCCCGCATTGCATCTGGCGCGAGCCCGTCAAGCCAGTGCGCAAGCCGGCGTACGCGTGGCGCAGAAGGCGCGCATTCCGGACCCGACGCTCAGCCTGACCGGCGGCGAGGTACGAGTGGGCGCGATACGCGACAACGTGATCGGCCTTTCTGTCTCGATTCCGCTGCCGGTGCTCAACAACGGCAGCGCCGAAGTCGATGCGGCGAGGGCCGATGCCGATGCCGCCGCCGCGAACGCACAGGCGCAACGGTTGCGGTTGCGTTCGGGGCTGGAAGAAGCGCGCACCCGCTACGCGGCGTTGCGTTCGGCCGACGCCGCCTTTCACAGCGGACGCGCTGCGGCCTTCGCGGATCGCACGACCTTGCTCGAAAAGCTCTGGCGTGCCGGCGAAATCAGCACTTCGGATTACCTCGTGCAACTCAAGGAAAGCCTCAACACCGCGCTGACCGGGCTGGAGCTTCAAAGCCAGACCTGGCAGACCTGGTTCGACTACCTCACCGCCGCCGGCCGTCTCAACGACTGGATCGAAGGGCGCACACAGGATCTTCCGCGATGAACTCACATATTTCGATGTTCCGTTCCGCCGCATTCGTGCTGCTCGCGCTGGTGTTGACGCATCCGGTGTTGGCGCAGGAACCCGCGCCCGCCAATCCATTGGTGCTGGATGCCAAAGCCATCCAAGATGCCGGCATCGTGCTGGACAAGGCCGCAGTGCGGCCCATCACCGATGAATTGAAAGCCCCCGGCGAGGTGAAGGCCGATGCCTACTCGACCGTACTGGTGTCGCCGCGCGTCGAATCGCAGGTTCTGGAACGCGAGGCGAAACTCGGCGACGTGGTGAAAGCCGGCACGCCGCTTGTGGTGCTTTCCAGCGTGCAGGTTGCCGAAACCCAAGGCGCACTGATCGTGGCGGAACAGGATTGGCGGCGCATCGCTGCGCTCGGCCCGCAGGCGGTTTCTGCACGACGCTACAACGAATCGAGAGTCGCGCGTGATCAGGCGCGCGCCAAGTTGCGCGCCTTCGGCTTGTCCGAAGGTCAAATCACCGCGCTGTTGCGCAAGGGCTCGGCGCGTGCGGATGGCAGTTACGAATTGCTGGCGCCCGCCGCAGGCCGCGTGACCACCGACGAGTTTCTGGTCGGCGAGCGCGTCGAACCCGGCCGCACCCTGTTCACGCTGGTCAAGGAGAACTCGGTGTGGGTCGAGGCGCAGCTCGCGCCGGCCGATGCGGAGCGGGTCAAGTCCGGAGACGTGGTGCGCGTACTTGCGCATGACACCACATTGCCGGGCAAGGTGGTGCAGCGGTCGCACCAGACCAACGAGCGTACCCGTACCGTGCCGGTGCGCATCGAAGTCAACAATGAAAAGGATCTGCTGCATCCGGGTGAGCTGGTCGAAGCGCGCCTCGCGGTCGGCGGCACCACCAAGCAACTCGCGGTACCCGCCGCAGCCGTGGTGCTGCTCCAGAACCAGCCGACCATCTTCCTCGCCAAAGGCAAGGGCCAGTTCGAGCCGGCGCCAGTCGTGACGGGGGACACCCGCGATGGCTGGACAGTGATCAAGCAGGGTCTGAAAGCCGGCGACACCTATGTGCGCACGGGTGCCTTCGCCCTGAAGGCACGCTTGCTGCGTTCGCAGTTGGGAGAAGAGTGATGCTCGAACGTCTGGTCGAACTCTCGCTGCGTTTCAAGGTGCTGGTACTGATCGCCTTCGTGGTGATCGGTTTCCTGGGCTTCCAGGCCGTGCGCCAGCTCCCCATCGACGCCTTTCCCGATGTCACACCGGTGCAGGTCAACGTGTACACCGAAGCGTCCGGCTTGGCGGCGGAAGACGTGGAGCAACTGCTGACCACCCCTGTCGAGTCGGCGTTGGCCGGCCTCCCCAAGGTGCAGGAAATCCGCTCGGTCAGCCTGTTTGGGCTGTCCTATGTGTCGGTCTATTTCGACGATTCGATGGACATCTACTTCGCCCGACAACTGGTCAATGAACGGCTGCAACAAGTGGGTGATCGCTTGCCGGCCGGCTACGGCAAGCCGGAGATGGGACCGAACACCTCCGGTCTCGGACAGGTGTTCTGGTACACGGTCGAGCGTGCCGATACCAAGCTCAAGGATGTCGCCCAAGCCAAGGCGCCGAGCGACATGGATTTGCGCACGCTGCAGGACTGGACCATTCGCCTGATCCTGCGCACCGCGCCGGGCGTCGACGATGTCACCTCGTGGGGTGGGCAGGAGAAGCAGTACCAGGTGCGCATCGATCCCTTGAAACTGATCGCGCACAAGCTCGGCTTCAAGGATGTGATCGAGGCCTTGCAGGCGAACAACGCCCAAGTCGGCGGCAATTTCATCAACGTCGGGCGTGAACAATACCTGGTACGCGGGCTCGGTCTGGTGCAGAACGCACAGGACATCGGCAACATCGTGCTGAAGAGCGAGGACGGCACCCCGGTCTACATGCGCGACGTGGCCGAGATCACCGAAGCCGGCGCACCCCGTACCGGTGCGGTCACCCGCGACGGCAAGGAAGTGGTGCTCGGCATGGCGCTCGCCCGCATTGGCGAGAACGCCAAGAGCGTGGTGGACGAGGTTAAGGCCAAACTCGATACGGTCAAGCAGGCACTGCCTCCGGGTGTCGTAGTCAAACCCGTCTACGAGCGTACCGACCTGGTCAACGCCGCGGTGGAAACCGCGGTGCGTGCGCTGATCGAGGGCTCAATCCTGGTCGCGATCATCCTCTTCTTGTTCCTCGGCGAACTGCGCAGTGCGCTGGTGGTGGTGATCGCCCTGCCACTGTCCATGCTGATCGCCTTCATTTGCATGAACCAAGTGGGCCTCTCGGCCAACCTGATGTCATTGGCAGGTCTCGCGATCGGCATCGGCATGATGGTGGACGGCGCGGTGGTGATGGTGGAGAACGCGTTTCGCATCATGGCCGAGCGCAAGGCACACGGCGAACCCGTGGACCGCACCGCGGCGGTGCTCACCGCCGCGCGCGAAGTCGCCAACCCCATTGCGTTTGCGATCCTGATCATCATCGTGGTGTTCCTGCCGCTGTTCAGCCTGCAAGGGCTCGAAGGCAAGATGTTCAAGCCAATGGCGTTCAACATCAGCTTTGCGATGGCAGGCTCGTTGATCCTGGCGTTGACCTTGATCCCGGTGCTGGCTGCGCTGGTGTTGAAGCCCAAGGAGGAGAAGGACACGCGCTTGGTGGCGTTCCTGAAGCGCCATTACGCGCGCGTGCTGGCGTGGTCGCTGGCACGCAGGAAGATCGTACTCGCCATCGCCGGCGGCGCGTTGCTTGGCAGCCTCGCGCTGTTCCCATTCCTCGGCAAGGAGTTCATGCCGAACCTGAAGGAAGGCGCGATCATGTGGCGCGTCACTTCCATTCCGTCGGCGTCGCTGGACGAATCCATCAGCATCTCCAAGGAGGTGGCCGCACTCGTCAAGCAGAAGTTCCCGGAAGTGGAAACGACACTGGCCATGATCGGCCGCGCCGAAAAGGGCGAGACGGCCGATGTCAATTACATGGAGGTGTACACCCCGCTCAAGCCCAAGGATCAGTGGCGCGACGGGCAGACCCTGGAGAGCATCGAGGAAGCGATGCAAAAGGAACTGTCCGCGGCGTTGCCCACAGCGGTGGTGAGTTACACCCAGCCGATCCAGATGCGCATCGAGGAACTGATCTCGGGCGTGCGCGCCACCTTGGCGTTGAAACTCTACGGCGATGACCTGGGCGAACTGGATCGTTTGAGCGCGAAGGTCAAGGATGTGCTGGCGGGCGTTCCCGGTGTGGCCGACCTGGCGCTGGAAGCAAACATCGGCAAGCCTCAAATCCGCATCCAGGTGGACCGCGATGCACTGGCCCGCTATGGCCTCAACGCCGACGACGTGCTCACGGTGGTGAAGAACGGCATCGGGGGTGAGCCGGTATCGGTCCTGCTCGATGGCGTCAAACGTTTCGACATCACGGTGCAACTGGACAAGGCCGACAAGGCATCCATGCAGGCGATCGAGCGCATTCCGCTGCGCGCGCCGAACGGATCGCTGGTGCGTCTGGCGCAGGTGGCGAAGGTCAGTGATGCGGAAGGCTACTCGTTCATCCGTCGCGAGCAATTGCAGCGCTATGCGGTGATCCAGATGGACGTGCGCGGCCGCGACATCAATGGCTTCGTCCAGGAAGCCAACGCGAAGATCGCGCAAGCCGTGAAGCTGCCGACCGGCTACTACACCGAATGGGGTGGCGCCTTCGAAAACCAGCAGCGCGCACTGGCGCGGCTGTCGCTGATCGTGCCGGTGACGATCTTCTTCATCTTCGTGCTGCTCTACACCGCGTTCAATTCGGTGAAATACGCCGCTCTTATCCTGGCCAATGTGCCGTTCGCCATCATTGGCGGCATCGTCGGTTTGGCGATCACCGGGCAGTACCTCTCGGTGCCCTCGGCGATCGGCTTCATCGCCGTGTTCGGCGTGGCGATGTTGAACGGCATCGTGTTGGTCAGTTTCCTGAACCAGCAGCGTGAGAAGGGACTTGCCGTACGCGACGCCGTGATCTCGGGTACCGCCCTGCGCATGCGACCGGTGCTGATGACCGCAAGCGTGGCGATCCTGGGTCTGGTACCGATGCTGCTCTCCAGCGGCGTGGGCGCGGAAACCCAGCGCCCGCTCGCGACCGTGGTGGTCGGCGGTTTGATCACTTCGACCTTGCTGACGCTGGTGTTGCTGCCGGTGCTGTACGACTGGATCGAGGAACGCGCCGCCCGGCGCCTGGCCAAATCCGAGGAGGACACCCCGTGAAAGAAGTCAAAGCGTTTATTCATCGCGGCCGCATCGTCGACATCATCCACGCGCTGGAGGACGCGGGATTTCGTTATCTGTCGGTGAGCGACGTCAAGGGCTTGCTGCAAGCGCTCAGTGCGCAGGAACAAACGTACTCCATGGAACTGGGCGAACGGGTCACCAAGCAGGTCAAGCTGCTGGTGTTTTGCGAAGACGATCAAGCCGAACGCGCGGTGCAACTGATCCGCCTGCACGGGCGCACCGGTCAGAGCGTGGCCGGCTGGGTTTACCAGAGTACCGTCGATCGTGCGTGGCCGATCGACGGGCGTGTGGACAACGACTGACTGTGGCGGCGGGAGCACTCCCGCCGCCGTATCGGTGTCATTTCATAACACGGTGGCGGGCACATAGAGTGGAGTGGCCGCCGTGATGATGAATTTCAATGCTTGAGCCATGCATGCAAGCCATCGAGTTACCGACCTATGACTGATACATGTTGTGCCACCACCATCGATATTGCGGCGCTGCAGGCACGGCAGCGCCGAGTGTTGGTGATCGTACTCGCGATCAACCTGGCCACCTTCGTGATGATGCTGGCCGCGGCGATCTACAGCGGCTCGTCGTCGCTGCTGTCCGGCGGATTGGACAATTTCGGCGATGCGCTCACCTACCTACTGAGCCTCGCGGTCATTGGCGCCAGTGGCCGCGCGAAAGCCCGGGTGGCGCTGTTCAAGGGCACGCTGATTCTTGGTGCTGCGCTCGCGGTCGGTATCCAGATTGGCTGGCGTCTCCTGCATCCGGGCGTGCCGATCTTCGAGGCGATCGGTATCGCCGCTTTGCTGAACCTGGCCGCCAATGTCGTGTGCCTGCGCCTGCTGCTGCCCTACCGCAAAGGCGACGTCAACATGGCCTCGGCCTGGGAATGCTCACGCAATGACGTATTCGAAGGCGTCGCCGTACTGGCTGCGGCGGCTGGCGTCGGCATTTTCAGCGCCGGCTGGCCCGATCTGCTGGTTGCGTCGGCGTTGTTGTTGTTGTTTCTGCGCTCGGCATGGCGGGTGTTCCGCATGGCGTGGCGCAGCTACACGAACGGAGACGAATGATGAGTACAGGCAACGATCGTGTGGGTACTGAGGTCAGACACGAGACGCCACAGTCCGACTGGGTGAGGGAGGAGTTCATCTTCTCGCCGACTTTGATCGATTGCAGCAGGCCCGGTGCATCGGGCCTGAATGTCTTCCGTCTTCCCGCGGTTGCTCAGTGACTGCCTGGCGCCCTTGAGGATCAACCTGCGATTATTGAGATTGTGCACCTTGATGTCTGCGGAATACGCGTTCAGGGAGCGATCGCGCACCACCGTCATCAACGCCAACACCGGCTTGGTGTGATGCGCGTCGGCACCGATGTGGGGCGCGAATTTACGAGTGAATTCGTAGTGCTACGCGAGGCCCAGCGCGCCGAACGCAGCCCAAGTGCGACTTGGGCTGGCGCCGAAATCGTGGCGCACGCCAAGCTGTGCCGGATGTGAGGAAGACCACAAAGGCGGCGTACTCCCGCGTTTGCCGGCGAAGGCGTCGACTTGGGCCCGCTTCGCTCCACTCCACTTGCCGGCGTTGGTCACCTCAGCCATGCCGCTTTCGGCCAAGCCGCAATGCGTTGGCGACCACCGACACGGAGCTCAAACTCATCGCCAAGGCGGCGATCATCGGGCTGAGCAACAGACCCGTCACGGGGTACAGCACGCCGGCCGCAATCGGTACGCCCAGCGCGTTGTAGAGGAACGCAAAGCCCAGGTTCTGCTTCATGTTGGCGACGGTGTCGTTGGAAATCGACCGTGCCCGCACGATGCCGCGCAAGTCGCCTTTCACCAGGGTCACCTGCGCGCTCGACATCGCCACGTCGGTACCGGTGCCCATTGCGATGCCGACATCGGCGCCGGCAAGCGCGGGGGCGTCGTTGATCCCGTCGCCAGCCATCGCCACCCGGTGCCCCTTGGCTTGCAGTTGTCGCACGAGGTCGATCTTGTCCTTCGGGCGGACCTCGCCATGGACTTCGTCGATGCCCAAGGTGCGTGCGACCGCATGGGCGGTGGTGACACCGTCGCCGGTGGCCATCACGATTTTCAGGCCCGCATCGTGCAGCGATGCAATGGCGTCGATGGTGCTGGCCTTGATCGGATCGGCCACCGCGAGCAGGCCGGCCAGGACGCCATCGACAGCCAGATACATCACGCTGGCACCGGCCCGGCGCAGCTCTTCGGCCGGTGTGGAAAGAACGGAGGCATCGACCCCGACCTCGTGCATCAGCGCGGTATTGCCGATCGCCAGGACGGAGCCACCCACCTTGCCGCGTACCCCAATGCCGGTGGATGACTCGAAGCTCTCGGGCGTTTCCAGCGTCAGGTCACGACGACGAGCTTCCGCGACGATCGCGTCGGCCAGTGGGTGCTCGCTGCCCTGATCGAGGCTGGCCGCCAGGCGCAGTACCTCCTGCTCAGTGAACCCTTCGGCCGCGAGCGCGGTGTGGAATGCCGGACGTCCCTCGGTCAAGGTTCCCGTCTTGTCCACGATCAGGGTGTCGATCTTTCGGAGGTTCTCGATCGCTTCGGCATCGCGGAACAACACGCCTTCTCCGGCGGCACGGCCGGTCGCCACCATGATCGACATCGGCGTGGCCAGTCCCAGCGCGCAGGGACAGGCGATGATCAGTACCGAGATCGCATTGAGAACCGCGAACGTCCACGACGGTTGCGGACCGAACAGCCCCCACACGAAGAATGTGACGACGGCGATCGCGAGCACCGCCAACACGAACCAATAAGCCACTTTGTCGGCCATACGCTGCATCGGTGCGCGCGAGCGCTGCGCCTGCGCGACCAGTTGCACGATCTGCGACAGCACCGTCGCCGAACCGACTTTCTCCGCCCGGATCACCAAGCTACCAGTGCCGTTGAGGGTCGCGCCGATGACGCTGGAGCCGACAGTCTTTTCGACTGGGACGGGCTCCCCGGTCAGCATCGACTCGTCGACGTGGGAGCGCCCTTCGGTCACTTCGCCGTCCACCGGCACCTTTTCGCCGGGGCGTACACGCAGGCGATCACCGACGTGGACGTGGCTGAGTTCGACATCCTCCTCGCCGCCATCGTCGCGCAGGCGGCGTGCGGTCTTTGGCGCCAGCCCCAGCAGGGCTTTCAGGGCAGTCGAGGTCTTCGAGCGGGCACGCAGTTCGAGTAGCTGGCCGAGCAATGTCAGCGAGACGATCACCGCTGCAGCTTCGAAGTAGACGCCCACGCGGCCGTGTTCGTGGAACGACTCGGGGAAGAGGTCCGGTGCAATGGTGGCGACGATGCTGTAGCCGAACGCCGCGCCGACGCCAATGCCGATCAGGGTCCACATGTTGGGGCTGAGGTTGCGGACCGACTGCACGCATCGGACGAAGAAAGGCCAGCCTGCCCACAACACCACCGGCGTGGTCAGTACCAGCTCGATCCAGGTCCGCGTAACCACCGGCAACTGCGGGAAGTAGTGACCGAACATCGCAAGCACGAGCACCACCAGCGTCGCCGGCAAGGTCCACCAGAAGCGGCGGCTGAAATCACGCAGTTCGGGGTTGTCCTCATCCTCCAGCCCTGGCATTTCCGGTTCCAGCGCCATGCCGCAGATCGGGCAGATGCCGGGGCCGTCCTGGCGCACTTGCGGATGCATCGGGCAGACATACATCGTTCCCGCCGGTGCCTGCGCGGGGGCGTCATCGGGTCGCCGGGTCAGGTATGTGGCCGGATCCGCCACGAAGCGTTCCAGACAGCGCGCCGAGCAGAAATGATGCGTTGCCCCATCATGTTCGGCGTGATGGGCGGTCTGATCTGGATCGACCTGCATGCCACAAACCGGATCGACCGCGGTTGTCCCCGCGCCGGGGTGGATGCCATGTCCGTGGTTGTCGGCGCCCGTGTGGTGATGGTGGGTGTTCATGCATCCTCCCGTGACAACGGCAATGGCTTGACGTTGATCGGCGTATCAATACGCGTGGTGAGCGAAGGCGGAAGTGGTGCCGTCGTGGGCAACAAGCTCGACAACATAGGGCTGGACGCGGCCGTCAGGCAGCTCCATGCCCGGCGAGCCGGCCGGCATGCCCGGCACGACGAGGCCCTTGGCGTCTGGCTTTTCAGCCAGCAGCCGCTTGATGTCCAGCGCCGGCACATGACCTTCGACGAAATAGCCGCCCACTTCGGCGGTATGGCACGAGCCCTTGCCGGCCGGAACGCCGACGCGACTCTTCACCGGATCGAGATCGTCGACATCGCGCACGTCGACGCTGAAGCCAGCAGCACGCATATGGTCGACCCACGCGCTGCAACATCCACATGTAGCGCTTTTGTGTACCAGCATGACCGGAAGCGATGCGTCCGGTGAGCTTGCTGTTGCGGCATGGATTGTCGCGGAGGATGGCTGGCTGGGCTGCGCATCGACGGGCTGGGTGCAGGCACCAAGCGCGCTGAAGGAAACCACGGCGATTGCTGCGAACAAAACGTTTCTAGCATTCATGGCTGAGATGCTCATTCGCTTCACGGTCATTCTCCCGATACCGGTGCAGATTGCCATCGGACGGACACGATCTTCCAATCCTTGCCGTCCTTCTTGAGGTTGAGTAACTCGGTGCTGCGCAGTGTGGCCGGCTTGCCCTTGATCGTGGTCTGAATGTCGCTCACGCTGCCGACCATGGCGGTGTTGCCCATCGGCATCGAGCCCAGCGAGACCGGGGTGATCTTCGCGTCCTTCAGAAAGGCGATGTCTTCACCAAGGTGATGGGCGGCGTATTCCTTGGCGTTTTGGGTTTCGCCGCCCTCGCTGATCTGTGCATTGGGCGCCAGCAACGCGAGCACCTTCGCCCGATCGCCATGCTGCAAGGCAGTATGAAGCGCCCGTGCCACCGCTTCGGCCCCGGGCACCGCCTCCGGCTTCATTCCGTCCAGTGACAACGTGGCTTCGGCTGCGGAGGCGTTGGCTGCCGCATGCTCGTGGCCATCTTCCGCAGCCGCATCATGGCTGTGACCAGCTTCACCGGACATCGCCATGCCCTTCATATTGGCGGCACCGCGGGAGTCCTCATCGGCCGTCCCGCCGTGGCTGTGGCCACCTTCTCCGTCCATGTCCATGTCCATGTCGTGATCCGCGGGAGCTCTGGCCACGATCGCCTTGTACTGCGCCGGCGTCATGCCGGGGAGCTTTTCCAGGAAGGCGACCATGCTCCAGATGGTTTCATCGTCATGGCTGCCGTCGAGGCCCCAGGCCGGCATCGCACTCATCTTGATGCCATGCTTGATGACCCAGAATGCATCCTGCGGGTCCACGTGCACCTTCGAAAGATTGGGCGGCTGCGGATACATGCCCTTGCGCAGTTCCGAATTCTCCACGCCCGGCCGCAAGTGGCACGCGGTGCACATCGCGGCGTACTGGCCGGCGCCTTTCAGGATCAATTGCGGATCGTCGAGGTTCGGCACTTTGATGTCGTCCGAGCGCACGTGGATGGAGCGGTTACGCAAGGTTTGCAGGACCGCAAACACCGGCTTGGTGTGATGATCGTCGGCACCAATGTTGTAGATGCCCGAGTAGACGAAAACGCCAAGCCCGATTGCGACCACGACCGCCACGGCAACGAGGACGAGAACGTGTTCAGTGTGTCTTTTCATGGAAGGCTCCTTCAAAACCAGAAACGAATGCCCGCGACCAGGCGCGGATCGAAAGCGGGTTCGCCCGCGTTGCGTGCGAAATCGGCGGTCTTCCCGAACTTGCGTTCAAACTCCACCCCGACGTAGGGCGCGAATTTGCGGGTGAATTCGTAACGTAGGCGCACGCCGACCTGGGCCTCGGACAGACCGGAACCGATGCCGCGTTGCGGGTCGTCGCGACCGTAAAGGTTCATCTCGAAGCGCGGTTGCAGGATCAGGCGCTGCGTCAGCAGTAGCTCGTATTCCGACTCGAAGCGAAACGCGGTACGCCCAGCCTGGCCGACGTAAAAAGTCGCTTCGACATCGAAGAAGTACGGTGCTAGCCCCTGTACGCCAAAGGCGGCCCAGGTGCGACCGGGGCCGACGCCGAAGTCATGGCGCACGCCAAGCTGGGTGTTCCAGTAGATGCCGATGGGACGCGCCCAGAGCGCCTCGGTACGCAAATCTTGCAGGCGTCCCGCGCTGCGCTCGCCTTCGGCCTTGAACCACACTTTGTTGGCATCGGTGCCATACCAGCCCTGCGCATCCAGCGCGACACCGTTGTCGTTGCGGACATCGAAGTATTCGAGGCGATCGATCAACAGCATTCCGAGTGCCGCGTCATCCAGCATGTGCAGGCCGGGCGTCGAGCCATAGCCAACGCCGCCGGAATAATCCGCACTGCGCGCATCCGGTGGGGCCTTGCCGCCCTGCATCTGCATGCCCTGCATGTCCATCTGCATGGTCTCGCCATTGAGCCCGCGCACGACCGGCCGGACGCCGATTTGCGAGCCGATGTCGAGCACCTGCATTTCGCCGGTCACGTTGGGCGGTGGCTGCATCGGCATGTACGGCATGGGCGCCTTGTCCATGTCCATGCCGGACATCGAGCCTGCGTGTTGGGTGTGGGTACCGGCCGGCACTTGTGGTTGTGGTGACAGCATGGCCATGTTCGTCATCGACGACATGTCCGTGCCCGACATCGAATGCTCGGCAGGTTGCTGCGCCTGCTTGCTCTTGGTTGAGTGCGGGTTTTTCTTGGCGACCGGTTTTGCCGGCTCCTTTGCGGGAGGTTGCATTTGCGACATGTCCATACCTCGCATCGAGTTCTGCGCAAAGGCAGGCACGGCAATGAACGTAACGGACAGCACTGCGGCCAACCAAAAATTGCGCGCGATCGTTTTCATGACACCACGATCTCCCGGAACATGCCCGCTTCCATGTGGTA
>CAZAXF010000009.1:0-72120 GCA_964489055.1 uncultured Rhodanobacter sp. | reverse complement strand
TCGGGCCATCGGCTACGCCGATGTTCGACTCCGGCGTCCTGCCTTCGTCGTCGACGAATTCGCCGGGAGCGAATTCGGACAGCCGAAGGGCTGGCCCCGAGCGCAGCGAGGGGTGAGGCCCAGGGACGGGCCGAACCATCCCACCCTCTCCGCCAGAAACGCAAGACGCCCCGCAAGGGGCGTTTTGTGTTTCTGGTGGTGGGGGTGGTGTGGACGAACCCACCCGGGCTACTCGGCACTTCCTGTGCCTCGCCCTTCGGGCCATCGGCTACGCCGATGTTCGACTCCGGCGTCCTGCCTTCGTCGTCGACAATTTTGTCAGGAACAAAATTGGACAGCCCCCGGATCAAGTCCGGGGCAGGCTGCGGGCTGGCCCCGAGCGCAGCGAGGGGTGAGGCCCAGGGACGGGCCGAACCATCCCACCCTCTCCGCTACGCGTTGGCAGTATCGATCACGCGGCTTCACGCGGCGCGTCGACTATCGGGCGTACCTTCGCGTGGAACCGGCGTTGCGCTTGCCACATGTCGTAGTCGCCCTGCATGGCGTGCCAGAACCCCGGCGTGGTGTGCAAGGCCTTGGAAAGCCGCAAGTCCATGTCCGCGCTGACGGCTGCGGAACCGTTCAGCACGCGTGACAACGCCACGCGTGATACCCCCAGCCGCCTAGCAGCTTCGGTAACGGTGATGCCGGTCAGCCACTCGCGCAATACTTCGCCGGGGTGCGGGGGATTGTGCATGCGAGCCATGATGGTTTCCTCAGTGGTAGTCCTGATAGTTCACAAGCGCCGCATTTCCGTTCTCGAACGTGAAGGT
Source organism: uncultured Rhodanobacter sp. (assembly GCA_964489055.1). Lineage (GTDB taxonomy): Bacteria > Pseudomonadota > Gammaproteobacteria > Xanthomonadales > Rhodanobacteraceae > 66-474. The sequence goes on along the minus strand of CAZAXF010000009.1, from coordinate 71,308 downwards.
AAGCCGCCAATTGCCACTGACCGACACCGCCCAATGCCCGGCAAGCCGACCATGCAGCGGGTGCAGTTTCCAGCCCGGCGCCGCCATGTCGTGCGGTCCGCTGGCACGATTGAGCGCTTCCAATTGCAGCCGCAGCCGCTTGGCGTGCTTCGCTTGTATGCCCGAAGCCCTGCCGGTACGAAAAAAGGTCTCGATGCCCTTGTGCCGGAAGGATCGGATCATGGATGCAGTGTATCGTCATGGTATACAGCATGCAACCGCGATCACACCTCGCGCGCACGTACCAGCCTGCGGACGCATCAAACTCTTCCTCGCTGTCGAAATCGCAAATGCCTCCGTCGCGTACTTGCGGAAATCCAACGTGCCGAAGCAGCGCGCTCCACATCGAGCATCGTCGGGTATTGGTTGACGTTCCGTCGCTCGCAGTGGCCAACGACCCGCCGCAACTGCCCGCCATGACCGACTACACTTCCATGGAAGAATCCGCCCCGTTGCTCACGGGGCAAGCCGCGCAGAGGGGCCATGGGCTCGGACGAGGTTTCCATCGAACCGGCGATGTTGCCGATCATCGAGGGCATGCGCGAAGCGGCCACGCGCGGCACGGGTTCGCCGCCGTCATTTGTCGCGATGCGCGAACGTGCCGCGGCGATGTTCGACCCCTGGAACCGAGATCCACCTGCATTGCACGCGGTGCGCGAGCTCGATGTGCCGGGCGGTGCGGGGACACGGCGCGCACGCCTTTACGATCCGCACGGCCGCTCGCCGGCGCCGTTGCTGCTGTACCTGCACGGCGGCGGCTGGGTGATCGGCGATCTGGACACCGAGGATCGCGCGCTGCGTGTGCTGGCGCTTGCAAGCGGCGCCCGGATCGTGTCGCTGGATTATCGCCTGGCCCCGGAACATCCATTTCCGGCGGCGCTGGAGGACACCGTCGCCGCGTTCGGCTGGTTGCATGCCCACGCGCATGAACTCGGCGGTGTACCCGGGGCACTGGCGCTGGGCGGCGCCTCCGCCGGGGCCAACATCGCACTGGGCGCGGCGCTGGCGCTGCGCGACCGGGGCTTGGCATCACCCGCCCTGCTGGTGCTGATGTACGGCGTGTACGGCAGCGACCGCAGCACCGAGTCCGACCGCCTGTTCGGGAAGCCCGAATTCAGCGGCCCGCTGGTGCACATGCGGCGCTTCCTCGACGCCTACGCCGGGACCAATGCACAACGCGATCCGTTGGTGGTGCCATTGCTGGCCGACTTGACGGGCTTGCCGCCGGCGTTCCTGAACGCCGCCGGCCTCGATCCGCTGCGCGATGACAGCCGGCAATTGCGCGACCGGTTGCAGCGCGCGGATGTGCCGGTGAGCTTTGTCGAGTATCCGGGCGTGGTGCATGGCTTTACCCAGTTCACGCTGACCAGCCCGACCGCGCGCCGCGCGCTGCGCGAGGCTGGCGAAGCCATCAGGAAAAGCCTGTCACCCGGCCATCAGTCGGTCGGCGGGGAGTAGCTGGCGGCAATCATCGTCAGGGTGCCTTGCGGCTGGAAGGTACAGACGATGCGGCCGTCCCGGCGCGTGAAGTCGAGTGCCCTGCCCTGCGGCACGGTCGCCAGCCTGGTCCAGCGTATGCCATCGACTTCGCGCAACCGGAACGTGACCGGTGCCGGCAGGGGCGCGGGTTCCTCTTCGCAATGGTGCAGGAAGCTCAGGATCCAGCGCCGGCTTTCCGGCTGCCGGAACGCGCTCATCCAGATGTGCGTGCCGGCTTCGCAGCTGATCGACCAGTCATCCTCGCCCAGCAGGCGCACGAGGTGGACGAACAAGGCCTCGTGGGCGGCGCTGTCGCCGGCTTCGAGGGTGGCCGCACTGTACACGGCCTGCCCGCTGCCGAAACGGTTGCGCACGACGCCCGGGTACGCGGTCGATTGCCACGGTGGCGAGCTGTGGATGCTGGCCCAGTCGTTGCCGTCCAGGCTGCCGCGGCCGGGGTAGCCGTACGGCAGGTTCAGCCGCATCAGGACTTCGGCATCCGGGTCGCCGGTGACGCGCAGCACCGCCGGCTGTCTTTCCGGCCCCACCCAATGGCTGAGCATGCGTTGTCCGGCGAGGGCGTCCGGACCGATGCCGGCCGCGGGTTCCAGATGCACCATCAGACCAGTCTCGGTCTGCTGGAAATGGCAGCCGAACACCTCGGCCAGGGCGAAGTCGCGGTGGCGCGTGCCGCCGCTGCCGGTCAGCGAGGTGTGCGCCGAGGCATAAACGCGGCCGCCACCGCGCACGTACTCGCGAATGGCGGACACTTCCCCTTGGTCCATGCGCAGCACGTCGGGCAGCACCACGACCCGGTAGCGCGAAAGGTCCGCAAGCTGCCTGCGCGTGATGACCCCGAAAGGCAGGTGCGCGCGCTGCAGCTTGGCGCAGACACCCGTCAGCGCCTTGAGATGCGGATACTCGAACGGCGTGTCGAAGGGTGCTTCGGCCAGGGGTTTGCCATTGTCGGTAAAGCTCATCTTTGACGCGTCGCTGCAGTGCACCGCGATGTCCTCGACCGGCTCGCCGCCGACGCAGTCAAGGAACGGCCGCGCTTGCGCGAAGCCGTCCCGGCAACGCTCGAGCGCGGCGGGATTGATGCCGCCATCGGGGTCCAGCGCCGCGATCATCAGGAACGCGGCGCCGAACGCGGTGGCGGTGAGGTTCTGCAGGGCAAGGGTCCGCGCAGGCTTGAGCTGCTCGTGTTCGGCCAGGTTGGCGGCCACCGTGGTCATGAATTCGACCGGCTGGCCGGGCGACAAATTCAGCATCAGGCGCGAGACCAGCAACTGCTCGGCCGCGCCACCGTAGAAGTCGCCCCCCAGGAAATCGTGGCCCTGTGCCGAGGCAAAGCCGACGCCGCGCGTCCAGTTGGCCAGGCCCAGCGCGAAGTTGAGATAGACGTCGGTGCCCGGGCGCAGCCTGCGGACGTGCTCACGGATCGCGATGGCGAATTCGGCCACCCAGCGCTCGCGCGCGGCCTGGAAACGGCACCAGCCGGGATCGAACCAGTCGATGGTCTCCGGCAACGCCCGGCCGGTTTCGGCCAGGCAGCGTTCCCGGCAATGACGGCAGACGCATACCGACATCCACCACAGCATGTCGAAGAACACGGCATCGAAGGCATACCCGGTCACGACCTCGGCCAGCTGGTCGAACACGAAGCGGCGGTAGTCGGGATGGTTCAGGCAGCACAGGCCGTAACGCGCCCGCTGCAGCAAGCCGCCGCCGATCAACGCCTCGGCCGCCGGCTGCAGCCGCCAGTCCGGGTGCCGCTGCGCGGCCCAGTTGTTGAACTGGACGCTGTAGTAGGCGCAGGCCGGCAGGCCATGGTGCTCGGCGCGCTCGAGCACGCGGGCGACCGGATCGGTGCCTGCCAGGGCGCGGTGCTGCTGCCCGGTCACCGTGGGCCACAGGCAGAGCCCGGTGTGGGACTGGACGTACAGCATCAATCCATCCGCGCCGGTCGCCGCCAGCTGGTCGATCAACGCGGCCGGATCGTAGCTTTGCAGGAACCGCCGGTCGTGGTCGGGGATGTGCATGTCGACCAGCATGCGCTGGCGACTGTCGCGATAGCGGCGTCGGGAGGGGACGGTCATTTCGTTCCGGCCCCGGACGTGCTGAACCGGGCTGCGCCGCCGGCGGTCAGCGCTGCAGCAGCCCCGACTGGAAGCCGATGGCCACGGCGTGGCAGCGGTTGCGCGCGCCGAGCTTCTCGAACACGTTGCCGAGGTGGAAACGCACCGTCGAGGTGGAAATCGACAGCGCCTCGGCAATCTGGATGTCGTTGTAGCCGCTGGCCAGCCATTCGAGGATCGCCAGCTCGCGCTCGCTGAGGTCCGGGACGACCGGTTCGCGCTGCAGCACGCGCATCAACGCCGGGTACAGCATCGGGCGCAACGCGCCCATGATCAGCGGTGCCTGCGAATGGCTGCGGCCCGGACCGGTGACCACCGAGCAGAGCGCCATGCGGTCGTTGAACACCACGCCACTGGCAAACCCGTAGCCCAGGCGCCCGTGGTCCCGCGCCGCTTCCAGGAAGCGCTCCAGCGTGGGGCCGTTGCGCGCGCGCCGAACCAGCGCCTTGCCGTTGTCCGTGGCGCGCGCACGATTGACGAAGCGCTGTCCGTGCAGGATCGCGCTCACGATCGGATCCACCAGCACGAACCGTTCGCGCAGGTAGAGCTTCATCCACTCCGCGTCGTGGCCGGAACCGACCACCCGGGCCTCGGGGAGATTCCCGACCGTGCCCGTCGCGACCACGATCTCGCTGACATCGAGCCAGGCGCGCAGGCGGTCCAGACAGTCGGCCAGGTCGTCGCGACTGCTCAGCGACAGCAGGTTTTCGCCCAGCGAAAACAGTTGCCTGCGATCGCCGGCGCACAGCTCCCTGCCGGGGTTGGTGGCTATCAGTGGCTGCATGGTGCAACCCTCTTGCACGAACGGGAAACCGGTTTGGGCAGCACCGTCCGTTTGCGCCGCAAGCCCACCCTACCATCATCCGCGCACGCGGGCGCCCGGGACCATCGGGGCATTGCGGGCCGGCGAACCGGCCAGGCCGTCGTTGCATGGCATTCACTTGGCGGCACTGTCGTCCGCCTCGGCAAAATCCGCCCGCTTCAGCTTGTAGGCGTGCAGCAGCCAGGCCATCACCGGCAGCAGGACCAGCATCAGCAGCGCGGGGTAGACCGCAAGGTCATGACGCGTCGCGGCGGTCTGCACGGCCTTGTTCGCCTGGTAACCCACGAAGCCCAGCAATACGCCGCTGAAGGCGATGCTGAGGCTGCCGCCGAGCTTGTAGGCGAAGATGTACAGGCCGGTGTAACTGCCCGCGAGATTGTGGCCGGTCCGGCGTTCGCTGGCCTCGGCGCAGTCGGTGACCATGGCATAGGGCAGCGACCAGAACGCGCCGTTGCCCAGTCCCGCCAGGACCTGGAACGGCAGCAGCGTCATCACCAGGTGCGAAGTCGGTTCCAGCGGAAACCAGTGCCAGGCGACGTGGGTGACCGGCGCACCGATCAGCCCGATCGCGGCCAGCACGATGGCGGCATACAGCGCCGGCTTCTTGTCGAAGCGGCGGCTGACCCGGACCCAGATCGGCTGCGACACGATCGCCGCGGCCAGCAATGCCACCGCGAGGATCGCGATCTGCGGCCCCGAAAGTCCATAGGTGAAGGTGTTGATGTGGAACCCCAGCGCCACCGTGAGCTGCACGCCGATCTCGGTGACCAGGATCATCAACACCAGCGCCAGCAGGTTGCGGTCTCGGCCCATGCCCCGCAGGGCATGCCAGTCCATGCGCGGAATGTCGCGGGCCGCGCGCATGCGCGGGATGTACTTCCAGGTACTGGCCACCACGACCAGGGTCACGATCAGGATCAGCGCCGCACAGGCCCAGCCCATCGGCGCGTACACCGAGGGATCGAGCTGGCCCTGCGGAAAGGCCGCGGTCGGTCGGAAGAACCACGCGCTGCTGCCCACCAGCGCCAGCGCCATGCCCAGCACCTGGAAGGTGGCCCGGTAGCCTTGCGTGACCGTGCGCGCGTCGTAGCTGGTGACAAGATCCCCGCCCATCGCGGTGTGCGGCACCACGAAGGCACTGATGGCGGTCTTCAAGCCCAGCAACACCACCACCAGCCAGGTCACCTTCACCCAAAGCGCCAGGTCCGGCGGAACCGACCACAGCAGCACGGTCAGCACGGCGATGGCGATGCCGCCGCCGATCAGGAACGGATGGCGGCGTCCCAGCCGCTGCGAACGGGTGTGGTCGGAAAGCCACCCCAGCGGCAGGTCGGTCACGGCATCCCAGAGCGTCGAGGCGGCCATGATGAGGCCGGCGATGTCCGGCGGCACGTGCAGGATCGCCGTGGCGTAGAACAGGAACGAGGCGCTTATGAGGTAATACGCCGCCAGCACCATGCTGCCGGTGCCGTAGCCGGCCAGGTGCCAGGGCCTGAGTGCCGGCAGGCCCCCCCTGCCCGTTTGCCCCCGGGGCTGGCCTGCGGGAGCCGCGTCGACTTCGCCGGGCGTCGCGGACATCAGCCGAAGCGACCGCGACGGTCAGAAGCTGAAGCGGACATCGATGCCGTAGGTGCGTAGCCTCGGCGCGTTGACCAGGGCCTGGAACAACTGCAGGCCCGGGCGCTGCCCGGTCGCGAATTCATACGTCGTGGCCGGATCGCCCGTGAACACCGCGCCGGGCGCATTCTTGTTGTTGAACAGGTTGTCGACCCAGAACGATACCCGCACCGAGCCGGTATCCACGCTGGTGTGCAGATTGAACAGCGCGGTGGCCGGAATGATGGCGGTGGCGGTCTGCACGGCAGCCATGTCCGAACGGTAATAGCCATCCAGGCGCGTGGTCCAGGTCCAGCCGTTGTCGAGCGGCTGGGTATTGATGACGCTGAGGTTGGCGGTGTAGCGCGGCGCGTACTGGAGGCGCGTGCCCGAGAGGTCCGGGTTGGCGCCGATGAGGGCCAGGATCGGGAAGATGTACTCGTCGTACCTGGCGTCGTTGTAGGTCGCACCCAGCTTGAACGACCAGTTGCGGTTGGGCGTGTACTGCAGGTTGGCCTCGATGCCCTTCGAGGTGGTCTTGCCGGCGTTGGTGTTCAGCAGCGCGCCCATCGAGCCCACGGTGCGCACGATCTGGTCGCGCCAGTTGATCCGGTATACGTCCATGTCCAGGAACATGCGCCCGTCCAGCAGGCTGAACTTCGCACCCAGCTCGTAGTTCATGCTGTTCTCGGACTTGTAGGAACGCTCGTCGGGGGCGATCGCGCCGTTGGCGGTGAAGGTGTTGAAACCGCCCACCTTGATCGCCTTGACCGCGCTGGCGTAGAAGGTCGCGGTGCGGCTCGGCTTGTAGGTGAGGTACACGCCCGGCGTGAACGGCGTGAAGGTGCGTGAATCGTTGAACGGCGTGACCGCGCCACCCGGCAGGCTGGTGGTCAGCACGTCGACCGACTTGGTCTCGCGCGTGTAGCGCATCACCACGCCCAGGTCCCACTGTGGCGTGATGTGCCAGGTCGCCGTGCCGTAGAGCGCCGCGCTGCGGGTGCGTTCGTGGTTGTCGCTGACCAGGCCGCCCAGCGGGGCCGCCGGCCCCACGAAGTGGCTTTGATCGACGTGGTCGTCGCCGAGGTGGTAGTAGTACAGCCCGAGCAGCCAGTCGAAATGTTCGCTGTCCTTCGATACCAGGCGCAGGTCCTGGCTCCACGAGGTCTGCGGACCGCGCGTCGAGGCCATCTGGATCTGCGCGGGGGTGTAGTCCGAGTCGTAGTAGTAGTCCAGCTTGAAATGGTTGTAGGAGGTCACCGAGGTCAGGGTGGCCCAGTCCATGTCGTAGTTCAGGGTCAGGGCGGCCAGGATGCTGTCGCGATCGAAATGCCCCGGCGTCACCCCGAACCCGCGCGTCAGCGAGGGCACGTCGCCGAAGTACTGCTCGTAGTCGTTGAACACGGGCGAGAAACCGGCATTGTTGGATACAAACCGCTGCGCGAAATCGCGTCGCCGCATGCCATCGTAGATCAAATTGAAGCGCCCGTTCAGACGGTCCGTCGGGGCACCATCCAGGGTCAGGAAGGCGCTGCGCGCACTGGTCTTGTCCAGCTTCTTGCCGGTCAGCTCGTTGGTATAGAAGCCGCCGAAGTCGTCGCGCGCCGCGCCCAGCCGATAGTGGTAGCTCGAGCCGTCGGAAAACGGTCCGGACGTGACCGCCCTCACCTTGCGGCTGGCGTGGTTGCCAACGCCCAGGGTGACCGAGCTTTCACGCTGGTTGCCGGGCGCCTTGGTCACGAAATTGACCGCGCCGGCGAAGCTGTTGCGTCCGTACAACGCGTACTGCGGCCCCTTGGCCACCTCGACCCGCGCGATGTTGTCATCCAGCAGGAAATCCAGTGCGTTGCGCGAGGGAATGTACACGCCGTCGAGGAAGAAGCTGACGTTGGGCTCGCCAATGGTGGTCGACAGTCCGCGGATCACCACGTTCGAGGCAGCGGGCCCGGCGACCGGAATCATGCTGATCCCGGGCACCACCATCTGCAGGTCGGCGGCCGAGGTCAGTCCCGCGCTTTCGACATCCTGCGCCGTCACCACGTTGATGGCGATCGGAACGTCCTGCATCAGCACGGCGCGCTTGGTCGCGGTCACCGTGATCGTGGACAGGCTGACCGGCTCTTCCTGCCTGGAGCTACTGGTCGATTCCTGCTGCGAAGCTGATTGACCCTGGCGCGCTTCCGGGGTCGCGGCGCCGGCCTGGTCGTTCTGCTGGGCGTAGGCAGGTTGCAGGAAAAGTGCGGCGATGATGGCGAGGGCCAGGTGGTTCGGCTTGATGTTCATGCTCCCCTCCGGAACGTTTCCAGCCGATCATATCCACGCCAATCACCGCGCATAACTGTCAGATTTGACAGGTGCGATGCCGCGAGGGGCATGGCTAGAATCGGGTCAGGCCAGAGATCCGCGGCATGTCCCACACCGAAGTTCGTACCTGCCCCCGCATCTGCTATGTCGCGTTCCGAAGCGTCTCCCCGGATGCGCCGCTGACGATCGCCGCGCAGTTGCGAATTCCCAGGGGCGCGACCGGCGCGCCCGCGGTGGTGATCGTCCACGGCACCAGCGGGGTCGACAGCCGCGGCGCATACCATGCCGAGGCGCTCAACGACGCCGGCATTGCCACGCTGGAGCTGGACATGTGGTCGCCCCGCCAGATGCAGGGCGGCACCGGACCCAACGGACGCCCCGAGAACGTTCCCGAGACCCTGCCCGACGCGTTCGGGGCGCTGGTGTACCTGGCCTCGCGCCCGGACATCGATCCCGACCGGATCGGGATCATGGGCTTTTCCTGGGGCGGGGTGGTGTCGATGCTCACCGCCACGCGCCGGTACTGCGAGCAGGTCCTGGGCGACTATCCGCTGCGCTTTGCCGCGCACGCGCCGTTCTACCCGGTGTGCTGGGGCTACAACAGGATTCCCGGCTACGAATTCACCGAACTCACCGGCGCACCGGTGTTCATCCAGAGTGGCGAGTGCGACACCTACGACGAGCCGGATTCGTGCGAAAAGCTGCTGCAAGGCCTTTCCAGCGAGGCGCGTCGAAGCGTCACGCTCACGATGTACCCGGACGCCACCCACGCCTTCAACCGCCTGGAGCCGCCACAGGTGGTCACCGATCCGTATTCGCACCTCGGCCGCGGTGGCGAAGTGCGGATGGAGGCCAATGTCGAGGCGGCCGAACAGTCCCGGCAGGCGACGGTGGCGTTTTTCGAGGGCGTGTTTTCCGGCGCCAGGCCCGCGACCGGGCGCTCCGCCGCGGCCGGCAGCTGAAGCGCCGCGAAGCGGGTGCCCACCGGTTTGCGCCCGGACCGCGGCGGCCGTCGGGCGGACCAAAGCGCGCACCACGCAACGGCCAGGAGCCTCGTCGACACATGCCCGAACCTGCCTTCCCGCGTCGCGCCGAATGGGTCTGGCGTCCCCGCCGGCTCGCTGCACCCGCGTTCGCGGCGGGCGCGGACCGCGTGGAAGAGGAAGCCAACCGCTACGTGTACTTCCGGCTGGCAGTGGAATTGCCGGGCCCGGCGCGCTCGGCGCCCTGCCATGCCTCCGCCGACGGCCGCTACCAGCTGTTCGTCAACGGGCGCCTGGTCGGGCGCGGTCCGGGACGCTGCAGTCCGCTGGCGCAGTCACTGGACGACTACGACCTCGCAACGTTCCTGAAGCCCGGGCGCAACGTCATCGCCGGTCTGGTCCACGCATACGGCCGCCACACCGCCTGGTACGAGCTGCCGGACCGCGAACACCGCCGCGTGTTCGGCTGCGGCGGCTGGTTCCTGCAGGGCGAAGCCGTAACCCGGGCCGGCACCGTGACGCTGGACACCGGCACCGCCTGGCGCTGCCTGGAAGCGGTCGCGTGGCGGCGCGACGTGGCCTCCAACAGTCTGGGCTTCATGGAACACTTCGACGCCCGCAAGGCCGTCGTCGGCTGGAACGAGGCGGACCTCGACGATGGTGACTGGCCGCAGGCGCAGGTGCTGCGCCTGCCCGGGCGCAATTTCGCCGGTGACGTGGTGCCGTTCGCGCGCCTGGTGCCGCGGCGGATACCGCCCATGCATGAAACCATGCGCGACTGCGCGCGCATCGTCAGCGTGCGTGAAGTGGCCGAATCGCCGGCCGACGACCTTGCCGCGCAGATCGAAAGCGAGCGCCCACAGGCACTGTCCCGCTGCGAGGCCGGCGACGACCTCACCGGCATCCGCACCGGCGACGGCCACGCGGTGCTGGCGGTGCTGGACTTCGGCGAGATCGTCGCCGGGTACATCCATCTGGAACTGGACGGACCGGAAGGCGCGATCGTCGACCTGGTGCACGGCGAGCAGCTCCTGCCCGATGGCCGGGTGCGGATTTTCGGCGGCATCGACGGGTTCGATGCGGTCCCGGCGCATCGCTACGTCCTGCGCGAAGGCGCGCAGGCGTGGGAACGCTTCGAGTGGAGCGGCCTGCGCTACCTGCAACTGACAATCCGCAACTGTGCGCGGCCGTTGCAGGTTCGGGTCACGCTGCGCGAGACCGGCTACCCGGTCGAATCCGTCGGCGCCTTCGAGTGTTCCGATCCGCTGCTCACCCGCCTCTGGCAGGCCGGCGCCACCACCGCGCGCCGCTGCATGCACGACGGCTACGTCGATTGCCCCTCGCGCGAGCAGCGCCAGTGGATGGATGGCTACGTCATCGCCCGCATCAACCACGCCGCTTTCGGCGACGCCGCGCTGGCGGCGCAGATGCTGCGCCGGTTCGAGCAGTCGCAGCAACCCGATGGCCTGACCGCGATGGCCGCGCCGGGCGACTTCGCGCGCGCGGGCTTCACCGACATCCCGGATTTCTGCCTGTACTGGATCCTGATGATCGACGATTTCGTGCTGCACACGGGCGACACCGGGATCGTCGAGGAACTTTATCCCGCCGTGGTGCGCGCCCTGCGCTGGTTCGGTCAGCATCTGGACGCGGACGACCTGCTCGCCGACGTGCCGCACTGGGTGTTCATCGACTGGGCCGAGCTCGACAAGCGCGGCCAGGTCACCGCCCTGAACGCGATGTTCGTTGCCGCGCTGCAGGCTGCGGCGCGGCTGGCCGATACCTTGAAGTACCGGCGCGATGCGCGGCGGTTCCGCGCCCTGGCCAGCCGCATCGCGGCGGCCGCGAACGCGCTGCTGTGGGATCCGGAACGGGCCGTTTACGTGGATGCACGCCGGAACGGGCAGCGCGGCCGGCGAATCAGCCAGCAGGCCAACGCGGCGGCCATCGCCTGCGGCGTCGCGCCGCGCGCACGCTTCGGCCGGATCCTGGACACGATCATGGACGACGACCGGCTGGTCCTGACGCGCCGCACCAGCCAGGAAGACGCCGCCGCCTTCGACGAGGACCATGACGTCGTGCTGGCGCAGCCCTTCTTCATGCACTTCCTGCACCGCGCGCTGCGCCTGGCGGGGCGTCCGGCATCGATCATCGACAACATCCGCGCGCGCTGGCCCGAGCTTCTGGACGACGCCAGCGCGACCTTTCGCGAAACCTGGCAACAAACGCCGACCACCAGCCTTTGCCACGCCTGGTCGGCGACGCCGACGTTCGACCTTTCACGCGACGTGCTGGGGGTGGCGCCGACCGCGCCCGGTTTTGCCCGCATCCGCATCGCGCCGGCCATTGCCGGGCTCGAATGGGCCCGCGGCCGGCATCCGACGCCGCAGGGGCCGGTCACGATCGACTGGCGCATCGAGCAAGGACGCTTCCATCTGGACCTGGAACTGCCCAATGGCTCCGAGGCCGCCTGCGTTTGTCCGCCACCGTTTCGCTGGCAGGCCGTGGACGGTGCCACGGCGGACCGGGATGCACCGACGCTGGGCGCCGGCCATCACCGGCTGACCGCCACTTGATTTTCCGGCGCATGCAACGCCGTTCCCCGCGCGCATTTTCGCAACACGAGGACACGCCCCATGTACATCGACGTCGACAATCCGATCGCCCGTACCCCTTCCGCGTACGACTTTCCGCTGCTGATCAAGCAGCTCTGGATCACCCCGCTGGCCAACAGCCCCGATCAGGAGATCGTCTATCGCGACGGCCGGCGCTTCACCTATCGCGAAACCCGCGCGCGCATCGGGCGGCTGGCCTCGACGCTGGCGGAGCTCGGCGTGCGGCCGGGCCAGACCGTGGCGGTGATGGACTGGGACAGCCATCGCTACCTGGAATGTTTTTTCGCGATCCCGATGATGGGCTGCGTGCTGCAGACGGTGAACGTACGTCTGTCGCCGGCGGAAATGGCCTGGACGCTGAACCACGCCGGGGCGGACGTGATCCTGGTCAACACCGCATTCCTGCCATTGCTGGAGGGCATCCGCGGCCACCTCGAAAAGCCCGTGCAGGTGATCCGGATCGACGAGGGCACGACCGCAACCGAAGCCGCCGACGGCACCTTCGCCGGCGAATACGAGGCCCTGCTGGCCGCGGCCGATCCCGGTTACGACTTCCCCGACTTCGACGAGGACACCCGCGCCACGACCTTCTACACCACCGGTACCACCGGCCGCCCCAAGGGCTGCTACTACAGCCACCGGCAACTGGTGCTGCACACGCTGGCGATCGCCGGCTGGTTCGGCACCGCGCCCGCGCAGGGCCGGCTGCACCGCGAAGACGTGTACATGCCGATCACGCCGATGTTCCACGTGCACGCCTGGGGCGTGCCCTACGCCGCGACGATGCTGGGCCTCAAGCAGGTCTACCCCGGGCGCTACGAGGCGCCGGTGATGCTGCAACTGATCCGCGACGAGGGCGTGACCTTCTCGCACTGCGTGCCCACCCTTTTGCACATGCTCCTGGCCCATCCCGACTCGAAAGACACGGATCTGTCGCACCTGAAGATGGTGATCGGCGGCTCCGCGCTCTCGCAGGGCCTGTGCCGGACGGCGCTGGAGCGCGGCATCGACGTGTTCACCGGTTACGGCATGAGCGAGACCGCGCCGATCCAGACCGTGATGCACCTCACCCGCGCCGAGCTGGAAGGCGACATCGACACCCAGGCAGCCCTGCGCGTACGCACCGGCAACCCGTTCCTGCTGTGCGACGTGCGCGTGGTCGACGAGGCGATGCAGCCGCTGGCACACGATGACCGATCACAGGGCGAGGTGGTGTTCCGCAGTCCCTGGTTGACGCGGGGCTACCTCAAGCAACCCGAACAGTCGAAGGAATTATGGCGCGGTGGCTACCTGCACTCGGGCGACATCGGCACCATCGATGCCGACGGCCGGCTGCAGATCCGCGACCGGCTCAAGGACGTGATCAAGACCGGCGGCGAATGGGTCAGTTCGCTGGCGATCGAGGACCTGGTCTCGAAGCTTCCCGGCGTCGGCGAAGTCGCCGTCATCGGCGTGCCCGATCCCAAATGGGGCGAGCGGCCCATGGCGCTGGTGGTTCCGGCCGAAGGCGCGACGCTGGAACCGCACGCGATCCGCGGATCGCTCCAGAAACTGGCGGACAAGGGCGAACTGCCCGACTACGCGGTCCCCGATGAAATCCGCATCGTCGAGGCACTGGCCAAGACCAGCGTCGGCAAGCTCGACAAGAAGGCGCTGCGCCGCACCTATGCACCATCCTGACGGCGTGTTGATCCGCCCCACGGGTTGACATGGCTTTCCTTGATCCTCAGCCGGTTTTCCCCTCCCGCTCCGGGAGCAGAGCCTGCCCCGGAAACGCTCCTGATCGGGGGTGGCGCGCGGCGCCGGATGAGGATCCGGTTTGCAGAAACTCTTCAGGACCCCGGCACGGGTGCGGCTGCCCGGGGATGGCGTTTCTCCATTACCGCCTGCATCCCGTCAACCGCAAGCGCTTGCCGATTCGCAGCGTGGAGGAGGTGTGCAGGTGGTTGTTGCGCGCCAGCGCATGCACGCTGGGGCAGTGGAAGCGCCGCGAAATGGCGGAAAGGGTGTCGCCCTTGCGCACGGTGTAGTGGCTGTGGCGCGGCGGCTTGGGAACCTGCGCCGACTGCAACTGGTCGGCCAGCGCCACCCACTTGCCGTGTACGCAGCCGCTCCGGTAGGTGCCTTCCAGGAACTTCGGCAGGTTGACGCGCGTGCCTTCAGGCTGGACATCGGACGGGTCCATCTGCGGGTTGAGATTGCGCAGCGTGCGATACCAGCCGTAGTGGCTGCCGTCGTCATTGCCCAGGCACACCGCCAGCTCGTTCAGCGACGCTGCCCTGGCCAGGTCCACATGTCCGGGCGCACCATCGACCTTCGGGAAATGCAGGTTGTAGCGATGCGGGTGCAGGAACAGCCACGCCGCCGCCAGCACCATCGGCACGTAGGCGCGGGTCTCCGGGGCCAGCGAGAAGTACACCTTGGGGTTCCAGAAACTGGCATCGGACACGCGTCCCGCCAGCCGCCCGACCCTGCCCTCGCCGCCGTTGTAGGCGGCCAGCACCAGCGCCAGGTCGTCGTTCAACTTGCCCATCTGCTCGTTGAAGTACGCCGCGGTCGCCTGGGCCGACATCTCCGGATCGAAGCGCTGGTCGAAACCATCGACGGTGTTGAGACCAAAGCGCGCACCGGTGGCCGGCATGAACTGCAACGGACCGGCCGCACCCGAGCGGGAGACCGCGTGCACGCGTCCGCCCGATTCCTTGGCGATCAGCCCGAACAGGATGGCTTCGGGCAAGCCGGCCTTGTGGAACGCCGGTTCCATCTGGTAGCGCAGGTAGCGATAGTCGACGTACGCACGGATCAGGTTGGGCCGCATCCGGGTCAACCAAAGCTGCAGCGCGGCCTGTACCGGACCATTGGTCGCCACCAGGTCCGACAGCTTGTGGTCATGCAGCAACTGCACGGTGCGTTGGGCCTGCGGCAGGTTCGTCAATACGCCGGAATCGGCATCGACCGTGGTGGCATCGTCATCGTCCAGCGCCTGGTCCGGGTCTTCGGTGCCAAGGAAGCTGCCGTCCTTCAGGCGCAGCGCGCGGTCGTAGGCAGACAGGAACCGCGCGGTGTCGCAACCGGGCGTATTTACGCACTGGTCCGAAGCCCCGCGCAGCGCGTCCAGTGCGGCTTCCAGGGTCTTCCGCGACTTGGCGTTGTCGCCCTGCCGCGCCTGTTCCAGTGCGTCGTCGTACTGGCCACTGGCGGCGTCGAGCTGCGCGTACAGCGCATCGACCGCCTTGGTATCGGTGGACGTGTTCTGGGGCCGGGCCGTGGTGCAACCGGCCAGCAAACCGATCGCGCACACGCACCCCGCCCACCGCAAAGACCGCCACTTCATGAACCACCCACCCGTATTCCGGACAACGCCCAAACCGTAGCGCACCCCGACAGGCGGCTCAAGGCCGCAACGCACCGTACAATCGCAATTTGTGCACACCCGCACGGGGAACCAACGCGTGGACAACATCCTGATCGGCAGGAACGACGACACCGCGGTCGAGCCGGACCCGCGCTTCGGCAGGCACCATCGCTGAGGACACCATGCCGCCGATCCGCACCGCCGCCGAGGAGATGCCGCTGGCCGACCGGATGGTCGACGGGCTGCGCTATCCCGTGCGCGGAGGTGCGCTGACCACGTGCGTGGTGCTGGGCCTGTGCCACTACGCGGTTTTGCTGCCCAGCGTCATCGGCCTCCTGGCCGCGATCGTGGTCTGGGGCGCGACCTGGCGCTACGCGATCGACTGCATGGTGGCGACCGCCGACGGACACGACGAGCCGCCCGAGGCACAACTGGAAGGCCGCGCCGGCAACCCGCGCGGCATCCTGGTCTTGCACCTCGCGGTGATCGTGGCTTGCGTGCTCGTCGTCTTGCTCGTACCGGGGAAGTTGTGGATCCCGCTGGTCGTCGCCGCGCTGCTGCTGCCCGCGATCGACATGTCGCTGGCCTTCGACGGCGACATGCTGGTCGCGCTGAACCCGGTGACCTGGCTGCAGGTGATCGCGCGGTTCGGCGCGGTGTACCTGGTCCCGGTTGTCGCCAACGCGGCGCTGGCCGTGCTGATCTGGGTCTCGGCGGCCGGCCTCGGCCAGTTGCCGCGCGTGCTTTCGCTGCCGCTGTTCGGGGTGGTGGCCACGTACCTGGTGGTGCTGGATTTCCACTGGATGGGCGTCATGGTCTGGCACTATCGCGAGCGGCTGGGCATGCAGCCGGAGGCGCCCCAGCTTGCGCGCCAGATCGGCTTCGGCGCGGACGATGCATTGCTGGCCGAGTGCGAATCGCTGGCGGCGGACGATCCCGAGGAAGCCGCGATCCGCTTGCGCGACCGCATCCGCGAACGCCTGGCGCCGGCCGAAGTGCACGTGCGGTTCCGCTCGTTGCTGCGCCGGCTGCATCGCAACGACCTGCTGCTGAAACACGGCCGGGAATGGATCACGCAGTTGTGCGCCAGCGGTGACGAGCGCCGTGCGCTGGGCGTGGTGCAGGAGTGCCGCGAAATCGAGCCGCGCTTCCTGCCCGACGATCCGGCCAATACCGCGTTGCTGGCGAGGACCGCCGCGCGCATCGGCATGCACGAGCTGGCGTGGTATCTCGCCAACGGTTTCGTGCAGCGCTGGCCACGGCATCCGGAAGCCGCGGCGCTGCGGCGGCTGGCGGCCCCACGCTGAAGATGGGACGCTGGCGTCCACCTCCGCCGCGCTCGACCGCGATCATCACGCGCCAGGGCTTCGAGGCGCTGAAGGCCGAGCTCGACCACCTGTGGCGGGAATTGCGTCCGGAAGTGGTCAAGGCGCTGGCCGCGGCGGCCGCCGAAGGCGACCGTTCCGAAAACGCCGAATACACCTACCGCAAGAAGCAGCTCGGCGAAATCGACCGCCGCGTGCGCTATCTGTCCAAGCGCATCCCGTCGCTGAAGGTGGCCGACGGCACACCCGCCAGCCGCGACACCATCTTCTTCGGCGCCAGCTTCGAAATCGAGAACGTCGATACCGGCGAAACACACGCCTACCGCATCGTCGGTCCCGACGAGACCGATGCGAAGAAGGGCTGGATCAGCGTCGATTCGCCGCTGGCGCGCGCGGCATTGAAAAAGCGTGTCGACGACGAATTCGAAGCCGGGTTGCCGGGCGGCAAGACGTGCTTCGTGGTGCTGTCGGTCGGCTACCGCGTCGATGAAGCGGGCCAGGCGAGCGACCCGCCCCGGCCGTGACGGACATCCCGGTTTGGCTCGCTCCGCCGCTGCAACGCATCTGCGCGACGCTACACTGGCGCGCGGCTCTTGCCATGCGGACGGCACCGCAGTTGCGGTCGCCGTACCAGCTGACAAGGGCTTGGGGTTCTACACACGGTTCATTTCATTACAGGGGAATACCATGCGAATGCTACGCACCACCGCACTTGCTTGCGGCGTACTGATATTGTCCGGCTGCGCAACACAGCAGCCTTACCTCGCCACCCACACCAGCAATGCCGAGCTGTCGCAGATCCATGACCTGCACGTGGTCTCGGTGATGGACCAGGACAAATTGAAGGCGCAATACAACACGACCTTTATCAGCGCCTATCCCGCCGGAGCGCCGATCATCGCGGGCCTGGCGGGCGGCCTGATCGCGAGCGCGCTGATTTCGGCCGAAGCCAACCACGAGGCGCATGAATTTGCGGAAAAGCACCTGGCGCCGTTGCTGGTCACGCTGGCGGGCTACGACGGCCGCAACGACCTGCGCGAAGCGCTGCACCAGGGACTTTCGGCGCTGCCTGTCCGGCTCTCCGACTGGCGTACCGTCGATGCCAAGACCAAGGACGACGACCTCTTGCCGGCCGCTGCCAAGCCGGGCTCGGCCTGGTTGATCCTGGACAGCGAATACGCGATGACGCCGGACTTCTCGGCCGTGCAGGTCATCACCCACGCCAATTTGTACGTCGACGGCGCCGGCCGCAACTGGCGGCACAAGCCTGTCTACCACAACGACCTGACCTATCAATCGGCGTTGCTGGCGATGCCTGCCAAGACCGACGCCGTGCGCGAGCAGATGACCAGGGCAGAGGACGCCCGCTACGCGAAGCTCGATGTCGATGCACAGATCACCAGGTCGAACGCGGGCGATCCCTACGATCCCGCCAATGCGAAACTCCGCCACAAGCTCCACGACGAGCAGTGGCAGCACACGGCCAAACTGAAGCAGATCGCATCGCCGGTCTGGAACGTGGATGAGCGCGCCAAGCATTTCGTGACCACGTGGCAGGCCGATGGCGGCGCGGCAGTGAAGCAGGCGGTCACCGCCGGCGGTGGGCAGACCGCGCGCATGCTGGCCATCGACCTGGAGCAGGCCCAGCCCGACCTTGCCAAGGCCGGCAAGCGCGATTGGGTCACGGTGTACCACGACGCGCAACGCAGCATCCAGGACGCGCCGGACGGCAAGGTGTATTCGGTCGCCAATGGCGACGTCACCCATGGCGCGAGGTTTGTCGGACAGGACGTGCGCGTGCCGGTTGCAACGATGGCCCACTGAGCCATGTCGCGGCGTCGCCACGGACGGCGACGCGCACAACCCAGGCGGCTTCCGGCGCCGCGGCCGCCGGTACCCGATACCACTTCAGGAGCAACGATGAACCTGTCGTGCCGAATGTGCCTGGCAACGCTGCTTGCCGGTGCCGCCTTGCAGGCATGGCCCGCGCAGCGGATCGGCTGGGTCGTGCCTCCCGAGTTCCACGAGGCACCATCGACCCGCACCGAGAGCGCCAGGCAGTTCTACCTGAAGGACGAGGGTCCGCAGCACTGGACCGAACGCGCGACGATTGCGCAGACGACGCTGCCGGGCGACATGTCCTTCGAGGTCTGGCTGGACCGGCAACACGCTGCCGCCAAGTCCACATGTCCGCACATGTTGATCAGCGTCGCGGGCCCATCCCGGATCGACGACACACGAATCGAATCCGAGATGTGGCAGTGCGGGGACGATACGGTGACCAATCGCGCGGCCGTTTCCATCCGCCGCTACATCGTCGACGGCGACGTGGTGTATTCCCTGGTCGCCGAGAGCGACTACCCACCGGTACCGCCAGGCAAGACGCCCGTGCTTCGCGAACAAGTGGCTCGCTGGGGCGCGTTTTCCAGCAGCTTCACCCCGTGCGCCAATGCGGCCCATCCGGGATGTCTGCGCGACCCGAATGAACTGGTCCATGCCAGGCCGGCGCCGTTGTCCCCGGAACGGGCGGCACAGGTGAAGAAAATCGAGGCGCGCGGCAAAGCCATGTATCGGCAGGACCAACTGGCCTGGCATTCCACCGACGTGCTGCGCAAGCGCGGCCTGCCGCTGCCGACGGGCAAGGGAGGATTCCTTGCCTTGCCGGGCACCGGCCGGGCCGGGAAGTTCTACCTCATCCAGGACACCGGGTCGGGTTACGCGATTCGGTATGTGGTGACCACGAAGGCTGATGGCAGCCACGCGGTCACGGAAGGCAAGGCCGCCGACTTGACGCCGCAGCTGGCGATGCGCTTTCGGGCCGCGCAGACCGCATTGCACGCAAAGGCCAGTGTGTGCACACAGCACGTCAACACCATCGTGCTGCCGACCGAAGACAAGCAGGGATGGTGGGTTTACGTGATGAGCGCGTCCCGCGACAAGCCACGAATCTGGATCGGCGGCAATACCCGCGACCGGGTGTCGCGGGATGGCTCCCGCATCCTCACTACCTTCGCATCCGCCAGGTCGTGCGTTGAATTCGACGTTGGCGAACCCAGGCCCGCCTTCCTGGCCATGACGCACCTGGTGTCGGACCTGCCCACCGAGTTCCACGTCATGCAATCGTTGACGTGGCATCAACCGATGCTGGTGGCCACGCGTACGGGTATCTGGAAGGTTGAAGGTGGGCGGACGACGCTCTTGAAACTGCCAGCCGGCATCCATTAGGAGCCTGGACGAGCGCACGACGGCATCGTCAGCTCCGCTTCGTCCACCAGCACATGGACCGTGCGGCCCATCCTGTTCTGCAACTTCGCCGCTGAAATCCCCGCCTGCACCGTGGCTGGTAGTAGGCTGAGGGGATTGCAACGCACGGAGTGACTGCCATGGGCGAGCGCATCAACCTCAACACCGCAGGCACCCACTGCGTCGGCGCGTATCTCGCCAAGCCCGTCGGCAAGCCCAGGGGCGGCATCGTGGTGGTGCAGGAAATCTTCGGCGTCACGCAACACATCCGCAACGTGGCCGACGACTTTGCCGAACGCGGATACACCGCGATCGCGCCGGCATTCTTCGACTTCGTCGAGAACGACGTCGAACTCGACTACGACCACGAGGGAACGCAGCGCGGCAAGGCGCTGGCATTGGAAACCGGAATGGATCGCGCGGTCGAAGCCGTGGCCAGCGCTGCCGATTCGATTCGCTCGGCCGGGAAGATCGGCGTGGTCGGCTACTGCTGGGGCGGCACGGTCGCCCTGCTCGCCGCACAGCGCCTGGGGTTGCCGGCGGTGAGCTACTACGGCGCGCGCAACACCGGCTACCTCGACCAGCCGCTGAAGGCGCCGGTGATGTTCCACTTCGGTGCGAAGGACCGGTCGATTCCGCCTGCGGCGGTGCAAAAACATCGCGAGGCCTGGCCCGACGCACCGGTGTACGTCTATCCCGAGGCCGGGCACGCCTTCAACCGCGACACCGACCACGCCCGTTACGATCCCGAAGGCGCGCCGCTGGCACTGGAACGCACGCTGGCGTTCTTCGCCGAGCACCTTTCGGGCGCCGCATGATTTGCCAACACCCGCGCGTACCGAAGGGTTCCCTCTCCCCCGCAAATGCGGAGCAGAGGGCTTTCCTCGCGCTAAATGGGAATATCCGCATCACCGGTCAGAAGGCGGAACCGTTCCTTTCGAAATGAGCAACTTCACCATCGAATGGCTGTCGGAGGGCGCGCTGCTGTTGCGCTTCGGCGACGGCATCGACCCCGCGGTCAACGCGCGCGTGCACGCCGCCGCGACGGCGATCCGCGCTGCCGGTCTGCCCGGCGTCACCGACATCGCCCCGGCCTATGCCACGCTGCTGGTGCGCTTCGACCCGTTCGCGACGGCCGCGGGGGAATTGCCGCCGCCGGACGTGCACCAGCAACTGGGCGAGGCGTTGCGGGACGCGGTGTCGCGGCAGTCCGGCCGCGGCGACGATCAAGGAGAGTCCACGCAACCCATCGACATTCCCGTGTGCTACGGCGGCGACTTCGGACCCGACCTCGCCGAGGTCGCCGCGCACGCGCATTTGACCGAAAGCGAAGTGATCGCGCGACACGCCGCCGGCGATTACCGCGTCGCCATGCTTGGCTTTGCGCCGGGATTTCCGTACCTGCTGGGGCTGGACCGCGCGCTGCAGATGCCGCGCCGTGCGAATCCGCGCACGCGCGTGCCGGCCGGGTCGGTCGCGATCGGCGGCGCGCAAGCCGGCATCTATCCGCGCGAACTGCCGGGCGGCTGGCAGTTGATCGGCCGCACGCCGCGCGTGCTGTTCGATCCACGACGCGACGCGCCCTGCCTGCTCGCGCCCGGCGACCGGGTACGCTTTCGCGCCGTCGACGAGGCAACGTTCGCGCAGCTTGCGGAGCGCGCGCGGTGAGCATCGGGATCGTCAAACCGGGCCTGTTGACCACGCTGCAGGACGCGGGTCGACCGGGGTTCGCGCACCTCGGCATCGGCCGTGCCGGCGCCTTCGACGCCCCCGCACTGCGGATCGCCAACGCGCTGTGCGGCAATGCGGCGGGTGCCTGCGGACTCGAAATCACGCTGCTCGGTCCGACCCTGCGCTTCCACCACGATGCATGGATCGCGGTCACCGGCGCGCCGATCCCGCTGCGCGTCGACGGGCGCGAAGCGCAGACCTGGGCACCCGTGTTGGTACCGGCCGGCTCATCGGTGGAACTGGGCGCGATGCGCCACGGCTGCCGTGCCTACCTTGCCATCCACGGCGGGTTCGCGATCCAGCCGGTACTCGGCAGCCGCGGCACGGACGTCAACGCGCACCTCGGCCCGTTCGACGGCAGGCCCCTGCGCGCGGGCGATACGCTTGAAACGCGCAAGCCGGGGTCGGAGTCGGTCTTTGAACGCATGCGAAACCAGTCCCCGGGAGGCGAAAAAGTTGCCTCTGCCCCCCTTTTTTCGTGGCGCCTGGACCCGCGGCCGTGGTGCGACGAGGGACCCGTGCCGCCATTGCGGCTGATCCTGGGAACGCACTTCGAGAACTTGGAAGAAACATCTCGTATTTCCTTGTTTTCCAAATTATTTCAAGTTCACGCCGATTCCAATCGCGTGGGCTTGCGACTGACCGGTCCCGGCCTCGAATGGCAAGACCCGGTGGAAATGGTCAGCGAAGGCTGCGTGCCGGGCCTGCTGCAGTTGCCGCCCTCGGGACAACCGATCGTGTTCGGTCCGGAGTGCCCGACCAGCGGCGGCTATCCGCGCATCGGACAGGTCGCGGCGGTCGACCTGCCGCGGCTGGCACAACGGCAGCCCGGTGATGCGGTACGCTTTCGGGCCTGCACGTTCGAGGATGCACTGGAAGCTTTGCGCACCCAGGAACACGCGCTGCGTGAAATCGAACGGCTGGTCCGGCAACGGCTGAAACTGGATTCCGGGTTCGGTCGCGATGGACCCGCGCCGGCCCCGGAATGACCAAAAAAACCCGATCAAGCTCCGCATCCCGAATCAGAATCCCCGCCCTTGAACCCCATCGACCTCAACGCAGATCTCGGCGAATCGTTCGGCGCCTGGCGCATGGGCGACGACGCCGGCGTAATGCCGTGGATCAGTTCGGCCAACGTGGCCTGCGGGTTCCACGCCGGCGACCCGGCGATCATGCGCGCCACGGTCGCGCTGTGCCTCGAACACGGCGTCGCGATCGGTGCGCACGTGTCGCTGCCGGACTTGCAGGGCTTCGGACGGCGGGAGATGAAAGTCGCACCGGACGACGCCTACGCGCAAACCCTGTACCAGCTCGGCGCGCTGCACGCCTTCGTGCATGCGGCCGGATCGCACCTGCACCACGTCAAGCCGCACGGCGCGCTGTACAACATGGCCGCGCGCGACCGCACGCTGGCCGACGCGATCGCCCGCGCGGTCCGCGATTTCGATCCGACGTTGATCCTGGTCGGCCTCGCCGGCGGCGCGCTCATCGACGCCGGACACGCGGCGGGACTTCCGGTGCAACGCGAGGGCTTCTGCGATCGCCGCTACCGCGCCGACGGATCGCTCACGCCGCGCTCGGAACCCGGCGCGGTGATCGAGGACATCGACGCCGCCGTGGCGCAGGCGGTCTCGATCGCCACGCGCGGCGAAGCCACGACCGCGGACGGCTCGCGCGTTGCCATGCAGGCCGACACCGTGTGCGTCCACGGCGACCGCGCCAACGCTGCGGCCTTTGCCGAACGCCTGCACCGTGCATTGCAGGACGCGGGCCTGCGGATCGCCGCACCGACGCGACCGGCATGAGCGAACTGCTGCATTGGCTGCCACTGCTGGGCGTGCTGGTGGTGATCGCCGGCTTCGCGCTGCGTTTCAACCCGGTGCCGGTGGTGGTGGTGGCGGGCATCGTCAGCGGACTCGCGGCCGGCAAGTCGATCGACGAGATACTGGCATTGATCGGCAACAGCTTCGTGTCCGAACGCGCCCTGCTGCTGTTCGTGCTGACCCTGCCCGCGATCGGCGTACTCGAGCGCGCCGGCCTGCGCGAGCACGCGCGCAACTGGATCGGCTCGCTGCGCACCCTCACCTTCCCGCGCCTGCTGATTGCCTACCTCGGCCTGCGCCAGATCCTGTCGATGCTCGGCCTGACCAGCGTCGCCGGGCAGGCGCAAACCGTGCGCCCGCTGCTGGCGCCGATGGCCGAAGGCGCGGCGGAAAAACGCGGATCGCCGCTTTCGCCCGAAGAGCGCAACGACGTGCGCGCATTCAGCGCCGCCACCGACAACATCGGGCTGTTCTTCGGCGAGGACGTGTTCATCGCGCTGGGCGCGGTGCTTCTGATCCAGGGGTTTTATTCCCAGCACGGCATCGAGCTCGAACCGCTGCACATCGCGCTGTGGGCGCTGCCGACCGCGATCGCCGCGTTCATCATCCACGGCATCCGCACCGTGTTGTTCGCACGCCGTATCGGAACTGGCGCGCCCACGGCCGCCGCCCCCGACAGCGACTCCGAGACAGGTGGCTGCGCATGAAGCCGCACGGCCAACCGCATCGGAATTCACCTCTCGACCGCACCTCCAGGCGACGCCCTTCTCTGCTCCCTCTCCCCCGACCTGTCGGGGGAGAGGGCTGGGGTGAGGGGGCCGACCGACCAGTCCATCGCAACGATTCGGGCATGCCCGACACGCTCCCGGATTGAAGCGATGCTGACGATCGAACAGGCCTACTGGTTGATCGCGTTGTTCCTCGCCGGCGCTGCGTGGCTCAACCTGCGCCAGCGCCGCTGGTCGCACGCGGCATTCTGGCTGGTGCTGGCGGCGCTGATCGCGGGCGGCAAATACGTGCTGGCCGCGACCGCGGCCCACAACCCCATGCCCGCGCAGCTCGCGGGCCTGGGCGTGATCGCGCTGGCGGTGCTGTCACCGCGCATGAAGCGCGGACAGCTCACCGAACGCGGGGAAGCAGAGCGCGAGGCGGACGCACTCAGGCTGCGCCACAAGCTGTTCGGCCCGGCGGTCCTGATTCCGCTGGTCACGCTGCTGGTGGCGGTGCTCGGCGGCTACCTGGTGATTGGCGGCGTGGCTGTGTTCGCGCACCACCGCATGACCCTGACCGGGTTGGCGCTGGCCTGCGTCATCGCGCTTGTCGCGGCCTTGCGGGTGACTCGCGCGAAACCCGCCGACGGACTCGCCGAAGGCCGGCGCCTGCTCGACACGCTCGGCTGGGCGGCGCTGCTGCCGCTGACGCTGGCGGCGCTGGGCGGCGTGTTTGCCGCGACCGGGGTCGGTACCGCGGTCGCCGACCTGGTGCGCATGGTGATTCCGGTCAACAGCGCGCTGGCCTGCGTGATCGCGTTCGGGCTCGGCATGGTGCTGTTCACCGTGATCATGGGCAACGCCTTTGCGGCATTTCCGGTGCTGATGGCCGGCGTCGGGATTCCGCTTTTGATCGACCTGCACGGCGCCGATCCCGCGATCCTGGGCGCCATGGGCATGGTGACCGGCTATTGCGGCACCCTGTTCACGCCGATGGCGGCAAACTTCAACATCGTTCCGGTGGCTCTGCTGGAGCTGCCCGGCCAGAATGACGTGATCCGCGCGCAATGGAAAACCGGCGCGGCGCTGCTGGTCGTAAACTTGCTGCTGATGTATTTCCTGGTATTCCGCTTTTGAGCCCCGCCGCGCGCACCCGTGAGCCCGCTGTCCTTTTGACCGGTTTCGCACCGTTTGCCGGCGAGTCGGTCAATCCGTCATGGCAGGCGGTGCGCGCGCTGGACGGGTTGCTGATCGACGGACACCGCATCGCGACACGCGAACTGCCCTGTGAATTCGACGCCGCGCTGCCGGCGCTGCGGCGGGCGCTGCGCTCGGCACGGCCGCGCGTTGCCGTGGCCGTGGGCGTGGCCGGCGGGCGCGAGGGGATTTCCCTGGAGCGCGTCGCGATCAACGTGGTCGATGCGCGCATCCCCGACAACGCCGGGCGGCAGCCGATCGATGCACCGGTCGTGCGCAACGGCCCCGCGGCCTATTTCACGCGGCTGCCGATCAAGGCCGCGCTGCAGGCGCTGCGCCGCGCGGACATTTCCGCGCACGTCTCGCAGACCGCGGGCACCTACGTATGCAATCAGGTGTTCTATGGGCTGATGCACGCGATACGCCGTCGCGGCACGCGTGCCGGTTTCGTGCATGTTCCGTGGCTGCCCGAACAAGCCGCGCGTCACGACGAACCGGGAATGCTGCTGGAGGACATGATTCGCGGGCTGGAAACCATCGTGCGCACGACACTGGCGACCGGCCGCGACGCACGCGTCAGTGGTGGCGCGGAACGGTAGGAAGGCCGGAAGGCCCGACACTGCGTCGCCTGAGCGCGGCGATGGGTCAACGCAATCGGGCCTTCCGGTCCTCCTGCGTGCGACGACGGGTCAACGCGATCGGGCGCCCCGGCCCCCCTGCGTGCGACGAGGGTAAACGCGATCGGGCCTTCCGGCCCTCCTACTCCTTTTTCTTGGCTTCGACCGCGCTCATCAGGGTCAGCTTGCCCTTGTGCATCACGTAGCCGGTGAAGCCGAAGCTGAGCTGCAGGCTGGCGAATTCCTCAAGGTCGTCGTTGTTGACCTTGGCCGAATCGGAGTCCTCCAGCAACACGGTTTTCGGTAGCTTCTTCACGTCCTTGAGGTAGCGGAAATGCGCCTCGAGGTCCGGCCCGCTGAGCACCGCCCCGTCCAGCAGGAACTGGTTGCTCTTGTACGCACCGATCACCATGTCATAGTTCGCCGGCACCACGACACTGGTCTCGCCGCCGCGCCGGACGTTGGAATTGCAGGCCGCCAGTGCCAGCACCCCCGTCAGCATGACGGCGCCGCCCAGGCGAATGGCAATCGAACGCAGGTTCATGGAATCAGTCTCCGTTGGGGATCTTCGAACGCGGCCGCGCAGCCGCAACCGCGCAAGTCTGCCACAAGACGGCTGAACACGCCCGCACGCTCACGTCCTGGGGAGTGTCACGCCGCGCTGGCCCTGGTATTTCCCGCCGCGATCCTTGTAGCTGGTGGAACACACCTCGTCCGACTCCAGGAACAGCATCTGCGCCACGCCCTCGTTGGCATAGACCTTGGCCGGCAGCGGCGTGGTGTTGGAAAACTCCAGCGTCACATGGCCCTCCCATTCCGGCTCCAGCGGCGTCACGTTGACGATGATGCCGCAGCGCGCGTACGTGCTCTTGCCGAGGCAGATGGTGAGCACGTTGCGTGGAATGCGGAAATACTCGATGGTGCGCGCCAGCGCGAACGAATTGGGCGGGATGATGCAGCACTTGCCCTGGAAGTCGATGAAGTTGCGCGAGTCGAAGGCCTTGGGGTCGACGATGGTCGAATTGATGTTGGTGAAGATCTTGAACTCGTCCGCGCAGCGCACGTCGTAGCCGTAGCTGGAGGTACCGTAGGACACGATGCGGTCGTCACCGTTGTACTTGACCTGGCCGGACTCGAACGGCTCGATCATGCCTTGGGCGGCCATGCGGCGGATCCAGTTGTCACTTTTGATGGTCATGGTTGCTCGCTGCGCTCGCGGGACTGGGGACCGGGGACTGGGGACCAAGAGATGGATGCGTGAATCCGGGAAGCGTAACAGCGGCGGCTTGCGCCCCCTCCCCTTCAAGGGGAGGGCCGGGGTGGGGATGGGTTTGCGAACGGTTGCCTCAATCGTCGACTACGCGGATGTTGGGCACGCCGGTCATGTCGCGCTCGGCCTGGAGCGACAATCGCGCGGCGGTGTTGCGGGCGATTTCGCGGTAGCGCAGCGCGAGGTCGGAATCGGGGTCGGCGGCCACGGTGGGGTTGCCGCCGTCGGCCTGCTCGCGGATGCGGATGTCCAGCGGCAGCGAGCCCAGCAGCGGAATGCCGTATTGTTCGGCCATCCTTGCGCCACCGCCCTCGCCGAACACGTGCTCCTCGTGGCCGCAGTTCGAACACACGTGCGTGGCCATGTTCTCGATGATGCCCAGCACCGGCACCTGCACCTTCTCGAACGCCTTCAGGCCCTTGCGGGCATCGAGCAGCGCGATGTCCTGCGGCGTGGTGACGATCACCGCGCCGGCCACCGGCACGCGCTGGGTCAGCGTCAACTGGATGTCGCCGGTGCCGGGCGGCATGTCCACGACGAGGTAATCTATGTCGCGCCAGCGCGTGGAGTTCAGCAACTGCGTCAGCGCCTGGGTGACCATCGGGCCGCGCCAGACCATCGCCGTGTCCTCGGCGACCAGGAACCCGATCGACATCACCTGCAGGCCGTGGTTGGTCATGGGGATGATGGTCTTGCCGTCGGGCGACTCCGGACGGCCCTCGATGCCCAGCATCAGCGGTTGGCTGGGGCCGTAGATGTCGGCGTCCAGCACGCCGGCGTTGGCGCCCTCGGCGGCCAGCGCCAGCGCCAGGTTCACCGCGACCGTGGATTTGCCCACGCCGCCCTTGCCCGAGGCCACCGCGATGATGTTCTTGACCCCCGGCAGCGGCATCAGGTTGCCCTGCACCTTGTGGGTGGCGATGCGCGAGGTGACCGAAACCGCCGCCTGCGCGATCGCGGGGTCATCTTCCAGCGCCTGCTTGATCCTGGCCGCGAAGTCGCGTCGCCAGCCATCGGCCGGGTAACCAAGTGCAATCTCTACCGCCACCCTGTCGCCATCGACGCCGACCGCGCGGATCGCGCCGGACTCGCTCAGCGTCACCCCCGCGTGCGGGTCGCGGATGCTGGCGAGAAACTCGCGGACGTGGCTTTCGGCTACGGCGGGCATGGGCATCATCGAACGGGGTAAAACAACCCCGAATTATGCCAGAGCACCGGCAAACGGCCCTGACCCGCGTCAGCGCCGAGGTGGTTCAGCTTGTGGTTCGGTTCGTGCTTGACGCTGGCCCCGCCAACACGCAGGCTATGGACACACCCTCTGGAGGTCACGCCATGCGCACCATTCTTGCTTCCGCCCTGGTTGCCTTCGGGCTGCTGATGGCAGCACACGCGTACGCGGCCGACGACACGCCGGTCGGTACCTGGACCCAGGTGGACGATGCCACCGGCAAGCCCAAGTCCATCATTACCATCAGCCAGGAGCCCGACGGCACGCTCAAGGGCGTGGTCGACAAGGTGCTGTTCTCCGACCAGGGTCCGAACCCGATCTGTGACAAGTGCGAGGGCGATCGCCACAACCAGCCCGTCGAGGGCATGACCATCATGTGGGGCGTCAGGAAGGATGGTGACCAGTGGGACGGCGGCCAGATCCTCGACCCGAGCAACGGCAAGACGTACAAGGTCAAGCTGACCCTGGAGGACAACGGCCGGAAACTGAACGTGCGCGGTTATGTCGGCTTTTCCCTGTTCGGTCGCACCCAGACCTGGGTGCGGAAGACCGACATGACGCCACCGGTGCCCCCGCCGGCCACCACGACGAATCCGTAATACGGGAATCCGCGCTCCAGAACGTCCCGACAGTGGTGACCATCAGGCCGCGTTCATCGTCGCGGCCTGCGGGATAATGTTGCCTTGTACGCATTGAGGGGAAGGTCGATGATTGCACGCACCTCGAGGATCTTGTACGCGCCGGCGTACCTGCTCGCGGCACTGCTGCTGGTACCGGCGCTCACGGCGGCGGCGCAGACGAGCGGCGCGGCGGACCCCGCGCTGGCGCGAGCGGCGCACGTACAACCTGCGCGCACGACGAACGCATCGTCCGAACACGCGCGCCTGCAACGCGAGGCGCAGGCCGTCACCATCACCCGCGACGACTGGGGCATTCCGCACATCCACGGCAAGACCGATGCCGATGCCGTGTTCGGGATGATGTACGCGCAATGCGAGGACGATTTCCATCGCGTGCAGAGCAACCTGCTGGCGGCGCTGGGCTGGACCGCGCGCGCCGAAGGAAAAAAGGCGATCTGGTCGGATCTTCGCGAGCAGCTCTGGATCGACCCGGTGGTGCTGAAAAAAGACTACGCGAAGAGCCCCGACTGGCTGAAAAAGCTCATGAACGCATGGGCGGACGGCCTCAACTGGTACCTGGCAACGCACCCCGACCTGCACCCGGTCATCAAGCACTATGAACCGTGGATGGCGCTCAGTTTTACCGAAGGCAGCATCGGCGGCGATATCACGCGCGTGGATCTTTCAAGGCTCGCGAAGTTCTACGGCGCCGACTCCGATACCACAATGGCGCTGGCGCGCCACGCGCCACCTACCTGGAAACCTTCCATCGGCTCCAACGGCATCGCGATCGCGCCCAAGCTCAGCGCCGACGGCCACGCGCTGCTGCTGATCAATCCGCACGTCACCTTCAACTTTCGCACCGAATCGCAGATGTCGAGCGACGAGGGCCTCGACGCCTACGGCGCCTCGACCTGGGGCCAGTTCTTCATCTACCAGGGATTCAACCGGCACATCGGCTGGATGCACACCTCCACCGGCGTGGATGCGGTCGACCAGTTCGCCGAGACCGTGAAGAAGCAGAACGGCAAGTACGTCTACCGGTTCGGCAGCCAGTGGCTGCCGGTGAAAGCGCGCAAGATCACGATCCACTGGCGCGCCGATGACGGCTCCATGGAGACGCGCAACTTCACCGCGTACTTCACCCAACACGGCCCGATCGTCGCGAAGCAAGGCGACAAGTGGATCGCCGAGGCGCTGATGAACCGCCCGGTCCCGGCGTTGAAGCAAAGCTGGCTGCGCACCAAGGCGAGCGACCTTGCCGGCTACATGAAGATCGCCGAGCTCAAGGCCAACTCGTCCAACAACACGATCTTCGCCGACGACAAGGGCGAGATCGCCTTCCTTGCGCCGCAGTTCATTCCCAAGCGCGACAACCAGTTCGATTACCTCAAACCCGTGGACGGCAGCAACCCGGCCACCGCGTGGCAGGGCATGACGCCGATCAAGGACATGCCCAACGCGATCAATCCCGGCACCGGCTGGGTGATGAACACCAACAACTGGCCGTACTCGGCGGCCGGACAGGACAGCCCGAAGCGTGCGGACTTTCCGCAGTACATGGATTCGTTCGGCGAGAACGCGCGCGGCATCCACGCAACGATGATGCTGACCGGCGCGAAGGACTTCACCACGTCCAGGCTGATCGCCGATGATTTCGATTCCTACCTGCCCGCGTTCGCGCGCCTGATACCGATCCTGGTGAAGGACTACGACGGACTGCCCGCGGGCGATCCGCTCAGGGCCAAGCTGGCCGGCCCGATCGGCGTGCTGCGGCACTGGGACTATCGCTGGGGCATCACCTCGATCCCGACCACGCTGGCGGTGGCCTGGGGCGACCGGCTGTGGAACGAGGTCGAGCCCAGGGCGATTGCCGCGGGCCTGGACGCGCACACCACCGACCTGCGCGAGATCAACTACATCGCCGACAAGGCGACGCCGAAGATGCGGCTCGATGCGCTGGTCGCGACCGTCGACATGCTCACGCACGACTTCGGCTACTGGGGCGTGCCCTGGGGCCAGGTCAACCGCTACCAGCGGCTGGATGACTCCATTCATCCGCATTTTGACGACAGCAAACCCAGCCTCCCCGTGCCCTTCACCGCCTCGCGCTGGGGCTCGCTGGCCGCCTCCAACGCCCACCGCTGGCCGGGAACGAAAAAATACTACGGCGCGAGCGGCAACAGCTTCGTCGCCGTCGTCGATTTCGGACCGAAGGTACGTGCCCGCGCGATCCACGTCGGCGGCCAGAGCGGCAATCCGGAATCCCCCCATTTCACCGACCAGGCACACCGCTATGTCACCGGCGACCTTCGCACGGTGTACTTCTGGCCGGACCAGATCAAGGCGCATGCGGTGCGGACGTACCATCCGGGCCAATGACGGCTGTCGACCAGCGCGATCATCCCGGGTCATGCGCGCCCTGGCATGAACCGGGAAAATCGCCTTCAACGCGCAGCACGCATGTGCCACCCGTCGGGGATGGCCTCCCTCCGTGGCAGGCCATCCCCGACAACCGCGTCACTTGTCGATCACCTACCGGCCATTGTGTGCGTTCGCCATTGCAGTCAGCTTTTGCACATCCTGCGGCGACAGTTCGTGCCGGAACTTGACACGCTGATAAATCTCGGGCCCCAGGGCCTTCCTGAGGCTCCGGTCGGCGGCGTCATACTCGGTCTGGTACTCGGCGTAGGCGCTGCGGTTGCCCAACACCATCTTCACCTGGCGTTCCGTCAACCCGGTGGCACTGGACAGGAGTGCGATAGGCTTTACTCCCGCAGGCGCCGTGACGTGGACGGTCTCGAGCGTCTCCTGCGCCACGGCAATGCCTGCGACCGGCAGGGCAAAGGCGGTGGCCATCCCGAGACACAAGGCTCGACTGAGGATTCTGGACTTCATGATGGTCTCCTTGCGAGGAAGTGAACGGAACATCCGTGTACGCAACGGCGGTTCCTTCCGTGCTCCATGGTCGTCGCCCGGACGGCTACCGAACAGGGAAATCGACGGACTTCACCGTGAAATCCGGGGCGGCACCGACCCACAAGCCACCACGGACACATCTTCCGGCGACTTTCGGGTCCGCGTTGCCGTTGCGAAAACAACGACATGGATGCCGGCCGCGGATCGGGTTCCCCGCGGTGACGTTCGGGCGCCAGGATGGCCAACGAAGGCGGTATCCCCGATTGGGGCACAATCCGCTGCAATGACGCATACTGGAGACCTCAGGGCCCATCGTTTCCCATGAGCAAAGGCACCCACGACTACACGCCCGATCCGCGCAACGAGGCAATCAAGATCAGCCTGAACGGCGAGCTGGTGCCGCGCGGCGAGGCGAAGGTTTCGGTATTCGATGCCGGCTACGTGCTGGGCGACGGTGTGTGGGAAGGCCTGCGCGTGCATGACGGCGGCCTGCCGTTCCTCGACATGCACCTTGACCGGCTCTACGAAGGCGCCAGGGCAATCGACCTGGACATCGGGCTCTCGCGCGAGGAACTCACCGGGCGCATCGTCGAAACCCTGCGCGCCAACGGCATGCGCGACCACGTCCATATCCGCTTGATGGTGACGCGTGGACTGAAGGCCACGCCGCACCAGGACCCGCGCTTCGTGATCGGTCCACCGACCATCGTGATCGTGCCCGAATACAAGGAACCGCTGCCCGAAACCGTCGACAAGGGCATTCGCCTTTTCACGGTGCACGTGCGGCGCGGCGCGCCCGACGTGCAGGATCCCAAGCTCAACAGCCACTCCAAGCTCAACTGCATCCTGGCCTGCATCCAGGCCGCGAAGGCAGGCTGCGATGAAGCCTTGATGCTCGACCCGCACGGCTTCGTCGCCACCTGCAACTCGACGCATTTCTTCATCGTGCGCAAGGGGGAGGTCTGGACGTCCACCGGCAAGTACTGCCTCGGCGGCATCACCCGCGCCAACGTGCTGCGCCTGTGTCGAGACCACGGCATCCCGGTGCTCGAAAAGGATTTCAGCCTCACCGACGTCTACGGTGCCGACGAAGCCTTCGTCACTGGAACCTTCGCCGGCCTGACGCCGGTACGGGAAATCGACGGCCGCGTGATCGGCACCGGGGAGCGCGGCCCGATGTGCAGGCACCTTCAGGACGTCTACCGACAACTGATCGAGACCGAAAGCCGCGCCGGCGTGCAGGTGTAGGCATGCGTGCGCCGCTTCGCATCGCGATGTGGTCGGGCCCGCGCAACATCTCCACGGCGATGATGCGCGCCTTCGAGAACCGCGAGGACACCGCGGTGGTCGACGAGCCCTTCTACGCGCACTACCTGGTCGAAACCGGCGTCGAGCACCCCGGGCGCGACGACGTGATCGCGACCCAGGAAACCGACGACGCCAGGGTTGTGGCCATGCTCACCGGCCCGGTTCCGGGCGGCAAGCCGATCTGGTACCAGAAGCACATGACCCAGCACATGCTGCCGGAAATGACGCTGGACTGGCTGGACCAGGTCACCAACTGCTTCCTGATCCGCGAACCGACAGCGGTGGTTGCGTCCTTCACCATCCAGCGCTCCGATGCCGAGCCGTGGGAACTCGGCTTCGAGCAGCAGGCGCGCTTGTTCGACCACGTGTGCGACCGGCTCGGCCACGCCCCACCGGTGCTCGATGCCGTTGACGTGCTGAAGGATCCGCGCGTCGCCCTGGCCGCCCTGTGCGCGCAACTGGGGATCCCGTTCTCCGAACGCATGCTGCGCTGGCCCGCGGGCCGGCGCGCCAGCGACGGTGCCTGGGCACCGCACTGGTACGCGGCGGTGGAACGCTCGACCGGCTTCGCGCCGTACCGGCCGGGCATCCCGACGCTGACGCCGTTCCAGCAGAAGCTGGTCGACACATGCCGGCCGTATTACGAAAAGATGGCCGCGTTCGTCACGAACACAGCAGCCTGACTCCGAATTTTCGTGGTACTGAGGTGGTGAGAACTGCGGTCTCGGACTCCCTCTCCGCCGCGAACGGCGCGGGGGAGAGGGCTTTTCCTGGCAATGCACGAACCGCGCGAAACAACCGCAGGACCCGACCCGTGTTGCCCAGCCGCGGTCATCCGTCCGGCAACACCTCCACCTCCGCCTCGATCTCCACCGGAATACCGAACGGCAATTCGGCCATGCCGACCGCGCTGCGCGCGTGCGCGCCGGCTTCCTCGCCCCACACCTGCAGGATCAGGTCCGAGCAGCCATTGATCACGGCGGGTTGCCGGTTGAAGCCCGGCGCCGAATTGACCATTCCGAACACCCGGACCCATTGCCTCACGCGGTCGAGGTCGCCGAGTTCGCGCTGCAGGCTGCCGAGCATCGACAACGCGGTCAGGCGTGCGGCTTCGTAGCCAAGCTCCACCGTCACCTCGCGTCCCAGCTTGCCGAATGGTCCGGCGACCGCACCATCTTCGGTCTGCGGGCTGTGCCCGGAGATCAGCGCCCGGTTGCCCACGACGCGCACCGACCGGAACGGCAGCACGACACCCGGCGGCGGCTTGATTGCCGGTGGCAGCGCAAGCCCGAGCTTCGTGAGGCGATCGCCGATGCGGGACATTGGTGTTTCCGCGCGAAACGATGGCCACAGGCTAGCGGATCGTGGCTCCAGGTGGGCGGGTGGTCCGAAGGCGCCGGGGCAACCTCCATTGTCGGGCCTTGGACCCGCGGCACGCGCCCCCATTTCCTCAGGTATCCACCGACACGGGAATCTGCAATGCCCGACTACCGAAAAAGCCCCGAAGCGATCGCCAGGCTCACGCCGCTGCAATACCGCGTGACCCAGGAAGCGGCAACCGAGCGACCGTTCGACAACCCGTTCAATGCGCACCGCGAGCCCGGCCTGTACGTGGACATCGTCTCGGGCGAACCGCTGTTCACGTCGCTGGACAAGTTCGACAGCGCCTGCGGCTGGCCGAGCTTCAGCAGGCCCGTGGAAGCGGCCAACGTGGTCGAAAAGGATGATGCAAGCCACGGCATGGTCCGCACCGAGGTGCGCTCGAAGCACGCCGACAGCCACCTTGGCCACGTGTTCGACGACGGTCCACGCGAGGCGGGCGGGCTGCGCTATTGCATCAACTCGGCGTCGCTGCGCTTCGTGCCTGTGGCCGATCTGGAAAAGGAAGGGTACGGGGAGTACCTTGCACTGTTCGGGAAGCCGTGACGTGCAGCAGCCGCGACAAACCCATCCCCACCCAACCCTCCCCTTGAAGGGGAGGGCTTGCCTTCGCGGAATCCTGAAGGTTTCCGCTGCTGTGCAAATGACCTGGACTTCGAGAGGCAACACGACATGACAACCCAACGCGCAATCCTGGCCGGCGGCTGCTTCTGGGGCATGCAGGATTTGATCCGCAAGCAGCCCGGCGTCGTTTCCACCCGTGTCGGCTATACCGGCGGCGACGTCCCCAATGCCACCTACCGCAACCACGAAGGCCATGCGGAATCGATCGAGATTACCTTTGATCCAACCCGAACAAGTTTTCGCAAGTTGTTGGAATTCTTCTTCCAGATCCACGATCCGACCACGCGCGACCGCCAGGGCAACGACATCGGGTCGAGTTACCGCTCGGCCATCTTCTACACCAGTGACGAGCAGAAGCGCGTCGCCGAAGACACCATCGCCGACGTCGATGCCTCGGGCCTTTGGCCCGGCAAGGTCGTCACCGAAGTCGTGCCCGCCGGCGATTTCTGGGAAGCCGAATCCGAGCACCAGGACTATCTGGAACGCATCCCGAACGGCTACACCTGCCACTTCGTGCGGTCGGACTGGGTGCTGCCGCGGCGCGAGAAACCGGGTGGTCGGGAGTCTGGGCTGCAGACGTCAGCGCGAGCGTAAAGGCGCCACCGCAGTAGAAGTCTGGTGAGTAAAGCCGGCTAGAATCGGATCGGCAGGAGCACAACGGGCGCACGGCAGTGCGCAACTCCTGCTCTTGCGCTACCAGGGGTGTCCGAATCGTGAGCCATCAGGACACAGACGACGCATTGCCGGGCACTGCAGCGGTAATGGCGCAACTCGAACGCATCCTGGACAGCAAGACGTTCGCCGCCACTCCCCAGCTCCGCCACCTTCTGAAATACATCGTCGAGCACGGGTTCCAGGAAGACTCGCCTCCGCTCAAGGAGTACACGCTGGGCGTTGACGTCTTCGAGCGTGGCGACGACTTCGATCCGCGTACCGACACGATCGTACGCGTGAACGCGCGTCGCCTGCGTGGGCGGTTGGCCGATTACTACAAGACCGAAGGTCAGCGCGATCGGGTCCTGATCGAAATACCGAAGGGTCATTACGTAGCCAGGGCACGTGCCGTGCCACGGTTGCGTATCCCTGCGAGCCGCGCGACCCCGCCAATACGCCGTCGCGAGGACCGCACGCCTCCATTGACGGTCACCGGTACGCTGCGACCGGACTCGCTGCCGGCGCCGCGCACCACCCTGATCGGTCGAAAACGGATCCTCGATGACCTGTGCGCCCGCTTGAGTGACCCCGCGACCCGGTTGATCACCGTCACGGGTGCCGGCGGGAGCGGCAAGACCCGCGTGGCGCAGGCGGCGGCATGGCGGTTGCGCGATGAATTCCCGGGTGGCGTGGCCTTTGTCGGACTGGACACCGTAATCGACGGCGCTGGTTTCGCGCGCGCCCTCGCCCGGATACTGGGCGTGCGCCATGCCGATCGGCGGCCATTGCCCGAAGCCATCGCCGAGCATGTTCGGCAAAAGGTGACTTCGCCCATGCTGTTGGTGCTGGACAACCTCGAACAGATTGCACGTCATGTGCAGTTGATCGGGATGCTGCTGGACGCCTGCGCCCCGCTGACCGTGTTGGCCACCAGTCGTGTGACGCTGCATGTGTATGGCGAACACGAATATCCGCTTGAGCCACTGGCGTTGCCGGAGCGCGACCCACTACCGGGCTTGCCCGAACTGGCGCGCAACGCGGCCGTGCAACTGTTCCTGGAGCGTGCCGACGCGGTCAGCCCCGGCTACCGGTTGACCGAGGGCAACGCGGCCGCAATCGTCGCGTTGTGCTGCCGGTTGGACGGCCTTCCGCTGGCGATAGAACTGGTGGCCGCGTACGCGCGGACGTTGACCCCCGAGGACATGCTCCATCGTTTCACCGGGCACCTGGACCTGCCCGCACATGCCGCCCACGACCTGCCTTCCCGGCAACGCACGCTGCGCCGCACCGTGGATTGGAGTCATGCACTGCTCGATGCCGGGGAACGGATACTGCTGCGCCGCCTGGCCGTGTTCGCCGGTGGCTTCACCGCCGAGGCCGCCGAAGCCGTGGCCGACCCCGCCGGTGATCTCGGTCTCGACATCAATGCGGGCCTCGCTTCGCTGGTCGACAAGAACCTGCTGTACGTGGCCGCCATCGAGCCCGAACCGCGTTTCGCGAAGCTGGTCACCATCCGTACCTACGCGCTCGAGCGGCTGTCCGCCAGCAAGGATGAGTTGCAGGTGCGACGCGCACATGCGGCTTACATGCTGGTGCTGGCCGAGGAAGGCAATGCCGCGTTGGACATCGAGCAACGCAAAGCCTGGTTGGCACGTTGTGATCTGGAGCAGGACAACTTTCATGTCGCGCTGGACGGACTGCTGGACCGTGGCGAGATCGACTGGGCGCTGCGCATGGGCCGGGCCCTGTTCGCCTACTGGGAACGCCGCGAGCACATGCCCGAAGCTCGTCGCTACCTGCACGCAATTCTTGGGCAGTGCGGCCCGGAAACCGACCCCGCGCTGCGCGCCAAGGCGGAATACCAGTTCTGTACGCTGCTCGCATTCCAGGGCGAAGTCGAGACCGCCGCAGAAGGTTTCCAGCGCGTGATTGAGGCGCTCCGTGCGCTGGGTGACCAGCGCGGGCAGGCCGCCGCACTCAACGCACTTGCCGTGCTGACCAAACACGCAGGCGACGCTTCGCAGGCGTGTACGTACTTCGAACAGGTACTGGCGATCTACCGGGAATTGGGAGACCAGCACGAAGTGGCGGCGACCATGAGCAATCTTGCCGGTGCGCTGCGTGCACGAGGCGACCTGGCGCGAGCCTCGGTCCTGCTGAAGAAGGCGCAAACCCTGTTCACGGACATCGGCCAGCCGGTCGCGGCGGCCTGGTGCATCAACCACCTGGGTGACATCGCCAGCGACGAAGGCGACTATCCGCTCTCGGACCGGCTCTACCGCGAGGCCGAAGCCATTTTCATGGACAGGGATGATCCATGGGGATCAGCACGCTCGATGGTCGACCTGGGCTTGCTGGAGCTGAAGCGCAACCACCTGCGCGAAGCAGCCGGACAGTTCACCAGGGCGCTGGACGCTTTCCACGCTCTCGGCCACCGTCGTGGCGTGGTCAAGGTGCTGGACGGCTGCATGCAACTGGCCCTGCAACGCGGCGACCCGGCCAGTGCGCTGCGGTTGGGCGGCGCCGTAACCTCGTTGCGCCGGACGCTGGAGTACATGCACCGTCCCGAGGAACAGCAACGGCTGGACGAGACACTCGCGCGCGCACGAGTTGCGATCGATACGAAGTTGAGGCAGCGGTGCTGGGATGCCGGCGTGCGGATGTCCTATGCGCAGGCTGTCGAGCTTGCCGTTGCAATACTAAAGGCGGCCGGAACACCCTCAGTCCGCTAACGCCGGCTCGAGCAGGCAGCGCACCGCCGCGACCCGATCCACCGGTACGCCCAGACGCTTGCCGTGTTCGCGAATCAGGCTCTCATCCGGCGTCATGTAGATGCAATAGATCTTGTCGTCGGTGACGAAGCTGTGGATCCAGGTGATGTCCGGGCCGAGCCCTTCGAGCACCCCGAGCGACCGGCGCACCGCCTCGCGCCGCTCCTCCTCGTTCATCTTGCCGATGCCCGGAATCTCCCGTTCGACGATGTATTGAGTCATTTCGCACCTCCTCCGTGTTCACCCGCCTTGCCGCTCGCGACGCCGGCGCCGCGAGTACGCAACGACTATACCCCGGTCGTTGCGAAATTCGTGCGCCAACGGGCAAGTTCACCGTGACGCCGCCGCATGTCACTCACACGTCGCGATTTCGACGCGCAGTCTGGCTCATGAAGCAGGGTTGCCGCCATGCAGTCGCCTGCTTCGGACGCCCGATCCGGCATCACGTGGCCAAACACAGGCACCGCATGCCACTTCCGATCCGGCAATACCACACACAACGCAATGGAGAGACATCATGAAGCAGCGCTCAACACATCCCTATCGCACAATCGTTGCTGCCATCGGTGCCCTGTCGATCGCAGCCGCCAGCATCGCCGCGCCGGTACCGGACAACAATCGCGCGCAGATGCAAACGCGGAACTTCTATCCACCGACGGGGCTGGTCAGTGTCGTCAGGGATGCAACGCGGCCGTACCTGAACGTGGAGAACGCAGGTCCGGCAGGGTACGACCTCGCCAGCGGTTGCATCAGTGGCGACCACGCCGGCACGGCGGGGGTGCACTATGTCAACTTCGGTCTGGTGGGAGCCCACGCGGACAACCACATGGTGGATCCGGCCAAGCCGGAGGTCCTCATATACGAACCGCTGCCGTTCGGGCGGATGCGGCTGGTCGCCGCCGAGTACTTCATCTTCGCCGACGACTGGAACAGCACTCACCCTGGCGTGGGGCCTGACGTGATGGGGCAAAACATGCAACTCATTCCAGCGGAAAACCGCTTCCAGCTTCCGGCCACGTACATCCTGCGCGTCTGGGCGTGGAAAGATAATCCAAACGGCATGTTTTCGAACTGGAACCCCCGGACATCGTGCGAGTACTACCAGCCGCCGAGCTGACCGGCGGGGGTCCAGACTGACGCTTCCGACGACAGCGGCGGGGTCAGGTTCACTTCCAGCTTCCAGGATGATGAACCTGGCCCCGCGTTGGCAAGGTCGTCACCGAAGTCACGTCCGCAGGCGGCTTCCGGGAAGCCGGACGCGGGCAGCAGGATTGCCTGGAACGCATTCCGAACGGCTACACCTGCCACTTCGTGCGACCGGACTGAGTGTTGCCGCGGTGCGAGAAGGCGGCCGGCTGGCCTGTGCCGCTCCTTGTCCCGATTGGTATCGACCTTCTACCAAGCCGTCATTCCGGGGCCGCGCGCAGCGTGGAAGCCGACTGCGGTTGCAGAGCCTGCCCCGGACTTGATCCGGGGACTGCAACCGCGAACGCCGCAGGCGGCCCAAAGGGCGAGCGCCATGGATGGCGTGAGTCAATCTGCTGCGCAAATCGTCCGCGCTCGGCGGGACGAACCACAAGCAGATTCCGGACCGCGGCTTCGCCGCGTCCGGAATGACGGTGGCTCGGGGGCTTGCCACACAACGCAGACCGGTCCCGGAGATGCCGATTTCTGGTAGTGTCGCGAACAGACAACCGGTTTTTCCGAACCCGCGCCGTGTCCACGCGAAGAAGGAGAACACGCGATGCCTGAAGTCAACCATCTGGCCATCATTGCGGCCGGGATTGCAGCTTTCGTGCTCGGCGGGCTGTGGTACTCGCCGGTACTGTTCGGCAAGGTCTGGCAACGCGAGGTCGGTCTGAGCGACGACGAGGTCAAGCGCGGCAACATGGCCCGCATCTTCGGGCTTTCGCTGGTACTCAGCCTGATCGCCGCGTTCGTGTTCGCGATGTTCCTGGGGCCTCGTCCGCCGGTCGCATTTGCGCTCGGCGCCGGATTTGCCGCAGGGCTGTGCTGGGTCGCATCGAGTTTCGGGATCAACTACCTGTTCGCACGACGCAGCTTCAGGCTGTTCGCGATCGATGGCGGATACCACACGCTGCAGTTCTCACTGATCGGATTGATCCTCGGCCTGTGGCCATAGCCTTTTTGCCCAGCGCTGAAAGCCGCTGCGAACAATCCCGCATGCGTGCCATCCCGTGATGGACTGGAACACCCTGCTGCGATTGCCGATGACGGTGCTGCTGGTGCTGGCGGCGCTGTTCCTGCTGGTCGCGTTGACGCAGGGCTTCGCGCTGCGTCGCCACCTGCGCGACCGCCGCCGGCTTGCCGCGGGTTGGCGTGCGCTGGTGCTTCTGCTTTGCCTCGCGCTGACGTTGTTGCTGGCCGGCACCGGCGCGGCGCTGCGTGGTTACCGGCTGCTCGGACAGGAAACGCGCGTGGCCGACATCAGCGCAAGGCGCATCGCCCCGCAACGCTGGGACATCACGCTGGCACGGCCGGGCGGCGGCACCCGCCAGTTCAAGCTGGATGGCGACGACTGGCGCATGGAGGCGATCGTGGTGAAGTGGAAGCTGCCGGCGCTGCTGGCCGGGGTGCCGCCGCTGTACCGGCTCGATCGCCTGTCCGGACGCTACGACGACCCGCAGCAGGCGATGAGCGCGCCGCACACCGTGATCGGCCTGGGTGGCGGCGGATCGTTCGACATCGTCCGGTTGAGCCGCAAACACCCTGGCTGGCTGCCCGAAGTCGACACGGTCTACGGCAGCGGCGCCTATCTGCCGCTGGTCGACGGCGGCCGCTACACCGTCAGCCTGATGCGCACCGGCGCGCTGGTGGCGCGCGCGGACCCCGCGACGCGCCAGAAAATGCGCGCGTCCGACGGCAACGACTGAGACCTGAAGTCCCGGGACAGCTACTTCGCCGGTTCCTTGATGACCACCTTGACCCCGGCGATGGTGCCGGTCACCGCGTCGCGCACCTCCTTGCCCGCGGCCGCGCTGATCTTTCCGGCGGCCTCGACCGCCGCGGTGGCCGCTGCCGAAGCGGCTTCGCTGGCATCCACGCCGGTACCCTTCGCGCCCGCGACCACGCCTTCGATGGCGCCACGCGCCGCCGCGCCCAGGTCGCCTCCGGTCGTGGAGGTCGCCTTGATCACGGCGCTGGTGGTCGCGGCCACGGCATCGAGTGCGCCGCCGCCGACTTCCTGGCTGCCCTTGACCGTGCCCAGCAGGGTCGATTTTGCCAGCGTGCCGGCTCTGGCCCCGATGTTGCCGGCGCCTTCCATGATCGCGCCGGCAGCGGTCGCCGCGGCTTCGCTGGTGTTCACGCCCACGTCCCGGGATGCCACGATCGCGCCCGAGACGGCGCCCTCGGCCACCTTGCCAAGATCGCCGCCCACCGACGCCGTGTTCTTGATCAGCGTGCGGGAGGTGGTGCTGATGGTGTCGATCGCGCTGACGCCAACGTCCCTGGTGCCCTGCAGCACGCCGATCAGCGTGCCCTTGGCCACGCCACCGACACCGGCGCCGACTTCGGACGCCCCGCGCACGGCGCCGAGCACCGTGGCCGAGATGGTCGAGGTCAGTTCCGCCCCCACCGTGGACGTTCCACGCAGGGTCTTGACCAGCGTGCCACTGACCACGTCGACCAAAGCACCGGCCACGTCTCCCACACCCTTGACACCGTCAACGATGTTGTCCGACACCGACTTGGTGATGGTTTTCCGGTTTTCTTCTGGGGTATTCATGATCAGTCACTCCTCGATTGCATTCGAGGCACGGATGATTTTCATCCGCGCCCGCGCAGTCGACGGCCGCATGCCTGATTGATGTCGGATTCCGGGCGTCAATCCCCGGACAATCCGACCAGGGAAGGGTTCGATCAGCAGCGGTACCCGGCGAGCCGTCGAATCGAACGGTCATGCAGCGCGATTGCGCTCTGGATGCCGGGACTTGTTCGATTTGAATATAGGCCCGCGCCGGCAACGCGTCAAACCGCCAGCGCGTATGCTGGCATTTGTTGGCCAGCGCTTCAGCAATACCTGCCCGGATGCTGGTGATGGTTGGCCGCCTCGCTGGTACGAACCAGCTTGCTCATGTTGCCCAGCCTGCTGACGCTGGCTGACCGCGCCGCACCAAGGTCGCCTTCCGACCCGTGGCGGACGCTCGCGACCGGCCGCTTTCGGGTCGCAATGATACGTGCCGCACTGATTGCCGCTGGGATGTGGACAAGAATGCCGGCTTGAGCCGTCTGTTCTACCAACTGGAGCCTCCGGAACAGCATTGCGGAAAGCGCCTGGATTTGCGTACTGGCCGTCACCGCGCGGCGCTCGGCTAGGTCGGACAGAAACCGCTCAACCTCGCTCGCGCCCATCTCGCGCGGGTGGCGCTTGTCATTGGCCAGAATGAACCGGCGAATCCAGCCAATATAGGCCTGCTCCAAGCTGTAGTGTTTGAACCGCAAACGCGCACGAACGGCGTCCAACAGACGCGGTGATCCCCTTGGCGCGACTGCGCCCATTACACCCTCGGCTCCGGGTGGATAAGACATAGCACCCCACTTCGTCAGATATGCACCCGGATCTTGGGGTGGTCACGTCACCGCGGCCAGAGGACGGTGTCCTTGATCGGTGTAGGAATTTCCTGATTGACAAGCCGGTGCCGCACGCTGAACATCCGGTGCTACACCCCGGTTTCGGGGTCTACGTAGCGTTAGCCTTCAAATGCCAGCACTCCTACTCTTTGGCGTTGCGGTGTCGCTCGCGGGAAGCCCTTTGCTGCTGGCTTCATTCAAGCGGCTGCACTTCCAACCGTGGGCACTTGTTCCGCGCATCACTCTGTGGGCGGCGGCAATCATTGTGGTTATCATCGCTGCTGCGAGAGTCGGCGATCGGCGCGCGCATCTCGGGATCGTGTGGCCCACGTGGGGAGGCGTCGGTTGGGCCATAGTTGCAGCAGCAGTTATGTTCGGGGCGCCAGGAATTTCCCTGTACATCCGGCAGAGGCTCGGCTTGCACTCCCAAAGTCAGTCAGCGCGGTACCAGGCGCTTTTCAGTCTGCCGTTCGGGCACCGGTGCTTTATCGTAATTACGGCGGCAGTTACAGAGGAGGTGCTGTATCGCGCCTACGCGGTTGGCATCGGGCAGTTTTTGTTCGGGAGCCTATGGGTGGCGTGCGCTGTTTCGGTGGTTGCGTTCACACTAGCACACTTTAAGCGGGGCTTCGCTCACTTGGTGCCGGTCT
The DNA here is from genome assembly GCA_964489055.1 of uncultured Rhodanobacter sp. GTDB lineage: Bacteria > Pseudomonadota > Gammaproteobacteria > Xanthomonadales > Rhodanobacteraceae > 66-474. Next base: position 27,313 of record CAZAXF010000009.1, on the reverse strand, counting down.
TCGTCTCAGCGGTCGTGTTCACGCTGCTCTTTGCGTTCACGCGCAATCTTTGGCTCTGCATCTTGGCGCACGCCATCGTAGACGGGGCCGGTTTCCTTGCCGTGCCTGCAGCCGTCCACCGGCGGGCACAGTTGGGACACAATGCAGGTAAATATTCGGTCAACCGGACGCTCACCCGCTGCGCGGGTTGCGCCGGTTACCTCGGGCGTTAGAACTCGGTAGGGACACAGGAGAGAGACGATGACAATAGCGTTATGGTGCATCCTGGTCGCAGTTTTGATGCCATATATCTGTTTTGGCATTGCTGTAAACCGAAGCAGAGGTGCCGACGGTCGTAGAATACGCGACAACAATAGTCCACGCGACTTCCCGAATATCATCCAAGGCGTGGCCAAACGAGCTTGGGGCGCCCAGCTCAATTCTTTCGAGTCGCTCCCCGGCTTTGCCGCAGCAGTCATCGTCGCCCACCTTGTGCATGCCCCACAGACCCCAATAGACGCTTTGGCGGTAGTCTGGGTGTTGGCCCGTGTAGCGTATCTAGCGTTTTATCTGAACGACAAAGCCACATTGCGCTCGACAGCGCAGTTCGTAAGTCTCGCCTGTGTGCTAGGTCTATTCGCTGTAGCCGGATTCGGGGGCGAGTCGTAGCATCAAGTTTGAAGTGCACAGCTGATCAGCTCTCGTCGGACTCGTCTGCGGCGTTCTGTAACCTAGTCGTTTCGTAATCGATGATTTTCATGAGTTCGCGATCTTGTGACGTTCGCGTCAAGTTGACGATGTGAATTGTAAGCGGACCTTCGCTGGACCCGAGTGTGTGGCGGCTCATGGCCGTGAGCGCCCCGCGCTATCGACCCGTAGCGGCGGTCGCGACATTCGCTGCCGGGAAGGATCGCTGACGATCAACGCATAGCCGTCTTTTTAGACTGCATTCCGTAAGCGATCCGCGAAAGACTCGCGCCGGCATGCTCGCTCCATTCGCCACAACGCATCAAAAAGCCCGGGAGCGGCTTCATCCATCAGCGCCTGCGACTCTTCTCCCATGCGGACCAGTGCCTTGCGGAGGCGCCGCACCTCACGGGTTCCCTTGGGTAAAAGCGCAACAACCGTTCGGCGCCGGTCGTGCTTGTCGACGCGGGTATCGACGAATCCGTGCTTCCTGAGCTGTTTGATCCAGTTGATGACCAGGGGGTGTGATTGACGAAGCAGCGCGGAGATTTCGGTAACACCCAGCGGCCCGTGTTGGTCCAGCACCAACAACGTGGACGTGGTGCGCGGCGGCGCGGTTACCCCCACCTCCGGATACCAGGCGTCGGCGCCACGAACGAGTTCGTCCGAGAGCCGCCTGAGCAAATGCGCAAGATACGCCGGCCCTTGCCTGCGGATGAAGTCATCGCCAATGTCATCGTCTCTTTTCGTCTGCATGTTTTGATCCCTGGGCCTGCGCGAAAACGCTTGCGCTTGAATCCCGCGAGTCACTATGTAAGAGTTTACACAACTTCTGACCTGGCAATATGCCGATGCACCTCCAGTCGTTGCATGCTGTAGTCTGCCCCATGCTGCGCGCGCCGTTCGCAGTCGCGGCCATGTTTTTGGCCATCATCGCCATCCCTGGGTTGGCATTCGCGCAAGGTCGCACCGGCGATTGCCCCGTCGGCATCTACCAATTGGACGACGGCATCAAGCTCGATGTCGGGATGAGCGACGGCGACCACCTGCGCTGGCGCAGGGAGGACGGCACCACGGGCTTGCTGACCCGGAACGGAGATGGTGCCTGGACCAGTACCCTCGGCTGGACGGGGCGCCCGGATGGCAAGCGCGTGTCGTTCGATTGCCACGCGAATACGATCACCTTTGCAGGCGTTCCGGGCAAGCAAGTCCCGCTCGACGTAACGAATGTCAGTTTTGAGGGCGCGGGCGTCCGGTTGGCCGGGCGGCTGGTGCTGCCACAAGGAACCGGACGCGTGCCGATAGTGATCCTGGTACACGGCTCGGAACACTTTTCCGCGCTGGAGTTCTATTCCCTGCAACGTCAGCTGCCGGCCGAAGGCATCGGTGTGTTCGTGTACGACAAACGCGGTACCGGCAAGTCCGGCGGCGCGTACACGCAAAACTACCTGTTGCTGGCCAACGACGCGATTGCTGCGATGAACGAGGCCAAACGCCTCGCCGGGGCGCGCGCCGGCCGCGTGGGTTACCAAGCAGGCAGCCAAGGCGGTTGGGTGGCCCCGCTGGCTGCCAAGATCGAGCCGGTGGATTTCGTGATCGTCGGGTTCGGCTTGGCGGTGTCGCCGCTCCAAGAGGATCGCGAAGCCATCGCCTTCGATTTGACCAGTCGAGGTTACGGCCCCGACGTGGTCGCCAAGGCGATGCACATAGCCGATGCCGTGTCGGCCGTCATCGTCAGCGACTTCCGAAGCGGGTATGACCAGCTCGCTGCCGTGAAGGCACGGTACGGCAAGGAACCGTGGTTCCCATACGTCCATGGCAATGTCGCTTTCTACCTGCTCGAAACGCCTGAAGCCACACTGCGCGAAAAAGGTCCCGTGTTGCTGGCCGGCATCCCCGCGAACTACGACCCCATGCCGGTTCTGCGCAATCTCGACACGCCGCAGCTCTGGATCTTGGCCGCCGACGATCATGATGCGCCGAGCGCAGAGACCGAACGCCGCCTGCGCACGCTGCAGGCCAAGGGCAAGCCGATCACCGTCGCGGTATTTCCGAACACCGAGCACGGCGTCTACGAATTCGAAACCAGGGCAGACGGCACGCGTGTCAATACGCGCAACCCGCAAGGTTATTTCGCGATGATGCGTGACTTCATTGTGCACCGGCGCTTGGATACGCGACGTTACGGCACCAGCACGATCCATCGACCTGCACTCGTACCTACGGGCGCCACCGCGCACAATTGAGGACTGAACCGGTCACATGTCCAACGGACACGCCGGCCCGCCGAGGGCAATGTGCGTGAAGAGGGGGCCGACCGTCTGCTTTCAGGTGATCTCTCGCGCCTACCAAGGTTCCACTTTTGGCCGGACCCGGCCGTTCAGGCCGAGCAGGCCAACACCAGCGAGCCGGTCGACACCGGTTCGCTGGTCGGCCATTGCCGGAACAGGTCGTCAGTTCGACCGGAATGCGCAGCCAGCGCGCGGCGGCCATCAAGGGGCATCCGCGGCCACGGCGGCCCAGCCATCCAGACAGCCCGGCCTGATGCTGACGCGGATGGTCTTGCCCACCAGCCCGAACGAGCGTGTCATGACGCCGCCGAGGAAACTGTCGCCCGACAGGAAGGAAACGGTTCCGGCCAGCCGGAACTTGCCGACCGACTGTGGACTGCCGCGCACGTTCATCCAGGTCAGGCGCTGCTTGTGGCTGCCGTCGCGATCCATGATCCACCAGTCGGCACCCTGCAGCGACCACGGAAAGATGGCCGCGTCGCGGCCCGTGGCATAAACGATGCGCTTGCCGTCGGGCGTGAACGTCGCGGCCTGCGACCAGCTTCGCGTCGTCAGTTGATGGATCACGCCGGTGGCGGTGTTCAGCGTATAGATCCGCGAAGCCAGAACGTTGTGGGTGAGGTAGGTGCTCCAGAATGCGATCGTCCGGTCGTCCGGGGCGATGGAATCCACCTCGCCGCCCTGCTCGCCGCCGCCGGGGATGAAATGGCGGATATTGGCAAGATGTGGCGTCGGACCGTCCACGAAGTCGGCAAGATTGAACTCATAGGCACCCGTCATGAGGTTGAGGCTGAAGAAGTCGGGCGCCTTGATGCGCTCGGTCCACACGAACTTCGTGCCGTCGGGCGAAAAGGCCGCATGCGTGATGGCGTGGTCGCGATCGTTCGGCAGGTCCACCAGCTTCCAGGTCTTGCGGCCGTCCGGCGTCACCAGCCAGTAGTCGCTGTAGCCGCCATAGCCGGGCGTCGCGCTGACCGAACTGCCGGCATGGTGCGCCTTCTCGACCGTCATCACCAGATAACGACCGCTCGGGTACCAGGCGATCGGAAACTGGTGGGTGTCGTCGCGCCAGCCGCGAAAATACAGGCGGTGCGCGTTGCGGCCATCGGCATCGGAAAGATACGTCGCGTAATGGCCATCCGCGCGCAGTCGGCCCCAGGCCAGCATGCGCGTGGCCGCATTCCACCGGGCACCGATCGCACCGGCCACGGGGAAATCGGTGATCGTCGTGGGGGGCACGCAGGCCGCCCCGACGTCGGCATCCGGCGACGCACCGCCAACCGGCGCCGTGGCACAACCTGCGCAGGCAAACACCAAGGCGGTTCCAAGCAGCAAACACCGGCGCCAACCTGTTCTGCCCGTTGGCACACACGCTCGCGACGGGCGGTTTGACCGGTGCATGACCGCAGTTTACGCCGGTTCACAAACGAGGCCCGCAACCGCTGGTTTGGACGTACACTCGGCACATGACCAGCCGCAAGCCGGATCCGGACAAGCTCGATCGTGTCGTCGCGCAGGCACGGCGCGATGCCGCGCAGCGCGAGGCGGGCTACCGCGAGCGCGCGCTGAAAATGTATCCGTGGGTGTGCGGGCGCTGCGGCCGCGAATTCACGCGCGCAAACCTGCGCGAGCTGACCGTGCACCATCGCAACCACGACCACGACGACAACCCGCCCGATGGCAGCAACTGGGAGCTGTTGTGCGTGTATTGCCACGACAACGAACACGCGCGTTATGTTGATCACGTCCGCGGCGCGCTCGACCCGGATGCCCCACCGAAGCCCGCGACGAGCAAGCCGTTCGAGGGCCTGCGAGGCTTGCTCAAGAAGTAGGCGCTGCCGCCGTGGCACGGCGTCCGAACTGAACCGGGACCGCCACGAACGCGACGAAATGGATCGGGTGTGGCGCGTTATGCTCGTGTGATCGCACGACGAGCAGCCCACCGCGCGCCCGCGATGCGGCCTGCCGTTTCCCGCCACAGGAGATGCATCCATGTCCACGACGCCCGCCTATGCCACGCCAGCCGCCGACCAGCCGCTCGGACCGTTCACGATCGAACGCCGCGCACCCGGCGCGCACGACGTGGCCATCGACATCCGCTACTGCGGCGTGTGTCATTCCGACCTGCACACCGCGCGCAACGAATGGGGTGGCACGCAATATCCGTGCGTGCCGGGACATGAAATCGTCGGCACGGTCACCGCGGTCGGCAAGGACGTGAAAGGCTTCAAGGTCGGCGACACCGTCGGCGTCGGCTGCATGGTCGGCAGTTGCGGCCACTGCGAAGCCTGCGAGACCGGAGAGGAGAATTACTGCGAGAACGGCTTGATCGGCACCTACAACGGCGCCGCCATCGAAGGCGGCCATACCTTCGGCGGTTACTCGACCGGCATCGTGGTCGACGAGAATTTCGTGCTGCACATCCACCACAAGGACAACCTCGCGGCGGTTGCGCCGCTGCTGTGCGCCGGCATCACCACGTATTCGCCCTTGCGCCACTGGAAGGTCGGTCCCGGCCAGAAGGTCGGTGTCGTGGGCCTCGGCGGGCTGGGCCACATGGGCGTGAAACTCGCGCACGCGATGGGCGCGCACGTGGTGCTGTTCACCACCTCCCCCGGCAAGGTCGCCGACGCCAAACGTCTGGGCGCAAGCGAGGTCGTGATTTCGAAGGATGCGGACCAGGTGGCAAGGCACGCCGGCAGTTTCCACTTCATCCTCGACACCGTCGCCGCGCCGCACGACCTCGACGCGTATCTGGCCCTGCTGAAACGCGGCGGCACGCTGTGCCTGGTCGGCGCGCCGGCCACGCCGCATCCCTCGCCGCAGGTGTTCAACCTGATCTCCAAACGGCGGACACTGGCCGGCTCGCTGATCGGCGGCATCCGCGAAACACAGGAGATGCTGGACTTTTGCGCCGAGCGCGGCATCGTGTGCGACATCGAGATGATCGCGATGGACCAGGTCAACGAAGCCTACGAACGCATGCTGAAAAGTGACGTGAAATACCGCTTCGTGATCGACATGGCCACGTTGAAGGACGCAGCGAAGGCCGCGTGAGGCGACGCCGGGCAGGGGACGACATGCCGTTCGACTTCATCATCGTCGGGGGCGGCTCGGCCGGCTGCGTGCTGGCCAACCGGTTGTCGGCCAATCCGAACCATCGCGTGCTGCTGCTGGAAGCCGGTCCGCCCGACGACAACCCGCTGGTGCGCATGCCGGCCGGACTGATCGCGCTGATGCGTTCGAAGCGGCGCAACTGGCGCTACTGGACCACGCCGCAGGCCGGGCTGGACGGACGCCGCGTGTACATCCCGCGCGGGCGGACGCTGGGCGGCTCCAGTGCCGTCAACGCGATGATCTACACCCGAGGCCACCCGCGCGACTACGACCACTGGGCCGCGCTCGGCAACCCGGGCTGGAGCTGGAACGACGTACTTCCTGTGTTCCGCCGCAGCGAGAACAACACCCGCGGCGCCGATGCCTTCCACGGCGCGGACGGCCCACTTGCCGTTTCCGACCTTCGCTACGCGCACCCGGTCAGCGAGGCCTTCGTGCGCGCAGGCGTCGCCGCGGGACATCCCGCACGGGACGATTTCAACGGCGCCTCGCAGGAAGGCGTCGGCCTGTACCAGGTCACCCAGGTGGGCGGCGAGCGCTGCAGCGTGGCGCGCGCGTATCTCGCGCCGGTACGCGACCGCCCCAACCTGACCATACGCACCGGCGCCCTCGCCCATCGCATCCTGCTGGATGGCAAACGCGCCGTCGGTGTCGAGTACCGCGTCCGCGGTGGGCAGCGACGCGGCGAGGCTGGCAGCGTGATCCTCTGCGGCGGCGCCATCAACTCACCGCAACTGTTGCTGCTGTCGGGCATCGGTGCGCGCGAGAAACTGGAGCCGCACGGCATCCGCCAGCACCACGATCTTCCCGGCGTCGGGAAGAACCTGCAGGATCACCCGGACGCGCTGATCGTGGTGCGCTCGCCCCGCCACGATACCCTGACGTTCAGCCCCGCTTCCCTGCCGCGGAACGCGCGCGGCCTGTGGCAATACCTGCGCGCGCGGCGGGGCATGCTCACCACCAACGTCGCCGAGGCCGGCGGCTTCCTGAAGTCCAGCGACGACGAACCGATTCCCGACCTGCAATTGCATTTCAGCGCCGCGCTGATCGACAACCACGGCCTCAACTGGAAGTTCACGCTGGGTTGGGGCTGGTCGGCGCACACCGCGGTTCTGCGCCCGAAGGCGCGCGGCAGCGTGACGCTGGCAAGTGCCGATCCGGCCGCACCGCCGCGCATCGACCCCAACCTGCTGGGCGACGCAGACGACGTCGAACGCCTGCTGCACGGCGTGCGCATCACGCGTGACATCGCGCGCCAGGATGCGCTGCGCCCGTGGTACGGCGAGGAAATCTTCCCCGGCCCGGCCGCGCAATCCGATGCCGAACTACGCGCATTTCTGCGCGCCAGGACCGAAACCATCTACCACCCGGTCGGCACCTGCAGGATGGGCAACGACGACATGGCCGTGGTCGATCCGCGCTTGCGCGTGCACGGCCTGGAAGGCCTGTACGTGGCCGACGCCTCGATCATGCCGACCCTGATCGGCGGCAACACCAACGCACCCACGGTGATGATCGCCGAAAGAGCGGCCGACTGGATCTCCGGGCCGGATGGGCGAGATTGAGGCGACGGCGCGCTTCGACTTCGCTCGCGCAGCTCGCTACGCTCAGCGCGAACGGAACGACGATGACTGTGACGCGGTTGCAACGAAGCGCTCCCCCCAACGGCTGCATCGTTGGGGGAGAGGGCGGGGTGAGGGGGCGACCTGCCAGCCACGGAAAGCCTTCGAGTGAAACGCGCAGCGGTCCACCTCGCCCTGAACGCGGTTTCACAGCACAATGTTGCCCCGCCCCCTCACCCAACCCTCTCCCCCGCGACGCGCGCGGAGGAGAGGGCTTTATTCTGATGTCGGTCGGTTCGACTTGCTGACGAAGGGCGCGTCCCGCGAACCGCGTCGCCACCATCACCGGACCCACTACCGTGCCCGAACTGCCGCCGTTCCATCTCGCCTTCCCGGTCGTTTCACTCGAAGATGCGCGCGCGTTCTACGGTGGGCTGCTCGGCTGTCCGGAAGGACGCTTCGGCGATACCTGGGTGGACTTCGATTTCTTCGGCCACCAGATCGTCGCGCATCTCGCGCCCGAAGAACTCGGCGCGTCCGCGGCGCACGATGTCGATGGCGACAACGTGCCGGTGCGCCATTTCGGATTGGTCCTTGACATGGACGCGTGGCACGCGCTGGCCGACAGGCTGCGCGCCGCCGGCACACGCTTCGTGATCGAGCCGCATGTGCGCTTCAAGGGCCAGCCCGGCGAACAGGCCACCATGTTCCTGAACGATCCGTCCGGCAACGCATTGGAGTTCAAGGCGTTCGCGGATCGCGCGCAGCTGTTCGCGCGGTAGACCCGCCTGGGGCACCCGTAGCGTGCGCTCGGCGCACGGCCGTTGCATCGATCCGACCGGTGACGTGCACGGAGTGCGCGCTACCCGGTACCGCGCAGCCCGTAGCGTGCGCTTTGCGCACGGTCGTTGCATCGATCCGACCGGTGACGTGCACGGAGTGCACGCTACCCGGTACCGCACCGGCCGTAGCGTGCGCTCTGCACACGGCGGTTTTGTCCACACGTCGAACGACGTGCACGGAGTGCACGCTACCCGGTACCGCGCGGCCCGTAGCGTGCGCTCTGCGCACGGCCCGGTTGACGCTGACACGCGCGATGCCCGATGCTGCGCGCGACACTGCCCACGATCGTGCCCATGAATGCAAATCCCAACGCCCTGCCCGGCAAGACCTGGTTCGGGCATCCGCGCGGCCTGGCCACGCTGTTTTTCACCGAGGCGTGGGAACGCTTCAGCTTCTACGGCATGCGCGCGCTGCTGGTGCTGTTCATGGCGGCGACGCTCAAGCAGGGCGGGCTCGGTTTCGACGACAAGATCGCCACCGCGATCTACGGCTTGTACATGGCCGGTGTGTACCTTACCGCGCTGCCCGGCGGCTGGATCGCCGACCGCCTGATCGGCCAGCAGCGTGCAGTGTTCTACGGCGGCGTCATCATCGCGCTGGGGCATTTCACGCTGGCCATTCCTCGCGAGGGAACCTTCTTCATCGGCCTGATCCTGATCATTCTCGGTACCGGGCTGCTCAAGCCCAATACCAGCGCGATGGTCGGCGACCTGTATCCGGAAAGCGGCTCGCGGCGCGATGCCGGGTTCTCGATCTACTACATGGGCATCAACCTGGGCGCGTTCATCGGCCCGCTCGTGTGCGGTTACCTGGGCCAGAAAGTCAACTGGCATTACGGCTTTGCCGCGGCCGGCGTCGGCATGGTGCTGGGGCTGATCCAGTACCGCGTGACCATCGGCAACCTCGGTGATGCCGGGCGCCACGCGATCCGGCGCTTCGACGATGCCGCAAGAGAGGCGCGCTCGCGGCGGCGCGGTTGGGCGTGGCTGGGGGTGGGGCTTGTCGTATTCGGCATCATCGTCGCACTGGGGTATCTCGGAATCGCGAGCTACCCGCCGGTTGCGCTTGCGCTTTGGTCGGGCTTTGCGATCCTGGCCGTGGGCGTGGGCTACATCGCCTGGGTCTATTTCGGCGGCGGGCTGAGCCCGCGCGAGAAACGCCGGCTCGCCGCGCTGGCCATCCTGCTGCTGGTGCAGGCGCTGTTCTGGGCCGGCTACGAGCAGGCGGGCTCGAACTTCAACCTGTTCGCCCAGCGCTACACCGACCTGCACGTGTTCGGCTGGGCGTTCCCGGCGTCGTGGTTCCAGAGCGAGAACCCGCTGCTGATCATCGTGCTGGCGCCGTTCTTCGCCTGGCTGTGGGTGTGGCTGGGGCGGCGCAACCTGGATCCCTCGACACCCGTGAAGTTCGCGCTGGGCATGATCTTCGTGGGGATCGGTTTCGTGGTGATGACCGGCGCCGCCTGGATCGTGGTGGCCGGAAGCAAGGTGCTGCCGACGTGGCTGGCGCTGACCTACCTGCTGCATACCATCGGCGAATTGTGCCTGAGCCCGGTGGGCCTTTCGGCCACGACCAAGCTGGCACCGCGCCGTTACGGCGGGCGCATGATGGGCTGCTGGTTCCTGTTCACCGCGCTGGGTGAACTGCTGGCCGGTCTCATCGCCGGGCGCTTCAGCGCGCACAACGTGCACGAGATGCCGCACATCTACCTCACCGTCGCAGCCGTGAGTATCGGCGTCGGCGTCGTGCTCGCCTTGCTGGCCCGCCTGATCCAGCGCCGCCTCATCGAAGGCGGGGGCTGACGGCGCAAAATCCTTTCGGGACAGTACACCGACCGCCTCGCGGACGGCCCGGTAGCGGGCAATCAGCCCGCGCCGCGATTTCGAACCCAGTTGATCAGCCCGCCCGCGAGCAGCACTTCGACCTGGCGTGGCGACATCTGGTGCTTGAGCCGGATGTCGTCCTTCCCCTCGACCGAGGCGACAAGCGTGTCGCCCGTGCCCAGCGATTCGCGCAGGCCATCCAGCTTGATGACGTCGCCCTGCTCCAGCTTGTCGTAATCACCGGGATTGGCGAAGGTCAGCGGCAGCAGGCCGAAGTTGACCAGATTCTGCCAGTGGATGCGTGCGTAGCCTTTGGCGACCACGAGACGCAAACCGAGGTGGCGCGGTGCCAGTGCCGCGTGTTCGCGCGAGGACCCCTGGCCGTAGTTGGAGCCGCCGACGATCGCATGGTCACCCTGTTTCCTTGCGCGCATGGGATAGGTCTCGTCGATCTGTTCGTAGACGAATTCCGCGATCTTCGGGATGTTGCTGCGGAAAGGCAGCACGCGCGAACCGGCGGGCATGATCTCGTCGGTGGAAATGTCGTCGCCGACCTTCAGCAACACCGGCAGTTCGAGGCTGTCGGGCAGCGGTTCGGATTCGGGCAGCGAAGCGATGTTGGGTCCTTTCACCAGCTCGATGTTGCGCGCCTCGGCCAGCGGTGGCGGCGCGGCCAGGTTGCGGGTGTCGAGAACCGGGTTGTCGCTGTCGTGGATTTCGGGGTACTCCATGTCCAGGGTGCGCGGGTCGGTGATGACACCCATGAGTGCCGAAGCGGTGGCGGTCTCCGGACTGCACAGGAACACGCTGTCCTCGCGCGTCCCGGAGCGTCCGGGAAAATTGCGCGGCACCGTGCGCAGGCTGTTGCGTCCCGTGGCCGGCGCCTGGCCCATCCCGATGCAGCCGTTGCAGCCGGCCTGGTGCAGCCGTGCGCCCGCCTTCACCAGATGCATCAAGTGGCCGTCGCGCATCAGGGTCGCGAGGATGCCGCGCGATGAAGGGTTGATGTCGAACGACACCTGGCCGCTGACGGTCCGGCCTTCGACCATCGCCGCGCTGATGGCGTAGTCGCGATAGCCGGGGTTGGCCGAGGAACCGATGTAGGCCTGGTACAGCGGCTGGCCGGCGAGCTCGGCCACCCGCACCACGTTGCCGGGACTGGTGGGCTTGGCGATCAGCGGTTCCAGGTTCGAAAGGTCGATGGTTTCGTGCACGTCGTAGTCGGCGCCTTCATCTGCGACCAGTTCGACCCAGTCATCACCCCGGTCGTGCGCGACGAGAAAACGGCGCACCGCCTCGTCGGAGGGAAACACCGTGGTGGTCGCGCCCAGTTCCGCGCCCATGTTGGCGATTACGTGGCGATCCATCGCCGACAGGTGCGCAAGACCCGGTCCGTAGTACTCGATGATGCGGCCGACGCCGCCGTCGACGCCGTGCCGGCGCAGCATTTCCAGGATCACGTCCTTGGCCGACACCCAGTCCGGCAGCTTGCCGGTGAGCTTCACGCCCCAGATTTTGGGCATCTTCGTGTACAGCGGCTCGCCGGCCATCGCCATCGCGACTTCCAAGCCCCCCGCGCCGATCGCCAGCATGCCGAGCGAACCCGCCGCCGGGGTATGACTGTCCGAACCCAGCATGGTCTTGCCAGGCTTGCCGAAGTGCTGCATGTGCACCGGGTGCGACACCCCGTTGCCGGGACGCGAATACCACACACCGAAACGCTGCGAGGCACTTTGCAGGAACAGGTGATCGTCGGGATTCTTGTAATCCTCCTGGATCAGGTTGTGGTCGACGTACTGCGCCGACAGCTCCGTCTTGACCCGATCCAGCTTCATCGCTTCCAGCTCCAGCATCACCAGGGTGCCGGTGGCGTCCTGGGTCAGGGTCTGGTCGATGTGGACCGCGATTTCCTCACCCGGCGTCATGTCGCCGTCGACGAGATGATCGCGGATCAACTTGCGCGCGACGTTCATGGGCATGTCCTCATCCTCCTCGCGGGTAAATCGGGCGCGGCGACCGCAAGCAAAGCCGCGTGAAGCACTCCACGGTACGACCGGGTGGCTAAAGCTGGGGTGAAGACGGATGTCGCGCCGCTATGCCAAAAGATCGTCGTACTCGGGATGCTGCTTGAGAAAGCTTGCCGCGTACGAACAAACCGGGACCACCTTCCAGCCCTGCTTGCGTGCGGTCTCCAGCGCAAAACGCGTGAGCTCGCCGGCGATGCCGCGGCCACGAAGGCTAGGCGGAACGTTGGTGTGCGTGATCGTCATCGTGCTGCCGGTCAACCGATAGCCGAGCACGCTCTCCTGCCCTTCGACCACGGCGACGAATCGCGGGGAAGACGGCTCATGGGCAATGGATGTCTTCATCAGTCGTGCCTGCAGCGTTTGATCGATGGCCACGGGTTGCCGCGGGATTGACGCAACCCGCATTGTTGCAGCGAATCAACTTGTCCGTGATGGCGGCGCCATGGCCGACAGCTTGCCATGCCGACGCCGTGGGTGGATCATGCCGGACATGGAAAAGAGCTTGCAGGATACCTACGCGCCGCACAACGCCTGCTTCGGCTGCGGCCCGGCCAACGAACGCGGCCTGCGCATCAAGAGCTTTCCGCGGGGCGACGAAGTGGTCGCCGAGTTCACGCCGCAGAAGTACCACGAAGCGTTTCCCGGCGTACTCAACGGCGGCATCATCGGCACCCTGCTCGATTGCCACTGCAACTGGACGGCGGCCTGGCACCTGATGAATCAACGCGGCGCCGACACCCCGCCGTGCACGGTCACCATGGAATACGCGATCACGCTGCGTCGTCCCACCCCGACCGACGGTCCGGTGCGCCTGGTCGCGCGCGTGCTCGAATCGACCGAAGACGTGGTCACGGTCGAAGGCGAGCTCTACGCCGGAGACAAGCTGTGCGACCGCTGCACCGGCAGGTTCATGGCGGTCAAGGAAGGGCACCCGGCCTGGCACCGCTGGTGAACACCGCTACCTCGGAGGGCACGCCGAAAGCGCTGATGACCTTGTCGTATGCGGTTTCCCACAGCTCCGGGTCGGCATGCTCCTGCAGACGGATCGGGCGACATCCGCCAACCAGCGTCGGGCGCCAGCGGAACAACGCGGACCAGACGGAACTCACCATGCGCGAAGCCGCGGATACGCCCCGGCCAAGGCTGACCAGGCAAAGCCTGCCCCCGGGCACGAGGCTGCGGTGCGCTTCGGCAAAAAAAGTCCGGGTGTCGTCATCGGAAAGCAGGTCGAGGACGTAATTGGACACCACGCGATCGACCGAGTGGTCGTCCAGCGGAAACCGGATGGTGCCATCGCCGCGCAGTACCCGGGCCCGGTCGCCGGTGTCCGCCAGCCGCCGTGTGGCAAGGCCGACCATCACCGGACTCAGGTCACAACCGACGTAGCGCGCCGACGCGGGCAGATGGTCGCGAATCAGCCGCTGCGCAAAGTGCCCGGTGCCGCAACCAAACTCGAACACGCGGGCGGCGTCCTCGAAACCGGCATGCGCGACCAGGTCGTCGAGCGCCGGACCCGCGTAAAAATCCTGGCTGTCCTGCTTGCGGCCGAAGCGGTCGTACCAGGTCCGTACCTGGTCGGGAGTCAGGGTTCGTTGCCGGTCGTCTGCGGTCATGGGTCGATCCACTGTGCGGTTTGTCGCCATCAACTGGCTGCCAGAACGCAACCGTACCGGAACTTCGAAGGACCTGACTCGAGTCAAATCCCGGTGCCACTTTTATCGTTCGCCCAGAGCACAGGCGCGTAGCGCCGAAGTCGAAGGGCCTCTGTCGAACGGTGCTTCGACTTCGCTTGCTGACGCAAGCTACGCTCAGCACGAACGGAGGGTTTTACCGGGATTCGACGCGAATCAGGTCCAGGGATGCGGGTCACTGCATGCGCGTGTTGAATCCATTAGGGTGACAGACACGTTGCAGTTGCAAAAGGGGTGCCGGTGCCGCGTACGGGTAGACCATGGATCTTTTGCGGAGTGTCGGCGTTGCTGCTGCCGGCAATGGTGTTGCTGTCCGGCTGCACGTCGCACACCGGATCCAGTGCGCTGGAGCGGATCCAGCAACGTGGCACGCTGGTGGTGCTGACCCGCAACGCCCCGACCACCTATTACATCGGTCGTGACGGCCAACCCACCGGTCCCGAATACGACATGGTGCGCGCCTACGCGCACTCGATCGGGGTCAAGCCGAAGTTCGTGATCAAGCGTTCCGTGGCCGGCTTGCTGCATGCACTGGCAGAAGGAAAAGGCGACCTGGTCGCCGCCGGTATCACGGTGACGCCGCCTCGCAAGAAGCAGTTCGACTTCGGCCCGCCCTACCAGCAGATCCGGCAACAAGTGGTGTGCCGGCGTGACGGAACGATTCCGGCTGACGTGGATGACCTGGCCAAGGTCGACCTCGAAGTGATTGCCGACAGCAGCTACGTGACGCGGCTCAAGGCCCTGCGCAAGACCCATCCGGACCTGCATTGGCGCACCAATGCCAGCGTGGGTACGGAACAGTTGTTGCGCAAGGTCTGGAAGGCGCAGCTTGACTGCACGATCGCGGATTCGGACATCGTCGCCATCAATCGCCGGTTTTTCCCAAACCTCAAGGTGGCCTTCGACCTGACCCGATCGCAATCGCTGGCCTGGGTCTTGCCGCACGGCTCCGACAAGCTGCGTCACAGTCTCGACGATTGGCTTCAGGACTACCGCGAGCAGGGCGCGCTCAAGCGACTGATGGCGCACTATTACGCGCACGTCAAGGTGTTCGACTACGTCGATACGCGGACCTACGTGCGCCGCATCGAGAGCCGCTACCCGGAATACCAGTCGCTGTTCGAAAAGGCCGGCGACACCTGGGACGTGTCGCCCATATTGCTGGCAGCACAGGCCTACCAGGAATCCCACTGGGACCCGCACGCCACCAGCCCCACCGGCGTGCGCGGCATGATGATGCTGACACGCAACACGGCGGCATCATTGGGCGTGGACAACCGGTTGAACCCGGCAGCCAGCATCAAGGGCGGCGCCGAGTACCTCGCCCACATGCGCCAGAGCCTGAAGGATCCGGACGCGCTGGAAGGCCGCATCTGGTTTGCCCTGGCCGCCTACAACATCGGGCTGGCGCACTTGCGCGACGCGCGCGAACTGACACGCCAACTGGGCAAGGACCCCGACCGCTGGAGCGACGTTGCCACGGTCCTTCCGCTGCTCAGCGAACGTCGTTACTACAGCAAACTTCCCCACGGCTACGCGCGCGGCCTGGAACCGGTGCGTTATGTCACCCGCATCCGCAACTACGCCGACATCCTGCGCCACTACACGCAGCAGGCACAGATGCAGACGCAGGCTTCGGCGGCACCCGTAGCCAGGTGACCCGCGCCGCAGGTACCCGCGCTGTGGGGGACGGAGGCAATCATTGCCGCTCGATTCTCCCCGTCCCGTTTCTGGTACGCCGCTGGTACAACGGCACCGCGATCCCCAGCAGTGCGTATGGCCAGCCGCCGGTGGGAATGGCCAGCGGAAACGCAGCGGCGGTCAGCGCCGAGAGAAGGCCGGCGATGAACAGGATGCCCCAGGTGCCGAGCTCCACGCGTGTCTCGGTGCGCTCGACCGCATCGAGTTCCAGCTCATCACGTCGCCGCCATGCGTGCAGGTTCAGCAAGGCAATCGCCAGCGACATCGTCATGAAGCCGATGCCGTAGACCACGAGCATCCGGTTCACATCGCGCATGCCGGATACGCCCAGCGTGCCGACATCGGACCCGATCGGCAGCCCCGTCAAGCTTGCCATGGAGCCGCCCAGGACGCTCATCATGAAGCGGAGCGGATAGATGAATACCAGGACGGTGAACACGAGCACGCAACTGAGCACGATGGTCGTGCCGTCATCCAGCCCGTAGCGCCGGCTCCAGCGATGGTGTCCGTTCCAGAACACCATCAGCAGCGTTGCGGCGAGCACGAAGCCCGGCACGTTTACGAGCGCGCCGGACAGCGCCTGCATGGTCGTCGGCGGATCGAGCGAGATGACGAGCAACGTCAGCGCGAACGCGAAGGCCGCGTCCGTGAACGTCTCGATGCGCGTCATGTCCAGGCCGCGCAGCCTGAACTTGCCTGAAGCACGTGGAATCGCCACCGTCAGCTCCACCCGCGTGTCGAGCGCCACCGCTCCGTCGGCAGCGGCGCCGACCCAATCTAGACGAGCCCCGCGTCCATGTCCATTGAAAATCCCCTCGCGCTTCTCGCCTGCGCACGGCGCGAAGGAGAGGGTCTCTTTCCGGCGCCGCGACGCGCGAACGAAGCCGCCCCCACCCTGCATCGCGGCCGATGCCAGGGACATCACCGCACGACGTTCAATTCAGCGGCTTTGCATACTTCTGCAGCAGCCGCTTGAACGAAGATGCGTTCCTGATCGGATCCCACTCCACCCCGTTGCGCACCATGGCGATGGAAACCGTGGTGCCGTGGTCCGTCGACAGCAGCCGATCGAGGATCGCGACTGCCTGGTCGGCTTGCCCGAGTTGGGCTTCGATGCGTGCGAGGTTGTCGAGTATGGATGCGCCGTCCTCCCATGCCTTCGACACCGGCACGAGGTCCACCGCGCGCCGGCCTTCGCGCAAGGCCTCGCTGGCCCGGCCGAGCCGGGCATGGAACCACCCGAGCCACGCGCAATCGCTCGCGTCGTCTTCGTGGCCGGCATCGGCCAGCACCAGGGCAACGCAATGCGTGTACGTCGCCTTCGCCTTGTCGCGCGCGCCCGCGGCCCACTCGATGTCGCCACGCCGTCCGCACAGCCGCACCGCGCTGTAGGCAGAGCCCTTGCTTGTGTCGTACAGCTTCAAGGCCGCCGCATAACGATGCGCGTAGTAGAGCGCGTCGGCGCGATCGAGCAGATGGTTGGGATTGGCCTGCACGTCGCGCGGCGCGGCGTTGACCATCGCCAGCATGGCCTCCCCGCTGCCGGTGGCGGGGTAGCTCAGGACATTGCGCAGGCCCCAGGTCTGGCCGGCGTGGTCATCGATGCCCAGCGCCTTGACGAGGACCCGATCGGCTTCGGCATAGCGGCGACGATCGCCCAGCAACCAGGCCAGGCTTTGCCACGCCTGCACGTTGCGCGGATCGAGGCTGGTGGCCCGGCGAAATGCCAGTTCGGCGTCGTCGAGGTGGCCCAGTTCGTGCTCGACCTTGCCCAATGCGAGCTGCGCCTCGGCATTTCGGGGATTGGCGGCCAGCGCTTCCTTGAACTGTTCGCGCGCGGCAGCGTAGTCGTCCTCGCCCCACATGTGATAGTAGCCCGCGGCGACGTGGGCTTCGGGCAGGTCCGGGTCCAGGGCCAGCGCGCGCCCGAAGGCCTCGCGGCACTTCTCCTTCACCGCGGCCGCATCGACGTCCGCGACCCGGATCAAGGCGTACGCGTAGGCAAAGCCGAGTCGCGCCCAGGCCAGCGCAAACCTGGGATCGTCCGCGACGGCCGCCTTGAAGTGGGCGATGGAAGCGTCGATGTCGGGTTTCTTCCAGTTCACCAGCGCGTGCTGTTGCGCCGTTTCCCCGCGCAGCAGCGCCTCGTAGGCCAGCGGACTCCGGGTCGGCACCTGCGCCAGTTGCCGGCGCTCCTTCGGCAGCAGCGTGACCTGCAAGGCCCTGGCGACTTGGGCGGCGACCTCGCTCTCCACCGTCAACACGTTGCTCAGTTGACGGTCGTAGGTCTCGGCCCATAACACCTGCTCGTGGGTGTCCACGTCGATCAGCTGCACGCTGATGCGGACTTCGTCACCGGCCTTCTGGACGCTGCCCTCCAGGACATGGCGCACGCCCAGTTCGCGGCCGATGTTCTTGACGTCCTCAGGGTGGGCGGCGTATTGCGCGGTCGAGGTTCGGGCGATGGTCTTGAGGCCACTGAGATGACCGAGCTGCGTCAGGATCTGCTCCTGCATGCCGGTCGCAAAATAGGCGTTGTCCGGATCCTGCGACAGGTTTTCGAACGGCAACACGGCGATGGACTTGCCCTGCGTGGTCGGATCCGTCACCGGCGCCGGGGCCGGTGCAGGTGAATTGGCCACCGCCGACCGCGGCCCCGGCGCAGCCACGTTGCCCCATTGCCACAGGGCAACCGTCAAGGCGGCAACGACGATGACCAGCGCCAGGATCGCGAGATCGATCCGCGGACGGCTGTGCTCCTCCCCGGTGTCATCGGGAGTCACGTCACGGATCAGGCCGGAAGGCGTCAGTTCATAAAACCAGGCAAGCAGCAGGGCGACCGGAAACCCGGCCAGCACAACCAGGACCACCACCCGTTCGGACCACGTCGGGAACGAAAAAACCGGGAAGACCTGGGTGACGATCTGCACCAGCAGCCAACCGATCGCCGCGTACACCACCGCGACGCGATAAACATGGCGGCGTTTCAATCCGACCAGCAGGGAAGAGAGCTTGTCCATCGCATGCGGTCTGGAACCGGGTACAGGGCGCCGAAGCAGGCGGCATCCCATGGCCGCTCCGCGCGACAGACAATACCACCCTGTGAAGGGGACGGAGGTGATCAAGGGCGCTTGATTGCCTCCGCTCCCCTTTATGGATCACACCATCGGCAGCTTCAGGCCTTTCTCTCTCGCGCAGGCGATGGCTTCGGGATAGCCGGCATCGGCGTGACGCATGACGCCCGTGCCGGGGTCGTTCCACAGCACGCGGGCGATGCGCTTGTCGGCTTCGGGGGTGCCGTCGCAGACGATCACCAGGCCCGCGTGCTGCGAGTAACCCATGCCGACGCCGCCGCCGTGGTGGAAGCTGACCCAGGTGGCGCCACTGACGGCGTTGAGCATGGCGTTCAGCAGCGGCCAGTCGGAGACGGCATCGGAACCGTCGCGCATGGATTCGGTTTCGCGGTTGGGGGACGCGACGGAACCGGAATCGAGGTGATCGCGTCCGATCGCGATGGGGCCTTTCAGCTCCCCGCTGCGCACCATTTCGTTGAATGCGAGCCCCAGCTTGTCGCGCTGGCCGAGGCCGACCCAGCAGATGCGCGACGGCAGGCCTTGCCAGTGGATGCGTTGCTCGGCCATGTCCAGCCAGTTGTGCAGGTGCTCATCGTCGGGGATCAGTTGCTTCACCTTGGCGTCGGTTTTCAGGATGTCTTCGGGATCGCCGGAGAGTGCGACCCAGCGGAACGGACCGATGCCGCGGCAGAACAGCGGCCGCACGTAGGCCGGCACGAAGCCCGGAAAGTCGAACGCGTTCTTGCAACCGGCATCGAACGCCATCTGGCGGATGTTGTTGCCGTAGTCGAAGGTCGGGATGCCGTGCGCATGGAACGCCAGCATCGCCTCGACGTGGGTTTTCATGGACTGCTTGGCGGCATCGCGGGTGCCGTCCGGATCGGCCTTGCGGCGATCGGCCCATTCGGCCAGCGTCCAGCCCCGAGGCAGGTAGCCGTTGACCGGATCGTGCGCGGAGGTCTGGTCGGTGACGGCATCGGGCTTCACGCTGCGCCTGACAAGTTCGGGCAGCACGTCGGCGGCGTTGCCGAGCAGCGCGACGGATCTGGCTTCGCCCGCCTGCGTGTATTTCTCGATGCGCGCCAGTGCGTCTTCGAGGTCGGTCGCCTGCTCGTCGACATAGCCCGTCTTCAAACGAAAGTCGATGCGCTTCTGGTCGCATTCCACCGCCAGCATCGAGGCGCCGGCCATCACCGCGGCCAGCGGCTGCGCGCCGCCCATGCCGCCGAGGCCCGCGGTGAGGATCCACTTGCCCTTGAGGTTCCCGTCGTAACTCTGGCGACCCATCTCCACGAAGGTTTCGTAGGTGCCCTGGATGATCCCCTGCGAGCCGATGTAGATCCACGAGCCGGCCGTCATCTGGCCGAACATCATCAGGCCCTTGCGGTCCAGCTCGTTGAAGTGTTCCCACGTCGCCCAGTGCGGCACCAGGTTGGAATTGGCAATCAGCACGCGCGGCGCGTCCTCGTGGGTCTTGAATACGCCCACCGGCTTGCCCGATTGCACCAGCAGCGTTTCATCGGGCTCCAGTTCGCGCAGGCTCTTCAGGATCGCATCAAAGCATTCCCAGTTGCGCGCGGCGCGGCCGATGCCGCCGTAGACCACCAGCTCGGCCGGATTCTCGGCCACCTCGGGGTCGAGGTTGTGCTGGATCATCCGGTACGGCGCCTCGATCAGCCAGTTCCTGCAGGAAAGTTCCGGGCCGCGCGGCGGATGGATTTCGCGGGCAGTGTCGATGCGGGTGGGGGCGTTCATGGCTCGTGGCTCCGGCGATGCAAACCGGAAGTATAAGCCCCGCTCAGTGCTTGCCGTGGGCAGTGACGTTGCCCGAGATCACGCCGTGAATCTTCGGTTTTCCGGGACGGCTGCGCAGGAATGCGACGTAGCGTTTTATGTCGGGGTCGCTGCCAAAGCGCGCCTCGAGTTCATCCGCGGTCTTCTGCAAACCCGGACGCGGCTGCTTGAGCTGCACGGCAGCGCGAAGCGTCCACCCGTTGGAGTGCACGGGGTCGTCCCGAACCAGTTTGTTTGCGATCTTCCACGCGTCGTTCCACCTTTTCAGGGAAACATCGATGACACCGAGCCTGCCCCACGCCCACCAGTCTTTGGGTGAAAGCCGTGTTGCCCGGCGGAAGTCCCTTCTCGCACGCGCAAGGTCGCCGACGGTCAAGTACACCCGACCGCGCTCCTGGATTGCGTCGACATCGCCGGGCGAATCCCTGACCACGCGGTTGGCATCGGCCACGGCCCACGAGCTGAAGTACAACCGGGCCAGTGCATTGGCCCGGTCCCGGCGGTCATCGTCCGCGCCCGGGTTGAAACGCAGCACTTCGGACAGGTAGATCGCCGTCATGGGCGCATTGTGGGCGTCGGATGCCGTGTCCCCGGCGTCCTCGAGCGTGTCCGCGCCGACGGCGTTCTGCAGTACGGCGGCATAGCCCCGCAGCTGCACCGCCGTCTTGCAATCGCAATTGTCGACGCGATAAAAATCGGCCAACGGGATCAGCATCTTCAGTCTCGGATTGCTGCCGGCATATTTCTGCGCCGCCTTCGCGATGCGCTTCATGTCGGCGATGGATCCGAACCAGTTGGGCTGCGCCAGCCAGATGAGGCCCGAGTAGATCGAGTAGTTGTCGGGTTGCACCGCGAGCGCCTTTTGCGCCGCGGAATACGCGTATTCATAACCGCGGTCCATGCCGCCCAACTCGATCATGGCCGACCACGCCGGCGTCAGCGCGGGGTTCAGGGCCACGGCTTTCTTGAGGTCGGTATTGGCCAGATCCGACAGCGTGTGCATGGCCTGGAAATTCCCTTTCGGGGTATTGCCGACGCTGTCGTAACCACGCGCCTTGAAGGCGGCCTGCTCGTACTCGTAGCCACTCGCGGCCAGCGCGAACGCGCTGTCCGGATCGTCGTGCTTCCACCGCTCCAGCAATGTGCGCAGCGCGGACGACGGCGCGTGGAAGGCATCGAAGAAAATCTTGTCCAATCGGCCCTTCGCGTCCGGATTGGTCATCTGTTCGTGCAACGCGTGCGCCATCAGCGCGTCCAGCTTCGCGGCGTGGCCCGAGCGGATCAGCCGCTTGATCGTGGCCAACGCAATGCCCGGCTGAAACTTGTGTTTGCAGTACGCCACCACCGCCGCGCGATCCCAGTGGCTTCCGGGCGGATCGGGATAGGCAAGGCAGCGCTTCAGCGGATCGGCGATCGCCTCGGCGTGGCGGGCCCGGACCAGGAATTCGGCGGCCTGTACCGGGGTGAACAGGGACGCCTGCGGCAGCGGTTTTGCACCCGCAGTGTGCCCGGCCAAGGCTTGGCCCAGCCAGAACAGGAACGGAAAGAACAACCCTGTCACTGCACACCCCTTCTCACGCGGTGCCAAATCCACCACATCGAGAACGTTGCCAGTTTATCTTGACCCGTTGTGCACGTCGCATGAAGCTACACTTGTCGTTTTCAAGGAGGGCGGATGAACAAGGGCTTCGGCGCGGTGCGGGCGAATCTGCTGCGTGAAACGCGCGCGGAGATCGCGACCGCGGCCATGGCGGTGGCGGTGGGCGTGATCGCCGGCCTGGGCGCGGTGGGATTCCGCAAGCTGATCGGGATCTTCCACAACCTGTTCTTCTACGGTCACTTCAGCGCGGTCTACGACAACCTGCAGCACAGTCTGCCCAGCACCTGGGGCGCCTTCGTCATCCTGGCACCGGTGGTCGGCGCCCTGATCGTGACCTTCCTGGTCAACCACTTCGCCCCGGAAGCCAAGGGCCACGGCGTACCCGAAGTCATCGACGCGGTGTACTTCAAGCGCGGCGTGATCCGCGCGCCGGTGGCGCTGATCAAGGCGCTGGCCTCGTCGATCTCGATCGGTTCCGGCGGTTCGGTGGGCCGCGAAGGCCCGATCGTCCAGATCGGCGCCACGTTCGGTTCACGGCTGGCGCTGTGGATGAAGATTCCCGAGTGGCAGCGCCTGGTGCTCATCGCGTGTGGCGGCGGCGCCGGCATCGCGGCAACCTTCAACACCCCGCTCGGCGGGGTACTTTTCGCCGCCGAGCTGCTGCTGGTGGAAATCAGCGCCCGCACGCTGATCCCGGTGATGATCGCGAGCGGTGTCGCCAGCCTGATCGGGCGGGCGTTTTTCGGCGACAACGCCTCCTTCGTGATGCCCCAGCTGATGCTCTCGCATCCGCCGGCGGTGCCCGGGTTGGAACTGGCCGGCTACGTCGTCATGGGGCTGTTGACCGGCATCGCCGGCATGCTCTACATCCGCTCGATCTACTGGTTCGAGGACCTGTTCAAGTACATCCCCGGCAAGGGCTACCTGCGGCATACGCTGGGCATGTTGCTGGTCGGCGTGATGATGTACCTGATGCTGCGCTACACCGGCCACTACTACACCGAAGGCGTGGGGTACGCCACGGTGCAGGACGCCCTCGGCGGCACCTTGACCCTGGGCTGGCTGGCGCTGCTGCTGGCGGTACTCAAGGTGCTGGCGACCTCGTTGACCCTGGGCTCGGGCGCCTCGGGCGGGGTGTTCTCGCCATCATTGTTCATCGGCGCCATGCTGGGCGCGGCATTTGCTGCCGGTATCCACGCGCTGATCCCGGGTGCCAGCATCACCATCGGCACGGCGGCCGTGATCGGCATGGCCTGCATGGTCGGCGCCAGTACCGGCGCGGCGGTGACCGGCGTGGTGATGATCTTCGAGATGACGCGCGATTACCACGTGATCATCCCCCTGATCATCAGCGTTTCGGTGGCCTACGCAGTGCGCCGCCTGCTGCTGGCCGACACGGTCTACACCATGAAGCTGACGCGCCGCGGGCAGCGCATCACCACCGCGATCCAGAGCCAGTTGTACCTGACCCGGCGCGCGCTGGAATTCATCAACGCGCCGTTCCTGTGCCTTTCCGCCGACGCGACCGTCCACGATGCGCTGTCGCGCCGCGGTTGGCAGCGCAAGATGCCACGCGTGGTCCTGCTGGAGGAAGGCGAGCTGGTCGGCGTGGTGCCGGCGCGCACACTGCGCGCGGCGTTCGACATCGGCACGCCCGGAGACACCCCGCTGCGCGAACTGGCCGACACCCGGCCGGTGGTGGTGGAATCAAGCATCCGGGTGTTCGACCTGGTCTCGGTGCTGCGCCGGCAACGCGCCCGCAACGCCCTGATGACCCACGACGGCACGCTCGCCGGACCGGACAGCGTGCGGGGGGTGGTGACCTGGGGCGATCTGGTCGAGAATGTGAACCTCTCGGGCAATCTCGATTTCGGTGAGGACGCGCCCGATCAAAAAGCGCCACCGGACGCCTCGCCGCCGCCCTGACCGACCCTTCCGACCCCCTGAACCGCAACCCGGCACGGGAGCATGAACATGGACGAACAATACTGGCTGCAACGCTGGCGCGAGGGCAGGATCGGCTGGCATCACGACCGGCCGATGCCGCTGCTCCAGCAACACTGGCCCGCCCTGGGCGTTGCGCCCGACACACGCGTACTGGTGCCGCTGGCCGGCAAGTCGCTGGACATGCTGTGGCTGGCGAGCCAGGGCCTGCAGGTCGTGGGCGTGGAAGTTTCCCCGGTGGCGGTGGAATCGTTCCTGGCGGAAAACCACCTGCGCGCCGGGACGCACCCCATCGCCGAAGGCACCCATTACGAGGTCGCCAATGCACCCGATCCGGGCACGATCGAGATCATCAACGGCGACATGTTCGCGGTCTCGTCCGCAAGCATCGCGGCGTGCAGCGCATTTTACGACCGCGCCGCGTTGATCGCCCTGCCCGCATCGATGCGCGAGCGCCTGGCCGGCGAGGTGTATGCGAAACTTCCCACCGGTTCGCGTGGTCTGTTGATTACGCTGGAATACCCGGAAGGCGAGATGGATGGCCCGCCGTTCAGCGTCGACGAGACCGAGGTCCGGCGGCTGTTCGCTCCCGGCTGGACCATCGAACAACGGGAACGCCGTGACATCCTGGAATCGCAGCCACACTTCGCGGAAAAAGGCGTGACCGCCCTGCACACCGCGGTTTACGCGCTGACCCGGCACGCAGGCTGATCGCCACCGGAGCCGATCCATGAAACGCATCATGCTGACCCTGGTCGCCGCCATCGTCGTGGCCGGCGGGCTCCTGACGATGGGACTGCCGCGTGCGCAGGCACAGCGCGCCGTGGCGTTTCCGGATGGCCTGGCCTGGTTCAACACTTCCCGGCCGCTGACGCTGTCCGACCTGCGCGGACGCGCGGTGCTGCTGGACTTTTTCACGCCCGGTTGCATCAACTGCATCCACATGCTGCCGGTGGAGAAGAAGCTGGAACAGCACTTCGGCCCGCGGCTCGCGCTGGTCGGCATCGATTCGCCCAAGTTCGCCGCATCGAAGACCCGCGAGGGGCTGGAATCGTTCATCGAACGCTACGACCTGCGCCACCCGATCGTGCTCGACCCGACGATGCGCCTGTGGAACGCCTACGGCGTGCAGGCCTGGCCGACGCTGATCCTGATCGGCCCGGACGGCCACGTGAAGCAGACCTTCATCGGCGAGCAGTCCTTCGAGCAACTGGCCGGGCCCATCGAGGCGGCGCTGGCCGGTGCCCCGCCGGCATCGAAGCTGTCGCAATTGCCGCTGCGCCCGCGGGCGTTGCAGCGCAAGGGACTGGCGACACCGGGCGGAATCGCCGTCTCGCCCACGCGGGTTGCAATTGCCGACACCGGCCACAACCGCATCGTGCTCACCGACCACGCGGGCAAGCTGCTCGCGGTGATCGGCAACGGCTGCGCCGGCAACGCCAACGGCGACTATGCGCACGCCCAATTCAATCGCCCCCATGGACTCGTCTTCCACGACGGCGCGCTGTATGTCGCCGACACCGAAAACCAGTTGATCCGGCGCATCGACCTTGCCGCGCGCAAGGTCGCGACCCTGGCCGGCAGCGGCCGGCGCGGATTCGCGACCGCCGGCTCAGCACCGGCGCTGGCGGCCACCCTGAATTCGCCCTGGGACGTCGCCTGGGCCGGGGGCAAGTTGTACGTGTCCATGGCCGGCAACCACCAGATCTGGCGCTACGATCCGACGTCGAAAACCATCGGCGCGTGGGCCGGCACCGGCCGCGAAGGCCTCACCGACGGCGCGCGTGGCGAAGCCGAATTCGCGCAACCCAGCGGCCTCGACGTGCACGGCGACACGTTGTACGACGTCGATCCCGAATCCTCATCGGTGCGCGCCATCACCTTGCCCGAAGGCAAGGTGCGCACCCTGGCGGGCCACGGCCTGTTCGACTTCGGCATGCGCGACGGCGCCGCGGGACACGCGCAACTCCAGCACCCGGAGGGCATCACATGGCACGCCGGCAGCCTCTATGTCGCCGACACCTTCAATGACGCCTTGCGCAAACTCGACCTTGCCACCGGCAAGGTCAGCACCGTCGCCGCCCTGCTCGCCCGCCCGCTGGACGTCGCCGCGCTGGCGCCCGATACCCTGCTGGTCGCCGAAAGCAGGGCCAACCGCATCGTCGCCGTGCACCTGCCCGACGGCAAGGTGACGCCCTGGCCCATCGCAGGATTGAAGCCGCCGCGGAACGCCTGCCCGCGCTGAATGCCGAGGATCGTCAGCCGCCGCCGTCGGCGCGCGGTTCGCCCCGGACAATGCGGACATCGGTCAACACGTACGGATATTCAAGATACTTCGATGGCGTGAGCGCCTCGAACGTTCC
This sequence comes from uncultured Rhodanobacter sp., assembly GCA_964489055.1. Classification (GTDB taxonomy): domain Bacteria; phylum Pseudomonadota; class Gammaproteobacteria; order Xanthomonadales; family Rhodanobacteraceae; genus 66-474. The sequence continues at coordinate 817 of CAZAXF010000009.1, read as the reverse complement.
GGAAACCTTCGCCCAGGTGCGATCGGTGCCAGCCTTCGAACACGTCATCCCCTTCGTCGCCAGGGCAATCACGCTGGCGACGGATTGCTTCGTCCCGGTGCTTCCGGTACCCGCCTTGCCCGCCTCGAGCACGCACCAACCCCGGTCGTTCGCAGAGACGTAGCCGGCCGTACGCACATGCTGCTGATTGAAGATGAACGGGTGGCGCACCAGCGTTTGCGGGGCTACCGGCGACCCGCCCGTGAACAAGGCCCCCTGGTCGACCCCCATCGCAGGCACCACGAGCGCCAGCAACGCCAGGACGCCCGAAACCACGCCCGACCCCAACGCCACCCGATAGGCCCATGACTTCCTGTCACGCTCCCGCACCTCCGGACGCGACAGGCACAACCAATACAAGGCGAGGAAGAAACAACCGACTCCGCCGACGATGCTCCACAAATCGAATTCCCTGGCCCCGCGCAGCACCCAGCTCACGCCGACCCATACCCACACACAGAGCCCCAACAGCACGCCCCAGCCAGGCAGTACCCGTTTCACGTCGCCATTCATCGCATTCCCTCGCACTCGATGTCACCCGTCAACCCACCGGCGCAGCGCCGACTGAATGAACCGCCCACTCCCGTACGTCAGGTGAGTGCCAATTCTGTGTGTTCATGCCCGAAATCCTCTCAGAGGTCGAAGCATCCGGGAAAATCGGGCCGGTTCACAGCCAGGAGTCGCAGAACTGTCACATGTGCGCGCTAACGCCTGAGCTCAGGTGGTGAATTCAACTACGAAGTGCAACGCCTGACCCAACGAAGCGGCCCAGATGCGG
>CAZAXF010000008.1:0-73005 GCA_964489055.1 uncultured Rhodanobacter sp. | reverse complement strand
AAGAATCCGGTGGTCCCCGCGGTCGAAGCCGACGCCCTGCAGCGCGAACACCCGCGGCTGCCAGGCTGGTCCGCCGCCGGCGGCAGCACCAAACTCTCCGCCGCCTGGCTGATCGAAACCTGCGGCTTCAAGGGCCTGCGCGAAGGCGACGCCGGCATTTCCAACCGCCACGCGCTGGTGCTGGTGAATCACGGCGACGCCAGCGGCGCGCAGCTCTGGGCGCTGGCGCAACGGGTCCGCGCCGGGGTGCGCGAACGCTTCGGCATCACCCTGGAACCCGAGCCACGCATCATCGGGGCGCCGTGACGCACGTGAACGAACGCCACCCCACACCACGCCGTGGCGTGCGCTCCGCGCACGATGAAGCATCGCGCAACCGGCGGAATCCCATCGTGCACGAAGTGCACGCTACACAAGCTCGTGGAATCGCGGGCGTACGCAGACCCGCAGCGTGCGCTCCGCGCACGATCGAACGCCAACCCCGCACCACCCCGTAGCGTGCGCTCCGCGCACGACCGGACACCACCCACGCCGCACCGCAACGTGCGCTCCGTGCACGCTCGGACACGATCCGACCGACAAGTCCCCGCACCTGTCCCGCACCCCTGACCGCACGTCAGAAAGCGGTTTTGACACCTTTCGATTGCACAAGTGGCCTACGCGTCGATACACTACGCGAATGCGATGCGTTCTCATTGTCAGACGGACACTGACCGTGGCGCTCGCGCTGACCGTTTGCGGTACCGGAATCGCCAGCGCCCACGCCATCGCCGGCCAGCGGCTTTTTCCCTCCACGTTGAACTTTGACGACCCCGGCATCGGCGCCGAGCTGCCGCTGGTGTTCAGCCACATCCGCGACCACGGGGTCGACCAGAACGACCTGGACCTGTCGGTCACCAAGCCGATCACGCGCAACTTCTCGCTCACCGCCGAGACCGATTATTTCGGTGCCACCGGTGGCGGCATGCCCGCGGTGCACGGCTGGGGCAACGTGGCGATCGGCGGCGTGTGGCAGGTGTACCGCAAGGCCGACACCGAGTCGATCGGATCTTTCTCGATCAGCGACACCATCGGCCACACCGGCAGCCGCGCGGTGCGTGACGACTTTTCCACCTGGTCGGCCGAGTTCGATTTCGGCCAGGGCCTGGGCAAGCTGCACACCGCGTGGCTGCGCCCGTTCGCCGTCACCGGCGCGGTGGCGGTGGATTTCCCGACCGACAGCAACGAACCGCGCATGCTGGACTGGGGCCTGTCGCTGCAATACAGCATCCCCTACCTGCAGGATTTCGTGAAGTACCACGGCATCAAGGCGCCTTTCGACAAGATGGTGCCGATCGTGGAACTGCCGATGCAGACCTGCCTCGACCGCGGCTGCCACGGCCAGACCACGGGCTACATCGCGCCGGGCGTGATCTGGATCGGCCGCGACGTACAGTGGGGCGTCGAACTGCTGGCGCCCGTGAACCACCGCACCGGCAATTCCCTCGGCATCATGTTCGGATTCGATTTCTACCTCGACGACCTCGCACCGCACAGTTTCGGCGCGCCGTTGTTCCGCTGACTGGAGACAACACCATGCGCAACCTGGTCATCGCCACCGCGACACTCGTGATCGCACTGGGCGCTGCGCCTGCGGCGTGGGCGCACGCGTTTCCCGACAATTCCTCGCCCCACGTCGGCGCCACCGTCACCACGGCGCCCAAGCAGGTGAAGGTATGGTTCGACGGTGACATCGAGCCGGTGTTCTCGACCCTCAAGGTCAGGAACGCGGCCGGCACGCAGGTCAGCACCGGCAAGGGCAAGGTGGACGCGAGAAACCACGCCTTGCTTGAAACCACCCTGCCGCCGAAGCTGGCGCCGGGCAGGTACGTGGTGTACTGGAGCGTGATTGCGCGCGACGGTCACCACACCGAAGGCCAATTCGCGTTCACGGTGAAACAAGGAACCTGAGCAACGCCACTCTCGATCGCCCTCAGCGCGTTTGACATCGTCACGCTGATCGCGGCGATCGGCTTGCTGGCATGCGATCTCGCGGTGCTGCCGCCGCACGCCGGCGACGATCTTCGCGGCAGCCTGTGGCGCACCGAGGGTGCGATGCTCGCGCTGCTGACGCTGGCAGCGTTCGGCATCCTGCTTTCGCGCACCCTGGAACTGAACGGCGGCACCTGGAGCGGTCTGTTCGGCGACATGCGCCTCGCGCTCGAGGTCACGCATTTCGGGCACATCTGGTGGTGGCGCATCCCGGCGCTGGCCGTGCTGTGGCTTGGCTGGGGGTTCAAGGCGCGCCACCGCGGCACGCGCTGGTCCGGCTGGGCGATGTTGCTGGCGGTGGCCGCGATCACGCTGACCCGCAGCGAAACCGGCCATCCCGCCGATCATGGCGATTTCACCCTCGCGGTGTGGATCGACTGGTTGCACATCCTCGCCGCGGGTGCGTGGGTCGGCGCCATCTTCGGGATGTCGCTGGCGATCTTTCCGACACTGTTGCGCGCCGGGCACGCCGCCATCGGCCGTGGCGCGGAAATCTTCCAGCGCCTGTCCACGCTGTCGGGCATCGCGCTGGCGGTGCTGGTGGCCTGCGGCATCTACAACGCCGCCACCCAGCTCGGCGGATTCTCCGCGATGTGGACGTCGCGCTACGGCATCATCCTCGACGTGAAACTCGCGATCGTGCTCACGATGATCGCGATCGGCGCGCACAACCGTTACTTCAAGCTGCCGCGGCTGCGCCGTGCCGCGACTTCATCCGGAGCGCGTGATGCCACGATCCTTCGCACCTGCGCACGCGCCGTGCTGGTCGAAGCCCTGCTCGGCCTCGCCGTGATCGGCACCACCGCCGTCCTGATCCACGCCATGCCGCCTGCCGATGCGCCACGAGCACAGACATCCTCCGCCGCCCGGATCCCTCCCCGCTTCCAGCCGCTTCACACACCCGCGCCGGCGCCGCTCGACATCGCACGCAGCGCGCAGCGTGCGCTCCGCGCACGATGAAACATCGCGCAACCGTCGCATTCCCATCGTGCACGAAGTGCACGCTACACAAGCGGGAGCGCGAAAGCACGCGGTCTCGTAGCGTGCGCTCCGCGCACGATGAAACATCGCGCATCCGAGGGAATCCCGTCGTGCACGAAGTGCACGCTACACAAGCGGGAGCGCGAAAGCACGCGGTCTCGCAGCGTGCGCTCCGCGCACGATGAAACATCGCGCATCCGGCGGAATCCCGTCGTGCACGAAGTGCACGCCACGCAAGCGCGGAGGCGGCATCGGGCAGGAAGGGATCAGGCGCGGCGGCGCATGGCCTGCCGGCGGTAGTCTCCGGGTGTCATCCGGTGGGCGCGCTGGAAGGCGCGGTCGAAGGCGGAGTGTTCGAGATAGCCGCACTGGCTGGCCACCGCACCCACCGTCAGCGTGGGGTGACTGGTCAGCAACCGGCGTGCGCGTTGCAGGCGCAAGGTCCTGAGCTCGCCGGCGATGGTGCAATCACGGGCTGCAAACAGGCGGTAGAGGTGGGCGCGCGAGCAGCCCAGGATCGCGGCGATGCGTGCCGCGGTGATGCCGGCGTCGCCGGCACGACAGGCAAGCTGGTAACGGGCCGCGAGGAACAGCGCGTCGTCCAGCGGCGCGGGCAGCCCGCGCCAGCGTCCCGCGGCGCGCACCAGGGTGGCAATCGCGAGGGCCCGCGCGGTGTGCAACGCTGCCGCGCCCGGCACCGAACGCCCATCGGCAAGGCGATCGCCCATCCACCGCAACAGGGACTGGTAGCTGGCCGCCAGTGGATTGTCGGGCAAGGTCCGCACCGCGCCATTGCGGGCCACCGGGTTGGTGCCCAGGGTGTTGGTGACCAGGCGCCGCGGCAGGGCCAGGTAGGTCAGGCCGTAGCGATCCGACGTGGTGGTGAAGTGGCGATCGCAGTCGGCCAGCAGCAGGCCGCTGCCGGAGGCAAGGGCCAGCCGCTCACTGCGCCCGTGTTCGATGCGCATGGTGCCGGAGCGGATGCAACCCAGCAGCACGATGCCGCTGTCGCGCTCGCCGAAATGGCAAGTGACCGGGTCGCCCTGCAGGGTGGAAAACATGATCCCGTCGCTGGCGTTGCCGGTGACCAGTTCGCCGCGAAAAGCGGTGCTGGCCAGCCCACGCGGACGCTCGATGCGCGAGGCCACGAACAGGCTGCGCCAGAAGTCCAGGCGTTGGCCCGCGGGCACGGACCCGGTGCTGGCGCGGCGGAAGCGCGCGTCGGAAGTCACGGGGGTCGGGTTGTAGCCGGTCTTGCGCATGCAGATGCGTCGGTGGCGGTGGCCACGCCGGGGCGCCGGGCGGGCCGGGTGATCCCTGGCCGGCGCGATCCCTCGTCTCCCAGCGACGGAACGGAACGCTGTCCATGATACGCAATCGACTTCCACGCGTCAGCCGGCGCGGCAGGCGACGCGCGCGTCAGGCGGTCGTGCCGGTCACGCGCGGGAAAACCACCCGCCGCCATTTCCATAGGTGCCACGGCGGGATGGCGACCCGGTATGCAGGATCAGGCCGGGTACAAGGGTCGGGCCGCCCGCGGCCGTGCCATCGGTCATGTTGTGGCCGGCAGCCGTGCGTCGCTACCCTCGGCGGGTTGGCCCGCGGCGTTCGAGGGCGTCACGACCGGCAATCCCTTCTCGTCAGCATGGAGGTTCAACGATGAAGCATCATGGCAAGCCTGTCCCCATCGCGCTGGGTATCCTGCTCGGCATCGGACTTTCCGCGATCGGCATGTCCAGCGCCCTCGCCGCCGACGCGCCCGCCGTGTCCGCACCGGCGCAGGCGACCAACGTCACCCGCGCCACCCTCGACAACGGCCTGCGCGTGGTGATCGTGCGCGACACGTTGGCGCCGATGGTCACCACCCAGATCACCTACCTCGCCGGCAGCTACGAAACGCCCAAGGGCTTTCCCGGCACCGCGCACGCGCTGGAACACATGATGTTCCGCAACTCGAAGGGCATGACCGGCGCGCAGCTCAACGAGATGACCGGCAAGATGGGCGCCGAGAACAACGCGTTCACCACCAACGACGCGACGCAGTACTTCTTCGTCGCGCCTGCGCAGTACCTGGACATGCTGCTGCACATCGAATCGATCCGCATGCGTGGCGCGCAACTGACCGACAAGGACTGGGACCTGGAAAAGGGCGCGATTGAGCAGGAAGTCTCGCGCGACATTTCCGATCCCTCCTTCCTCGCCTTCCAGCAGGCCGAGAAGATCCTTTACGCCGGTACGGGTTATGCCGAGGGCGCGCTGGGGTCGCGCCCGAGCTTCGACAAGACCACCGGCAAGATCCTGCAAGGGTTCTACAACAAGTGGTACCGGCCCAACAACGCGATCCTGGTGATCGCGGGTGACGTCGATCCCGAGGCGACGCTGGCCAAGGTGCGCGAGCTGTTCGGGTCGATCCCGAAAGGCAACCTGTCCGAGCGCAAGCCGGTGAAGCTGCAGCCGTTCAAGCCGCAAACGATCGCCAGGAGCACGCCGGATGCGACCGGAACCGTGCAATACCTGTTCCGCACGCCGGGGCAGCAGGACACGGACTACGCCGCGATGCAGGTGCTGCTCGACGTGCTGAACAACTCGCGCAGCAAGCTGTCCGACCTGGCCGCCGAGGGCAAGGTGCTGTCGGCCGACGCCTGGTCAGAGCCCTTCACGCACGGCGGCATCGGCGCCGTCGAGGTCGGCTTTCCGAAGGGCGGCGACAGCAGCCAGGCCAGGGGATACCTCGATGGCGTGATCAATGAAGTGCTGAAAAACGGGGTGTCGTCCGACCTGGTCGAGGCCGCGAAGCGCCAGGAGAAGGCGCAGTACGAGTTCAGCAAGAACAGCCCGATGCGCCTGGCCGAGTCCTGGTCGCAGGCGCTGGCATGGCGGGGACTGGATTCACCGAAGCAGGCCCTTGACCAGATCCTCGCGGTCACGCCGCAGGATGTCGATCGCGTTGCGCGCGAGTACCTGCAACCCGGCCAGCGCGTCACCGTGGTGCTGACGCCCAACCCCAACGGCAAGCGCCCGCCCAACAGCCAGGGCTTCGGCGGCACCGAGTCGTTCGCCAGCAACGACAAGCTGGACGCGCCGCTGCCGGAGTGGGCCACGAAACAGCTTGCCAAGCTGCAGATGCCCCACTGGACGCTCGATCCGGTGAAGATGACCCTGTCCAACGGCATCACGTTGATCGTGCAGCCGACCAAGGTGAGCAAGACGGTCACCGTGTACGGCCGGATCGACAGCAACGAGGACCTGCAGGCACCCAAGGGCCAGGAGGGTGTCGGCCAGCTGCTGGGCTCGCTGTTCGACTACGGCACCACCACGCTGGATCGTGCCGCGTTCCACAAGGCGCTGGACGAAATCGCGGCCACCGAATCGGCGGGCAGCACCTTCCACCTTGCCGTTCCCAGCGAGCATTTCGACCGCGGCATGCAACTGCTGGCCGACAACGAGCTGCATCCCGCACTGCCGGCCAAGGCGTTCGGCGTCAAACAGAAGACGCTGGCGCGCACGCTCGCCGGCCGACTGCAATCGCCGCGCTACAAGATGTTCCGTGCCCTGTTCAAGGGTATCTATCCCGCCGGCGACCCCGCGCTGCGCGAGGCGACGCCCAAGACCGTGAACGCGCTGACGCTGCCCGACGTCAAGGACTACTTCGCCAACGTGTACCGTCCGGACATGACCACCATCGTGGTGGTCGGCGACGTGGCCCCCGCGGAAGCCAAAGCCGAGGTCGTCAAGTATTTCGGCGCATGGAAGGCCACCGGGCCGAAGCCCGACGTGATTCCCAAGCCCGTACCGGTGAATCCGGCCAGCTACACGGTGGTGCACAACGCCTATGCGTCACAGGACCAGGTGTTCATGGGCCAGTCGCTGGAACTCAACCTGCACAACCCCGACCGTTACGCGCTGCAACTGGGCAACGAGGTCCTGGGCGGCAACGGGTTCGCCTCGCGCCTGATGGTCGACGTGCGCGTCAACCACGGCTATGCCTATGGTGCCGGTTCGGGCATGCGCTTCGACCGCTCGCGTTCGTTCTTCTACGTCCGCTACGGCAGCGATCCGGACAAGGTGAAGCCAGTGGATGGGTTGATCACGAAGAACCTGGACGAAATGCGCAACACCCCGGTCAAGCCCAGTGAGCTGACCAACGCCAAGCAGGCGCGCATCCGCTCGATTCCACTGGAAGTGTCGAGCGTGAACAACATTGCGCGTTCGCTGCTCGCATGGAGCATCAACGGCGAGCCGCTGGACGAGCCGATGGTGGCGGCGCGGCACTACCTCGATCTCAGCGCCGCACAGGTGCAGGACGCTTTCAGGAAATACGTGCATCCCACGCACCTGGCGCAGGTCGTGCAGGGTCCGACGCCGAAGAAGCATTGAGGCCGTACAGAGGCAGGTTCCACGGCGGGCGATGCCCGTCCTGCGAAGCTCAAAAAAAGTCCTCTCCCCCGCAACCCCGTTGCGGGGGAGAGGGTTGAGTGAGGGGGCGGGGGTCGCATTGTGCGCAACAAGCCCGCTTCGAAGCGGCATGAGCCGGTCCGCGGCGGGCTGGCGGTTGCACGTGGGTGGTGGATTGCCGCCCCCTCACCCCGACCCTCTCCCCCAACGGCTTTGCCGTTGGGGGAGAGGGTGCTTTTTGCTCACTTGCGCGGTGTCCCGGTCCGTGATTCTGCGGCAAGGTAGTGCCGTTCGCCGCTGGCGGGATCGAAGTACACCGCGGTCAGCGCGCCGGTTTCCGGATCGACGAAACGTTCGCCGGTGTCGGTCCAGCGCGGGTCGGGGCGCTCATCGCGGATGCGCTTGTAGCGCCAGCGTTCGATCACGAGTGCGATGGCAAGCAGCAGCAGCGCGCCGACGACGTAGACCGCGATCACCAGCACTGCATCACTCCTTTTCGACCACCACCGCGGTGCCGTAGGCCACGATCTCGCTCATGGTCTGGCCGATCTCGGATGAATCGAAGCGCATCGCCACGATGGCGTTGGCGCCCATCGCCTGCGCGTTCTGCACCATGCGGTCGGTGGCGTGGCGGCGGGCTTCCTCCAGCATCTGGGTGTACTCGTTGATTTCGCCGCCCACGATCGAGCGCAGCCCCGCCATCACGTTGCCACCGAGGCCGCGACTGCGCACCACCAGGCCGAACACCTGGCCCTTGGTTTCGGTGATCCGGTGGCCGGAAATGTCTTGACTGGTAACGATGATCACTGACTCTCTCCTTCTGGCATCAATCCTTCGATCATGCTACCCGTGTGAAGCCGTCGGCGCTCCATTGTTCCGAGCCGACCCCGTGGTGCACGGTGAACAGGCCGTCGGGATCGTAACGCCTTTTCACCGACAGCAGCCGCGCGTAGTTGGGGCCCCAGAACGCACGCTGCCAGTCCTCGAGGAAGTAATCACTTTCGGATACGTAGGATCCGGCGCCGGGAACCAGTTTGTACAATGCGTCCATCATCCGGGCATTGGCTGCCGCGTCGTGCCGTGCAGCTTTCAGGTTGGGCTCATGGCCCGCGACGCCCGGGAAAGCCGGCCCCTCCCCGCTGCCGGTGATGACCAGCGCGAACGCGTCGAGCACCTGCGGGTTGGTTGCCGTATCACGTGCCCTGTCGATCTGTGCTTTCTGCCCGCCGGCGAGTCCCTTGTTGAAGTGCAGTGAGAAAGCCCATTCCTGGCTGGCGGCGAACAACGCGCGGGCCAGGAGCTGCTGGCGATCGGGCTGCAGCAGACGCTGCGGCAGCCACGCCGAACCAAAGCCATGCAAGACCTGGCCCGACTGCTTCGCATCACCGGTCCAGACGATGTTGCCGATGGGTGCGTTCGGCCGCGAGTCGGCAACCACGGCGCCGGGGAATGTCCGCAACACCTCGGGGTTCCACGTCACACGCGCCGGGAACGCCATCACCTCCGGGGCCTGCCTGAACGAATAGTCGTGCGGCGACGCCCGCACGAACTCGAAGAACGGTTTCCAGGCGGCCTCCGCTTGCGACTTGTCCAGACCCTGGCACACCATGCTGACACGCAGGACGCGGCCGTTCTCGAAATGGACGGTCTCGCCCCAGTGCGGATTGAACAGATTCTCGCGATAGAAATCGACGAAGTGCGCGATCAGGCGGCGGTACGCCGCGTCGGAATTCGACCGCACACTCGCGTTCACCACGCCGACGAAGTTCGGCAATTCGTGCGTGCGCAGGGTGACGCGCGTAATCACGCCGAAGCTGCCACCGCCACCACCCTTCAAGGCCCAGAACAAATCCGGGTCATTGCATGCGTTGACGACACGGATCCTGCCGTCGGCCGTGACCACCTCGGCTTCCAGCAGGTTCGCCGCCGCCGTACCGTACTGCTTCGACCAACTGCCGAATCCGCCGCTGCTGACGAGGCCGGCGACACCGACCGTCAGGCAACCGCCGCCCTGCACGTAACGGCCGCCCCTGGTTGTCACCGCATCGTAGGTACGCCCCCAGATTTGTCCCGCGCCCACGCTGACCGCGGGCTGCGGCTTGATCTTCCCGTCGCAGCCCCTGGGTACGAACGCATCCAGCATCGCGATGTCGTCCATGTGATGCGTCCACACCAACAGCGAATCCGGCGCGTCGGAGGTGCCCTGGTAACTGTGTCCCGCGCCCTTCACCACCAGTCGCAGTCGATGCTCGCGTGCGAAGTCCACCGCGGCGGCGACGTCGGCTGCGGACTTCGCCGCGACTGCGTACGCACTCGGCTGCGACGTCCACGCATCGACCCAACCCGAAGTCTGCGTGAGGTTGGCGTGGTCGAGGATGTAGTACGGATTGCGGATCGCGGTGAAGAAATCGGCACAAGCCTTGCCTGATGGATCGGCGCGACACGCGGCCAGCGGATCGGTGAGTCTTGTCAGGCGACCGCCAACCTGTTTCTTCAAGGTCGCCCATGCGTCCGCCGAAGGCCAGCCGGGATCACCCGGGCGCACCCGGTGCAAGGTGCGCGCCGCTCCGACAGCGTTCGCCCACAATGTCTCCGGCAAAGCCGCCAGCAAGGGGGCGCCGGCAATCCACTTCAACACTGTGCGTCGCTTCATCCCGCGGCTCCCGAACTGGCGGACCGGCGCAGCCTACACCAGTCCGACACGGCCCGGCACAGGCCGATCGTCACGGGAGACGGAATCAGGAAGTCGGCGCCTCGTGCCCGCCTGCGGGCTCGAGCCCGGGCGGCCGTACGTCCGGCAGGAACACGGCCAGCAACCCCAACAGCGGCAGGAACGCACACACCCGGTACAGGAACACGATGCCGAAGTGGTCCGCAACCACGCCAAGCACCGCGGCACCGATGCCGCCGAGGCCGAAGCTGAAGCCGTAGAACAGCCCGGACACCATGCCGATCCGGTGCGTGAGCATGTCCTGCGCGTACACGATGATCGCGGGAAATGCGGATGCCAGCACCAGCCCGATCACCACGCTGAGCGCGACGGTCCAGTGCAGTCCCACGTATGGCAGCAGCAGGGTGAATGGGGCACACCCGAGGATCGAAAACCAGATCACGCGCCGGCGCCCGATGCGGTCGCCCAGCGGACCACCCACCAGCGTGCCCGCGGCCACGGCGAACAGGAATACCGACAACAGATGCGCGGCGGTGGTGCTCGAAACGCCGAAGCGATGGATCAGGTAGAACATGTAGTAACTGCTGATGCTGGCCAGATAGAAGAACTTCGAGAACATCAAGAGCAGCAACACGCCGATGGTGCGGCGTATGACCGGCGCCTCGAACTGCGGCTTGTCGCTCGGCAGGCGCTTGCGGACCCGCTCGTCGATGTGCCCGCGGTACCAGCGGCTGACCTGCAACAGGATCACGATGGCGAGCAGCGCCAGCAGCCCGAACCAGCTCGCATGGGTACGTCCACCGACCCCGTAGGCCAGGATCACTGCCGCCGCCAGCATCGGCCCGATGGCCTGGCCGATGTTGCCACCGATCTGGAACACCGACTGGGCCATGCCGAAACGGCCGCCCGATGCCATGCGCGCCACCCGCGCCGACTCCGGATGGAACACCGACGACCCGCAACCGATCAGGGCCGCCGACAGCAACAGGATCGGATACGTGGGGGCAACGGAAAGCAGCAGCAGGCCGCTCAAGGTGAAGCACATTCCGACCGGCAGCGAAAACGGTAGCGGGTGCTTGTCGGTGATCATGCCGACCACCGGCTGCAGCAGCGAGGCGGTCAACTGGAAGGTCAGCGTGATCGCGCCGATCTGGAAGAACGTGAGGTCGAATTCGCCCTTCAACAGCGGGTAGATCGCGATGATCACCGACTGCATCATGTCGTTCAGCACATGCACGAAGCCGACCGCACCGATCACACCGAAGCGCGTGGGCCCGCGCGGGCTGCCCGCAGCCCGTGGCGCCGCGCCCGATTGCGACGCGGCGAGATCAGCGGTTGATGCGGGTCGGTCCAGGTTCATGCCGTGGCATCAATCGCGCGCAAGCCGGCTCTGCAGGAATGCCTGCGCCGCGGGATCGGGCTTGCCCAGCCACTTGAGCTGCCGCACGCGCGCCCCCGCGCTGCCCGAAACCTGTACCAGCAGGCCCTGCATGGAGCGGGTTGAAGGATTCATCAGCAGCAGCAACGTGCCGGTCTGGCAGCCCTGCGCCTCGCAGGTCTGCGCGAGCCGGCGGGGCTGGCCGTCGACGGTGACGCGTTGCACAGGCAAGGCCACGCCACCGTGCCTGGCCCACGCCGGCAGCGACGCGGCACCGTCCATGGCGTCGAAGGCACCCGCAAAGCCCGGACGCTGCATCATCTGGTACAGCGTGGGACCACCTGCGTGTGCGGCTGCCGGGTCCGCCATGGACCCACCGGAAGCCGGCGCCGTCATCGGGATCGCCGATGCCGGTGGTGGTGGTGGCGGTGCGGACTCCGGTGGCGGCGGCGATGCGGACTGCGCCGGCTGCGCCGGAACTTCCGAATGCGAACACGCGGCGCAGGCAACGCCCAGCACCATGACCACAACCAGTCCTGCCAACGGCTTCATGTGCCCTCCCGGGAGGTTTTCGATTTGCCCGATCCGCGTTTGCTGCGCGTGGATTTTTTCGCGCTGCGTGGCGCGGCTTCGGCCAGCGCATCGGCCGCGGCCACCACGTCGGCCTCTCCCGGCAGCACCAGCAGCGCCGCGCCCGCCAGCGGCGTGTAGGTGTCGGCGCCGACCACGCGCTTGAGCGGCGTCGCGCCCAGCCCGCCTTCGACGATCGCGGTGATGACGCCCTCGCCCACATCGGCGCTCTTGCGGCCCTCGTCCAGCACGATGATGCGTCTGGCCGAGCGCGCCTGGTCCACGATGAAGGCATCGTTCAGGGGAACCAGCCAGCGCAGGTCCACCACGCGCACCTTCCACCCGTGGCGCTTCTCGACTTCGCGCGCGGCGCGCAACGCCATCGGCACGCCGTTGCCGAAGGTGAAGATCACCAGATCCTTCGCCGAGGTGTTGTAGACACGCCCCTCGCCCAGCGTCATCGCCCGGCCCGGCGCGGGATATTCGAACTGCCACTGCCCGTCGCCGTGCTCGTACAGGTCCTTGGTCATGTACAGCGCGATGGGCTCCAGGAACGCGCACACGCGCCCATCGACCCGGCACAGGGCAGCGAGCGTACGCAGCATGGTCGCGGCATCGTCGCCGCGCGAAGGGCAGCCGACCAACAGCCCCGGAATGTCGCGCAGCGCGGCGATGGAATTGTCGTTGTGGAAGTGCCCGCCGAAGCCCTTCTGGTAGCCCAGCGACGCGATGCGCACCAGCAGCGGATTGCGGAACTGGTCGTTGGAGAAGAACTGCAGCGAGCACGCCTCGCCGCGAATCTGGTCGCAGGCGTTGTGGAAATACGCCAGGTACTGGATCTCGGGAATCGGCAGCATGCCCATGTTGGCATAGCCCTGTGCGAGGCCCAGGATCATGGTTTCATCGAGCAACGTGTTGAACACGCGCGCGCCCTTGAACGCGCGGTACAGGCCCCTGGACACCGTGTACACGCCGCCCTTCTGGGCCACGTCCTCGCCGAAAACCAGCGATTCAGGATACTTGGCCAGAAGATCGTGCAGCGCCGAATTGATCACCAGCGCCAGGTGCCGCGGCGGCAGGTTTTCCGGCAGCTTGTCCTCGCCGCCGAATACCGTCAGCCGACGTTCGGCAAAATCGGCGCGCGTGGCTTCGGCCGCGACCGCCTTCGGGGTGTACGGCGCCAGTGGCTTCATCACGGCCGCAAGCGATTCGAGCTTGGGGCGCTGGTCGGCCCTTGCAGCCGCATCGAAGCAGCGCTTGCGGATCGCCTCGTACTGTTCCAGCAGCGAGTCGCGCGTGTACAGCCCGGACTCCAGCGCGATCGCGGCCGAACGCAGCAGCGGGTCGGTCGCTTCCAGCGCCATCAGTTCCTCGATACTGCGCCATTCGATTTCGAAGTCGGTGCCGGCGTGCCCGGTCAGCCGCGTGGTCTTCAGGTGCAGGAAGGTCGGGCGGCGCGTGGTGCGGCAGTGCTCGAGCGCGCGTTGCACCTGCGCGAAACCTTCGGCCAGGTCCAGTCCGTCGGCGAAGAAGTAATCGAGATCGCGGCGGCCCTCGAAGTTGCGCGCAATCCAGCCCGCGGGCGTTTTCACCGAAATGCCGATGCCGTTGTCCTCGCACACGAACAGCACCGGCGCCGGCAGCCGCTGGTAGGCGGTCCAGCCGGCGGCGTTGAACGCGGTCTGTGCGGTGGCGTGATTGCTGGATGCGTCGCCGAACGAGCAGATCACGATCGAATCATCCGGAACCGGCAGTTGGTGGCCGATGCGCCGGGCCTGCTCGATCGCGACCGCGGTGCCCAGCGCCTTGGGCAGGTGCGAGGCGATCGTCGAGGTCTGCGGCAGCACCCACAACGGCTTGGAGCCCCACACCTTGTGGCGGCCGCCGGAAGCCGGATCCTCGCTGCTGGCCGCGAACGACAGCGCCGAATCCATCACCGGATCCATGTCCGGCAGCTTGCGGAAACGCTCGGCCATGAACGCGCCGGATCGGTAGTGCAGGAACGCCGGATCGGTATGCCGCGCCAGCCGCGCCACCATCGCGTTGCCCTCATGGCCGGACGACCCGATGGTGTAGAAGACCTTGTTCTGGACCCGCAGCACGCGCGCCATCAGGTCCAGGTGCCGCGAGATCAATTGCGACTCGAACAGCTCGCGGAAGCCGCGCGCGTCCAGGTCACTGCCCGGCAGCACCGGCGCGTCGTCGCGCGGCGCGGGCAACGCCCTGCCGTCCCACGCCTGCACGAATTCGGCGAAGTTCTGGTCGACGATTTCGGCGCGGTTGAAACCCTTCTGGCGGGCGGGGATGGGGGACTTGATGACGTTCATGGGCATGCAATTCAGGCGCTGTGCGCTGCGTTGTGGGCGAGCCAGTGCTCGCGCGTCTGGCCCCATACGTCGACCACCGCGTCGTCGAAGGGCGCCGGCAGCCGTGCGCTGCGCTGCAGATGCGAACCAAGGCGCGTTGCCAGCGCACGCGAGCGCACGTTGGCCGCGTCGATGCAGTGAATCACCTCGTTCCAGCCGAGTTGGGCAAACGCCCAGTCGATCGCGGCGGTCGCCGCTTCCCGGGCGTAGCCCTTGCCCCACGCCGAGCGGCGCAGGGCCCAGCCGACCTCGGTACCGGGCCAGCCTTCCGGTTGCCAGGGACCGCACTGCCCGAGCCACTGGCCCGTTTCCCGGTCGACCACCGAAAACATCCCGAAACCCTGCACCATCCAGGCGCCGGGCATCTGCAGGAACGCCCGCCACGCGGCGGTGCGTGGCTGGTAGCCGCCGATGTAGCGGGCCGCCTCGGCATCGCCGCGCAGTTGTGCAAAGCCCTCGAAATCCGCAGCCTCGGGCACGCGCAGGATCAAGCGCGTGGTTTGCAGGACCGGGGCCGGCGATGGCAAAGCGATCGGCATGCCCGGCTCACTGTCCGGACGGGTGGTAGGTGCATCCCGGCGCCGCATCGGCGATATCGGGAATGTTGGGGCTGTAGCAGGTGTAGGTCACGCCGCGCTTGCCCTGCTTGTCGGTGACGATCCGCGGCACCAGCTGCACGATGCCGTTGCCCACGCCGACCAACGGGGTCAGGTACACGTTGATCACGCCGCCCCTGGTGACGAGGATGGCGCTGATTTCATCGCTGCTCAGCTTGTTGGCCGGCGCCACGTGCGCCTCGGCATTGCTGGCCGGCGGGACGGGGTTCGCCAGCATCGCGTTGGCGACGCCTATCTTCACCAGCGCCAGACGCAGCGAAGTCAACGCGACGTGCAGCTCGTCGGCATTGACGGCAGCGAGCACGTTGCCGGAGACAAGCATTGCGACCATCGCGAAACCGGCGAGCCATTTGTTGCGAAGTTTCATCTCGGGTCCCTCGGTGCAAGTCCGCGAACATCGGGAATGTGCGCCCTGCGCGCCTTTCCATGCAAGCGGGAGGGCGGATGGAAGTTGTCGGACGCCATCGCCCGTCCCCACCCGGCCTCTCCGCCGAAGAGGCGGGCTAGAACGCGTTGATTCCGGTCAGCTGCTTTCCCACCACAAGTTGATGCACGGTCTCGGTGCCTTCGTAGGTCACCACCGATTCCAGGTTCAGCGCGTGCCGGATCGCCACGTGCTCGGTGGTGATGCCGGCGCCGCCAAGGATGTCGCGGCACTCGCGCGCCACGTCCAGCGCCATGCGCACGTTGTTCCACTTGGCCAGCGAGATCTGGGTCGGGTGCAGCTTCCCGGCATCCTTGGCGCGCCCGAGCTGCAGCGCCAGCAACTGCGCGGTGGTGATGCGGCGCGCGATGTCGGCAAGACGCAACTGGATGGCCTGGTTGGCGGCGAGCTTGCGGCCGAACAGCACGCGTTCCTGGGTGTAGTCCAGCACCTCCTTCAGGCACGCCTGGGCCGAACCGACCGGCCCCCAGGTGATGCCGTAGCGCGCCGAATCGAGGCAACTGAGCGGACCGCGCAGGCCCTTGACACCCGGCAGCATCGCACTGGCGGGCACGCGCACGTCATCGAGGAACAGCCCCGAGGTCACCGAAGCGCGCAGGCTCATCTTCCTGTGGATTTCCTGTGCGGTGAAGCCCCTGGCATCCGTGGGCACCAGGAATCCGCGCACGCCATCGTCGGTCCCGGCCCACACCAGTGCGACCTGCGCCAGGTTGCCGTTGGTGATCCACATCTTGGACCCGTTCAACACCCAGTCGTCACCGTCCTTTCTGGCGACCGTCTTCATGTTGGCGGGGTCGGACCCTCCGTGCGGTTCGGTCAGGCCGAAGCAGCCGATGATCTCGCCGGTGGCCATCTTCGGCAGGTACTCGCGTTTTTGTTCCTCGCTTCCGAAGGTGAAGATCGGGTACATCACCAGCGAGGACTGCACCGACGCGAAACTGCGCAGCCCGGAATCGCCGCGCTCCATTTCCTGGCAGATCAGGCCATAGCTGACCGCATTCATCCCCGCGCCGCCGTACTCCTCGGGAATCGTGGCACCGAGCAACCCCAGCCCGGCGATCTCCGGAATCAGTTCGGTCGGAAAGCGCGCCTCATCGAAGCACTCGCCGATGATCGGAAGCACCTTGTCATCGACAAAGCGCCCAACCGAATCCTGCACCATGCGTTCCTCGTCGGAAAGCAGCGCGCGGACGTCGTAGAGGTCGAGGGGGTTCAGGGGGGAGGAGGGCATCGTGGAGTCCGACGGCGTGGGAAAGCTCCTTATTGTACCGGGACCGGGGACCAGGGACCGGGGACCGGTGACGCGAAACGCGGCCCTTTCGTTCTCCCGGAACGACCTCGGGTCGGGAACCATTGACCATACAACGGCAATTCGCGGGTACTACGACCCGGATGCTTCTCGTCATTCGCGGCAGAGCCGCAAACGCCTGCAAAACGACGACGGCATCCGTGAGCTCATGCTTTTGCTGGTCCCCAGTCCCCGGTCCCCGGTCCCGTGTTGCTGACCCCATGCGGCACATGCCCCGTCGCCACGTGCCGGCGTGCCGACTCCACGTTGATCGGCGAATCGTCGAAGAACAGGTCGGCACCGAACGCTTCCAGGAACGGGCCCTTGTCGCGGCCGCCGAGGAACAGGGCCTCGTCGATGCGCACGCCCCACTGGCGCAACGTCAGGATCACGCGTTTGTGCGCGGGCGCCGAGCGCGCGGTGACCAGCGCGGTGCGGATCGGCGAATTCTCCGCCGGGAACGCGGCCTGCAGGCGATGCAGCGCGTCCAGGAAGTTGCGGAACGGCCCGCCCGAGAGCGGCTCGTCGGCGTGTTCGGATTCGCTGCGATGGAACGCATCGAGGCCCTGCTCCTGCGACACGCGTTCGGATTCATCGCTGAAGATCACCGCATCGCCGTCGAAGGCGATCCGGAGCTGGCCGGGATGGCCGTCGCGCACCTGGGACGGCAGGATGGTCGCCGCGGCCACGCCGGACTTCAGCGCGCGCGCCACGTTCTCGGCGTTGGCGGAAAGGAAAAGGTCCACCCCGAACGGCGCGATGTATTCGCTGGTCGCCTCGCCGGACGTGAATGCCGCGCGCGAGATGGCGAGGCCGTGGTGCTGGATCGAATTGAAGATGCGCAGGCCCGTGTCGCCGGAATTGCGTGACAGCAGGATCACCTCGACGTAGGGCGTATCCGGTAGCGGCCGGTTCAGCGCCAGCAGCTTCTTGACCACCGGAAACGCCACGCCAGGCTGCAGCACGTCGTTCTCGTGCGCGATCTGGTATTCGCGATACGCCTCCAGGCCCTCGCGCTCGAACAACGCATGCGACTCGGTCAAGTCGAACAGCGCGCGCGAGGAAATCGCGACAACCAGCTTGTTGTCGTTCGGCGCCTGTTCGGGGAGGGTGTCTGCAGCCATGACCGGCAGTGTATCGCGTGAGCGCATGCCCGCCCCGACCCACGCGGTACCCGACGGCGGACAGCGTCCGCCCTACCCGGACAACGCAGGGCGCACGCCAGCTGTTGCGCATTCAACGGCGGCCGGTGCCCGCCCTGCGCAAACAACGCGGGGCGCACGCCATCGGCCGCGTCTTCCGCGGCGGGCGATACCCGCCCGGGCAATGTAGGGCGGGCACTGCCCGCCGCACAGCAAGCCGCCTGCCGGCCCTACTCCCACAGCGGCCGCGACACCGCGACCAGCAGCCAGGCGATGAACGCGCTGATGGGCAGGGTCAGGATCCAGGACCACACCATGCGCTCGACCACCGACCAGCGCACCGCGTTGGCGCGCTTGGATGCCCCGACGCCCATGATCGCCGAGGACACCACGTGGGTGGTCGAGACCGGCAGCCCGAAGATCGAGGAGATGATGATCACGACCGCGGAACTGGATTCGGCCGCAAACCCGTTGATCGGGTGCAGCTTGACCATCTTGTGCCCGAGCGTCTTGATGATCCGCCAGCCGCCCCCGGCGGTACCGGCGGCCATCACCAGCGCGCACAACACCTTCACCCACACCGGAATGGGGAATCGCCCACCGACGTCCGATATGCGCAGGAAGTGCAACCATGCCGGCAGGTGATCGAAGTTGTGCGCTGCCGTGGCGCTGGCCAGGGCGAGCGCGATGATGCCCATGGTCTTCTGCGCGTCGTTCAACCCGTGCGAAACCCCCATGGCCGCGGCCGAGGCCAGTTGCGCCTTGCCGAAGAACGCATTGACGAACGGCGTGCGCCCCAGCCGGCGCAGCGGACCGGAACGGTTGGCCAACCAGGAGAAAAAAACCAGCAACAACCCCATGGTCAGGATGCCGAGCACGAAACCCGCGAACGGCGAGACCACCATCGGCACCAGCACCTTGGGGATCAACCCCGCCCCGCGCCACCACTGGTCCGGGTTGGTGGCCCAGATGATCGCCTGGAAGTTGCCGTGCGAAGCCGCAAATGCAGCGCCGCACAGGCCACCGATCAGCGCGTGCGAGGACGACGAGGGCAGCCCGAACCACCACGTGATCAGGTTCCACACGATGGCGCCGAGCAACCCGCAGATCAGCACCTCGCCACCAACCTGCAGCACGCCGGAATCGATCAGCCCGGTGGCAATCGTGACCGCCACCGCCGAACCCAGCAACGCGCCGGTCAGGTTGGTGGTGGCCGCCAGCAACACCGCCTGCCCCGGCGACAACACCTTGGTCGCAACCACCGTGGCGATGGAATTGGCGGTGTCGTGGAACCCGTTGATGTAGGTGAACACCAACGCGATGAAGATGACTGCGATGAGCAGGCCGAGGCTCATGTCGAAAAGGGGACCCGGGACCGGGGACCGGGGACCGGGGAAGCCGGGATGAATCCGCCACTCGATGGGGCCGTCTCACCAGGTGGATTCCATTGCGGAAACAATCTGCCCCTGACGGCCGAGCAGCCCAGCCCTTGGGCAGCTGCCGGTCCGCGGTCCCCGGTCCCCGGTCCCCGCTTCATGAGTTCTTGAGCACGATCGAGTAAATCACGTTGCCCACGTCCCGGCAGCGGTCGATGGCCTTTTCCAGCAGCTCGAACAGGTCCTTGGCCAGCATCACGCGGATCGGGTCGTCGCTGTCCAGGTACAGGTCGCGGTACGGCTCCAGCAGCAGCCGGTCGGCCTCTGCCTCGGTAGCCTGCAGGCGATCCTGCAGCTTGCGCATGCGGCTGATCTTCATGCCGTTGCGCAGGTCGGAGACCATTTCCACCACGCCGTCGGTGGCGCTCATCAGAAGCGCGGCCCGGGACAGGAAGTCGATGCCCTCGACCCGCTCGGCCACGATCACGTAGCGCTCGGCGAATTTCTCGATCGTCTTGGGGATGCGGTAGAGCGCCGAGGACATCGCCTCGATGTCCTCGCGATCCAGGGCCGTGACGAAGGTGTTGACCAGCTCTTCGCTGATCTGCCCCGCCAGTTCCTTTTCGCGCCGGCGCGCGGCACGGAATCCATCCAGCAGCATGGGCTCACCGTGGGCCTCCAGCAACTCCTGCAGGGCCCTGGCACCATCGCGCGCGGCTTTGGCACTGGATTCGAGGAGGCTGAAGAAACGGTCGCCCCTGCCAAACATCGTTTGCAGCGAAAACATGTAGGTCGATCCCGGCGCGAAGCGTGGGCAATGGTACCCGATCCGCCCGCATGTTCGCAGCAATCGGCCACCGGACTGCTAGACTCCGTGCATGCCAATGGATCGTCGACCGCGATGCTGACCGATCTCGGCCTGGTGCTGGTGCTGGCGCTGGGCAATGCGTTCTTCGCGCTGGCCGAAATCGCGCTGATCGCCGCCCGCAAAAGCCGCCTGCGCTACATGGCGCGCACCAGCACCCGCGCGCAGGTGGCGTTGCGGCTGGCCGAGCATCCGGACCGCTTCCTGTCCACGATCCAGGTCGGCATCACCCTCATCACCCTGATTACCGGGGCCGCCACCGGCACCGCGATCAGCGCCAGCATCCGCCAGTGGCTGATCGCGATGGGCATGCCCGCTGCCGCGCACGCCTCGCTGGTGATCGGGCTGGTGCTGGGCTTCGTGCTGGTGACGTTGATCAACATCACCGTGGGCGAACTGGTACCCAAGCGTGCGGCACTGGCCGCCCCGGAACGCATCTCCCGGGCGGTGGCGTTTCCCATGCAGGTCATGTCCTGGTTGCTGACGCCGTTCGTCTGGGTCGTCACCCTGGTCACCGACGGCATCCTGTGGCTGCTCCGCCTGAACCGCGTGCGGCGCGACAACGTCAGCGAAGAGGAAATCCGCCTGCTGGTCGCCGAGAGCGCCGAGCAGGGCGTCCTCGATGCGGACGAGCGCAACATGGTCAACCGGGTGCTGCGCCTCGGCGACCGCACCGTCGACAGCGTGATGACGCCGCGCCCGCGCATCGCCTGGCTGGACGTGGCGGCGCCGCTGGCGGAGAACCTCGCCACCCTGCGCGAGACGCCCTACTCGCGCTACCCGGTCTACCGGGAGGACGAGGACGAGGTGCTCGGCGTGCTGGAAGTCAAGCGCCTGCTGCAGACACTGGTACGCGACCCTGCACCCGGCACCGCGCCGCAACGCCTGGACCTGTTCGGCAAGCTGTCCAAGCCACTGTTCGTACCCGCCACCGCCCGCGCGCTGGACCTGCTGGATGAATTTCGCGACGCGAAAATGCCGTTCGCCCTGGTGGTGGACGAATACGGCGACATCGAGGGACTGGTAACCGTCAACGACGTATTGAACGCTGTGGTCGGGCGTGGCGTGCACGCCGGGGAATCCGGTACTGCCAGCAAGGACGAGCACGCGATATACCGCGACGACGGCAGCTGGCTGATCGACGGTTCCATGGCCGCCGATGACCTGCGCGAACTGCTGCACCTGGACGAACTGCCGAACGAGAAAAACGGCGACTACCACACCCTTGCCGGCATGCTGATCGAGTTGCTGGGCCGCATCCCGGTCACCGGCGAAACCATCAACTGGCGCGGCCTCATTTTCGAAGTGGTCGACCGCGACGGTCCCCGCATCGACAAGGTACTGGTCATCCCTCCTTCGGCGAACGTCGACAAGGACAGCACCGCGAGCCTGGACGGCGGGTAGCGGGGGTCGACGACACGCGCCGCCACATCAAGCCCGGTTCCCCCGTGCCGTTCACGCGGAAAGGGTGTTTCCGCCGCCGACGATCGAACCGGATACAGGCATCACTCCCGGACGTTGGCGGAGCTTTCGCTGGCTTCGCCTGCCAGTCGCGCCATGCGTTCGGCGTCGGCGAGGATGCCGTGCAGGATGCGCAGCTCGCGCGCGTCGGGCAGCGCGCGGTGGAAAAGGCGTCGCAGGCGTTGTTCGATGGTCGCGGCCGAACGGCCCTTGTGGAAGTCGATCGCGTGCAGCGTGGCGAACAGGTGTTCGAAGAAGCGTTCCATCTCTTCCGCGGTGGCGGGCACCTCGTGCGCCGGCGGTGGCGCGGGCAGCTCGCCCAGGGTCGCCATGTGCAGTTCCCACGCCATCACCTGCACCGCCTGCGCGAGGTTGAGCGAGGAAAAATCCGCGACGCTGGGAATGCGCACCATCGCGTGGCACACGGAAAGTTCTTCATTGTCCAGCCCGGCCCGCTCGTTGCCGAACAACAGCGCGACTTCGCGTCGCGCGGCCAGCAATGCCGCGATTTCCGCGACCGCGGCGCGCGGATCCAGCTCGGGCAGGTTGACTCCGCGGCGGCGGGCCGAAAGACCGTACACGCGCGTGCAATCGGCCACGGCCGCGGGCAGGTCATCGGCCAGCACCAGGTTCGCCAGCACGTCGTCGGCGCCGGCGGCCATTGCTTGGACCTGGGGATCGGGATAACGCTTCGGCGCGACCAGCACCAAGCGCCAGAAGCCCATGGTGCGAATCGCGCGCGCCGCGGCACCGATGTTGCCGGGATGCTGGGTGCGCGCCAGCACGAAACGGATCGATTGCGGTCGGGGCGGGATCGAGGCGGTGGACTGATTCATCCGGCAAGATTACCGCGCACTGCCAGCCTGCTGCTAAACTGCCCGCTGCGCCGCCCCGTGCGGCGCGTTCTTTTTCCAGCCTGAAAGTCCACCGTCATGGCCCGACCCGCCGTCACCCTCGCCATCCGCGCCGCGCGCGCCGCCGGCGGCGTGATCCTGCGCTACATGAACCGCCTGGACAAGGTCGCGGTGATCGAAAAGCACCACCTCGATTTCGTGTCCGAAGTCGACCGCCAGGCCGAGGCCGAGATCATGCGCGAGCTGCGCCGCGCGCATCCCGATCACGCGTTCCTGGGCGAGGAAAGTGGCACCTCCGGCAAGGCCGGCGCGCGCTACACCTGGGCCATCGACCCGCTGGACGGCACCCACAATTATCTGCGCGGCATTCCGCATTTCGCGGTGTCGATCGCGATGCTTGACCGGGGCGAGCCGGTGCACGGGGTGATCCTCGATCCCCTGCGCAACGAGATCTACACCGCCAGCAAGGGCGACGGCGCGTTCCTCAACGACCGCCGCATCCGCGTCGGCAAGCGTGAATCACTGGATGGAGCACTGCTGGCAACCGGATTCCCGTACCGCGAGCGCCAGCACCTGGATGCACAACTGGGCATGACCCGCGAACTGCTCAAGCGCGCCGAGGACATCCGCCGCACCGGCTCGGCCGCACTGGATCTTGCCTGGACCGCGGCCGGACGCCTGGACGGCTATTTCGAGACCGGCCTGGAAGTCTGGGACATGGCCGCCGGCTGCCTGATCGTGCGCGAGGCGGGAGGACGTTACTGCAACATGGCCGGCGTCGACGGCCTGCCCGAATCGGGCCACCTGGTGGCCGCAAACCACCACATCGCCGAACAGATGATCACCGCGATCGCGCCCGCGCTGACCTCCGCGTTGAAGCGGTAGCCTGCGGCCGATAACACGATGCAGCCCCACGCATGGGCGCGTCCCGACGTGCACGGAGTGCACGCTACCCATTCCGGGGCAACCCGTAGCGTGCGCTCCGCGCACGATGCAGCCCCACGCGTCAGCGCGTCCCGACGTGCACGCAGTGCACGCTACCCATTCCTGCGCACCCCGTAGCGCGACACGACCGGCCCGCCACGCGAATCACTCGGCGTCTTTCGCGGACGCGAGTTTGGCGCCGGTGTGACCGTCCAGCGCCTTGCGGTAGCGCTGGTAGAGCAGCGCCACGCGCTTCACGTACACCTTCGTCTCGGCATACGGCGGCACGCCGCCGTATTTGCTGACCGCACCTTCGCCGGCGTTGTAGGCCGCCGCCGCCATGCGCACGTCGCCGTGGTACTCACGCAGCAGCATCGCGAGGTAACGCGCACCGCCCGAGATGTTCTGGGCCGGGTCGAACGCATCGCCGACGCCCAGCTCGAACGCGGTCGCGGGCATCAACTGCATCAGCCCCTGCGCACCCTTGTAGGACAGGGCACGCGGGTTGAACCCCGATTCGGCGTGGATCACCGCGCGCAGCAGCGCCGAATTCACGCCGCTCAGGCGCGCCGCGGCGTGGATGTCGTCGCGATAGTCTGCCAGGTGCAGCGGCACCGTGTTCCAGTTGATCTTCGAGTGCACGCTGCATGCGTAGCATTCGACGATGTAGGTGAAAAGTTTCTTCGAGTGGCGTCCCTTCGCCAGCCCGGCGATGTTGGTGTAGAGCACGCTGCCGTTCTTCTCCACCACCCGATACACCGCGCCGCGGCGCGGGGGCTTCGCCTCGGGGGCCTCAAGCTTCAGGGGGATGGGCCTGGTTGCCGCGACCGGCGGCGGCGCGCTGGCGGCGGGTACCGGCGCAGGCGGTTTTGCCGACGCCGGCTGCAATCCCAGCAGCCGCGGCAGCACCCGCGCGCCCAGGGCGTCCAGCATCGCCAGCGGCAATGGCTGCCAGGTCTGCGGCGGTTCGGGTATCGCCTGCGGCGCGACGGGTACCGGCACCGTGTCGTCGTGCAACGGCGTGACCTTGACCACGGCCGGGTCGGCTTGCACCGACCGCGGAGGTTTGCCCGGCAACACGGTGCCACTCGGCTGGCGGGCATGTTTGGCGGCGCGCTGGTGCCCGGAACGGTGCGGATCGGGCCAGCGCCCCACCTGCACGCAATGCTTGTATCCCTTGGTGTGGCTGACGTACGCCGTCTCGCCCTGCGGTCCGGTGCAGCGGTAGAGCACGCTGGCGCCCGCGGACCCCGCCCAGCCGACCGCGAGCAACGCGGCACCCAGCAGCCACGGCCAGATCCGCGGCAATGCAATGGCAAGGGCCCCGGCGCACCGACCGCCGCGCACCCCCTGGCGGAACAAGGCGTTCATGGGATTGCAGTGTGCCGCTGCGGACCGGTGATGCCAAGGGTCGCGTTCAGGTTCGGCCGGCGCGGCCGATGTGACCGACCCGGCCCAAAGTGAATCTCGCCAGCGTCGGAAAAGTCCTCATGCCCCGCAACAAGTCGCGGGGGAGAGGACCAGGTTGGGGAAACTTTGATTTTGCTCGTCATCCCGGAATACTCGCGCCATCCATGGCGCTCGCGCTGCGCGCCGCCTTCGGCGTTCGCGTTTGCAGTCCCCGGATCGAGTCCGGGGCAGGCTCTGCAAACGCAGTCGCGGAGCGATATCCGGGATCCAGTGCCTTTGTATTGCAACACGTTGCGGAGTAGACACTGGATTATTCGCTGCGTCCCGCAGCTCACCCTTCGGGCCGTCGGCTTTGCCGACGTTCGCTACGGCATTCCCGGATCGAGTCCGGGACAGGCTCTGCCTCCGCAGTCCCGCTTTCGCGGGAATGACGATGGCAAGGTTTGATCAGACCTTTCTCAGGGGCATAGCTGCATCGTGCGACGTGCGCACCATCAACACGGAATGATCCGGTTACGCGAAAGGATTGACCAGTCTCGCGCGAGCCTCGAGTCTCGGCCCCCTCACCCCAACCCTCTCCCCCGACGGTGAAGCTGTCGGAGGAGAGGGGGCAATGGGTTACGTCAGTACCCGACCACCTCGCCGTCGCGGCGCATTTCGGTGGCGCCCCAGTAGGTGTGATCCTTGGCGTGGTAGCGGATGGCTTGGTAGCCGCCGTAACCGCCGTGGGCGTCGGTGGTGACCTCGACCTTGTAGCCACGCTTGCGCAGCGCATCGGCCAGGCCCGGGGCAAAACCCGATTCCAGCTTCACCGTCCCGGTTCCCTCGGCAGGCAGGCCCGTGGGTGTTGCGTCGCCCACGTGGTTCCAGCGCGCCGCGTCGCCGGCTTCCTGCACGTTCATCCCGAAGTCGATCATGTTGACCAGGATCTGCACCTGGCCCTGCGGCTGGAAGTAGCCGCCCATCACGCCGAACGCCATCCACGGCACACCATCCTTCATCACGAACGCCGGGATGATGGTGTGGAACGGACGCTTGCGCGGCGTGTACACGTTGGCGCTGTGCGGGTCCAGCGAATACAGCGCGCCGCGGTCCTGGAACATGAACCCGAGGCCCGGCGCGACTTCACCCGACCCCATTCCGGCGTAGTTCGACTCGATCATCGACACCATCATGCCGTTGGCGTCGGCGGTCTCGAAGTCGGTGGTGTCGCCGCTGCCGGAGGGGTAGACGCCGGTCTGATACGGCAGCGGATTGCCGGGCTGGATGTCCTTTGGTGCCTGTTGCAGATTGCTGATGAGTTTGCGCCGCTGGTCGGCATATTGCTGCGACAGCAGCCCGTCCACCGGCACCTTGGCGAACCGCGGGTCGGCATACCACTTCGACAGGTCCGCCGCGCCCAAGCGCTGGGCGCCGATCTCGGCCATCAAGGTGTCCGGCGTTCCCACGCCCGTCTTCGCAAGGTCGAAGCCCCTCAGCACGTTGAGCATCTGCAGCGTCGCGAAACCCTGCCCGTTCGGCGGCAGCTCGTAGACGTCGTAACCGCGGTAGTTCACCGAGCGCGGCGTCACCCACTGGCCATGGAAATCGGCGAAATCGGAATAGGCAGGCCCGGTGCCGATGTGGCGGAAGAAGTCGGCCATGGTGTGCGCGATCGCCCCCTTGTAGAAGGCATCGCGCCCGCCCCTGGCGATCTGGCGCAGCGTGTTGGCGAAATCCGGGTTGCGGAAAATCTCGCCCTCGCGCGGCGTGTGGCCGTCGATCAGGTACACCTTTTCGGCGTTCGCGAAATCCTTGATCAGGCCCTTGTTCTTCTCGAACTTCTCGAAGTTGCCCTTCCAGTATTCGGCCACCACCTGGGTCACCGGAAAACCGTGTTCGGCGTAGTGGATGGCTGGGGCGAGATCCTCGCTGATCGGCAACTTGCCGAACTTCTCGTGCAACGCGAACCAGGTATCGACGATGCCCGGCACCGTCACCGGCAGTGGGCCGAGCAGCGGGATCTGGTCCTTGGGCTCCATGCCGGCACGCTCGTAGGCGGCCTTCACTTCGGCGCGCATCTGCGCCAGCGAGCGATCCCTGGGCGACCAGCCCGAGCCGTTGTAGCCGTACAGCTTGTGCGTTTTCGGATCCCACACGATCACGAACGCATCCGCGCCGAGGCCGTTCAACACCGGCTCGGTCAGGCACAGCATCGCGCTGGTGGCGATCGCGGCGTCCACCGCGCTGCCCCCCTTGCGCAGGATCTCGACGCCGACCCGCGATGCCAGCGGCTGTTCGCTGGCTACCATGCCGTGCTGCGCGATCACCGGCGAGCGCGATGCCCACGGCGCGCCCGCGTAGCGATCGCCGCGGCTGATGCCGGCCGGCGGCGCGGCGGCCGCTACGCCCGAGAGCAGCACCAGTGCGCCGCACGCGAGTGCGGACGCGAAGCGTGCGCGGATGCGGTGCGCACGGGAAGAACCAGCATCGAACATGTTCCACCTCCTGAAATCAACAACGGTTCCTGACGGGTTTCGTGTCCCGGTTACCGTTCGTCTTGAGCGTAGCGCAGCGAAGTCGAAAGACATTGCCCTTCGACTCCGGCCCCGCGGGCCTACGCTCAGCGCGAACGGAGTCAACGGGACTCCGCGCCACACACCAAGCCCCCAGTGTACGCCCCGCGCGCCAAGGGCCCGGCCCGCACCGCTACAATGCGGTTTTCCGCCGATCCACACCGATTCGATGGCCGACACACCCTCCCCCGCCCGGGCCGCCGACGCGCCCGTATCCGGCAACACCGTGCCGGGGAAGCTCTACATCCAGACCCACGGCTGCCAGATGAACGAGTACGACTCCCGCAAGATGGAGGAAGTCCTCGCGGCCGAACGCGGCATGCAGCGCACGCAGGACGTCGCCGAAGCCGACGTGATCCTGGTCAACACCTGCTCGATCCGCGAGAAGGCGCAGGAGAAGGTGTTCTCGCAGCTCGGCCGCTGGAAGGCCTTCAAGCAAACCAACCCCGACGTCATCATCGGCGTCGCCGGCTGCGTGGCCTCGCAGGAAGGCCAGGCCATCGTCGAACGTGCGCCCTACGTCGACCTCGTGTTCGGCCCGCAGACGCTGCACCGCCTGCCGCAGCTGATCGATGCGCGTCGCGCCAGCGGCAAGCCGCAGGTGGACGTGTCCTTCCCCGAGATCGAGAAGTTCGACGCGCTGCCCGAGCCGCGCGCGGAAGGCCCGGCCGCGTTCGTGTCGATCATGGAAGGCTGCAGCAAGTACTGCTCGTTCTGCGTGGTGCCCTACACCCGCGGCGAGGAAATTTCGCGCCCGTTCGACGACGTGCTGGCCGAAGTCGCCGCGCTGGTCGAACAGGGTGTCAAGGAAATCAACCTGCTGGGCCAGAACGTCAACGCCTACCGCGGACCGATGTTCGACGGCGGCACCGCCGACCTGGCCCTGTTGATCCGCGCGATCGCCCAGATCGAGGGCATCGGGCGCATCCGCTTCACCACTTCGCACCCGCTGGAGTTCTCCGATTCGCTGATCGCGGCCTACCGCGACGTGCCCAAGCTGGCGAATTTCCTGCACCTGCCGGTGCAATCGGGCTCGGATCGCATCCTGGCGATGATGAAGCGCAACTACACCGCGGCGCTGTTCCGCGAGAAGATCGCCAGACTGCGCGCGGTGCGGCCCGGCATCAGCGTCTCCAGCGACTTCATCGTCGGCTTCCCCGGCGAAACCGATGCCGATTTCGCGCAGACCCTGCAACTGATCGAGGACATCGGCTTCGACCAGTCCTTTTCCTTCATCTATTCGAAGCGCCCCGGCACCCCGGCCGCCAACCTGTTCGATCCAACCCCCGACGCGGTCAAGCACGAGCGCCTGACGCGCCTGCAGGAAATGATCAACTTCCACGCCGCGAAGATCAGCGAGGCGATGGTCGGCAGCACCCAGCGCATCCTGGTGACCGGCCCGTCGAAAAAGAACCCGAACGAACTGACCGGCAAGACCGAAAACATGCGCCAGGTGAATTTCGCCGGCGACGCGCGCCTGGTCGGCCGGTTCGTGGACGTCGAGATCACCGCCGCGATGAAGAACTCACTGAGGGCCCGGACCGTGATGAACCATGAGGTTCGACGAAGCGCAACAACCTTGCCACGGATTGACACGGATTGACACGGATGAAAAGCAATCACCCTCTGGATCCGTGCCAATCCGTGCAAATCCGTGGCAGGAAGCTCTTGTCTTCCGCAGGTGGGCGTGACAACTGCACCAGGCGCCCCGGACCTCGCGCGCACCCGTACCCATGACCACCTCCCTCATCCAGCACGACTTCACCCTCGAGCCCGACGACACGCAGCGGCTGGCCAACCTGTGCGGGCCGTTCGACGAGCACCTGCGCCAGGTCGAGTTGCGGCTCGGCATCGAGATCAACAACCGCGGCAACGTGTTTCGCCTGATCGGCGAGGACGCGGCGGTGAAGTCGGGCGAGCGCGTGCTGCGCAGCCTTTACGAAGCCACCGCGAGCGAAGCGCTGGACGGGCGCAAGATCAGTACGCGGTTGTCGGAAGCCGGGGTCGATGCGCTGGCTGAAAAACAGGCCGAAGGCACCCAGGAAGTGGTGATCAAGGTCAAGCGCGGCAACATCCGCGGACGCGGACCGAACCAGCAGCGATACCTGCACGCGATCGCGACGAACGACCTCAACTTCGGGATCGGCCCGGCCGGTACCGGCAAGACCTACCTTGCCGTGGCGAGCGCCGTCGAGGCGCTGGAAACCGGGCGCGTGCAGCGGCTGGTGCTGGTGCGCCCCGCGGTCGAGGCCGGTGAAAAGCTGGGTTTCCTGCCCGGTGACCTGGCGCAGAAGGTCGACCCCTACCTGCGCCCGCTCTACGACGCGCTGTACGAAATGCTGGGCTTCGACCGCGTCGCGCGCCTGATCGAACGCAGCGTGATCGAGATCGCGCCGCTGGCCTACATGCGCGGGCGCACCCTCAACGACTCGTTCGTGATCCTGGACGAGGCCCAGAACAGCACCATCGAGCAGATGAAGATGTTTTTGACCCGCGTCGGCTTCGGCACCACCACGGTGGTCACCGGCGACGTCACCCAGGTCGACCTGCCCCGCAACGCCCGCTCGGGCCTGCGCAACGTGATCGAGGTGCTGCGCGGCGTCGAGGACGTCAGCTTCACCTTCTTCACCGCCCGCGACGTGGTGAGGCATCCGCTGGTAGCCAAGATCGTGCGGGCGTATGAGAGGGCTGAAGAAAATGCCGGGACCGGGGACCGGGGACCGGGGACCGGGCACACCCCGCCTTCCGGTGTCGCCTGACACGCAAAGCCACCCATGCCGTCCTGCCAC
Source organism: uncultured Rhodanobacter sp. (assembly GCA_964489055.1). Classification (GTDB taxonomy): domain Bacteria; phylum Pseudomonadota; class Gammaproteobacteria; order Xanthomonadales; family Rhodanobacteraceae; genus 66-474. The sequence goes on along the minus strand of CAZAXF010000008.1, from coordinate 42,887 downwards.
ACAAACCGAAGCCGCGTCGCGAACTCCGGTCCCCGGTCCCCGGTCCCCGGTCCCGAACTACACCTCGCCTACGCCGTCCCCCGCCGCGGCATCCCGGCACCCGCCAGCTTCCGCCGCTGGGTCGCGGCGGCGCTGCGAGGCGCCCGCCATCGCGCTCCGGCCGAGCTGTCGATCCGCATCGTCGGTGCCCGCGAGGGTCGTGCGCTGAACCGGCGTTATCGCGGCAAGGACCACGCCACCAACGTGCTGTCGTTTCCGGTCGAACTGCCACGCGGCGTGGAATCGCCACTGCTGGGCGACCTTGCGATCTGCGCGCCGGTGGTGGCCCGCGAGGCGCGCGAGCAGGGCAAGCTGCCGCGCGATCACTACGCCCACCTCACCGTGCACGGCGTGCTGCACCTTCTGGGCCACGACCACCAGAACGACCACGAGGCCGCGCGGATGGAGGCGCTGGAAACGCGAATCCTGGCGTCGCTCGGCATCGCCGACCCCTACACCGCGAACTAGCAACCTGGACACCGCCTTCCAGGCGCCGCCGGTCGTGCGCGAAGCGCACGCTGCGCCACCGGGCAACCCGTAGCGTGCGCTGCGCGCACGAATCTGCGCAACGCCCCCATCACATGCCAGACGTGCGCACAGCGCACGCTACGCGGCGGACCCCTCAAGGGGCCACCCCCACGCCACCTCGCCGCACGCAGCACTTTGCGGATTGGACCCCGCAACCTGCTAGAATCAACAACCCGCCCCTCCGGGGACGTGTTCCAGCCTATGTCCGCAGAACCCCCAAGTACCACCGGCCCGGCCCACCGTTCGTTGTGGGACCGTCTGGGCCACATGCTTTCCGGTGAGCCGCGCAATCCCGAGGAACTGCTCGAGGAACTGCGCGAAGCGCAGACCAACGGCCTGCTCACCAGCGAAACCTACGCGATGATCGAAGGCGCCATTCGGGTCACCAGGATGGTGGTCGGTGACGTGATGGTGCCGCGTGCGCAGATGGTGATGCTGGACGTCGACGACGATCTGGACACCATTCTCGATGCGGTCACCGAATCGGGCCACTCGCGCTTTCCCGTCCACGGCGAGGACAAGGACGAGATCCTCGGCATCCTGCTGGCCAAGGACCTGCTGCGCCGCGGCGACAACGGCCCGGTGGACGTGCGCGCGCTGCTGCGCCACGCGGTGATGATTCCCGAATCGATGCGCCTGAACGTGCTGCTGGCCGAGTTCCGCCGCTCGCGCAACCACATGGCGGTGGTGGTGGATGAATACGGCGGCGTCGCCGGGCTCGTCACCATCGAGGACGTGCTGGAGGAAATCGTCGGCGAAATCGACGACGAACACGATGCCGCCGTGCCGCCGAAGATGATCGACGCGCAGCCCGACGGCAGCTGGCTGGTCGACGCGCTGACGCCCATCGAGGACTTCAACCGCAAGTTCGACACCCACTATTCCGACGAGGAATACGACACCATCGGCGGCCTGGTCACCGCCGCGGTCGGCCACCTGCCCGACCCGGGCGAGACCGCCACCCTGGACGACTACGCCTTCGACGTGACCCGGGCCGACGACCGGCGCGTGCTGCAATTCCGGGTGCGTACCGGGGGCACCGAGGAAACGTAGCCGGGCCGGGGGACGGGGACGGGGACGGGGAGAAGCGTAACGCGGTGGGGCAGGCCGGAGACGATGAATGGGCGACCGCTTCGCGACCCGCGAAGTCGTGGCCGTTGTCCTCCTTCGCGATCACGAACGGAAGGCGGAACCCGAGCTCCATGCTGGCCTGACGGCAGGCCGCCGAAATGTCCGGGCCCGGAATCAAGGCTGCTCGTCCCGTCCCGGAGCAAGCCCGTAGCGTGCGCTCTGCGCACGGGGATGCCGGCGATGTTCCGTTGGTGCGCAACACGCACACCACGCCATGGTGTCCCCGGACGACGACGACAACGCGCCTGCATCGGATCCCGTCGCGTTTATCATGACCGGTCACCACCGGCGGCGCGCCGGCTTCCGGGCGTCGCGATCGAGGGTTCTGGTCATCCATGCACCACTTTCGTCCAATGAATCGCGGACTGTACCGCCTGCTGCCTGCCGCGTGGCTGTTCGCGATCGCGTGTGCATGTGCGCTGACGTCGCCCCTCGCCCGCGCCGGCGTCGCCGACGCACCCGGCACCGATCTTCGCGTGGACCTTTACACCTACGGCCCGGGCACGGTGTACTGGGAGCGCTTCGGGCACGACGCGCTGGTGATCACCGACACCGCGAGCGGCCAGTCGTATGCCTTCAACTACGGCATGTTCGACTTCAACCAGAAGGATTTCTACTTCAACTTCGCGCGCGGGGTCATGATCTACCGTGCCGCCGCCTGGCCCACGGCCGATGACTTTCGCGAGTACTCCGGCGAGGGGCGCTCGATCACGGCCCAGCACCTGAACCTGACGCCCGCGCAGCGCGCGGCGTTGCGCGATTTCCTGGTCTGGAACGTGCAGCCGCAGAATGCCCGGTACCGCTACCGCTATTTCCGCGACAACTGCACCACGCGTCTCCGCGATGCCCTGAACCGGGTGCTGGGCGGCACGCTGAAGGCGCAACTCACCGGTCCCGCACCCGACCACGAAACCTACCGCAGCGAAACCGACCGACTGATGTCGGGCCAGCCGTGGCTGATGTACCTGCTGGATCTCGGTCTCGGGCCCTACGCCGACCAGCCGCTCAGTCGCTGGACCGGCGCCTTCATTCCCGCACGCCTGATGCACGAATTGCGCAACGTGCGCGCAACCGACGGCGCGCCGCTGGTGCAGTCCGAGACCGTACTGTCGCCGCAGCGCCTGCCCTCGCCGCCCGCCGAGCCGCCCGATCTGCGCTGGCCATTGCTGATCGTGGGCCTGGTACTGGCGGCGGGGTTCATTGCATCGGCACGCCTGGCCCAACGCTATCCCATCGAACGCTGGTGGTTTTCCGTGGTGGGCACGCTGTATGCCCTGCTGGCCGGCATCGCCGGCGCCTTGATGCTGGTGTTGTGGTTCGCCACTGCCCACCGCGCCGCGTGGGCCAACGAGAACCTGCTGCTGTTCAATCCGCTGGCTTGGCTCCTGATTCCCGGCCTGCTGCGTCTGCGTCCATACGCTGCGCGTGCCGGACGTTTCACGTTCGTCCTCGCGGCGCTGCTGGCACTGCTGTCCGCATTCGCGCTGCTCGCGCGACTGGCGGGCTGGCTGCCGCAGCACAACCTGCCTTGGATCCTGTTCGCATTGCCCGCGTGGCTCGGCCTGGCCTGCGGATGCTGGATGCTGCGAAAACCTTCGGTCGGCAAATTCACGCAACTACGCACAAGCGATTGACCCGGCGTGCCCTGACTAGCGCGGGACGGGTTCGTCCAGGCCTTCCCGGATCGGATCGAAGCCCGAGCCTCCGGACACGACATGAAGCAGTTGCTGTCATTCGCGCTCATCTGCGTTCATTCGCGGACTGATTCCTGCTTTTCCAAATCCACGCCGATCACGCATAATCGCCGCATGGACACATCCGCTGCCACAGCCAGGGTCGCCAACTGTGTCGCCTACGGTGCCGGCGGCAGGAAGATCCGCGACATCACGCTGGACGAGATCAGCGATTTTCTCGCCCGCCCCGACGGCTTCGTCTGGGTCGGGCTGGTGGAACCGGACGAGCCGTTGCTGGAAAAGCTGCAGGACGCATTCGGCCTGCACGAGCTGGCCGTCGAGGACGCGCACACGGCACACCAGCGCCCCAAGATCGAGGCCTACGGCGATTCACTGTTCATCGTCGCGCAAACCGCGCAAATCACCGACGGCAACATCGCATTCGGTGAGACCCACATTTTCATTGGCAAACGCTATCTGCTGACCGTGCGCCACGGCGCCTCGCTGTCCTACGTTCCGGCGCGCCGCGGCTGCGAACAGGCACCCGAGCATCTGGCGCTGGGCCCCAGCTACGCGCTGTACTCGATTCTCGATTTCATCGTCGACAACTACCTGCCGATCGTGCAGGACTTCAAGCAGGAACTGCAGGAGCTGGAAGAGGATGTGTTCGGCGAGGTCGCCAACCGCGAAGTCACGCACCGGTTGTACGACATGCAGCGCGAATTGCTGACCCTGCGGTTGGCCGCCTCGCCACTGCAGGACATCCTCAACCAACTGGTGCGGCTGCACCCCGAGGTGATCCGCGACGAGGTACGGCCCTATTTCCGCGACGTGCAGGACCACGTCACCCGGGTCGGCGATGCGATCGGCTCGATGCGCGAAATGCTCGGCGCGGCGATGGACGTCAACCTGTCGCTGATCACCGTACGCCAGAATGAAGTGGTCAAGCGCCTCGCCGGCTGGGCCGCGCTCGCGGCTGCACCGACGTTGCTGGCGAGCTGGTACGGCATGAACTTCCACGACATGCCCGAGCTGCTTTCGCCCTATGCCTATCCCGTCATCATCGGCGTCACTTTGGCCGTTTGCGTCGCGCTGTTCGTGGTGCTGAGACGCGCGAAGTGGCTGTGAAGCCGCTGGGTTGCCAGCTGCACGACAACGGTCCGTAGCGCCGGACAAGGCGGGGAATGGGGCGTCCGCGGTCCCCTCGTGAACGGGCGGACGAATCCGCGCGGACCGCGGCGCGAAAGCCCGCGGCCGAGGTCAGGCGACCGCCATCTGCTTGGGGATCGAACGGTTGGTACGCACGATGCGGTTGCCCGCGTCCACGTACACCAGCATCGGCTGGTGCTGTTCGGCCTCGGCCTGGTTCAGCGACACGAACGCCGCGATGATCACCAGGTCGCCGGGCTGGGCGCGGTGTGCGGCGCTGCCATTCACCGAAATGATTCCGCTGCCTTCCTCGGCGCGCAGCGCATAGGTGACGAAGCGTTCGCCGTTGTTGATGTTCCACGCATGAATCTGCTCGTACTCGCGGATCCCCGCGGTGTCCAGCAGGTCGCCGTCGATGGCGATCGAGCCCTCGTAGTGAAGCTCGGCATGGGTCACGGTCGCGCGATGGATCTTGGCTTTGAGCATGTTCAATTGCATGGGATCACCTCCGGCGCACAGGTTGCCGGGTCCGGCCATTATAACGCCTGAATGCAAGTTTTGCTGCGGCGCACAAACCAAGTGTGCCATGCGCCTGGTCAATCGAACGGCAGGTTGTCGATCAGGCGCGTCGTGCCCAGTTTCGCCGCGACCAGGGCCATCAGGCCGGTGCGCTCGTCCCTTGCCGGCTCGACGAGATCCTCGGCCCGCCGGATCGCCGCGTAGTCGGGCGCGAAGCCGGCGCGTTCCAGCCGGCGCAGCGCGGCGTGTTCGACCACCTCGCGCGCATGCCCGTCCCGAAACGCCTGGCGCATCCACTGCAGCGTGGCGTACAACTGCGGCGCGCGGGCACGTTCCGCGGCGTCGAGGTAGCGGTTGCGCGAGGACATCGCCAATCCGTCCGGCTCGCGCGCGATCGGGCCGGCGATGATTTCCACCGGCAGCTCCAGCGCGCTCACCAGCCGGCGCACCACCAGCACCTGCTGCCAGTCCTTGCTGCCGAACACCGCCACGTCCGGCGCCACCAGCACCAGCAGCTTGGCGACCACGACCGCGACGCCGTCGAAGTGCCCCGGCCGGTGCACCCCTTCCAGCGTGTCGCCGACGTCGGGAACGTGGATGGAAAGCGCGTGGTCGGGCCCGGACGGATACATCGTTTCGGGCGTGGGCGCGAACAGCAGGTCGCAGTGATGTTCGACCAGCCCGACACTGTCCGCGGCCATGGTCCGCGGGTAGCGCGCGTAGTCTTCGCCGGGCCCGAACTGGGTGGGATTGACGAATACGCTGGCCACCACGCGGTCGGCATGTCGCCGCGCCAGTTCCACCAGCGAGTAGTGGCCCTCGTGCAGGTTGCCCATGGTCGGCACGAAGCCGATCACCTGGCCGTCCTTGCGCCACGCCTGCACGCTGGCGCGCAGCGAGCGGACATCGGCAACCGTGCGCATGCTAGCCCGCGATCTGGTCCGGGCCGGGGAAACGCCCGGCGCGCACGTCATCGATGTAGGCGGCAATCGCCTCGCGCACCGATCCGTGCCCGGCCAGGAAATCCTTGCTGAACTTCGGCCGCCGGCCCGGCGTGATGCCGAGCATGTCGTAGCTCACCAGCACCTGCCCGTCGGTATCGACACCGGCCCCGATGCCGATGGTGGGGATGGCAATGTCACTCGTGATCTCCGCGGCGAGCGCGGCGGGCACCGATTCCAGCACCAGCAGTTCGGCGCCGGCGTCGGTCACCGCGCGGGCCTGCGCACGCAGGCGCTCGGCGGCCGCTTCGGTCTTGCCCTGCATGCGGTAGCCGCCCATCTTGTGGACCGACTGCGGCGTCAGGCCAAGGTGGGCGCACACCGGGATGTCGCGGCTGGTCAGCGCCGCGATGACCTCGCAGGTCCAGTCCGCGCCGCCTTCCAGCTTCACCATTGCCGCGCCGCCCTCGGCCATCAGGCGCGCGGAAGCGGCCAGCGCGGTGGCGGGATCGCGGTACTGCATGAACGGCAGGTCCACCACCAGCAGCGTCGCGGACAGTCCGCGCGCCACCAGCGACGCGTGGTAGACCATGTGGTCGAGCGTCACCGGCACGGTGCTGGTCTGGCCCTGCACCACGTTGCCCAGGGAATCGCCGACCAGTGCCACGTCCAGGCCGGCCGCCTCCATGTGCGTGGCGAAGCTGGCGTCGTAGCAGGTCAGCATCGCGATCTTTTCCCCGCGCGCCTTCATTGCGCGCAACCCCGGCACGGTCACCGGCTTGCGTCTGGGTGCATCGGCAGGTTGGACATACATGCGCGCACTCCTCGGAAACGCAGCATTATCGCCGGTTGCCGCGCCGTCGCCAACCGTGCGACATGGGAAGCAAACAGCTTCAGGCGCCGGCACCTTCCCGCAGGTCGCGCAGCCTGAATCCGGTCGCGAACAGCGCACCGACGTAGGCCGCTCCACCGGCGGCAACCAGCGCCACCAGCTTCCAGGCGCGCGCGAAGATCGGCTCGCGGGTCCATTGCGCCCACGGCCAGAACCACAGGCCCACGCCGACGACCGCTGCCAGCGCGACGCAGGCCAGCAGCATGCGCAGCCAGTGCCGAGCCCAGCCGGGCTGGCGGCGGTACACCCCGGCGCGCTTGAGATAACGCCACAGCAGGAAAAACTGCAGGTAGCTGGTGAGTGAACTGGCGATCGCCATGCCCACGTGCAACCCCGGCTGACGCGCGATGCCCTGCAGCCACGGCAGTTGCTTCAGGCTGCCCGGCGCCCACAGCTCGAACAGCAACGCGATCAATGCGAAATTGCAGGCCATGTTCGCGACCAGCGCAATCACGCCGGCGCGCACCGGCGTCCGGGTGTCCTGGCGCGAGTAGAACGCCGGCAGCAGCGTGCGCGTCAGCGCGATCGCGGGCACCCCGGCGGCCAGTCCCAGGATGGCGATCGCCGTCATGTAGCTGTCGAACGGGTTGAACCTGCCGTTCTGGAAGAACGTCGCGACCAGCGGCTCGGCCAGAAGCAGCAGACCGCACATCGCCGGCAGCGCGATCAGCAGCGTGGTGCGCAGGCCCCAGTCCAGCGAACGCGAGAAACGTTCCTTGTCGGCGGTGACGTGGTGGCGCGACAGCGCCGGCAGGATCACCGTGCCCAGCGCCACCCCGAACACGCCCAGCGGCAGCTCCAGGAAACGCGTGGCGTAGTACAGCCAGGTCTGCGACCCGGTGACCAGCAGCGACACCACGATGGTGTCCAGCAGCAGGTTGATCTGTGCCACCGACGAGCCGAACAACGTCGGCAGCATCAGGCGCATGATCTTCCTGACCTTCACGTGCCGCCAGCCCCAGCGCGGCAACGCCAGCAGGTCCAGTTTCCGGATTGCCGGAAGCAGGAACAGGAACTGCAGGATGCCCGCGGCCAGCACCGCCCAGCCCAGCGACTCGATCGGCACCGCGAGTTGCCGCGACAACCACAGCGCACCGGCGATCAGGCACAGGTTCAGGATCACCGGCGCCAGCGCCGGCAACGCGAACTTGCTGAAACTGTTGAGGATACCGCCGCACAACGCGGTCAGCGACACGAACAGGATGTAGGGAAAGGTCAGGCGCAGCAGGTGCGTGGTCAACGACAGCTTGTGCGGATCGTCCAGCGCGCCCGGTGCGAACCCGGTCGCGACCTGCGGCGCGAAGATCAGCCCCAGCGCCACGATCACCAGCAACACCCCGCCCAGCGTGCCGGCCACGCGCGAGGTCAGCTCCTTCAGTTCCGCGTGGCTGCCGGTCTCCTTGACCTCGGTGAACACCGGCACGAAGGCGGTCGAAAACGAGCCCTCGCCGAACAGCCGGCGCATGAAATTGGGAATCCGGAACGCGATCACGAAGGCGTCGGTGGCGACGCTGGCCCCGAACACATGGCTGATCGAAATGTCCCGCGCCAGCCCCAGCACGCGCGACACCAGCGTCATGCTGCTGAACGAGAAAACGCCGCGCAGGAGGCTGGGGGGGCGGGTCATGGGGCAAGGTCCGGGACCGGGGACCGGGGACCGGGGACTGGGGATCGGGAACCCGACAACGCATTACGCAACAGGTGGACACGGTGGTTGTAGTAATACGGGTCTTGTATGCGCCGTGTCCATTTTCCTTGGCGGGCGGCTGACGCGCCGCCTCCGGTCCCCGGTCCCCGGTCCCCGGTCCCTGCCTCCGGCAAGCAGCGAACTGCTGGTCGTGGCATCAGCCGTCGGCTGGCTCGCGTGACGCGTGGGCTTTTTCTGGTCCCCGGTCCCCGGTCCCCGGTCCCGACAGCATTGACTGCCGCCCCACAACCCACGATACTAACCGGCTTCATTCCACCCGATTCACCCGGAGTCCCCCCGTGGCCAACATCCAGTCCGCCAAGAAGCGCGCCCGCCAGGCCGAAGCCCGTCGCATGCGCAACGCCAGCCAGCGTTCGATGCTGCGCTCGACGATCCGCAAGGTGCTGCACGCCATCGAAGCCGGGGACAAGTCCGCTGCCGAGGCCGCCTACAAGGCCGCCGAGCCGGTTCTCGACCGCTACGCGGCGCACGGTCTGATCCACCGCAACAAGGCCGCCCGTCACAAGAGCCGCCTGGCCGCGCACATCAAGGCGCTCGGCTGAGCCGCCCTCCCGAAGAATTCCGGAAAAGCCGGCGCCAGCCGGCTTTTTTGATTCCATCCCGTACATCCCGGTGCCACCACGATGTGCTCCCTCTCCCCCGACGGCTTCTGGTCGGGGGAGAGGGCCGGGGTGAGGGGGAAAGGCCTGATCGACGCCCAACCGTCGACAGCTCGCGAAACGGCATGCCCGGCACGATCGGAGGTGCAAGCACCGCGTGGCGCCCACCCCGTCACCCTGCCCTCTCCCCCATCCAAGAACAATGGGGGAGAGGGCTCTGCCACGGCTCGCACCGTCACTCATTCGCTTTCCCGTTCCTCGTCATCCTGCATCTCGGCGTGCGCGTCGTCGAAGAACCGCTGCGCGGCCAGGCACACCTCGCGGGTACCGATCCGTTCGGCGGCGGAAATCGCGAACCACGGCGCCTGCCAGTCCAGCGCCTCGGCGATGGCGCGCGCATTCGCTTCGCGTTCTTCCGGCGCCCACAGGTCGATCTTGTTCAGCAGCAACCAGCGCGGGCGCTCCAGCAACTCCGGATCGTGGCGGCGCAGCTCGCCCTCGATGATGCGCACCTGCTCCACGGGATCGGTTCCGTCCAGCGGCGCCACGTCGACCAGGTGCAGCAGCAGGCTGGTGCGTGCGACGTGCTTCAGGAACTGGATCCCGAGGCCCGCACCCTCGGCCGCGCCTTCGATAAGGCCCGGAATGTCGGCGACCACGAAGCTCTGCGACGGCCCCACGCTGACCACGCCCAGATGCGGCTGCAACGTCGTGAACGGGTAGTCGGCGACGCGCGGCGTGGCCGCGGACACCGCGCGCACGAAGGTGCTCTTGCCGGCGTTGGGAAAGCCCAGCAGGCCGACATCGGCCAGCACCTTCAGCTCCAGCTTCAGCTCGCGTTCCTCGCCCGGCGTGCCGTGCGTGAACTGGCGCGGCGCGCGGTTGGTCGAGCTCTTGAAATGAATGTTGCCCAGCCCGCCCTTGCCGCCCTTGGCCACCAGCAGCTTCTGGCCGTGCTCGGTCAGGTCGCCGATGACTTCGTCCGTGTCGAGGTTGATGACGGTGGTACCAATCGGTACCCGGATCGTGGTGTCCTCACCACTGCGCCCGTACTTGTCGCTGCCCATGCCGTTCTGGCCACGCTGCGCCTTGAAGTGGCGCTGGTGGCGAAAATCGACCAGCGTGTTCAGCCCCTCGTCCGCGACCAGCCACACGCTTCCCCCGGCCCCGCCGTCACCCCCGTTGGGCCCGCCGAAGGGAATGAACTTCTCGCGCCGGAAACTGGCACACCCGTCCCCGCCGTTGCCGGCTGCAACCTTGATGATGGCTTCGTCGACGAATTTCATGGGTCGGGGACAGGGGACAGGGGACCGGGGACCAGCGTTCAGGTATCGCGACAACGCCAGTTCCGCAAGATCAGCAGCGATCGGGTAGCCACACGGCGACACAGCCTAGCGTAAGCGAACCGTTCTTTCCGGTCCCCGGTCCCTGGTCCCCGGTCCCGACCGCACACGAAAAACCCCGCACAAGGCGGGGCCTTCCAGAATCACATGGTGGCCGCTTCAGCCCGCAACCACGTTCACCGTGCGCCGGTGCTTGGGTCCCTTGCGGGTGAATGCCACCTTGCCGTCGACCAGCGCGTACAGCGTATGGTCGCGGCCGAGACCGACGCCGACACCCGGATGGAACTGGGTGCCGCGCTGGCGGACGATGATGTTGCCGGCCTCGACGGCCTGGCCGCCGTAGAGCTTCACGCCCAGGTATTTCGGGTTGGAGTCGCGGCCGTTGCGCGAGGAACCTACGCCCTTTTTGTGTGCCATGGCGGCTTCTCCTTACTTGCTGCCACCGGCGATGCCGGTGATCTCGATTTCGGTGTAGTGCTGCCGGTGGCCCATCTGCTTGCGATGGTGCTTGCGGCGGCGAAACTTGATGATGCGCACCTTGTCGGCGCGGCCGTGGTTGCGCACCTTGGCGGTGACGCTGGCACCCGGCACCGCCGGCGTGCCGACGGTGACGGTGTCGCCCTCGCCGACCAGCAGCACGTTGTCGAACGTGACCGCGGCATCGGGCTCGGCATCCAGTTTTTCGACACGCAGGACTTCGCCCTGCATCACGCGGTACTGGCGACCACCGGTGACAATGACTGCGTACATGATCTCGGCTCCCGGATTCTGTCGTTATTCTGGGTCGATCGGGCACGCACAAGCGTGCTCGAACCCGCAATTCTAGCGTGTATTCAGCCAATTGGGCAAGCGCGGCGGGGGATGACGGGCGAAGTGCCAAAGCCATCCCCCTCGATCCCCCTTCGTTCCGAAGGGGGAAGCCCCACCCCCTTCCGCAGGAAGGGGGTCGGCGCGCAGCGCCGGGGGAATGCCGGGCGGAGCGCAGAGCCACGCCCTCGATCACCCCTTCGTTCCGGAGCGGAAAGACCCCACATTGACCGGGTCGCTATAGTAACGGGCTTTGCCGCACGCTTTCCCATGGACACCATCCGCATCCGCGGGGCCCGCACCCACAACCTCAAGGGCATCGACCTCGACCTGCCGCGCGATCGGCTGATCGTGATCACCGGCCTGTCGGGTTCGGGCAAGTCGTCGCTGGCCTTCGACACGCTGTATGCCGAGGGGCAGCGGCGCTATGTCGAGTCGCTGTCGTCCTATGCGCGGCAGTTCCTGTCGATGATGGAAAAGCCCGACGTGGATTCCATCGAGGGGCTGTCACCGGCGATCTCGATCGAGCAGAAGTCGACCTCGCACAATCCGCGCTCGACGGTCGGCACCATCACCGAGATCCACGATTATCTGCGCCTGTTGTACGCGCGCGTGGGTACGCCGCGCTGTCCCGAGCACGGCACGCCGCTGGCCGCGCAAACCGTCAGCCAGATGGTCGACGCCACGCTGGCGCTGCCCGAAGACAAGCGCTTCATGCTGCTGGCGCCGGTGGTCCGCGAGCGCAAGGGCGAGCACGTGCAGGTGTTCGAGCAACTGCGCGCGCAGGGCTTCGTGCGCGCGCGCGTGGACGGCAAGGTCTGCGACCTCGACGACGTGCCGGCGCTGGGCCTTCGCATCAAGCACACCATCGAGGCGGTGATCGACCGCTTCCGTCCGCGCGCCGACATCAAGCAGCGCCTGGCCGAGTCGTTCGAGACCGCGCTGCGCCTGGGCGAAGGGTTGGCGATCCTTGTGGACCTGGACGACGCCAAGGCGGCCGAACAATTGTTTTCCTCGCGCTACTCCTGTCCGCAGTGCGACTACTCGCTGCCGGAACTGGAACCGCGGCTGTTCTCGTTCAACTCGCCGATCGGCGCCTGCCCGGCCTGCGACGGCCTCGGCGTCACCCAGTTCTTCGACCCGGCGCGCGTGGTGGCGCATCCGGAACGCTCGCTGGCCGACGGCGCGGTGCGCGGCTGGGACCGGCGCAACCCGCACTTCTTCCAGATGATCCGCTCGCTGGCAGCGCACTTCGGGTTCGACGTGGACACGCCGTGGCGCACGTTGCCGAAGAAGACTCAGGACGCGATCCTCACCGGCTCGGGCGACAAGGCGATCGCGTTCCGGTACCTCGGCCACGGCGGTGGCCGGGTCACGCGTCGGCACCGTTTCGAGGGCATCATCCCCAATCTCGAACGCCGCTACCGCGAAACCGAATCCAACATGGTGCGCGAGGAACTGTCGCGCTTCATCAGCGAACGCCCCTGCCCGGAATGCCACGGCCAACGCCTGAATCTCTCGGCACGCAACGTGTTCGTGGGCGGCAAGAACCTTCCTTCACTGTCGGCACTGGCGATCGGCGAGGCGCGGGACTACGTCGACGGCCTCAAGCTCGCCGGCTGGCGCGGAGAGATCGCCGAGCGCATCGTCAAGGAAATCCACGAGCGGCTGCGATTCCTCATCGACGTCGGGCTCGACTACCTCACCCTGGATCGCAAGGCCGATTCGCTCTCGGGCGGCGAAGCCCAGCGCATCCGGCTGGCCTCGCAGATCGGTGCGGGACTGGTCGGCGTGATGTACGTGCTGGATGAACCTTCCATCGGGTTGCACCAGCGCGACAACGCACGCCTGCTGGGCACCCTGACGCGCCTGCGCGACCTCGGCAACACCGTGATCGTGGTCGAGCACGACGAGGAAGCCATCCGCGCCGCCGACCGCATCGTCGACATCGGACCCGGTGCCGGCACGCACGGCGGCGAGGTGGTGGCCCAAGGCAACATCGACGACATCCTGAAGGCACCGCGTTCGATCACCGGGCAGTACCTGTCCGGCAAGCGCAGCATCGACGTGCCGAAGCTGCGTCGCCAGCCGGACCCCAGGCGCGTGCTGAAGCTGAAGGGTGCGCACGGCCACAACCTGCAGCATGTGGAGCTGGACATCCCTGCCGGTCTTTTCACCTGCGTCACCGGCGTGTCGGGTTCGGGCAAGTCCACGCTGGTCAACGACACGCTGCACCGGATCGCGGCGGTGGAACTGAACGGCGCCTCGGCGCAGCCGGCACCCTACGAAGCCATCGAAAACCTGGACCTGTTCGACAAGGTGCTGGACATCAACCAGTCGCCGATCGGTCGCACGCCGCGCTCGAATCCGGCGACCTACACCGGCGTATTCACCCCGCTGCGCGAGCTGTTCGCGCAGGTGCCCGAGGCGCGCGCGCGCGGCTACAAGCCGGGCCGCTTCAGCTTCAACGTCAAGGGCGGGCGCTGCGAAGCCTGCGAGGGCGGCGGCCTGATCAAGGTCGAGATGCACTTCCTGCCCGACATGTACGTTCCCTGCGACGTCTGCCACGGCAAGCGCTACAACCGCGAGACACTGGAAATCCTCTACAAGGGCTACACCATCGCCGACGTGCTGGACATGACCGTCGAGCAGGCGCACGAAGTGTTCGCGCCGGTACCGCAGGTCGCGCGCAAACTGGAAACGCTGATCGACGTGGGGCTCGGTTACATCAAGCTGGGCCAGAGCGCCACGACGCTGTCGGGCGGCGAGGCCCAGCGCGTGAAGCTGTCGAAGGAACTGTCGCGCCGCGACACGGGCAACACGTTGTACATCCTCGATGAGCCGACCACCGGGTTGCACTTCCACGACATCGAACAACTGCTGAAGGTCCTGCACCGGCTGGTCGACGGCGGCAGCACCGTGATCGTGATCGAACACAACCTCGACATCATCAAGACCGCCGACTGGATCGTCGACCTCGGCCCGGAGGGCGGCGCCGGCGGTGGCCGCATCATCGCCACCGGCGCGCCCGAGGACGTCGCGGCGACCAAGGGCTCCTACACCGGGCAGTTCCTGGCGCCGGTGCTGGAAGCGGCCGGAACGACCAAACGTCCGCGCGGGAAGAAGCGTGCGTGACGACCGATGCAATCCGTGAATGAACATTCAAGCGCAGATGGTCCGCGAATGAACGCCAAGGAACGCGAATGAAATCATTTTTCGTCATTCCGGAGCCGCCGCGGCTTCATCGCGGCGGAATCCGGAATCCATTTCGTACATCCAAAAACCTGATTGGTGCTATATCCCGGCACACGGATTCGCGTTGGCTCCGTTCGCCCTGAGCGTGGGCCCGCAGGGCCGAAGTCGAAGGGTAACGTCCTTCGACTTCGCTACGCTACGCTCAGGACGAACGGTTTCTGGGGTACGACGCTTGTTGGGGCCAAGAATGGATTCCGGGTTCCATCGTCGAAAGAGCCGACGATGGCCCCGGAATGACGAAAGAAACGATTCGCGTTCCTTGGCGTTCATTCGCGGACTGATTGCCTCAAGATGTTCATTCACGGACTGACTCATTGAAGTGAAGGCCCATGAGCGACGACAAGAAAAAAACCGCGACCAGGCGCACACCGCGCAAACCCGCCAAGGCAGCGAAGAAGGCTGCCGCACCGCCGAAACCCCCGGCCAAACGTCCGGCCGCGCCCCGGTCCGGCGACAAGGTGCGCGAAACACCCGCACCGCAGAACCCGTCACCAGCGCCCAAGCTGGCCGCGATTCCCCTGCACGTGCGCTGGCGTGACCTCGACGCCTTCAACCACGTCAACAATTCCTCGTACCTGACGTACCTGGAGGAAGCCCGCCTGCAGTGGCTGCGCACGGTGCCGGGCCAGTGGTTCAGCGAGCACGCGATGCCGGTGATGGCGGCAGTGGAGCTGCACTACCGCAGGCCAATCGAATGGCCGGCCGAGATCGACGTGCTGCTGTCTTGTGAGCGGCTGGGCAATTCGTCGATGACCGTCGGCAACCGCATCGTCGATCGCCACGACGCGTCCATTGTCTACGCGGACGGCAACGTGGTGATGGTGTGGATCGACCCCGCCACCGGTGCGTCGGTGTCGCTGCCGCAGGCGATTCGGGATGCGGTGGGGTAGTCCGAGCGGCTCGAAACCCATCCCCACCCAACCCTCCCCTTGAAGGGGAGGGCTTGGCCGCGCGCTGCGGACTCCTCCCCTTGAAGGGGAGGGCTTGGGCGCGCGCTGCGGACTCCTCCTCTTGAAGGGGAGGGCTTGAACGCGCGCTGTCGACTCCTCCTCTTGAAAGGGAGGGCTTGGACGCGCGCTGTTGACTCCTCCCCTTGAAGGGGAGGGCTTGGACACGCGCTGTTGACTCCTCCTCTTGAAGGGGAGAGCCCAGGCGCACGATCTTGACTCCTCCCCCTTCAAGGGGGAGGTTGGGTGGGGGATGGGTTGCAAGCTGCAGGCGACTATCGTCCGCCCAAACGCCCGTCAAACGCGGTCACAGGGTACCCGTCTCACCCAGCACCGATCCCACGAACGCGCGCAGTACCGGCCCGCGGTAATGTTCGCGGTGCAGCACCAGCGCGAGCCGTCGGCCAAGTTCCAGGAACGGCGTCCGCAATACGCGCAGGCGTTTCGCCCCGACCGCATCGGTGACGGCCACTTCAGGCAGGCAGGCGACGCCGAGCCCGGCGATCACCGCCTGCTTGATGGCCTCGCTCTGCCCCAGTTCCAGCACGCCCGCCGCGGGGGGCAGGTGTGACAGTGCGCGTTCGGCCAGCGCACGCGTCGCCGAACCGCGTTCGCGCAGGATCCAGCGCACTTCCCTGAAATCGCGGGGCGCCAACCGGCGACGCCTTGCCAACGGATGTCCCGGTGCCACGCACACCACCAGGCGGTCTTCGCGCCAGGGCAACACCTCGATGTCACCGTGCGCGACATCGCCCTCGATGCAGCCGACATCCAGCGCGAAGCGGCGCACGTCCGCGACGATCCGTTCAGTGTTGTCAATGGCCAGGTGCACCGCGACGCCCGGATGCGCGCCGACGAAACCGCCCAGCAGGTCGCCCACCAGGTAATTGCCCACGGTATTGCTGGCGCCCACGCGCAGCTCGCCGCTGAGCGGGCCGGTTTCTCCGGCAGCCGCGCGCGGCAGTTCGCGCAGGCGTTCCAGCACTTCGCGCGCCCGCGGCAGCGCGGCCTTGCCGTGTTCATTGAGCACCAGTTGCCGGCCCACGCGGTCGAACAGGCGCGCATCCAGCAGGCGTTCCAGTTCGGCCAGCGCCATGCTGACGGCGGGCTGGCTCAGGTGGACGTGTTCGGCGGCCGCGCGTACCGAACCGCGGGCGGCGATGGCCACAAACACTTCGAGCTGGCGCGGGCTGACGCGGATCATAAATATATCTTATACGCAACATAATCATATTTGTATTTCCTTATTGATCGCCGACCCTGAAACTACGCGCAGGTCATCCAGCGGAACCTGCGCCCATGAACGCCACACCGGAATCCCTCCCCGCCCGCATCGCGACCGCCGCGTCGGATGCGCGCGGCCCGCTGCCCGCATGGCTACGGCGCAACCTGCCCGGCCTGCTGCTGGCGCTCGGCATCGGCGTTGCCGGCCTCGGACTGGCGAAACTGCCGTGGCTGGCGCACTGGCAGGTCAGCGCGCTGACACTGGCAATCGTGCTGGGCATGGTGGTCGGCAACGTGTTCGGCAAGCAGTTGCCGGCGACGCTGGCACCGGGCGTGGTGGTGGCGCAACAGAAGCTGCTGCGGCTCGGCGTGATCCTGTTCGGGCTGCGCATCAGCTTCCAGCAGATCGCCGCGGTGGGCGCATCGGGTCTTGCGATCGACGTGGTGATCGTGGCCGGCACGCTGCTGCTCGGCAGCGTACTCGGGCGGCGCGTGTTCGGGCTGGACCGCGACACCGCCACCCTGACCGCGGGCGGCAGCGCGATCTGCGGCGCGGCGGCGGTGCTGGCGATGGAGCGCGTGGTGAAGCCGGACCCCAGCAAGGTGGCGATCGCAGTCGCCACCGTGGTGCTGTTCGGCACCCTGGATATCTTCGTGTACCCGTGGCTGTACCCGCACCTCGGCATGGACCCGCGCCAGTTCGGCATCTTCACCGGCTCGACCGTGCACGAAGTCGCGCAGGTGGTCGCCGCCGGCAGCGCGGTCGGCCCCGCCGCGGCCGATACCGCGGTGATCGTGAAGCTGACCCGGGTGATGATGCTGGTGCCGGTGCTGCTGGCGATCAGCTGGCTGCGTTCGCGCCGCGACGGCGGGGCGGGCGGCAAGGCCGGCATGGTGGTGCCCTGGTTCGCGCTGGCCTTCGTCGCGGTCAGCGGCTTCAATTCACTGGTCACGCTGCCGGCCGGCATCAAGGAAACCCTGCTGGCCGTGGACACCCTGGCGCTGGCCGCCGCGATGGCCGCGCTGGGCATGGAAACCCGCTTCGTGAAGCTGCGGGCACTCGGCCCGCGCCCGCTGCTGCTGGCCCTGGTGCTGTGGGGCTGGCTGATCGGCGCCGGCGTGCTGCTGACGAAGGTCGTGGCCTGAGGGCGGATGCGGGTGCAGGCGATGACGGCCGATGGTGCTCGCGTCACACGCTGCCCGATTTCCTTTGCACGACATGCAAGGGCAGAAGTACCGGCGCCAGCAATCGCCCAGCCCCCGGCTGCGATACCTCGTTCGCCGACGAAGGTGTGCCTCAACCACCACCCGCGGCGACAACGGACCGGTTCAACCTCCGCTCCTGTCCGAATGCGAAGACACGACGCCGAATCGGCCCGTCACCAGATCAAGCACCACGTCGCCCGCATAAGAATCAGCAGATGTTTGCCACGTGTATTTGCCACGGCTCGGCAAACTCACCGTCAAGTCGATATAACGATGAAGACTCGGGACGTACAAAATCACATGATCGGACCAGTGATCAGGGACGCTGAAACTCAGCGGCGTCATGCCGTAGGCATTGAGCAAAATCGGGTGTGATTCGACCCCGGACTTTCGCAGCAGCGAGTAAAGAAGCGTAGTGAAGCCCTTGCAATCGGTCCGGTCCATCTTGAGGATTTTGCTTACATCCTGATTCGGATAGCCGCCAGGATCCGGCTTTTCGTCGTAGCCGATACCTCGACTCTTGATGTAGCCGATCGCCGCGTCGACTTTTTGCTGCACCGTACCCGTGAATGTCGGGAGCTGATCGCTGCCGGCCAGCGCCCGATCCTGCATCGCCATGTAATGACGCGCCAGCGATTGCCATGAGCAAACCGGCGAGACGGTCACGTAATCAGGCCGTTCGGACTGCACCCAGCGGCTGTTCAGCAGGACACGAAAACCACGCGACTTTGCCGTCGCGTACTGGTAATGCATTCCGGAATTGCGTACGGAAGCACATACGGTCGGCGCCCCATGACTTCGCACCACGACGTAAAAGTGCTCCTGGTCGCCGCGATCCACCGCGCGCGTATATATCCAGGCCCCATCTTCACGTTGCCAGCGACTCCTGGCGGTGGTTTCGAACCGGAACCACCGCCTGGCCTTCGCCTCGAAGCGCACCGAATCGGGTACGCACAGCGGACACTGCCTGCTTGCCGCCAGCGGCTTCCATGATCTGGTAGGCGCGTCGTAGGCTGCCGCGTGTATGTCATCGGTGGTTCCGGTGGGCGTGAGGCGTTCCTTGGCCTTATGGTTCCAGTATGTGGCCTCAGCCTGGCTCGCAAGCGGCACGAACGCTACCGTATGCTTGCGGACGTCTCCATCGCCTGAGAAATCGAACACAGTGAAGTAACAAAGCTCGTTCGATTTCAGACAGATGGTCTGGAAATTCGCAAGGTCTTTCTTCACCGACGGGGCAGCGGCTGCAGATACGGGCGACGACATCAGACACAGGACCAATGCGACCGTGACAAAACGATCAATGTTCACTTGTACTTCCCTCCGCTTGCGACAGGCAACACGGGCCGGGGAGCGTGACTCCCCGGCCCAACGGTTCAGTGATGGCAAACACCCGGGGAGCCCGTGGGACCGGGTTTCCTGCGTGTGCAGTGTCCAGAACACAACCGAGCGACCAGCGCAGCGGTGACTGCGACTGCCGTCAAACCCCAGAGGTGGAAAGACACCGGCACGGCAAGCCTGGCGCTCCCCGCAAATCGGGGCCGCTGTGTGCCTGCCGCTTCTTCACGAAATTGACCTTCCATGAGCCAGCGTCCGTCCGTTGCCGCCGCTACCTGGTTCCCCGCAAGCCAAAATAGCGGCGGAGAGGGGGGCGCTGTCAAGCAGAGCCGCGCCACATACCCTAGACCGCGCCACCACGATCGGGCCTTCCAGGCCGCGCCATGATGGTGTCCGCTGCTGCCGGCCCTGGTGCTGTGGGTTGGCTGATGGGCGCCGGCGTACTGCTGACGAAGATCGTGGCCTGGGGCCGGATACGGGGCGGGCAATGATGGCGGGCAGTGCCCGCCCTACGCGCGACTTTCCCGCTGTTCCTCCAGGGTCAACGCCACCTTGTCGCGCAGGTAGACCGGCAGCGCCTGTTCCGGCGGTACGCCCTTGCCGGCTTCGAACAACGGCGCGGCCAGGCGCGCGACGTCGCAGGCCTGCGGGTAGCGGTCGCCATCGGCCCAGCGCGGTGCGGACGGCAGGCGGGCGCGGATGGCTTCGGCGTGGGCCTTCCAGCCGCTGCCGATGACGTTCCATGCGTCCGCCTCGGGCAGCGCGAGATCGGGCGCCGCGAGCACGCGCTCATCGTCAATCGCCTCGGCCAGGCCGGCAGCATCCAGCCCGAAGGCACCCGCGTAGATTTCGCCGCGCCGCGCATCGATCGCCGCCAGTGTCGCGGCGCCGTTGCGCGGGGCCTGCATCGCAAGGGCCGCGAGTGAGGAAACCGGAACCACGGGGATGTCCAGCGCCAGCGCCAGGCCCTGCGCCACCGATACCGCCAGGCGGACGCCGGTGAACGCACCCGGCCCGCGCCCGACCGCGATCGCATCAAGTTGCTTGCGCGTGATGCCGGCCTCGGCCAGCAATGACTCGGCCATCGGCAGCACCAGTTCCGCGTGCCGGCGCGGCGCCAGTTCGCTGCGGTCGATCAGCGCGTCGCCGTGCACCAGCGCGACGGAGCAGGCTTCGGTGGCGGTTTCGATGGCGAGGAGGATCATGTGGATTCGGGATTCGGGATTCGGGATTCGGGACTCGGGACTCGGGGCTCGGGACTCGGAGCTCGGGGACCGGGGACCGGGGACCGGGGACCGGGGACCGGGGAAGCGTAACAGCGGTGCGTGGGAGATGATGCGGCGTTGGAAAAGCCTTCTCCCCCAACGATGCAGCCGTTGGGGGGAGAGGGAGTTTACGCACCGAAAGCACGAGGGGACGCGCGGCGCATGAACCAGGTGGGTATGCCGAGGACCTTTTCGCGTCGGGTCAGGGCGAAGCCGAGGGTTTCGTAGAACGCGGCGTTGATCGCGAGGTCGGTTTCAAGGAAACCGACGGCGCCGCGCGCGTCGATGTGCTCGATGCAGCGCGTCATCATCCGCCGCGCGATGCCGCGTCGGCG
This sequence comes from uncultured Rhodanobacter sp., assembly GCA_964489055.1. GTDB lineage: Bacteria > Pseudomonadota > Gammaproteobacteria > Xanthomonadales > Rhodanobacteraceae > 66-474. The sequence continues at coordinate 21,991 of CAZAXF010000008.1, read as the reverse complement.
GAACGCGGGGCGCACGGCCATCGGGCCGAGGTGCCAGTGCGGCTCGCGCAGGTCGTGGCGCCTCCAGTCCATGAGCCAGCGCGCACTGCGCAGCGTCACCATGGGCGGGTTGCGCGCCAGCGCCGCGGCGAAGCGCAACGCATCGGGTACCGGGGGCCGGCAGCGGCCCGGCGCCATCATGCCCAGCACGCCGACCATTTCGTGCTCCGCGAAGGCGCCCAGCAGGACGCCATTCGCGCGCACGTACCGGGTCAGTTCCACGAAAAAGCGCAGCAGGCGTCGTTCCCTGCGAATCGAATCGATACCGAACACCGCCACGTGCAGCGGGTTGTCGCGCATGCCTTCGGCCAGTAGCCCGGCCGCCGCGCGCAGCTCGGCCGGTGCCAGTTCGCGGATTTCGACATCGGCGGCGCGCGACGCCGCAGGGCCGGCCATCAGAAACGGTAGATCGCGGCCAGCCCGCTGTCGGTCGGCATGCGCTCGGCGGGCACGATCACCACCTCGCCGCCGCCCTCCAGCACGCGTTCGCCGAGATCATCGAGCAGGTCGTCCGTGTCCGGGTCGTCCATCTTGCCGAAGGTGATCGCGCCGTTTCCAGGGTCCATGCGGCCCGGCACCTGGCGGTCGGCCTCCAGCAGCAGCGCCTCGATGCGACCGGCCACCACGGCACGCGCCGCGTCCGCGAGGTCGGCGGTGGCGTGCTCGTGCGCGCGCGCGGCGTTGAAGCGGTCGATCAGTCCTTCCAGGCGTGCGAGGTAATGCGGCAGGATCTTTTCCCAAGTGCGCTCGCGCAGGTTCCCGGGTGTCAGGCTGTCCGGGTTCACGTCGATGGTGTCGTCCAGCAGGTTCGGGTTCTGGCTGACCTCGCGGAACAGGTGATGATGTTCGGGCAACGCCGCCAGCAGCAGCGGCAGGCCGGTGGGCTGGGAATGGTGCTCGATGACGCCGCGGTCGATGATGCGGAAGAAGCGTTCGGTGTCGGCGCGGATCGCATCCTGCTTGGCGTCGCTGTCGCCGTGACGACCCATCGTGCCGTCCCGGATCGGACCGTAGGTGCGGATCGCGCGGTCACGTTCGTAGTCGCGTTCCAGCGCATCGTCGAAGGTGCGCGGAACTTCCGGGGCCAGATCGATCTCGTCGAGATGGTCGCGGTTGCCTTCGAACAGGCGCGCCTCGCTTCGACTGAGGCCCAGCACCTGGAAGCGATCGGCCGATTGCATGATCCGCATCAGCGGCTTGGTGTGGAAGCTGTCGGCGACCACGGCGCGTTCGGGGACCGGGCGCTGCAGCTTGTAGGCGCGGAAAAACCCCGGCGCCGAGAGGACGGCGAGGCCATCGAAGGTGTGATTCCAGAAATCCCTGTCGTCGGCCATGGCGTGCAGCGGCTTCAGCAATGGCACGGCTTCTCGATCGGGATAACGCTGCTGCAGCGACTGTGCCAGGGCCTTGACCAGGTTGCGGAACCGGATCGGGTCCTGGGCCTTGTCGGGATGCGTGCGGTGGGTGGGCTGGTACAGCGAGAGGCAAGGTGCCTCATGCCGCGCCAGGATCGTTTCCGGATAATCGTTGGCCAGTCGGTCCATGGTCTGCAGCGCCTCCGTTACGGGATTTCCAACAGCATGACATCTTGCGGCCAGGGATGCATTTCAAGCTCGCGGGTCGCGACGTCGGCGGCCCAGAGCCATCCCCCTCATTCCCCCTTCGCAGGCGAAGGGGGAGGTGTGTTACCCCCTTCCGAGGAAGGGGGTCGACGCGCAGCGTCGGGGGGATGCCGCCCGAAGCGAAAAGCCATCCCCCTCAATCCCCCTTCGCAAGCGATGGGGGAGGTGTGTTACCCCCTTCCGAGGAAGGGGGTCGGCGCACAACGCCGGGGGATGCCGGGCGGAGCGAAGAGCCATCCCCCTCATTCCCCCTTCGCAGGCGAAGGGGGAGGCGCATCATGTGCGCCCGACGAGCCGATCCCCGGTCCCCGGTCCCTGGTCCCCACCACCCCATCAAAAAACCCCTCCACATCGGCGAGCGCATGCGTGATCGGCATCGGCGGCAGGCTGGCCAGGAACAGTTTGCCGTAGCCGCGGCTGGTCAGGCGCGGGTCGCACAACACCAGCGCGCCGCGATCATTGATGTCGCGGATCAACCTGCCGGCGCCCTGCTTCAGCGCGATCGCGGCGGCCGGAATCTGCCAGTCGCGGAACGGGTTGCCGCCGGCGCGGCGTACGGCATCGAGGCGTGCCTGCAGCACCGGATCATCCGGGGAGGCGAACGGCAGCTTGTCGATGACCACGACGCTCAGGGCCTCGCCGGCAACGTCCACCCCTTCCCAGAAGCTCGCCGCGCCCAGCAGCACGCCGTTGCCGGAATCGCGAAAGTCCGACAACAACTGGTGGCGCGGTGCGGTGCCCTGGACGAACAGCGGCCAGGGACCTTCCGCCAGCAGGTTGGCCGCCAGGCGCAATGCGCGGTGCGAAGTGAACAGCAGGAACGCACGGCCCCGTGACGCTTCCAGTACCGGTCGTACCGTATCGATCACGCGCGCGGTGTAGTCGCGCGCGGCGGGTTCGGGCAAACCCTGCGGCAGCCAGCACAGGGCCTGGTGCTGGTAATCGAACGGACTGCCAAGGTCCAGCGTCACCGGATCGACCAACCCCATCTGCCGCGTGAAATGGTCGAAATGCCCTGCCACGGCCAGCGTCGCCGAGGTATGGATCCAGGCGGCGTCGGTGGCGTCGCGCAACGTCTGCAACTGCGGCGCGAGATCCAGTGGCGTCGCCGACAGGGTGAAGCCGCGCTCGGACAGTTCGTACCAGCGGACTTCTTCCTCGCCGTCGGTGCCGGTGATGCGCTGCAGGCGCGCATCCATCACCACCGCGCGCGCGTGCACGCTGGCGAGGCCCTTGGAGCGCTCGGCCTGCCCCGCCAGCACGCCGGCCAGGTCATTCAGCGCATCGCCCAGGTGCTGCAAGGCCTCGGCCGCGCCCGCGTCGGCTTCCAGTTGTGCGAACGCGCCGCGTCGGGGCAACGGATCGAATGCCAGCCGCGCCTTGCGCAGGGCATCGTTCACACCATCCAGTGTCGGCTGCAGCAAGGCCAGCGCCCCCGCCTGCCCCGCGCACTCGGCCAGCGTGTCGGTGGCCAGTTCCCGGACTTGGCGCGCGCTGATGCCGACGGAAAAATACTGACCGGCAAGATCGGGCAACTGGTGCGCCTCGTCCAGGATGTACGCATCGACTTCGGGCAGGATCGCCCCGAAGCCTTCACGCTTCAGCGCCAGGTCCGCCAGCAGCAGGTGATGGTTCACCACCACGATGTCCGCATCCTGCGCGCGCCGCCGCGCCTTGAACACGAAGCACTCGTCGTAGAACGGGCACTCGGTGCCCAGGCAGTTCTCGGCCGTGGACGTGACCCGCGGCCACAGTGGCGAGGCTTCCGGCACCTCCGCCAATTCCGCGCGATCGCCCACCCGCGTGCGCGCGGCCCAGGCACGGATCTTCTGCAGGTCGTCCGACTGCGCGCGCGACCTGGACTGGCCCGATTCCACCGTTTGTTGCAGGCGGTACTTGCAAAGGTAATTGGCGCGGCCTTTCAGCAGCGCCACATCGACCTTGGCGCCCAGGATCGACATCACCCGCGGCAGGTCGCGATGGAACAACTGGTCCTGCAGGTTGCGCGTGCCGGTCGAGACGATCACCCGATTGCCCGAGAGCAACGCAGGGACCAGGTACGCGAAGGTCTTGCCGGTCCCGGTGCCCGCCTCGACCACCAGTGCGTCACGGTCGGCGATGGCCTCGTCCACCGCATCGGCCATCCGCTGCTGCGTTTCGCGCGGACGGAAATTCGGCACCTCGCGCGCGAAGGGCCCGTCCGCGCCGAGCAGCGAAGAGGCAACACGATCATCCACGGCTTGCGTCATCGGACAAGTATCGCCCATCGCGCGGCGCACAGGAACCGGCACGTGGATCTGGACACGTGTCCCTGCACGACCATGCCGGGCCGCGGCATCTTCATCCGTGCGTTCGCACCGCACGGATACGACGGACCACACCGACTCGCACAACAAACGGTTCGGTGGCGGTGGTGCACCTGGTGCCTGTACCGGGCTCCCGCTTGTTCCCCGCTGTGACGCGTGATAAGAACGACGCGGGTGCGTCGCCCGGAACTGGGGCGCCACTGCACCCGACAACTCCAAACGTACAAGCGCAACGGAAGGAGATGTACCAATGACAACACGAAAGCTTTTCATGTCCCTGGGCACCACGCTGGTCGTCCTGATCGCCGGCGTTGCGATATCGCAGACCGCCGAAGCCTGCACGCGCGTGCTGTGGAACGACAACGGCCTGGCAACCCTGGTGGGAAGAACGATGGACTGGCCGGAAACCACCGAACCGCAGCTCGTGGTCTTTCCGCGTGGAATGAAGCGTAACGGTGGCCTCGTCGGCACCGAAACGGTTGTCAAGGTAAACCCGGCCAAATGGACCTCCAAATACGCCAGCATCGTTACCCCGATCTACGGCATCGGCACGGCCGACGGCTTCAATGAAGCCGGGCTGGCGATGCACATGCTGTACCTCAAACACACGGACTTCGGGCCGCGCGACCCGAGCAAGCCGGGCGTGCAAGCCGGCCTGTGGGGGCAGTACGTGCTCGACAACGCGGCGACGGTCGACCAGGCACTGGCCCTGCTCAAGAAGGTCCAGGTGGTGATGGCCGAGGCGCACGGGCACAAGGCCACGGTGCACCTGGCCTTGGAAGACGCCTCCGGTGATTCGGCCATCCTCGAGTACATCAACGGCAAGCTGGTCGTTCATCATGGTCGTCAATACCAGGTCATGACCAACGATCCCCCCTACGACCAGCAACTCGCATTGCTGGCGAAGATGAAGAAGGAGGGTGATTTCGCGCATCCGAGCAGCAACACGCCGATCCCCGGCAATGTCAGTCCCACGGACCGATTCGCGCGGGCGTCGTATTACCTGGCGCTGCTGCCCAAGCCGACGAGCGAGCGCGAGGCGGTCGCCTCCGTGCTCGCCATCGCGCGCAACGTCTCGGTGCCGTTTGGTGCGCCCTACCAGGGCTTCGGCATCTACAACACCGAGTACCGCACGGTGATGAACCTCAATGCCAAGCGCTACTATTTCGAGCTGACGACCGCACCGAACCTGGTCTGGGTCGACCTCATGAAGTTCGACCTTTCGCCAGGCGCGCCCGTGATGGCATTGAATCCCGACAGTACGTCGCTATCGGGGAACGTGACCAGCAAGTTCCACGTGATCCAGGCACCGTTCTGAGTTCCCGCCCGGATGCATGAGGGCGGGCATCCCGCAGCAGCGCCTGCGTGGTGCCTCGTGGCAACACCCGTTCGCTCCCGGATCTGACCCGGGGGCGAACGGGTACACGGTGGCGTGATTCCGGTCATGGTCCGCGAGCGACGTCCGGGCAAGCCCCGAAGGAGCGAACCGAAGAGCCGGGTCGCCAGACGCATCGACTCCGCTTGCCTGTGCAAGCTGCGCCCGGCGCGAACGGAATATCACGCCCGACTGTTGCATCGGCGCACGCGGGGGCTCGCAATCACGATCCCTCCCCGGCACGAAAGGGGTGAATGCAAACGGCCACCATCGAACCCGCCATTGCACGCAAGGTTTTCCTGCGCCGGAGTCTTCCGGCACAACGAGTTTCCACACGCGATCAAGGAGTGTCGATGCAACCTTCAACGCACCAAGCCAGACGCAAACTCCAGCTTCCAGCGCGGGCGGTCAGCGCGCTGATTCTCACGGCGGGCCTTGCCGCCTGCACCCAGGTCAGCCCGCGGCCGCAGCTACCCGCCATCGATACCCCTCGCGTGACCATCAAGGGCCAACTGGCCTATCGCGAACGGATCGCGTTGCCGCCGCACGCCCGGGCGCAGGTGACCCTCGTGGATACCTCCGTCGCCGATCGGGCGGCCCCGATGGTGGCCCGCAAGATCATCGACACCGAAGGCCGGCAGGTTCCGCTGCCATTCGAGCTCGAGGTGCCCAGGGCAAACCTGCAGCCGAACCACCGGTACAGCCTGCGCGGCACCATCAGCGGCCCGGACGGAAAGCTGTCGTGGACGACCGATACCGCGCACATCATCGATCGCGACAAGCCGGTGAATGACCTCGGCACGCTGTGGCTGGTGCGGGCCGGGACGGGGGCCTCGACCGCCCTCGCGCTGCCGTACAAGGCGCGGGGCAACGAACCCGGCTGGGTGCTGACCCTCGATGACGGCGCGATGAGCCTCGACTGGAGCTACGGCGGGAAGCACGTGCGCATGCCGCTGCCGCAGCCGCGCCGGAGCGGCGACGGCCTGCGGTATGTCGCATCCACCGGTGCGCACCGACTGGACGCGCACATCACCCATGCGATCTGCCGCGACTCGATGACCGGCATGCCCTATCCGGACAAGGTCACCGTGCAGATCGACGGCGAGACCCTGCAGGGCTGCGGCGGCGACCCGAAGTCACTCCTGACCGGCCACACCTGGCTCGTCGAGGACATCGCCGGCGGCGGCGTGATTGACAGCTCGCACGTCACGATCCAGTTCGATCCCGACGGGCAATTGTCCGGCAGCGGCGGCTGCAACCGCTACCACGGGCAGTATGAACTGACCGGCGAGAATCTCGCCACCGACAGGATCGCCTCGACGCTGATGGCCTGCGTGCCCGCGCTGGACCAGCAGGAACGACGGTTCCTGGATGTCCTGAACCACGCCCTCGGCTTCGACATCACCGATACCGGCAAGCTGGTGATCCATTCGGATTCCGGACAGACCCTGCGCGCTTCGCCGCAGTGAGCCCCGCGCCGCGCGCGCTCAGTCGTCCACGCGCGCGGCGCCCGCAGCGGATGGCGGATGGATGTAGCCGGCCGGCAGCCCGCCCTCGTCCTTCAGGGCCTGCATGTAGCGATCGCGCAGCAGGGTCTGGCGGCTTTCCATCGGCATCGCGCGGCCGGCGATCACCACGTGTTCGGCGAAGGTGGACAGTTCCAGCGGATCGCCGCTCCAAACCACCACGTCGGCGGCCCTGCCCGCTTCCAGCGTGCCGACCCGGTCGGCGATGCCGTAGATCTTCGCCGGATTCAGCATCAGCGCCTTGAGGGCCTCGTCCCACGGCAGGCCATTGGCGACGGCGTTGCCCGCCGCCTGGGTAAGGTTACGGGCGTTGTGGGTATTGCCGGTGGCGAACGCGATCAGCACGCCGGCCGCGTGCAGGCGCGCGGCGTTCTGCAGCGTGGCGCCCAGGGTCTCGAAGCGCGCCGGCAGGTTTTCCAGCGGATCCAGCAGCACCGGCACCCCGGCAGCCGCCAGCGCATCGGCCACGCGCCAGGCCTCGGCGCCGCCGGAGACCACCAGCTTCAGCCCGAAGTCGCGCGCCAGCGCCAGCGCCGCGTCGATGTCGCTGGCCCGGTCCACGTGCACCACCAGCGGCAGCTTGCCCTGCAGCACCGGCTGCAACGCGTCGAGGTCCAGCCGCGTCAAGGCGTAGGCACGCCGCTGGTTGCGGTCGAAGGCCGGGCGGTTGTCGGCGTAGTCGCGCGCGTCCTGCAGCGCCTCGCGCAGCGCCAGCAGCGCGGCCGCGCGCGAGCCGCCGGCCTCCTCCGCGCCGGATTCGCCCAGCACCGCGAACATCGCAGCGGGATCGCGCTGCAGGAAACCATCCGCGCCGCCAAGGTCGATGATCGCGCCGCGGCCGGCGATGATGCGGCCGTTGCCCGGCATCGGCGCCACCATCGCGCGGGTGACGCCGGCGATGCGGTTCACCGGGATCAGCACCGAGCGCGGGTTGATCGCGCTGGCGACGTCGAAGGCGGCGCTGAAGCGCGAATCACCGGCCGAGGCATCGCGGGTTTCCTTCACCTGGCTCACCTCGACGACCCCGAACTGGCTCTCGGGATCGAAGATGCCCGGCGTCACCACCTTGCCGCTCGCGTCGATGCGTTCGGCATCGTCGGGAACGGCGACATCGGCGCCGACCGCGACAATCCGGCGATCGCGGATCAGCACCGTGGCATTCTCGAGCTTGCCGGCCGCGCCCAGCGTGTACACGGTGCCGCCGGTGATGGCGATCGCCTTGCCGCCATCCGCGGACGCGCGTGCGGTGCCGCCGCTGGCCGGCGCGGCGGTCTGTTCGCCTGTTGGGCTGCACGCGGCGCACAGCACCGCCAGCAGCAGGATCGCGAGCGTCCTCATGGCGCGTCCTCCGTGGTGCCGGCCGCGCCGGGCGCGGTCCCGATCGAGCTGCCCAGCATGAAGTCCGACTGCGCCTGCCGCTTCGGGTCGGCGCGGTCGTACACCAGCGCGCCATCGAGGAACACCTTGTCGGCGTGGGTGTAAACGCTGAACGGATGGCCGCTCCAGATCACGACGTCGGCGTTCTTGCCCGCCGCCAGCGAGCCGATGCGATCGCCCAGCCCGAGCGCCCGCGCCGGGTTCAGGGTCATCCAGGACACCGCGTGGGCGTCGCTGATGTCGAGCCCGGCGCGGCGCCCCGCGGCCAGCGCCTTGGCGACTTCCTGGTTGAGGCGCTGGACGCCGTTCGCGTCGTCGGAATGGATCAGCGCGCAGGCGCCGCCGGCGTCGACCATCGCGAGATTGGCGCGGATGCCGTCCCAAGCCTCCATCTTGAAGCCCCACCAGTCGGCCCAGACCGCGGCGCAGGTGCCGGCATCGGCCAGCACGCGCGGGATCTTGTAGGCCTCGACCGCGTGGTGGAAGGCGGCGATGTGGAAGCCGAATTCCCGCGCCACGTCCAGCAGCGCCGCCATTTCGTCGGAACGGTAGCAGTGCATCTGCACCCGGATGCGGCCGTCCAGCACCATCGCCAGGGTTTCCATGCCGAGGTCGCGCTTGGGCGGCGCGCCGGCCTCGGCGCTGCCCTTGGCCTCGCGCTTGGCCTGCCATGCCTTCCAGGCGCGGTCGTAGGCCTGCGCGTCGGCGAAGGCCTGCCGGTAGCCCGCGACGTCACCCATCAGCGTGGAGGGAAACTGGTTGCGGCTGCCGTACACGCGCATCGGGTTCTCGCCGCACGCCATCTTCAAGCCGTAGGGCGCATCCGGAAACTTCATCGCCTGCACGGTGAGCGCCGGGATGTTCTTCAACACCACGCCGCGCCCGCCGATCAGGTTGCCCGAGCCGGGCAGGATCTCCAGCGTGGTGACGCCGCCGGCACGCGCGGTGTCGAAGCCCGGGTCCTGCGGCCACACCGAGTGTTCGGCCGACACCTGCGGCGTGGTCGGGTGGGTCATCTCGTTGCCGTTCGCGGTGGCGCTGACACCCGGCGAGGGATACACGCCCAGGTGCGAGTGCACGTCGACGATGCCCGGCGTCACGTACTTGCCCCTGGCGTCGATCACCACCGCACCGGCCGGCGCCGCGACCCCGCGCCCCACCGCCACGATCCTGCCGTCCCGCATCAGCAACGCGCCGTCGTCGATGCGCTCGCCGGCGCCGGTGAAGATCGTCGCGTGCCGGATCAGCGTGGGCTGCGAGGGCAGCGGCCGGTAGGTCGAAGGGAAGGCGTCGGGCGGAAATTCCGCCGGCGGCGGTGCGGCGGCGCCTGCCGCGAAAGCCGTCAGCGCGAGCGCGCTGGCGGCGATGGGTACAAGTTTCATGTCGGCTCCCGGATGACGGCTCGCGTTGCGTGTCGAAGTCGGGTCCGCGGCGTCCGGCGCCGCGGGCCCCGCACTGTACCCGGAAGCCGCGCGTCATGACAGTGGCACCTCGGGCAGCACGGTGGTCAAACCAGCATGAGACCGCATGACCGGCAGCAAGACCTGCCACGAACGGCACTCGCGCGCCATGAAATGAACCGTCGACGCATGCCGCAGCCGGCTACAGATGGCGATCTGCGGGCGCCTGGTTGGGCCGATCGCGGCAACCGGCACGGCAAGAATCGATCCGTTGCGGGCATTAATCAAGGCCCGCAATGAGGCCGGTTGCCTCAAACGCGTTTTGACATGCTGCGCATCGCAACCACTGGCGGCACACGAGACGCGCGCACGGCCGGGCCCAGCACCGCCAGTTGCCCGATCAGCCACAGCGCGACTGCGCCCACCGGCAGGTAATACCAGGGCATCCGGTCCAGTTGGTAATGCTGCATCAGGTACAGATTGGCGGCGTACGCCAGAATCATCCCGGCGATAACGCCTGCCGTGCTCAACAGGAGATTCTCGGCCTGGAAGTACTGCGCAATCTGGATGCGTCGTGCGCCCAGCGCGCGGCGGATACCGATGTGACGACGCCGTTGGCCTACCCAAAAGCTGGTAAGCCCGACGATGCTGAAGGCCGTCACCAACAGCATCACGATGCACACCTGCGCCAGTATCCACACCACGCTGCGCATATTTGCAAAGTACTCGTCGCGGATCTGGGTAAAGGTTTGACCCCTCACGACGGCGTCGGGCGACGCGGCCCGTAGTTTTGCCACCGCGCTGCGCAAGGCACGTTCACGGTTCTGCGGCGCGGTGCGCACTATGTAGTTGCGCATTCCCAAAACGTCCTCAGCTGAACTGGCGGGAAAGAACGTGGCGTTGGCGAAGTTGGCAGGGCCATTGATCTCCGCGGGCAGCAGGACATTGGCGACGACGCCAACCACTGTGTAGTGCGCAGTCGGACTGAAATAGAGTTGCTTGCCGAGCGCGTTCTGGCCGGGCCACAGGCGGTGCGCCAAATGTTGCGTAATCACCACCACATGGCTCGTAGGCGTTCCAGTGTCGTCGACTGAGCCACCCGCGTACTCTTCGGCGTTGAAGAACCTGCCCCTCAACAGGTGAAGCCCCAAAGCCGCCGGACCGCCACTTGTAAAGGCGTAGGGCGCAACCATCTGGCTGCCCTTGGAAGTGAGCTTTGGCGATGCCCCGGCGGAATTGGCCATCATGGGGCCGTTCGACAGCGGCACCATGTTGATGGCGGTAGCGGCGGTCACGCCATGGATTTCACGCAAGGCTGCCAGATTGCCCGGAATGTCCCCGTTGGCACGTTTCGAGCTGATGCCGCTGACACTGATGCTGACGATGCCGTTCTGATCGATCGCGTTCTGGATACGCATTTCGCCGACGCGGTGACCCATCATGAACACGGCGTTGCACAGCACGGCGCACGCCAATGCGATTTCCAGCACGATCAGCGTGGCCGGAATCTTGTGCTTTCGCAGCGCAGCAAGGACGGGTCGGATTTCCATGAAAATCTCCTCAGATTGACTGGAGCTGGGGGGCCGGGGCGACAGTGCAGGCGCGCCACGCCGGAAGCACACCAGCAATCAGGCTCGCGACAACCGCAACAACGAACGTCATACCGAACATCGCGGGATCGAGATGCGCCAAATGCGCGTACTGCGCCGGCTGGTGGCGGACTTGCCAAAGCCCGAATTCCGCGAATGCCAAACCCAGCACTCCCCCAGCCACCCCGACCATTGCCGATTCAATGATGAACTGCGCGAAAATCGCTGCCCGACTCGCTCCCATCGCACGTCGAACCCCGACCTCGTGCGAGCGCCCCAGGCACTTCGCCAACAGGAGGCCGACGGTGCCGACGATGCAGATCAGCAGGAACCCAAACGCAAGGTACGCTTCGAGGCGAGCATCATCCGGCACTACCTGCTGCTGCGACAGGAAGCCCGTCAGATTGGGCAGCCATTGCTGGCGCAGGTGAAACCGCCCTGCTGAGACCTGCGCATCGACGTAGTTGGCCAGGAATGTCTTGTACGCTTTGGCATCCGTTGGGTGGGCGAACTCGACCCACACGCTCAACCACGCGCACGGGTCGGTTTTGAGATTGTTCGTGGGGTTACCGAAGCAATTGACGGTTTCCGGCCTCATCCTGTCCGCGAGTGCGGCGCCCAACGGGATGAAGACTGCATCACCGTTGCCGTAGCTGCTTCCCTGACTCAGATTCACAGAATAGAAGCGTGGCTGTGGGGCCCACTGCCGCAGCACGCCGATGATGCGGTAGTCGTGATCGTTGATGCGTATTGTCTGGCCAACGCTGTTGCGGCCACCGAACACCTTGTCATTCAGTTGCCGCCCGATTACGGCTAACCGCGCCGCGTCCTGACCAGCCTGTGCGCTCCAACTGCCGCCGTACCGGAACGGCACGTCGAACATCGCGAAGAAGTCGGCGGTGGTCATGACGCCGTTGTTGAAGAACGGGCTCTGGTTGGGCTCCTGCGGAGAAATCTTCACACGCGTCAGTGCCATCGCCGCCTGCCGCTGTGCCTTGTGGCCGCGCAACAGGTTCATGGCGTCCCTATAGGTGACGAGGTTGCCCTGAGGGGCAGGACCGGCAACCGCGGAAGCCTGCGCAGTCAACGGGTTGAGTTCGGGCGTAAAAATCCGTGCGCTTTTCTGCGGCAGCGGATCACCGGACAGCAGCTTGACGACGGTCAACGTCGTGATAAATGCACCAATGCCAAGCCCGAGTACCAGCACCATCAGTGGTGTGATCGCCTTGTTGCGCTTGAAACTGCGCAACGCGAGGCTGACGTAGTAACCAAACATCGGGTACTTGCTCCTCTCTGCCACACGGTGGCGATGCACGTGTAGATAAAAGCATTTTGCGCGCCAGCACCTGCATTAAAATTTCTATCCACACATCAATCACTTGCCTGTGTCGCATTTTGGGAAAAGTGTCCGCGGACAGTTTCCGGACACTTCGGACCTTTTTTGGTTCTGGTTCGCCGGCGGCAACGACTGCTTCATGGCAAAACGGTTGGCACCCCGAATGTCCCTTGTTGGCCGAGAGTGGCCGGATGCCGACCTCCGACGGCCGGCCACGGCGGTGTATCGGGCGCTGTCAGGTTGGCCTACGGACGTGGAACGAAAGCCTGCGCGTGCATCCGCAGGCGCCGAGCCCGGCTCCGAAGCCGGCCATTTTGGGCCAGGCGACAACCAACGGAAGCTCTCGCCCTGCCAATTCGTACTCGTGTGTCCCCGGAAGTGAGGCGACGGGGAATGCCGGCTAGACTCGGGCATCTCATGCCAGCCACCGGATGATGACCATGAAATGCCGGCGAACCTGTGCCATGTGGCTCGCCCTTTCCTGCATGGCCGCGGCAACCGCGGTCGCGGCGCCGACGTCCGGCGACGTTTCGGCGCGGGTGCAGCACGTGCTCGCGACGACCCCGCTGATCGACGGCCACAACGACCTGCCGTGGGCCATCCGGATGCGCTACGGCAACGTCGGCGCCGTCGATCTCGCGGCGGACCTGTCGAAGACCACCGGCACCGACACGGATGCGGCGAAGCAGCCATTGATGACCGACATCCCGCGCCTGCGGGCGGGCCGGGTGGGCGGACAGTTCTGGTCGGTGTACGTGCCGGTCGGGGAAAGCGGCCCCAGGACCGTGGAGATGACGCTGGAGCAGATCGACATCGTACGCACGATGGTGGCGAAGTATCCCGACACCTTCGAGATGGCCTACACCGCCGACGACATCGAGCGCATCCACGACGCCGGGCGCATTGCCAGCCTGATCGGCGTCGAGGGCGGCCACCAGATCGATGACTCGCTGGCGGTGCTGCGCGCGTACTTCGCGCTCGGCGCGCGCTACATGACGCTGACCCACTGGAAGAACACCGCGTGGGCCGACGCCGCCACCGACAAGCCCGAACACCACGGCCTGACCGCGTTCGGCCGCGCGGTGGTGCACGAAATGAACCGCCTCGGCATGCTGGTGGACCTCAGCCACGTGTCGGCCGACACCATGTGCGACGCAATCGACGCCAGCGCGGCGCCGGTGATGTTTTCGCACTCCAGCGCCCGCGCCCTGGTCGATCATCCGCGCGACGTGCCCGACGACGTGCTGCGGATGGTGAAGCAGAACCACGGGATCGTGATGGTGAACTTCTATCCCGGCTTCATATCGCAACGGGTCGTCGACTGGAACGCCGACCGCGCCGGCGCCAGGGCCCGCTTCGAGGCGCTCTACATCGACCAGCCGCAGCGCGTCGAGGCGGCACTGGCACGGTGGGACGACCAGCACCCGCGTCCCGAGGCCACGCTGGCCGAGGTCGCCGACCACATCGAGCACATCCGCAAGATCGCGGGCGTCGCGAGCGTCGGCATCGGCAGCGATTTCGACGGCATCGGCAGCACGCCCATCGGGCTCGGGGACGTGAGCCGCTATCCGGCACTGTTCGAGGAACTCGCCCGCCGCGGCTGGAGCGACGACGAGCTCGCGGCCCTGGCCGGCCGCAACCTGCTGCGCGTGATGCGCGAGGCGGAACGGGTCGCCGCGCGCCTGCAGGCCAGCGAGGGCCCCTCGTTCGCGACGCTCGCGATTGACAAGCCGGGCGAGTGAGCAGCACGTGTCGGCGCCGAAGCCAGCGTTGCGCGGGCGCGGACCCTCACCCGCCCCTGCGGGGCACCCTCTCCAGGAGGGAGAAGGAAAGGAACCGCAGAGCTCCAGCGGCATCCTCGCCACGCGGGGCAGCAGCGTGAGGATTTGCTAGCATCCGGGATCACCTTTCCCGAACCGCAGGTACCTGCCCGTGAAACGATGGATCCTTGCCAGCCTGGTGTTGTCCGCAAGCTGCGCCGCGGCGGCCGCCACGCCGCCGACCTTCAGCACGCAGCGTCTGTCCGACGAAGTGAAGACGCTGTCCTCGGACGCCTTCGAGGGCCGCGGCCCGGCCACGCCGGCCGAGGACAAGGTGATCGAGTACGTGGTGTCGCAGTTCAAGGCCGCCGGCGTGCAACCGGGCGGTGACATCAAGGACGGCAAGCGCACCTGGACCCAGGCCGTGCCGCTGCTGCGCAGCGAGATCGTCGGCACGCCTTCCTTGACGCTGACGGAAAACGGCAAGCCGCGCACGCTGACCCAGGGCAGGGAAATCGCGATCCGCTCGCCGATGGACGGCTCGAAAGCCGTCGACGTGGAGAACCTGCCGCTGGTGTTCGTCGGCTACGGCGTCGATGCGCCCGAACGCAACTGGGACGACTACAAGGGTGTGGATTTGCACGGCAAGATCGCGGTGGTGCTGGTCAACGATCCCGATTTCGAGACCGGCAAGGGCTACTTCGGCGGCAAGGCCATGACCTACTACGGTCGCTGGACCTACAAGTACGAGGAAGGCGCGCGGCGCGGTGCGGCCGGCGTGCTGGTGGTGCACGAGACCGCGCCGGCATCCTACGGCTGGGCGACGGTGAAGAACTCCAACACCAACGCGATGTTCGACATCGTGCGCAAGCACCCGGCGGAGGCGCACACGCAACTGGAAGGCTGGATCCAGCATGACCTCGCGGTGTCGATGTTCAAGCATGCCGGACTCGACTTCGACGCGCTCAAGAAACAGGCGCAAACCCGTGCGTTCAAGCCGGTGGCGCTGAAGGGCGAAACCCTCAGCGCGAAGTTCAAGGTCGACGCGCGTGTGATCACCTCGCACAACATCGTTGCCCGCATCGAGGGCAGCAAACATCCCGACGAGACGGTGATCTACAGCGCGCACTGGGACCACCTCGGCGTCGGCGAGCCGGATGCCACGGGCGATCGCATCTACAACGGCGCGGTGGACAATGCCACCGGCACCGCCGCGCTGATCGAGATCGCGCGCGCGTTTGCCAAGGCGCCGCAGCCGGAACGTTCGGTGGTGTTCCTCAACGTCACGGCCGAAGAAAAGGGCCTGCTCGGCTCGGAGTACTACGCCGCCAATCCGCTGTATCCGCTGTCCACCACCGTCGGGGTGCTGAACATGGATGCGCTGGACCCCGGTGGCCCGGCCCGCGACTTCACGATTTCCGGCACCGCGAAGCTGGACCTGCTCGACGACCTGATCGCGGCCGGCGAACAGTTCGGCAAGACTTACACACCGGACTCGCACCCCGAGGCCGGCTACTTCTTCCGCTCCGACCACTTCTCGTTCGCCAAGCGCGGCGTGCCGGCGATCTCGTTCGGCTCG
This sequence comes from uncultured Rhodanobacter sp., assembly GCA_964489055.1. Lineage (GTDB taxonomy): Bacteria > Pseudomonadota > Gammaproteobacteria > Xanthomonadales > Rhodanobacteraceae > 66-474. Next base: position 6,082 of record CAZAXF010000008.1, on the reverse strand, counting down.
GGTGAGGACCTGGTCGAAGGCGGCGTCGCGGCCGGGCGCGCGGCGGCGAAGGACTACACCGCCCACCGCTACCACCAGCCGGGCGACGAGTGGCAGGCCGACTGGCCGTTCACCGGCATGGCCCAGGACCTGCAACTCCTCTACACGGTCGGCAGCGACCTCGCCAACTCGCGCGAATGGCCGAACTGGAGCCACGATTCGGAGTTCCGCGCGATCCGCGACCAGACCGCCGACGAGCGCAGTTGATCGGGCACGGCCCCGCCCGCCACGCAACGCGCCGACGGGTGTCGGCGACGAGGAACCGGTGATGTCGGCAACCTCGATCTGGCTGGTCGTCTACGCGCTGGTGCACGTCGCGTTGATCGTGCGCGTGCTCGCGGTGGAGGGCAAGGAACCGACCTCGCGCGCCGCATGGGTGCTGGTGCTGGTGTTCGTGCCGGCGCTCGGCATCGTGCTGTACCTGCTGTTCGGCGAGCCGTGGGTGTCGCGGCGCTCGCGGCGCAAGGCCGCTGCCGCGGGCATGGCGCTGGCCGATCGCGGGATGGCGGCCGGAATCTCGGCCATGCACGCCGTGCCCGGGCCGTACCAGGCGGCCTTCCGGGTGTGCGAACGCCTGGCCGCCGGCCCCGTCACCGGCCGCAACCAGGCCACGCTGGCGGCCGATTCCGATGCCGCGATCGATGCGATGGTGGCCGACTTCGACGCCGCGCGCGAGAGCATCCACATCTCGTTCTACATCTGGCTTGCGGACCGCAACGGACTGCGAGTGGTCGAGGCATTGAAACGCGCCGCGGCCCGTGGCGTGACCTGCCGGGTGATCGCCGACGGCGTCGGTTCGCGCGCGCTGATCCGCTCGCACCACTGGACCCAAATGCAGGCGGCGGGGGTGAGGCTGTGCACGTCCATGAAGGTGTCCTTCGGCTTCGCGTTCGTGTTCGGCAGCCGCGTGGACCTCAGGAACCATCGCAAGATCGTGGTGGTGGACGATCGCATCACCTACTGCGGCAGCCAGAACTGCGCCGACCCGCAGTTCCTCGTCAAGGCGAAGTACGCGCCGTGGGTGGACATCATGCTGCGCTTCGAAGGGCCGGTGGTGCGGCAGAACCAGCGGCTGTTCGCGAGCGACTGGCGGGTCGAGGCCGGCGAGGACCTCGTGGTCCCGCAGCAGCAACCCGGCGCGGACCCGGCGCGCGACGGGTTTCCCGCGATCGCCTTCGGTACCGGCCCGCTGTCGCCGCGCGGCGCCATGTCGGACGTGTTCGTCGGCCTGCTCTACAGCGCCCAGCGCGAAGTCGTGATCTCGAATCCGTATTTCGTCCCCGACCCATCGCTGCTGGCGGCGCTCGTCGGCTGCGCCCGGCGCGGCGTGGAAACCACGCTGATCCTTCCCGCGCGCAACGATTCCCGGCTGGTCGGCGCGATCAGCAAGGCCTACTACGGCCAGCTGGCAGACGCCGGCGTGCGGATTTTCGAGTTCCGCGCCGGCCTGCTGCACGCCAAGACCCTGGTGGTCGACGGCAGCGCCGTGTTGATCGGTTCGTCCAACATGGACCGGCGCAGCCTGGAACTCAATTTCGAGAACAACATCCTGCTGCACTCGCCCGAAGTGGCAAACGATGTCCGCGAACGCCAGCGCGCCTGGCTCGCGGATTCCGCCGAGGTGCCGCGCGAAAAGGTCCTGCACCGGTCGCTGCTGCGCCGGATCGGCGACAACATCGCCACCATCTTCGGCCCCGTGATGTAGCGTGCGCCGGGGCGGGCGTTCCGCTAGACATCCCCGAGCCAGGCTCGACCGGAAAACAGCACCGCCGCGGCAACGAACACCGCGCCCGAGCCCACGTAGAACGGTACCGCGGGGCTGAACCGCGCGCCCAGCACGCCCGCCAGCACCGGGGCGATGGCACCGCCCGTGAAACGCACGAAGCTGTAGGCCGCCGAGGCCACCGAGCGTTCGACCGGCGCCGCCTGCATCACCGCCGTCGTGACCAGGGTGTTGTTCACGCCCAGGAACGCGCCGCCCACGATCACCGCGATCGCGAGCAGCAGCGGATCGTCGATGCCGATGGCCATCGCCAGCAGGTCGAGCGCGATCAGCACCAGCATCGCGTACATCGTGGGCAGCGTGCCGAAGCGCCGCTGCAGCCGCGGCGCGAGGAACACCGCGCACACCGCCAGCAGCAGGCCCCAGCAAAAATAGATGTAGCCGAGCACGTGGACGCCGTAGCCCATCGGAAACGGGGCGTAGGCGAGCAGCGTGAAGAAGCCGAAGTTGTAGCACAGCGCCGTCAGGCCCAGCGTCAGCAGGCCGCGGTGCGCGAGCGCCTGGAACGGGGCGGCGAGTGAACTGCGCTGTTCGGGATCGGGCACCTCGGGCAACAGGAAGACCAGCGCCACCAGCCCCACCAGCATCAGCGCGGCGACGCCGTAGAACGGACCGCGCCAGCTGATCCCGCCCAGCACGCCGCCCAGCAGCGGCCCGACCGAAATCCCGAGGCCCAGCGCCGATTCGTAGAGGATCACCGCACGCTTGGTGCCGTGCCCCGACAGGTGCACGATCGCCGCCAGCGCGGTGGCGATGAACAGCGCGTTGCCGAGGCCCCAGAAGCCGCGGTAGAGCGCGATGCCGGTGATGCCGCCGGCGCTGCCGGCCGCCGCGCTGAAGGCCAGGATCAGTGCCAGGCCCACCAGCAGCGTGCGCTTGATGCCGAGCCGGCTGGACACGTAGCCGGTGACGATCATCGCGATCCCGGTCACCAGGAAGTAGCTGGTGAACAGCATCTCCACCTGCCCGGGCGTGGCATGGAGCTGCGTGGCGAGGACGGGCAGGATGGGATCGACCAGCCCCAGTCCCATGAACGACACCACGCAGGCGAAGGCCACCGCCCACACGGACCGGGGCTGCTTGAGGAGACTGGTTGGCTGGTCGGAATGCGCTTGCGTCACCCATGCTCTTGTTGAACGTCGAACCGTACAGTCTAGGAGCCTGGGCATCGACGCAGGTGAACGCGACCTGCGCTAGAGTATTTCCAGCTTTCTCCGCGCAACCGGCACGCTGCAGGTGCCGACAGGTCCAGGCTTGATGCCCGATCGCCAACACATGCGTCCGTTGTGGCCTGCACTGCTGCTGGTGCCGCTGGTGCCGCCGGTGGTGGAAAGCTCGTGGCAGATCGCGGCGGCATGGATCACCGGCCGCGTCAGTGGCCTCGACGGGTGGCGCGCGGTGGCGCCCCTGCTGGGGATGGTGTTCGTGATGGTGCTGGTGGCCAGTTGCGCGGTGACGCTGGTGCTGGGCGTGCCGCTGGTGTGGTGGCTGCGCACCCGGGGCCTGCTCACCGCGCGCTGGATATGTACCGGTGCCGCCGTCGTCGGGTTGCTGGCGGGTGCCGCCGACCTCGGGCTTTTCCTGTGGTGGGCGCCGGCGATGGCTGCGCGTTCGGCCATGCCGGAATTTCTGGGCGTGTTGCCCGAGGGCCTGCTGCTGGGACTGGTGTCCGGGTTGTTCTTCTGCGCCGTTGCCGGCGTCCCCATCCGTCTGCGCGCGCCGGCCTGACCGCGTGCTGCCTGTGAGACCCGATCCGGTTTTCCGCTGGCACTTCGGTGAGTCCGCCGTGGACCGGCCACGCATCGACTCCAGCGGGTACGGTCCGCGTTTGCCGCGGCGGGTGCGGGCCAGGTCCGGTGCCCGCAAGCGGGGGTGTGCATGGGATTGATGCCGCAGCCATTGCCGGGGATGTTCCAGCGATTCGTCGACTCGGAAAAGTCGGGCGGACTGCTGCTGGTCGCCTGCACCATCGTTTCGTTGCTGATCGCCAACTCGCCGGCCGCGGCGCCATACCTTGACTGGTGGCATTTGCACATCGGCGGGCTCAGCGTCGAGCACTGGATCAACGATGCGCTGATGGCCACGTTCTTCCTGTTGATCGGCCTGGAGCTGGAGCGCGAGCTCTACAGCGGCGAACTCTCGAACCTGCGCAACGCGATGCTGCCGGCATTCGCGGCAATCGGCGGCATGGTGGTCCCGGTGCTGATCCACTTCTCGCTCAATGCGGGCACGCCGACCCAGGCGGGCGTCAGCATCCCGATGGCGACCGACATCGCGTTTGCGCTGGGCGCCCTGGCGCTGCTGGGGAAACGCATTCCGGCATCGTTGCGGGTGCTGCTGGTGGCATTCGCGATCGTCGACGACCTGGGTGCGGTCATGGTCATCGCGATTTTCTACACCGCGCACGTTTCCCTCGGCTATCTGCTTGCCGCGCTGGCCGTTTGGCTGGCGCTGGTCGTCCTGAACCACGTCCTGCGCGTGATGGCGCTGCTGCCCTACCTCGCGGGTGGTGTGCTGATGTGGTTCTTCATGCTGCAGTCCGGCGTGCACGCGACCGTCGCCGGCGTGCTGCTGGCGTTCGCCATCCCTTTCTCGCACAGGGCCGAAGACGCACGCTCCCCGTCACACCGGCTCGAACACTGGCTGCACCGGCCGGTCGCGTTCCTGGTACTGCCGCTGTTCGCGCTGGCCAACACCGCGATTCCCATCGACAGCGCTTCGCTGCGGGAGTTGATGGGGGTGAACGGTCTGGGCATCGCCGCGGGCCTTGTCATCGGCAAGCCGCTGGGTGTGGCGCTGTTTGCCCTCGCGGGCGTGGCGAGCGGCCTGTGCCGACTGCCGGAGGACCTGAGCTGGCGTCACGTCATCGGTGCCGGGATGCTCGGCGGCATCGGATTCACGATGTCGATCTTCATCACCAATCTCAGCTTTGCCGGCAACGACGCGCTGGTCAATGCATCCAAGCTCGCCGTGATCGTCGCGTCGACCATCGCGGGCGTGGCCGGGTTCATGTGGCTGGCGGCCATGGGCAAGCCCGACGCGACGCCAGGGCAGACCGAGTAATCGTTCAGCCCTGCGGACCCAGGTACTCGCAGCCTTCGCCGTTCTGCGCGCGTTTGACCACCACGCGCTGAAGCTGTGGCAGGTGGCCGAGCTTTTCCCACACGAAGCGGGCGATGTTTTCCATCGTCGGGATGCCGAGGCCTTCGACGTCGTTGAGCAGGCGGTGGTCGAGCGCGTCGTGCGCCACCGCGATGCGGCGTTCCAGATCGCCCATGTCCACCACCCAGCCGCGTTCGGTGAGCGGGCCGCGCAGCCACACCTCGACCTGGTAGGAATGGCCATGCATGCGGCGATAGCGCGGATCGCCGCCGGGGCCGGCGTCGAGCTGGTGGGCGGCATCGAAGCGGAATTCCTTCCACACGTTGAACTGTTTTTCGCTCATGGAATGCCCAGGTACTTGTGCGTCTGCAGGCTCAATCGCCAGTGCGGGTTCGCCTTGCAGTAGTCGACCGCGGCGCGGGTATTTTCCTCGATCCGGGGTCCGTCCATCGGCTGCAGGAAAAAGTGGGTGGCGGGATAACCCGTGAAGCGTTCCGGCGGCGCGGTCGGCTGCGGATACACCAGCTTGAGTTCATCTGCGCGCTTGAGCTTCACCGGCGCGGTGCTCTTGGGGCTGACGGTGATCCAGTCGAGTCCCGTGGGCGCTTCCAGCGTGCCGTTGGTTTCGACCGCACATTCGAATCCGTGCGCGTGCACGGCATCAAGCAGCGCGGTGTCGAGCTGCAGCAACGGTTCGCCGCCGGTGAACACCACGAAGCGGTTTTCCGTTTGCGCGCGCGGCCACAGCGATGCAATCTTCTCCGCCAACGCCGCCGCGTCCGGGTACTTGCCACCATTCTCGCCGTCGGTACCGACGAAATCCGTATCGCAGAAATTGCACACCGCACCGGCGCGATCGGCCTCGCGCCCCGACCACAGATTGCAGCCGGAAAAGCGGCAGAACACCGCGGGGCGACCGGCGTGGAAGCCCTCGCCCTGCAGGGTGTGGAAGATTTCCTTGATGGTGTACATGATGCGGTGATCGGGCGGACAAAAGTCGTATCGACTCCACCCGCCATTTTGCCAGTACGCTCGACAACGCCAAAATCATGGGGTTTTCTTCATTGCCAACCCATCCCCACCCAACCCTCCCCTTGAAGGGGCCTGATTAGGGCGTTTCCTCAGCCACGTTGGCGTTGCGATGCACTCTCTACTTCA
>CAZAXF010000007.1:0-75425 GCA_964489055.1 uncultured Rhodanobacter sp. | reverse complement strand
GCCGCAGGATGCGGCGAGTTTCTCGGGACTCGGGACTCGGGACTCGGGACTCGGAACCGGGGACCGGGGACCGGGGACCGGGAAGCGGGGACCGGGGACTTGGGAGCGGGGACAGCAAGCCTCGACCAGGTCCCGGATCACGCGTTGGCGGTGGAACAGCTGTCGGTCTGGTTCAGATTGCGAGGGGAAATCCCGTTATAATGAGCTGATTCCTCTTGTGTATCGCGTCGCGGTCAGACGACCGTGGCGCGTCGTGTGTGCCCATGCCCGTAAAGAATCTCCGCAACATCGCCATCGTCGCGCACGTCGACCACGGCAAGACCACCCTGGTCGACCAGCTTCTGAAGCAGTCGGGCACGTTGTCCGAACGCGCGGTGGTGCCCGAGCGGGTGATGGATTCCAACGACCTGGAGCGCGAGCGCGGCATCACCATCCTGTCCAAGAACACCGCGATCCGCTGGACCGACCCGGACGGCGAGACCTGGCGCATCAACATCGTGGACACTCCCGGACACGCCGACTTCGGCGGCGAGGTCGAGCGCGTGCTCTCGATGGTCGACTCGGTGCTGATCCTGGTGGACGCGATGGACGGCCCGATGCCGCAGACGCGGTTCGTGACGCAAAAGGCCTTCCAGATGGGCTTCAAGCCGATCGTGGTGGTCAACAAGGTCGACCGCGCCGGCGCGCGTCCGGACTGGGTGGTCAACCAGACCTTCGACCTGTTCGATCGCCTCGGCGCCGACGAAGACCAGCTCGACTTCACGGTGGTCTATGCCTCGGCGCTGCAGGGTTACGCAGGGCTGGAATCGGATGTGCGCGAGGGCGACATGACGCCGCTGTTCGAAGCCATCGTCCAGCACGTCAAGGCCCCGGACGTCGATCCGGACGGGCCCTTCCAGATGCGCATTTCCTCGCTCGATTATTCCAGCTACGTCGGCGTGATCGGCGTCGGGCGCATCCAGCGCGGCAGCGTGCGCACCAACATGCCGGTCACCGTCGTCGATCGTGACGGCAAGCGCCGCAACGGCAAGGTGCTGCAGGTGCTCGGCTTCATGGGCCTGGAGCGGCGCGAAGTCAGCGAAGCCCGGGCCGGCGACATCATCGCGGTTTCGGGCATCGGCGACCTTGGCATCTCCGACACCCTGTGCGACCCGGCCCACGTCGAGGCACTGCCGGCGCTGACGGTGGACGAGCCGACCATCAGCATGACCTTCCAGGTCAACAATTCGCCGTTCGCCGGCAACAAGGATCGCTCCGGCGGCAAGTTCCTCACCAGCCGGCAGATCCGCGAACGGCTGATCCGCGAGACGCTGCACAACGTCGCACTCAAGGTCGAGGACACGCCCGACCCGGACAAGTTCAAGGTTTCCGGGCGCGGCGAGCTGCACCTTTCCATCCTGATCGAAACCATGCGCCGCGAAGGCTACGAACTTGGCGTGTCGCGCCCGGAAGTGATCGTGCGCGAAATCGACGGCGCGCTGCAGGAACCGTACGAGCAACTGGTCGTGGATCTTGAAGAGCAATACCAGGGCGGCGTGATGGAAAAGCTCGGCGCGCGCCGCGGGCAGCTGCGCAACATGGAGCCCGACGGCAAGGGCCGCGTGCGGCTGGAATACATGATTCCGGCGCGTGGCCTGATCGGCTTCCAGACCGAGTTCCGCACCCTCACCGCCGGCACCGGATTGATGTTCCACATCTTCGACCACTACGGGCCGAAGTCCGAGGGCGTCATCGGCAAGCGCGCCAACGGCGTGATGATTTCCAACGGCACCGGTCCCGCCCCCGCGTACGCGCTGTACGGCCTGCAGGATCGCGGCCGCATGCTGATTGATGCCGGCGTGGAAATCTACGAAGGCCAGCTGGTCGGTATCCACGCCAAGGACAACGACCTCACGGTCAACGCGCTGCGCGCCAAGCAGCTCACCAACGTGCGCGCCGCCGGCAAGGACGACGCGCTGACGCTGACGCCGCCGGTGAAGCTGTCGCTGGAACAGGCGCTGGAGTTCATCGACGACGACGAACTGGTCGAGGTCACGCCGAAGGAAATCCGCCTGCGCAAGAAGCACCTGACCGAAAACGACCGCAAGCGCGCGGCGCGCCAGGCGGCCTGACACGGCGATGCAGGAACCGGTTTTGCTGGCGTGGAGTGGTGGCAAGGACTGCCTGATGGCACTGGCGCGGCTGCGCGCCGATCCCGCGTGGAACCCGGTCGCGTTGCTGACCACGGTCACGCGCGGATTCAATCGCGTGTCCATGCACGGCATCCGGATGGACGTGCTGCGCGCACAGGCCGAATCGATCGGCCTGCCGCTGATCGTCTGCTTCATCGATTCGCCATCCAGCAACGAGGCCTACGAGGCCGCGATGGCCGACGCCCTGCTCGATGCGCGCGCGCGCTGGCCCAGCCTGCAGCACTGCGCCTTCGGCGACCTGCTCCTTGCCGACGTCAGGGCCTGGCGCGAAAAACAGCTGGCGCGCCAGGGCTGGATCGGAGTGTTCCCGTTGTGGGGGTCGGATACCCGGGCACTCTCGCGCGAATTCATCCACGCCGGCCACCGCGCGGTGCTGACCTGCGTGGACACCACCCAGCTCGATGCGCGCTTCAGCGGCCGCGCGTACGACCGCTCACTGCTCGATGAGCTTCCCGCCGGCGTCGATCCGTGCGGCGAAAACGGCGAATTCCACACGCTGAGTCATTCCGGCCCCGAGTTCACGCGCCCGCTGCGCCTGCAGCGCGGCGATACCCTGCTGCGCGACGCGCGCTTCCAGTACACCGATTTCCTGCTGGCCTGACCGGCGGCGTCACGCACGCCGGCCCGGCCGATCAGTCGCGACAACTGCTCGGCAGATACTTCACGCGGATGTCGGGACTGGTGCAGTGCCAGCGCACCGCATCGCGACTGCCGTAGGGCTTGAACACCAGGTGCTCGCCCGCGATCAGGCTGTTCGCGTCGCGTCCGAACGTCACCACCACCTCGCCGTTCCGCACCTGCACGCTGCGCACGTACTTGCCCCTGATCGCCTCCGGGCCGGGCAGTCCCGCCGAAGTGTTGTCCACGGGCAACGCGCCGCTGCCGGCCACGTGTTCGGCCACCGCCATTTTGGCCCCGCCGGCCAACGACATGCCTTCGGAAACCTGCGCGCGGATGAGGTAGTTCTGGTAAGCCGGAATCGCGATCGCGGCCATGATGGCCAACACCGGCACCACCATGAAGAACCCCGCCGCGATCACGATCAGCGCGACGGCCCACCCCGGCATGCCCGAGCGCGGAATGCCCGGACCGGTCGCATCGCCACTTTCATGCACCGCCAACCCGTCCTTGCTCACCACGCAACAGCCGGCCAGCAGGTCATGCAGCGCCTGCTTGCGTGCCGTCCAGCCCGCCAGCATGTAGCCGATGTAGAACGTGATGCGCGAGAGCAGCTTGCCGAAGAAGCGGCCGGTGGCACGCCCGAACCCGATGCGCTGGCCGTACAGGTCGGTGACCTGCAACCCCAGCGCCAGCTTGCCCGGCGTCGCCTGCCAGCGTGATGCCTCGCACAACGCGTAGTACAACCAGGTCACCACGATCACGGCCGCCCACAGCAACATCACGAGCACCGCCACCGCCACGTCCATGTCGTTCCCGGCATGGGCAATGCCGAGCGGCACGAATACGACCAGTGCGAACAGGAAATACAGCACCGTGCAGATCGCACCCAGAATCAGGGCATCGATGAGGTACGCGGCGAAGCGGCGCCAGAATCCGGCATGCAGGTACGGCGCGCGCGCATGCCCGGGCAACGGCTCGGCGCCGCCGGCAAGAGTGGTTTCCATCGGCTGACTCCCTGTTGATCCCCGCGGCGATTCTGCCCGACTCCGCGATCAGCGGCAAATGTCGGGCAGGTAGCGGACATGGATGTCCGGGCTGTGGCACTGCCAGTGCATCGCCGAGACGCTGCCCTGCGGCGCCAGCACCACGTGTTCACCGCGGATCGCGGGACTGGCACGCTTGCCGAAGGTCACCACGACCTGGCCTTCGCGGATCTCGATGCTGGAAACGAAGCGCCCGCCAAGCGTGTCCGGGCGGGCCAGCCCGGCGACGGCATTGTCGCGCGGCATCGCGCCATGGTTTGCGATGTATTGGGTCACCGCCTGGCGGGCCTGGCGCGACTCGTTGATGCCCTCGAGCACCTGCACCTTTGCCGCGCCGCTGTCGAACAAGCCACGCCACGCCTGGTTGTGGGACAGCGAAATCGCGATCCCCGCGAAGATGGCGGCCAGCGGGATCAAACAGACGAGGCCCACGACGACCACGATCAGCGCGATGGCCCACCCGGGCAGGCCCGTGCGCACGCCGGACGCCTCGGGCAGTTCGCCGCGCTCGTATGCGGCCAGTCCGTCCCTGCGCACCACGCAGCAGCTCGCCATCAGGTCATGCAGCGCCTGCTTGCGCGCGGTCCAGCCGGCCATCATGTAGCCGATGTCCAGGATCATTCCCGAGATGATCTTGCCGAAGAAACGTCCGGTGGCCCGAACGAAGCCGATGCGCCGGCCGTAAAGGTCGGTCACACGCAATCCCAGCGCCAGCTTGCCGACCGTGGCCTGTTGCGGCGAGGATTCCAGCAACGCGAAATACAGCCACTGGATCGCCATTGCCAGCAGCGACGCGCCCCAGTACGCGCCCACGTGATATATCGCGAACGGGTCGTACGCGAACGGGGCGTGCATTGAGGTCCGGAAGACGGGGATGATCCACCACAGGCTGATGCCGAACAGCACCGGCGACAGGATCAGGTAGTCGATGAGGTAGGCCGCCACGCGCCGCCAGAAACCCGCGTGCAGCAGCGGCGCCCGGTAGTGGTCCGGAAGCATCGCCGCTTCGGGAGGCGTGCCGCCCCCATCCGCGCTGGCCTGCGCATCGGTCATCCAGGCGATTCTGTCAGCGCACCCGCCACACCGCAACGCGGCCGGATGGCCCGTGCGCCCGGCCGCCGGTACGCTCACGACCAGAAACCCGGCATCCGATGCAATCCGTGCAACGCTCCCCCGTCCTCCCCGACGTGCTGGCACCCGATCTGGCCGTGGTGTTCTGCGGCACCGCGCCGGGCACGCGCTCGGCGCGCGAAGGCGCGTACTACGCACATCCGGGCAATTATTTCTGGCGCACGCTGTTCGAGGTGGGCCTGACGCCCGAGCGGTTGCCGCCGGCGGAATTCCGCCGCGTGCTCGCGTTCGGGATCGGCCTCACCGACGTGGCCAAGCACCATTCCGGCTCCGATGCCGAGCTGCCACGAACCGCCTTCGACGCCGCCGGGCTGCGCCGCAGGATCGAGCGATACCAGCCCGCAATCATCGCCTTCACCAGCAAGAACGCCGCGCGCGCCGGCCTCGCCATCGCGACGCGCGCGTTGGCGTACGGCGAACAGGATGTGCGCCTTGGTGGCGCGCGCGTGTTCGTGCTGCCGTCGCCTTCCGGCCAGGCACGCGCATTCTGGGACATCGCGCCGTGGCGGAAGCTGGCGCGGGAAGTGCGCGGCAACGCGACGCGGACACGCGGCAGCGGTTCTTGAAGCGTCATTCCGGGCCCGTGCCAGCGAGCCGACGCAGGAACCCGGCATCCGCTATCGCCAACCAGCGCACGCCCTCGGAACGCCTCGCTGCGCGACGTGGTGAGAAATGCGGGCTGAATCAGCGGCGACTGGAGCGTTTCGCGCTAAGCTGGACATCATCATTCCGGGGCCTGCGCCGGCGAGCCGGCGCGAGAATCGGATGCTGCCGCGTTGCAATCAAGAGCAGATTCCGGATCGCACCCACTGCGTGGGTTCGTCCGGAATGACGAACCAGCTGGAGGTGCGCCCACATCATGCCGTTGCCGAACCTGGCCAACCTGATCGACGGAACGCTGCGCGCGCCCGCGGGCGGTGCGTACCTCGACCTCTACGAGCCGGCCACCGGCAAGGTGTATGCGCGCTGCCCCGACTCCGATGCCGCCGATGTCGATGCCGCGGTGCACGCGGCGCGACGCGCGGCGGCGGCGTGGGCGGCGCTGCCCAACGCCGAACGCGCGGGCCACCTGCACCGGTTGGCGAACGCCATCGAGGCGCGCCTGGATGAGCTTGCGCGCCAGGAATCGCGCGACAACGGCAAGCCCGTGAGCCTGGCGCTGCACGTGGACATCCCGCGCGCGGTCGCCAATCTGCGATTCTTCGCCGAAGCGATCACCCAGTGGTCCAGCGAGGCGAACATTGACACGCACATGCTCAACTACACGCTGCGCCAGCCGCTTGGCGTGGTCGGCTGCATCTCGCCGTGGAACCTGCCGCTGTACCTGTTCACCTGGAAGATCGCGCCGGCACTCGCGGCCGGCAACACGGTGGTGGCCAAGCCCAGCGAAATCACCCCGTTCACGGCCTTCCGGCTTGCCGAGCTCGCGGTGGAAACCGGCTTTCCGCCGGGCGTGCTCAACATCGTGCACGGCCTCGGGCCGAAGGTCGGGCAGGCCATCGTGGAACACCCGGAAGTGAAGGCGGTGTCGTTCACCGGATCGACCCGCACCGGCGCGTACATCGCCCAGGCGGCGGCAAAAAGCTTCAAGAAGGTGTCGCTGGAGATGGGCGGCAAGAATCCCGCCATCGTGTTCGCCGACGCCGACCTTTCCGACGCCAACCTCGACACCATCGTACGCTCGGGCTTTTCCAACCAGGGCGAGATCTGCCTGTGCGGCTCGCGGCTGCTGGTGGAACGATCGATTTTCGACGACTTCAAGCGCCGTTACCTGGACAAGGTCGGGGCACTGCGCGTGGGCGACCCCGAAGACACAGCGACCGATGTCGGTGCGCTGGTCTCAAGGCCACATTTCGAGAAGGTCACCACCTGCATCCAGCGTGCGCGCGAGGAAGGCGGCAAGGTGTTGACCGGCGGCGAGGTGGTGAAACTTCCTGGCCGCTGCGCCGATGGCTGGTTCGTCGCGCCGACCGTGATCGAGGGACTGCCGCAGGACACCGCGACCAACCGCGAGGAAATCTTCGGGCCGGTGGTGACGCTGATCCCGTTCGATTCCGAGGACGAAGCCGTGGCAATCGCCAACGCCACCGACTACGGGCTCGCCGCGTCGCTGTGGACGCGCGACCTGGCGCGCGCCGACCGCGTGGCCGCGCGCATCGACTTCGGCATCGTGTGGGTCAACTGCTGGATGCTGCGCGACCTGCGCACGCCGTTCGGCGGCGTCAAGCACTCGGGCATGGGCCGCGAGGGCGGCGTCGACGCGCTGCGCTTTTTCACCGAACCGAAGAACGTGTGCATCGCAAGGTAAGTCGCTCGCTGCGCTCGCTGGAAGTCGCGCCTGCGGCGCTGCAAAGAGTCAGTAAAGGCCTGCGGACCGGGTATACATCCTCGCTGTCGTATTACCCTTTAATATTCGCTGTTCACCATTCACTCTTCACAGGCGGCGCAGCCGCCGACTTGCCGGATTCCATACATGCCCACCCCACACGAACTGCTGGAAAGCAACCGCCAATGGTCCGAATCGATCCGCGCGCAGGATCCGGACTTCTTCCAACGCCTGTCGCGCCAGCAGACGCCGAAGTACCTGTGGATCGGCTGCTCCGATTCGCGCGTGCCGGCCAACCAGATCCTCGGCATCGACCCGGGCGAGGTGTTCGTGCACCGGAACATTTCCAACCTGGTGCTGCACTCGGACATGAACTGCCTGTCGGTGATGCAGTTCGCGGTGGACGTGCTGAAGGTCGAGCACATCATGATCACGGGCCACTACGGCTGCGGCGGTGTCGGCGCGGCGCTCAAGGGCGACCGGCTGGGCCTGATCGACAACTGGCTGCGCTACATCGGCGACACGCTGGAACGCCACCAGGCGCTGGTCGACGCGGCGCCGCCGGCCGAACGCCACGACCGCCTGTGCGAACTCAACGTGATCGAACAGGTCGCCAGCGCCTGCCACACCACCATCGTGCGCGACGCCTGGGACCGCGGCCAGCCGCTCACGGTGCACGGCTGGTGCTATGGTTTGTCCGACGGGCAGATCCACGACCTGGGCATCGACGTGAAGGACTTTGCCGGGCTGGAAGGCGCCTACCGGAACGCGCTTGCACGGATGCGCCCCGTGCCCGCATGAGCCCGCGCGCCACCGCGTACCGGACGCATCGTGGCCCGGGATCGCCGCCGACCGCGTGAACGCCATGCACTGTCCGCGAACGTCCTGCCTGGTTGCATTGCTGATGCTGGGATGGGTGCACACCGCGTCCGCGCAACTGCCCTCGATCTGGCGCGAGGAGCAACTCGAGGCAATGCAGCAGTCCGATGCGATCATGAAACGCGCCCGCGACCGCAAGGGCCTGCTGGCGCAATACCAAGTGATGCGCCACGCCTACGCGGCGGACGGCCAGCCGGCGTTCCGCACGATCTTCGGCCAGTACCTTTCCTGGTACCAGACCTTCCTCGGCGATTACAAGGACGCCGAGCTGGCGTTCTCGATCCAGCAAAAACGGCTGCGTGACGACCGCCCCGCGCCAACCGGCCAGCCGGGCTGGCACGCGTTGCCGGCAATCACCTACATCCCCGCGCTGGCAAAAAATCACCGCGTGGTATTCCTGAACGAGGCGCACAACATCGCGCTGACGCGCACCCTGACCGTGCGGCTGCTCAAGCCGCTGCGCGCGGAAGGATTCAACGTGTTCGCGGTGGAAACCTTGTACCACAAGGACATCGCGGCAGTGAACCGGCGTGGCTACGTGACCGACGCCAGCGGCTTCTACACGCGCGAGCCGATCTACGCGGAAATGGTGCGCACGGCGCTCAAGCTCGGCTACAGGGTGGTCGCCTACGAGGCCGACAAGTACCACACCGGCGACGCGCGCGAGGCGCAGCAGGCCGAAAATCTGTGGAAGATCCTCAAGGACGATCCGGACGCAAGGCTGGTCGTCAACGCCGGCTACGCCCACATCCAGAAGACCGGCAAGTTTCTCGGCGCGCGTTCGATGGCCGAACACTTCATGGACGACAGCGGCATCGAGCCTTTGTCGGTGGAACAGACCATCCTGATCCCGCACCAGGACCGGGCCATGAACCATCCCGACTACAACGCCATCGTGTCGGTCGCGCACCCGACGCAGCCGATCGCGTTCGCCGACAAGCACGGCAAACCGTGGTCGCTGCGGCCGGGATACGATGTCAGCGTGATCTTCCCCGAGGAACATTTCGTGCGCGACCGGCCGACCTGGCTGGCCCTGTGGGGCGCGCGGGTGCCCTACACCATCAACGGCGTGGTATGCCGAAGGCACTGGCCGTGCCTGGTGTCGGCGCGTTACGCAGACGAGGGCGACGATGCCGTCCCCGCCGACCGCATGGTGCTCGACCCGGTATCGCTGATGACCATCAACGACATCAAGATCTCCACCGGCGACTACCAGATCCCGGTCGAAGAGCTCTACCTGCGGCCCGGTTACCGCTACCGCCTGACCATCACCGACGAAAACGGTCATGTGCTCGGCCGCAGTACCATCAAGGTCGAGCGGCCGCCCGCCGGTGCCTCGGCACAGGGCATGGATCCGGGCAGCCCGGCCACGCGACCCTGCGCCGTCGCGCAACGTCCCTGCGCGGGAGCGCCCGTACCGCCATGAACGAAACCATCCGCACCACTTCCGCACCAGCGCCCGTCGGCGCCTACCCGCACGCGCGGCGCGTGGGCGAGTTGCTGCTGCTGTCCGGCATCGGCCCGCGCACGCCGGGCGACAACACCATCCCCGGCAACGTGTACGACGCCGGCGGCCGGCTGGTCGACCACGACATCGGCCTGCAGGCCCGCCAGGTATTCGACAACGTGCGCGCGGTGCTGGAAGCCGCGGGAGCGCGCTGGGAAAACCTGGTGGACGTGACCGTCTTCCTCACCGACATCGCGCGCGACTTCAAGGCCTACAACAAGGTGTGGAAGGAATATTTTCCGGATCCGGAACGCGCGCCGTGCCGTACCACGCTGGGGATCAGCGCGCTGCCGACGCCGATCGCGATCGAACTGAAATGCATGGCGCGCGTTCGCGCCTGAGCGAGTGCCCGCCGAACCCATCGTCATTGGCGTGCATGTCCGACCGCCCTTTTGTCGTCATCATTCCGGGCGTGGCGCAGCCACGATCCGGAGTGGCGTGCTCATGGGGTACCGACCGCGAAGCGTATAATTGGCGCTTTGCGCGTGGACACCTGCATTGGCACGACTGACACGTTCCGAGCTGAAAACCACCTTGTCCCTGGCCAGCGTGGTCGGCCTGCGGATGTTCGGGCTGTTCCTGATCCTTCCCGTTTTCGCGGCCTACGCGCGCAAGCTGCCGGGCGCCGCACACGCGATGTGGCTGGTGGGCCTGGCGATCGGCATCTACGGCTTCACCCAGATGCTGTTGCAGATTCCGATGGGCTGGCTGTCGGACCACATCGGGCGGCGCCCGGCCATCACGCTGGGGCTGGTGGTGTTCGCGGCCGGCAGCGTGGTCGCGGCCATGGCGCATGGCATCAACGGCACCATCATCGGGCGCGCGCTGCAGGGCGCCGGCGCGGTTTCCGGCGCCAGCCAGGCGCTGGCTGCCGATCATTCCCAGGACGACAACCGCAACAAGGTGATGGGCATCATCGGGGTCGGCATCGGCCTGGCCTTCGTGCTCTCGATGATCCTGAGTGCACCGCTGGCCGCGGCCGGTGGCCTGCAGGGATTGTTCGGGCTCACCGCGATTCTCGCGCTGTGCGCCATCGTGCTGTTGTGGTGGCTGGTGCCGGCGCCGCCCACGCACGCCAGGACCGCGGTACCGGTTTCGAAAATGCTGCGTATGGTGGCCAACCCGCGCCTGCTGGTGCTGAACGGATCGGTGTTCTGCATGCATGGCCTGATGACCGCATGCTTCGTGGCGATGCCGATGCTGCTGGTGCGCGACGCGCACATCAGCCTGCACGACCAGTGGATCCTGTACCTGCCGGTGCTGCTGGCCTCGGCCGTGGTGATGGGCGGCACGCTGCGACGGGTCCAGGGGCTGTCCGCGTCGATGAGCATGGTCATTGTCTGCGCGCTGACGCTGCTGCTTTCGATGCTGGCGTTCGCCGCTGGCGGCCACGGGGCGTGGCTGATCTGGGTCGGCGCATTCCTGTTCTTCAGCGCCTTCAACCTGCTGGAGGCCACCCTGCCCGGCCTGGTTTCACGGCTGGCACCGACACACCTTCGCGGGGCGGCGCTGGGCGCCTACGCCAGTTGCCAGTTCGCCGGGGCCGGGGTCGGGGGCGTGCTCGGCGGCATCGGCGTGCAGCAGCTCGGCCTGTCCGGACTGTTCTTCGCCGCGGCCGTGATCGCGCTGGTGTGGCTGCTGCTCCTGGGCGGCGGCCGCAGGCTGGTGGTCGCGCCGGTTGCCAGCCAGCCCTCCTGATTCAAGGCACTGCCTCCGGCACGCCGCGGAAAACCGTCAATTCGCGTCGCCGTCACCCGCCACCCCTCGTGCGTGGGTCAGGCAGGCCTCCAGCAACACCCGAATGATCGCCTGGACCCGCGCGGCGCGTTCGGGCAGGTATTCAAAGGTCTTCTCGTCCATGTAGGTGTGTTGGACCAGCTCGAGCTGCACGGCCTCCACGCCGGTGTCCGGCCGCCCGTAGTGGCGCGTGATGTAGCCGCCCTTGAAGCGGCCGTTGACCACGTGGCTGTAGTGGCCGGCCGCGCCATCGGCGCGTTCGGCCAGCAGCGCAGTCAGTTCCGCCTGCAACCGGCGCGAGCAACTGGTGCCGTCGGCGGTTCCGAGGTTGAAATCGGGCAGTTGCCCCTCGAAGAACATGGGTACACGGCCCCTGATGGAATGCCCGTCCCACAGCACCACGCGCGGATGCCGCTCGCGCATTCGCGCCAGTTCGGCCTGCAACGCGTCATGGTACGGCTGCCAGTACAGCTCGCGACGCAGGGCGATCTCCTGCAGGTCCGGTTCATCACCGGTGCGATAGATTGCCTCGCCGGCGAAGGTCGTCACCGGTACCAGCGCGGTTTCACGGCGCCCCGGATACAACGCCTGGCCTTCCGGATCGCGGTTGAGATCGGCCACGTAGCGTGACCAGTGCGGCACGATCACCGAGGCGCCGAGTTCGCTTGCGAAGGCATACAGCCTGCCGGTGTGCCAGTCGGTGTCGGGGACCCGGGCGCCGGCGTCGCTGACGCGCGCCTGGATGGCTTCGGGCAGCGCCGTGCCGTCGTGCGGCAAGCTGACCAGCAACGGTGCCGTGCCTTTCGTCAATTGGAATTCCTGCATGTCGCGATTCTACCGGTACGGCCCGGCGCGGCCACCGTCCCGCCATGAATTTGCCATATCTTCAGGCGCGCTCCCCTACGCTTGGAAAGCTCGCGGGGGGCCAATCCGGCAATCGACTTGACCACGACGCAAGCCATTCGAATGCGCCCCCCCGGGAACCCGGGCCGCGCACTGGTGACGGCAGTGCTGCTGGCACTGCTGGTGGCCGCGCTCAATTTCGCGCTGTGGGCCGTGGCCAACCGCCCGACCCGCGTGGTGCCGTGGAATGGCCACGCCGCGGGTTTTGCCTACAGCCCGTTCCAGCGCTACCAGAGCCCGTTCACGGACACCTTCCCGACCGATGCCCAGGTCAACGACGACCTGGCGCTGATGGCCCGACATACCCACCGCATCCGCGTGTACTCGGTACTGCAGTATCCGGAGATCCCGCGGCTGGCGATGCAGCACCACCTGGACGTGCTGGCCGGCGCCTGGCTGGACCGCCGGATGGGCAACAACGAGCGGGAAATCGAGGCGCTGATCGCGCAGGCCAACCGCTGGCCGGACATCAAGCGCGTGGAAGTGGGCAACGAGGTGCTGCTGCGCCACGACCTGACACCGGCGCAACTGATGGCCTACATCGATCGCGTACGCGCGCACGTGAAGCAGCCGGTTTCCACCGCCGAGCCATGGGACATCTGGGAACGCTATCCGGAACTGGTGCGGCACGTGGACTTCATCACCGTGCACCTGCTGCCGTACTGGGACGGAGTACCGCGCAAGGACGCCATCGGCGAGGCGCTCGCGCACTACCAGCGCCTGCAGCAGCTGTATCCGGGCAAGCACATCGTGATCGGCGAGGTCGGCTGGCCCTCGAACGGCAACCGCCATGAATTCGCCAAGCCGTCCACCGCCAACCAGGCGATCTTCCTGCGCCAGTGGTTCGCCGTCGCGCGCGCGCGGCACCTGGACTACTACGTCATGGAAGCCATCGACCAGCCGTGGAAGGAACAGGTGTCGGGGCGCACCGAGGCCTACTGGGGCGTGTTCAACGCCAAGCGGCAATTGAAGTTTCCGCTCACCGGTCCGGTGCTGGAGGATGCGACCTGGCCGTGGAAGGCGCTGGCCTCGGGTCTTCTGGCACTGATCCCCATGGCCTGGTTCGCGTGGCGCTTCGCGCGCTTCAAGCTGGCCGGGCGGCTCGTGTACCTGGCGCTGATCCAGCTCGCCGCCGGGCTCGTCGTGTGGTCGATCACGGTGCCGTTCCAGTTCTACCTCAGCGTGATCGACTGGGGCATGCTGATCGTGCTGTTCCCGGCGCAACTGGCGATCCTGGCGATCCTGCTGATCAACGGCTTCGAGTTCGTCGAGGTACTGTGGCGCAGGAAGTGGCTGCGCCACTTCGGCCTGCTGGAACCCGATCCACCCGGGAAACAACCGTTTGTGTCGATTCACCTGGCCTGCTGCAACGAGCCGCCGGAAATGGTGATCGCCACGCTCGATTCACTGGCCGCACTCGACTACCGGAACTTCGAGGTGCTGGTGATCGACAACAACACCCGGCGCGAGGAGGTATGGAAGCCGCTGGAGCAACGTTGCGCGGAACTGGGCGAACGCTTCCGCTTCTTCCACCTCGAGCCGTGGCCGGGCTTCAAGGCCGGCGCGCTGAACTACGGCCTGAAGCAGACCGACCCGCGCGCCGACGTCATCGCCGTGGTCGACGCCGACTACGTGGTGCGCGAGGACTGGCTGGCCTCGCTGACGGGCTACTTCCACGACCGCAACGTCGCGGTGGTGCAGTGCCCGCAGGCACACCGCGACTACGCGGCCAATGCGTTCCGGCGCATGACCAACTGGGAGTTTGACGGCTTCTTCCGCATCGGCATGCACCACCGCAACGAGCGCAACGCGATCATCCAGCACGGCACCATGACCATGGTGCGGCGGGTGGCGCTGGAAGGCACCGGCGGCTGGTCGGAATGGACCATCTGCGAGGACGCCGAACTCGGCCTGCGCCTGATGCACGCCGGCTACGAAACCATCTACGTCGACGAACCCATGGGCCGGGGCCTCACCCCCGCGGACTTCCGCGCCTACAAGAGCCAGCGCTACCGCTGGGCATTCGGCGCCATGCAGATTCTCCGCGGCCGCTGGAACTGGCTGGTGCACAAGGGCCCGCTCAGCGCCGGTCAGCGCTTCCACTTCCTCACCGGCTGGTTCTCGTGGTTCGCCGATGCGCTGCACATGGTGTTCACGCTGTTGGCACTGGGCTGGACCGCCGGGATGCTGCTGGCGCCCACCGTCTTCAGCCTGCCGATGCGGTTGTTCCTGATCCCCGTGATGGGCTTCTTCGTGGCCAAGGCGGTGTTCGGCATCATCCTGTACCGCGCACGCGTGCCGTGCAGTTGGCGCGACACGCTGCTGGCCGCGGTGGCCAGCATGGGCCTTTCGCACGCCATCGCGCGCGGCATCTGGATGGGCCTGATCAAGAAGAAGACCGCCTTCGTGCGTACCGCCAAGAGCCGCCGGCTTTCCGGTGGCGCCGCCGGCGCGCTGGGGCCGGTACGCGAGGAACTGCTGATGTCGATCGCGCTGATCCTCGCGATCGTCGGCATGGTGCTCGGCTTCGGCTCGCGTTACATCGAGGGCCAGTTGTGGATGGTGATCCTGGGTGCGCAGGCGGTTCCCTACCTTTCTGCAGTGGCCGGCGCTTTGGTGGCACACTACTCACACGAGAGCCCGGCTCCGACGCCACGCTCACGACCCGTGGCAGAACCGGTCGCCGCGACGCGCACACCCGAGGCGGTGGAGGCAAGCACTGCCACGACCTGAGGGACCGCCGTGCACGCACGACGCACAAGCCGCGACACCCACGATGGTGTACACACTCCCGGTGGATACCCATGCAAGACAATCCTGTGTTGTTCCGCGCCCCTCCCGGGGGCGCGGGTGACTTGTCTTCGCATGGCCAAAGAGAAGTCACCAAGAGACAGGCCACCCCGCAAACACGCCCTCCGCCCTTGGGCGGCGAAACTGGATGCGCAGCCGTCCAAGTGCGAGTTCGCGCCGGCGCGCGATCGGCTGCGCACCGCGGGGAGTTTCGCCGACAGGATGTCGGCGAAACCGGCATGCCCGGCGCATGGCTTTGGCTACTTTCCCCGCAAGGAACGCAGCTCGCTCGCCGCAGGCGAGCGAAACCGCTTCAAGGGAGGTTCGATCTTTCTCGTCATTCCGGAATACTCGCGCCACCCATGTCGGTCGCGAAGGGATATCCGGAACCCTGCTTCCGCGTCTTTCAATACGTTGCGTGAAAAACGATGGATTCCCGCTTTCGCGGCAATGACGCCAGCAGGGGTTGATCGAAGCTTTCCTCAAAGAATCAACGGCCTTGTGACGGCCGGCGAACAAACCCGCTGCAGCCGGAGGCCTACGCCGTGAAGTTCCCACCGGCGGCACCATCGGCAGCGGTCCTCCTCGCACTTGCGCTGCTCGCCATCGCGCAGGTCGCGCATGCCGACAGCATGAAGGTTGTCATCGACGGCGTCGACAAGGAACTTGCCGACGCCGTGCGCGCGCAACTGACTGCCAGCCAGTACGCCAAGCGCACCGACGTCACCGAGACCCAGGCCCGCGTGCTGGCCGCCGACGCCCCGAAGCAGGCCACCAGCGCGCTGCAGCCGTACGGCTATTACAACGCCCAGGCCACCGGCAAATTGACGCACAGCGGTGACGAATGGACGCTGCACCTGGAAGTCGCGGAGGGGCCGGCCACCACCGTGTCCACGCTGGACATCAAGGTGCCCGACATCGCCGCGAAGCTGCCGCCGGTGCAACGCGCGCTGCGCCGGTTCCAGCCACGCGTCGGCGAGCAGATGAACGATGCGACCTACGAAGGGTCCAAGGCTGCAATCGCCAGCTCGCTGCTGGAAACCGGCTGGCTGGACGCCAAGGCAACCGAACACGAGGTCGCGGTGACCCGCGCCGACAACCGCGCGGCCATCCACCTGCACTACGACGTCGGCGAACGCTACAAGCTCGGCAAGGTGACGTTCGAAGGCTCGCAGTTCCGCGCCGGCTTCCTGCAACGCTACGTGCCATGGAAGCCCGGCGAGTGGTATTCCCAGTCGAGCCTGCTGGCGCTGCAGCAGGCGCTCAACGATGCCGACTACTTTTCCATCGTCGATGTCGAGCCGGAAGTGGACAAGGCACACGATCACGTGGTGCCGGTGAAGGTCGAGGTCGCGCCGGCCAAGCGCACGGTGTACACCGCCGGCGTGTTCGTGGGCACCGACACCGGCCCCGGCGTGAGGGCCGGCATCAAGCGGCGCTGGATCAACAGCCTGGGCCACACGCTGGACACCCAGGTGCTGATCGCGCAGCGGCTCAAGACCGCGCAGGTGGTCTACGGGATCCCGCGTCCCGGCCACGACAACGCCAGTTTCAACCTCGGCATCGGCTACCGTGACGAGAACACCAAGACCTCGGTATCGCGCACCTTCTCGCTGTCAGCCAACGAGACCCGCGACTGGCACGGCTGGGTGCGCACCATCGGCGTGCACTTGTTGAGTGGCACATTCACGGTCGGCAATTCCAGCCGCAACGTGGACCTGCCGGGCGTCGAACGCGGCCGCAGCACGCTCATCTACCCGGAGATCGGGCTCACGAAAAAGGTCGCGGACAACCCGTTGTTCGTGCGTAACGGCTATTCGATCAACCTGATCGCACGCGCGGGGCCGGGGATCGACACGTATTTCGCCCAGGCGCTGGCCGACGTCAAGTGGATCCACGCGCTGGGCCCTCGCAACCGCCTGATCCTGCGCGGCAGCGCCGGGATCACGGGGGTCGGAGACTTCAGCCAGCTGCCGCCCCAACTGCGCTTTTTCGCCGGCGGCGACCGCTCCATCCGCGGCTACGCCTACCAGGCCATCGGCCCGCGCAACAGCTACGGCCTGGTGGTCGGCGGCAAGCGCCTGCTGGTCGCCAGTGCCACCGTCGAGCACTACTTCACGCGCAACTGGGGCATGGCGGCGTTCGTCGATTCCGGCGACGCCTTTGACGGCACCGACTTCCACGCGCGTACCGGTGCCGGTATCGGCCTGCGCTGGCGCTCGCCAGTGGGCATGGTGCGCATCGACGTCGGCGTGCCGATCCGGAACCCGTACTACCACGGCCCGCAATTGCACATCATCATCGGACCGGACCTGTGACCATGACGCGCACCCGCAAATGGCTGATCGCGACCGGCGCCATCTTGGCGGCGTTGCTGCTCGCGTTGCTGGTGGCGTTGCTGTGGCTGGTGTATACGTCGGCGGGCCTGCGTTTTGCGCTGGACCGCGGCGTTGCCATGACCGACGGGCGGTTCGGCTACCACGCCGCACGCGGCACCCTGGCCGGCGGCATGACGCTGGAGGGCCTGCATCTGCGCACCGAGGAAGGCACCACGCTCAAGGTCCGCAGCGCCGCCGTGCACCTGCAGCCGTGGGCGCTGCTGGGCAAGCGGCTGGAAGTCCGCAAGGCCCGCATCGACGGCATCGCGCTGGATCTCGCACCCGCCGGGGCGTCTAGCGAATCGGGTGGTTTTTCGCTCAAACCACCGCTGACGATCGCACTTCACGACACGCTGTTGACCCATATCGCGATCAGCAACGACGGCCAGCCCACGTTCGCGGCCGACCGACTCGCGATCGCCGGGCTGTGGAGCGACCGCCGACTGGTATTGCGGCAACTGACGCTGCGCGCGCCCGACGGCCACGCAGACCTGGAAGGCACGGTCGCGCTTGCGCGCGGCTGGCCCGGCCGCGGCAAGGCCACGATCGACTGGACGCAAAAGGGCACCCGCTATGCCGGCACCATCACCTCGAAGTCCGATGGCCGCACCGCGTACCTGGACGCCTCGCTGCGCGCGCCGATTCCGCTGGAACTTGCCGCGACCGTCTCGCTCGGCAAGGCACATGCGTGGACGCTGAAACTGGATGCACCCCGCTTCGATGCGCGCAAGCTGCCGGCACTGCCCGAGTCCCTGAAGACCCTGGCGCTGCACCTCGATGGCAAGGGCGATGCACGCGGTGGGCAGCTGGACGGAAAACTCGTGGCCAATGGCCACGTGGTGCTGATCGACCCGGCCCGGTTCCGGCATGACGGCAAGACCCTCGTGCTCGACCCGCTGCGCCTGCGCGCACCATCCATGCCGGGGGTCGCGACGGTGACCGGCAACGTGCGCACCGATGTCACGCCGATGCGGTTTTCCCTGGCCGCCAAATGGGACCAGGTGCGACTGCCCGCCGATCTGGTGGGCCAGGAACTGGCGACCCACGGCGAAGTGCAAATCGACGCCAGCAGCCAGGATTACGCCCTGAAGGGTGCGCTCTCGGTCGGCCCGCCCGGCAAGCTGTCCGACCTGCAGGTTGACCTTGCAGGCACCCCGCGGGCCATCGACCTGCACACCCTGAAGCTGGTGCAGGAAAACGGCGGCCTGGATGCCAGCGGCAGCATCGGCCTGCAGCCCGGCATCACGTGGAACCTCGTCGCGAAGGCCAGGGCGTTCGATCCCGGCGCGCTGCTGGCGGGCTGGAACGGTGCCATGGATTTCCGGCTGGCGACGCAGGGCACGCTGGGCGCGCAGCCCAGGGTTGCGCTGAAACTCGACGAGACCGGCGGCACGCTGCGCGGCCAGCGCATCGCCGGCAGCAAGGCCGCACTGACCATCACGCCCGACAACCTGCTGGATGGCAACCTGGTCCTGGTCGCCGGCAACAGCCGCATCGAGGCGACCGGCAAGCCCGGTCCGCGCACCGATGCCACGGTGAGACTCGACATTGCGTCGCTGGGCGACTGGGTCCCGGGGAACCGCGGCGCGCTGCACGGCCGGTTCACGTTCAAGGGTGCCTGGCCGAAGCTGGCCGTGGCCGGAAACCTGGCCGGCGACGGCCTCAACGCGGGCGCGCGCAGCATCGACACACTGCGGCTGGAGGCAACCATCCCCGATCTTTCACAGCCCGGCGGCAAGCTCGACCTTGCCCTTGGCGGCGTGCATGCGGCGGGACTTGATTTCGACAAGCTGCAACTGACGGGGCAAGGCAACGCGGCGTCGCATCGGTTGCAATTGCGCGCGAGCGGCAAGCAACTGGACATCGCGATGAACCTGGCCGGAAGCTGGCAGGGGTCCACGAAACGCTGGACCGGCACGCTGAGCGGGCTGGAACTGGCGCCGCACGACATGCCGGCGTGGCGCCAGCAGCAGTCGAGCACGATCACCTGGCAAAAGGGCGCGCTGCAGGTGGAGGAACTTTGCCTCGACGCCGGCAAGCCGCGGCTGTGCCTGTCGGCCAGCCGTACCGCCAACGGCGCGCTGAGTGCGCAATACGACCTCGAACACCTGCCCCTGCAACTGCTGGCGACCGTGGCATCGGGCGTCAATCCACTCAAGGCCACCGGCGAGGTGTCCGGATCCGGACAGGTCACGCTCGACCCGGACGGCAGCTTTGGGGGCAAGGCGACGCTTGCCGCCAGCTCCGGACAAATCGCGTTCGCCTCCACGCCCGACTCGCCGTTGCTGGCGTGGAAACGCATCACGCTGGAAGCCAGCGGCGACAACCGCGGCACGCACATCCGGTTGCAGGGAAACCTGGCCAAAGGTGGCCACGTCGACGGCGATGTCGGGATACTTGGCGACGCGCGCGCGCTGGAAGGCCACGTGGATGTCGAGCTGCGCGACCTCGCGGCCATCAGCGCGCTGTCGCCGGAAATCGCCAACGTGCAGGGCAGCCTGGCCGGACGGCTTGCCCTGGCCGGCACCCTGTCCGCGCCGCAGTTCCAGGGCCGCATCCAGACCCAAGGCTTCGCCGCCGAGTTGCCGCGCGCGGGACTGAAGCTTCACGACGGCCAGCTCGCAGTCCAGGGGGACGCCGACGGGCGCCTGGCGATCCGCGGCGAAATCACCTCCGGCAAGGGGGTGCTGCACATCGACGGCAGCACCGGGCTCGCGGCCGATGCACCACTGACACTCAACATCAAGGGCGAGGATGTGCTGGTCGCCGACATCCCCGCCGCGCACGTGGTCGCATCCCCGGACCTCAACATCGCGCGCGCCGACGGCACGCTGACGCTGTCGGGCAGCATCACGATCCCGAGCGCCGACGTGCAGGTCGAAAAGCTGCCGGGCCAGGGCCCGACCCAGGCTTCCCCGGACGTGGTGATCGTCGACCAGCCGGCCCATGAACGGGCCACGCCGCTGGCCATGAACGGCAACGTGGAGGTGAAGCTCGGCGACGACGTCAAGCTGCGTGGCTACGGCCTCGACGGCAGCGTGCAGGGGCAGCTCGCGGTGCACGTGCGACCCGGCCACACCGCCACCGGGCGCGGCCAGATCAGCGTTTCCGGCAAGTACCAGGCCTACGGCCAGAACCTCACCATCGAACGCGGGCGGTTGCTGTTCGCCGGCACGCAGCTCGACAACCCGGGCCTGGACATTCGTGCCGTGCGCAAGATCCGCAGCCGGGACGTCACCGTCGGCCTGTCGGTGCGCGGCACCGCCAAGCGGCCGATCCTCACGGTGTTTTCCAATCCCGCGATGGAACAGGCCGAGGCGCTTTCCTACCTCGTCACCGGGCGGCCGCTGGACGCGCTCAAGAGCGGCGAAGGCGACACCCTGAACACCGCCGCGCAGGCACTGGGCGGCCTCGCCGGGGACCGGCTGGCCAAGTCGATCGGTTCACGGCTGGGGCTTGAAGCCGGCGTTTCCAGCAGCGAGGCGCTGGGCGGTTCGGCGTTCACCGCGGGCAAATACCTGTCGCCGCGGCTGTTCCTGAGCTACGGCGTCGGGCTGTTCGCGCCGGGCCAGGTGGTCACCCTGCGCTATACCCTGAACCGGTTCCTGCAGTTCGAGGCGGAAAACGCCACCACCGGAAACCGCGCCAGCCTCAACTACCGGATCGAGAAGTGAGCCGCGCGCCGTTTCAGTAGCCGGCCGCCAGGCCCGCCGGATAGCGCGGATCGTTGACGCTTTCCAGCATGCCGGTTTTCTGGTTGACCACGATCGCCTCGACGTCGCCAAGGTGGCGCACCGGGCGGATGGTGTAGCCCATCTTCACCAGCGCATCGTGCACGGCCGGGGCGAATGCGCCGGGTTCGGCGAAGATCTTGTCGGGCCACCACTGCATGTGGATGCGCGGGGCGTCGATGGCCTGCTTGATGTTCATGCCGTACTCGATCACGTTGAGGATGCTTTCCATGGTGGTCGAGATGATGGTCGAGCCGCCGGGGCTGCCGGTGACCATCACCAGCTTGCCGTCATGCGTGACGATGGTCGGGCTCATGGAACTCAGCGGACGCTTGCCGGGTTCGATCTGGTTGGCCTTGCCCTGCACCAGGCCGAACTGGTTGGGCACGCCGGGCTTGGAGGTGAAATCGTCCATCTCGTTGTTGAGGAAAAAGCCCGCGGCCATCTGCTTGATCCCGAACCAGCCGTTCACGGTGTAGGTGACCGCCACCGCGTTGCCCTTGCCGTCGACCACCGAGTAGTGGGTGGTGTTGGTCGCCTCGTAGGGCCCCAGGCTGCCCTTGACCTCGGACGATGGCGTCGCCTTGTCGGGATCGATCCCGGCGCGCAGCTTCGCGGCGTGCTCGGCCGAAAGCAGCTTGTCGATCGGGTTGTGCACGAACGCCGGATCGCCGAGGTATGTGTTGCGGTCGGCGAATGCGCGCCGCTCGGCCTCGACGAAGTAGTGCACACTCCTGGCCGAATGGAAGCCCCACTTGGCCAGCGGATACGGCGCCAGGATCTGCAACGTCTCGCAGATGGTGGTGCCGCCCGAACTCGGCGGCGGCGCCGAATGGATCATGTAGCCGTGGTAGCTGCACTCGATCGGCTTTTGCCACTGCACGGTGTAGTCGGCGAAATCCTTCAACGTCAGGATGCCGCCGTTGGCCTTGCTGGCCTTCACCACCGCCTCGGCGATCGGACCGTGGTAGAAGGCGCGCGTGCCACCCTTGGCGATCAGTTCGAGCGTGTGCGCAAGCTGTGGTTGCTTGAGCACCTGCCCGGCTTTCCAGGGCTTGCCGTGGTCGAGGAAAACGGCGGCGACGTTCGGGTGCCGGCGGAACGCATCGGTCGAGGTTCCGAGGATGTGCACATCGCCCGGTTCAAGCTTGTACCCGTCCCGTGCCAGCTTGATCGCGGGCGCGATGACCTGCGCCAGGCTCATGCTGCCGTACTTCGCCAGCGCGGCGTCGAAACCCATCACGGTGCCCGGCACGCCGACGCCGAGCCAGGTGCGCGTGCTGCGACCCTTGACGACCTTGCCCGAGGCGTCCTGCATCATGTCCGGCGTGGCCGCCAGCGGCGCCTTCTCGCGGAAATTCAGGAACACGTTCCTGCCATCGGCCAGGTGGATGGTCATGAATCCGCCGCCACCGATGTTGCCGCAGCACGGGTGCACCACCGCCAGCGCGTAGCCAACCGCGACCGCGGCATCGACCGCGTTGCCGCCCTGCTTCAGGATGTCCACGCCGATCCGGGTCGCGAGATGCTGGGCGGAAACCACCATTCCGTTTTTGGCGGTGACCAGCGGCTCGTCGGCGCGCACCATCGCCGGCGTCGGATTGCCGAGCTGGGTGTCGGCCCGGGCCGGGCCGGGCAGCAGCGCGACGGCCAGCAATGCCCACAACGCGGCGGTGGGCAGATACGGGTGTTTCATGCGAAGACCTCTGGTACGTAGCCATATGCGGCGGATATTCCGGTTACCATCGCGCACGCGCCGCAGGTTGTCAAAGCCGTCCGCGCACACCCGGCGGTCGCCGAAACCAGGGAACTCTTGCGTGGATACCCGCAACCATCAAGCTGGCGCCGAGATCGCTCCGCGGGCGCCCGGCCCGTGGAGCGGCCTGGGCGTGGTGGTGCTGTATTTCCTGCTGCAGTTTGCCGTGGGCCTGGTCGTCGCGGTGGTCGCGGCAGTCGCGATCGGCATCGTCGGCGCGGTCAGCGCACCGGAACACGACGCGCAGGCCGCGGCGGCGGCCGCGACCGGTCTCATGCAGACGCCTGACGTGCACGTGGCCACCGTTTCGCTGACGCTGGTCGCGACCGCGGCGTTGATGTTGTGGTTCATCCACCGCCACTGGCGGGCGATGTGGCCGGTCGCAGACCCGCCGGGATTCGGGGTGCGCGCGCCGGCCAGTTCCTGGTATTTCCCGCTCGCGGTCGCGGTCGGACTGGCCGCGGCCTGGCTGGGCGCGTTGCTGGCACACGCCCTGGGCGGCGGCCACGCACCCCGGCAGGACATCAGCCTGTGGGCGCAAAGCGTGCCGATGGCGTGGCGCATCCCGCTGGCGCTGTCGGCGGCGGTGGTCGCGCCGATGGTGGAGGAAGCCGTCTTCCGCGGCGTGTTGCTGTCCGGGCTGATGCGGCGCCTGCCGGTGGTACCGGCGGTACTGGCCAGTGCGGTGGTCTTCGGGCTGGTGCACCTGCCGGACTTCAAGTTCGCCTGGTATCCGGTTCCCACGCTGGTGCTGCTTGGCGTATTGCTGGCGTGGCTGCGGCTGCGCTCGGGTTCGCTGTGGACCTCGGTGACCGCGCACGTCGCGTTCAACGCCATCGCGATCGCCGGCTGGTTCCTGGCCAGCGCGCCACACCCGTGACCCGGCCTGCCGCCCCGGGCAGCAGGCGCGGCGGGCAGTGCCCGCCCTACCCTGCAATGCAATCGACGCAGGGCGGACACCGCCCGCCGATCACTCGCCTTCCAGCGCCCGCAGCACGGATTCGACCTGGGACTCGCGGCCCAGTGCCCCGGCAACCTGGCGCAACCGCTTGGCCAGCGCTGCGGCATCGCGCGCGCACACCGTCGCGTGACCGACCTTGCGGCCGGGTCGCGGCGCCTTGCCGTAGTCGTGCCAGTGCGCGCCCGGTACCGCGAGCAGCTTGTCGCGTTCGGGCAGTTCGCCGATCCAGTTGAGCATGCACGAGGGAAAGCGCAGGGAGGTGTCGCCCAGCGGCAGGCCCATCACCGCGCGCACGTGGTTCTCGAACTGCGAGGTGACCGCGCCCTCGATGGTCCAGTGCCCGGAGTTGTGCACGCGCGGCGCCATTTCGTTGCCCAGCAGTTGCCCGCCCTTGACGAACAGTTCCAGCGCAAAGGTGCCGACGTAGTCCAGTTTCTCTGCGATCGCGCGGGCGTGTGCGAATGCCGCGTTGCTGACGGTGTCGGCCACGCTGGCGGGCGCCAGGCTGACCGAGAGGATGCCGTTGTCGTGCCAGTTGCGCGTCAGCGGCCAGGTCCGGAAATCACCGTTGCGCGCGCGCACGGCCACCACCGAGGCCTCGAAGTCGAATGGCACGAAGGCTTCCAGGATCAGCCCGCGCGTGTCGGCCTGGGCGCCCAGGGCCTCCCACGCGGCGTCGGCGTCTGCCGGCGTGCCGATGCGGAACTGGCCCTTGCCGTCGTAACCCTCGCGGCGCGTCTTCAGGATCGCCGGCGCGCCGGTCTTCTCCAGCGCCGCATCGAGTCCGGCGCGGTCCGCGACCGCGACGAATTCCGTCGTCGGCAGGCCGCATTCTCGAAACAGCGTCTTCTCCGCGACCCGGTCCTGCGCCGTGGCCAGCGAATGCGCATTGGGCGCGATCCGGGTGCGCGCGACCAGCCATTCGGCCGTGGCCGCGGGCACGTTCTCGAAATCGAAGGTTGCCACGTCGACGGCCGAGGCGAAGGGCTCGAGCGCGTCGGTGGCGTCCCAGTCGGCCTGCAGCAGCGGGGCGACCTGCCCGGCGCAGGCGTCGGCCACCGGATCGACGATGCGAAAACGCACGCCCAGCGGCACGCCGGCCAGCACCAGCATGCGCGCCAACTGGCCACCGCCCAGGATCCCCAGTGTCGCCATCAGGCGCGCGCCTTGCGGCCGGCCGGCCGCGTCGGGCGCTTGCGCGGATCCGGATCGTTGAGGACGTCCGTGGTCTGGCTGGCGCGCAGGCGTTCCAGCGCACGCGCCACGCGCTCGTCGTGCAGGGCCAGGATCGCGGCGGCCAGGAGGCCCGCGTTCTTCGCGCCCGACTCGCCGATCGCCAGCGTGCCCACCGGCACGCCACCGGGCATCTGCGCGATCGAGAGCAACGAATCCAGCCCGCTCAGCGCACGCGACTGCACCGGCACGCCCAGCACCGGCAGCCGCGTCTTGGCCGCCAGCATGCCCGGAAGGTGCGCAGCCCCGCCGGCGCCGGCGATGATCACCTCGATGCCGCGCCCGGGCGCGGCATCGGCGTAGGCAAACAGCTTGTCTGGCGTGCGGTGGGCCGAGACCACCTCGACCTCGTGGGCGATGCCAAGCTGCTCCAGGACCTCCGCGGCATGGCGCATCGTTTCCCAGTCCGAGCGCGATCCCATCACCACCCCGACCCGGGGCGCGGACGCAGACTTTTTCATGGCGTGTCCACTGCAAAACCCGGTATTGTACGCGGCATGGACAAGCGATTGCTCGACATCCTGTGCGACCCGGTCAGCAAGACCCCGGTGCGCCCCTTGCGCCGCGACGAGCTGGACGCGCTGAACCGCGCGATCACCGCCGGCGGCGTGGATACCGTTGCCGGCCAGAAGGTTTCCGCGACCCTGGCGGCGGGCCTGATCACCACCGACCGCAAGGTGGTCTACCGGATCGAGGACGACATCCCGGTGATGCTGGCCGACGAAGGCATCGGCACCGTGCAATTGACGGATTTTCCCGCCTGAGCGTATCCGCGCGGCGCTCCCTGCGCACCCGGTCCGCCGGGCTGTGCGCTGATTCACGTTACGTAATGCGGTGTGAGGCATACTGACACCATCCATCGCCGGTTGCCGATTGCGGCCCGCTCCATGACCACCACGTCGCCCGATCCTTCGCCGAACGACGACAAGAAAGTCGTCGAGATCGGCTCACGCGCACCCGCTGCCGAAAACGGCCACGTGGGCGGCCTGCTGGTGGCGGTCCGCGAAATGACGGTCAAGTCCACCGGCGATCTGGTCAACACCTTGCTCGACAACGTCGACGACACGCTGTTCGACCTGGCCGAAAAGGCCGAGAGCAACGCCAGCCAGACCGAATACTTCGACGGCATGCGCGAGACGCGCAAGCGCCGCCCGCGCATCCAGCGCATGTTCGCCGACCACGTCAAGCGCGGGTTCGGTGATTTTGCGGCCGGCCGCGCGGCGCAGGGCAGCGACGCCCAGCGGGCGTTTTCCAGCAGTGGCGAACTGAGCCTGGTCGACGACCGCGAGCTCGAAGAGTCGCTGGCCGTCTCCAGCATGGTGGCCAAGGCCGACGGCCGCCTGTCGGCGGCGCTGATGGCGTTGAACCAGCGCATGTCGGTGTTGAACGGCGGCCGCGAAACCACCAACGCCAACAATCCGCTGGCGCCCAGCGCGTTGACCGAGGCCTTCCGCGAGGCCCTGGGCGAACTGTCCGAAGTCAACATCCGGGTGCGCCTGATCATCCTCAAGATGTTCGAGCGCTACGTGCTCCAGGCGCTTGAAACGCTGTACCACGACGTCAACGTGCGCCTGGTGCAGGCCGGCGTCCTGCCGCACCTGCGCCACCCGACCGTGGTGCGACGCCCGGGCGGTACCGGTACGCGCAGGTCGCGCGGCGCACAGCAGCCGGGCGATGACGCTTCCCGGCAAGCCACCGACGCCGATGACGCCGACAGCATCGACGACGAGCTGCACGGCGAGTTGATGCAGCGCCTGACCTCGCTGCTGGCGGCACGCCGGCACGGCAGCGGCGGCACGTCTTCGGGTGCCGGCTACCAGGGTGGCGCGGGCATGGCGTCGCTGACACCCGCCGAACTGCTTGGCGCACTGAGCCTGCTGCAGGGCGAGGCCCAGCCGCTGCCGGCCGCGCCCACACCCGACAGCACCGCCGCCGCCGGAATGGTCCAGCACCTCAAGGACGAGTTGATGCTGCAGATCCAGAAACTGTCCGGCCAGGCCAGGGCCAACGTGTCGGGCAGCGACGAGGACACCATCGACCTGGTCGGGATGCTGTTCGAGTACGTGCTGCAGGACCACACCATCCCGGCCCCGATGCAGGTGCTGCTGGCGCGCCTGCAGATTCCCTACCTCAAGGTCGCGATCCTGGACCGGCGCATGTTCGCGCACGCCTCGCACCCGGCGCGCAAGCTGCTGGACCAGCTCGCCGACGCCGCCAAGAGCTGGTCGGAGGAATCCGACCGCGACCATCGCCTGTACGACAAGGTCAAGCAGGTCGTGGAAACCCTGCTGAAGGATTTCGACGACGACGTGGACGTGTTCAGCCGCGAGCTCGACCAGTTCACCCAGTTCGTCGAACAGAACCGCAAGCGCGCCGAGCTCGCCGAAAGCCGTGCAACCGAAGCCGCACGCGGCCGCGAACGCCTGCAGGAAGCGCGCCGCCGTGCCGCGCGGGAGATCCTCTCGCGCATCAACGACCGCAACCTGCCCGCCCTGCTGCGCGGCGTACTGACGCGGCCGTGGGCCAACTACCTGGTGCTGGTGGTGTTGCGCCAGGGCGTCGATTCGCCCGAGTTCCGCTCCGCGGTGCACTTCGTGGACGACTTCATCGCCACCGCCGACGCACCCAGCGGCGAGGAAGCGCACGCGCAGTACCGCGGCGCGCTGGAATCGCTCGAACGACACCTGCGCACCGGCCTGGCGACCGTCGCGTTCCAGGAGCCGGACATCGACCGCCTGATGGCCGAACTGTGGAAGTTCTGGCGCCGGCAACTGGGCGAACCCGCACCCACCGCGCCCGCCGCCGAACCCGAGCCGGAACCGGCCGCCGTCGCCGAGGTGGTGCTGGGCAGCGGCGCCGAAGCGCAGCCGGCGATCACCGAGACCGCACCCGAGGTCGAGGACGACTTCGATCCCGACGACATGTCGGTGAACATCGACGCCACGTCGCTGCAGACGGTGCGTGAACTGAAGGTCGGTGCCTGGATCGAATTCATCGACGATACCGGCGGCCGCGAACGTGCCAAGCTGTCCTGGATCAGCCCGATCAGCGGCAAGTACCTGTTCGTCAACCGCCGCGGCCTCAAGGTCGCCGATCGCACCGCGGTGGAACTGGCGACCGAGATCCACGACCAGCGCGCGCTGATCCTGGAGGAAGTCCCGCTGTTCGACCGCGCACTCGACGCCATCGTCGACCGCCTGCGCAACGCGCAGGGCGAGCAGCAGCCGCAATCGCCTCCGACTGCATGAGTGCCGCCAACGCGCGGCCGCACACCCCGCCCGCTGCCGCGATCCACGCCGACGTCGCGCGCGCGCTGGCCGAGGATATCGGCGCGGGCGACGTGACCGCCGCGCTGATCGACGCCACCGCGCAGGCCCGCGCACGGATCGTGTGCCGCGAGGATGCGGTGCTGGCCGGCGCACCGTGGGCCGATGAATGCTTCCGCCAGCTCGATCCCGAGGTGCGCATCCGGTGGCGCGTCGCGGACGCCGACCACGTCGCCGCCGACGACGTGCTGTGCGAACTGGAAGGCAACGCCCGTGCGCTGGTTGCCGGCGAGCGCAACGCGCTGAACTTCCTGCAGACCCTGTCCGGCACCGCCACCGTCACGCGCCGCTACGTCGATGCCGTGGCCAGCACCCGCGCGAAGATCCTCGACACCCGCAAGACCATCCCCGGCCTGCGCCTGGCGCAAAAATACGCCGTGCGCTGCGGCGGCGGCCACAACCACCGGATGGGCCTGCACGACGCGATCCTGATCAAGGAAAACCACGTCGCCGCGGCGGGCGGAATCGCCAACGCCATCACCGCCGTGCGCGCCGCCAGTCCCGGCGTGTTCCTGGACTGCGAAGTCGAATCGCTCGACCAACTGCAAGCGGCCATCGAAGCCGGCGCCGACCGCGTGCTGCTGGATGAATTTTCCGACGCGATGCTGCGCGAAGCCGTCACCCTCGCCGCCGGCCGCGTGCCGCTGGAAGTCTCCGGCAGCGTCGACCTGGCACGCGTGCGCGCGATCGCCGAAACCGGCGTCGACTGCATTTCCATCGGCGCGCTGACCAAGCACGTGCGCGCCATCGACCTGTCCATGCGCTTCGACAACGCCTGAACCTGCCCGCGGCTGCAACCGGCAACCGCGTTCCGACGGTCGCCGGCCCCGCGGGGCCGCTACCGCCAGCCGACCCGGCATTCCCGCGGCGATCGACACTCCCGACCAGCCTTTCCGCCCTCAGCACCCGGTTGTGGCGGTACAATCCGTGACGCAAGTCACAAAACCCGGGCCGGGGGTAATCGCTTGAAGCCAGTGTCGCTTCTCAGTGAACTCAGGCGCCGCAACGTGTTCCGCGCGGGGGCGTTCTACATCGCGGCGGTGTGGGCGCTGTCGCAGGGCATCGCGCAATTGGCGCCCGCGTTCGGCATGCCGGACTGGGTGACGCGCTGGTTCGTGGTCGCGTGCGCGATCGGGTTTCCGTTCTGGATCGCCTTCGCCTGGTTTTTCGAATTCACCCCTACCGGGCTGAAGCTCGAAAGCGAAATCGCGCCAAGCGAGTCGACCGCGGCGCACACGGGCCGCAAGCTGGACTTCTGGATCATCGGGGTGCTCGCGGTGGCCGTGGTGCTGCTGGTAACCAACACCTTCGTGCTGCGTCGCGATGTCACCAGCACGACCAACGCGGCCGATGCCAAGGCCATCGCCGCGGAGCTGGCCAAGGTCCCTGAAGAGTCCGTCGCGGTTTTGCCGTTCGGCAACGAAAGCGGCAACCCGAAGCAGCAGTATTTTTCCGACGGCCTTTCGGAGGAACTGATCTCCGAGCTCACGCAGATCAAGGGATTGAAGGTGATCGGCAAGTACTCGAGCTTCAAGTTCCGCGATTCGAAGGACAGTCCGGCGCAGATCGGCGCGGCACTTGGCGTGGCCAACCTGATCCAGGGTTCGGTGTTCCAGCAAGGCGACCGCATCCGCGTCACGGTCGGCATGATCCGCGCCGCGGACGGCACCAGCGTGTGGTCGCACAGTTACGACGAACGACTGAACGACGTGTTCGCGATCCAGTCCAGGATCGGCGAAGCCGTCGCCGCGGCACTCAAGATCAAGCTGCTGGGCAAGGCCATCGTCGCCGACGACAAGCCGCCCGGCGGCAACGTCGAGGCCTATCGGCTGATGCTGCAGGGACGCGCCATCTACCGGCATGGCACCGAAGCGGCCATACGCCAGGGGATCGCGCTGTACCGGCAGGCACTCAAGCTCGATCCCGATTACGCCTACGCGTGGGGATTGTTGTCCAATGCCTCGGTCAACCTTGGCGTGCTGTACCTGACCGGCGACGAACGGCAACAGGCGTATGCCGATGCCCGCGCCGCGGTGGACAGGGAACTGCGGCTGGCACCAGGCGCCGCGTTTGCCCACGCCGATCACGGTTACCTGCTGGCGACCGTCGACAACGATCCGGTGCGTGCACTGGCCGAGTACAAGCGGGCCTACCAGCTTGCCCCGGACGATACCAACAGCATGAACCACCTGGCGAACGGGTTGATGGCCGTGGGCCAATTGCAGCCAGCCGTCAAGTTGTTCCACAAGGCCGTCAACGCCGATCCGCTGCGCCCCGATTTTTACTACAGTCTGGCCCTGGCCCTGTTCGGGCAACGCCAGCTCGATGCGGCCGAGCAGGCCATCAACAAGGCGCTGGCCTTGCAGCCTCAGTTCCCGGGCCTGAACACGATCCTGGTCGAGATCAACGTTCTGCGTGGCAATGCCGCCGCCGCGCAGCGCGACGCAAAAAAGATAACCGACCCGGCGTACGGACCGTGGGCACTGGCACTGGTGCAACAGATCGGCTCCGATCACCGGGAAGCCGACGCGGCCCTGCACGCGTTCATCGCCAGGCAGGGCAAGGAGCAGCCATTCCTGGTTGCCGACCTGTACGCGGTGCGCAAGCAACCGGACAAGATGTTCGAATGGCTGGAGCGTGCCCGGGCCCAGAACGACCCGACGTTCGTCAGCAACGTGCTGAGCGATCCGTTCGTGCTCGCGTACCAGCACGACGCGCGCTTTGGCGCCCTGTGCAGGCAGGCAGGCTTGCCCGCGCCAAGCCAACCGCTGTCTGCAGCAGCCGATTGAAACGAGTGTCGGAAAATCTTGCAGCCCCGTCCCGACGCTGAAATCGAACAAAACCGTGCAAAAACATCGCGCCGAATGATCGTCCTGATGGCGGCCCCGGCGCAGGTGTCGAAAAAATTTACAATCTTGGCCAACAAGCTTTTGCCAAGACCAATAAAAACAACGACCTGGATATTGGCACCGGATATGCAGCACACCGACGCGGGGGAATCGCTCTGACAGCCTTGGCCTTGCGACCAAGTGCGAACCGGAAAGAGGATTCGACGATGAAACGTTACCTGATTTCGGCGCTCGCAGCCCTGCTTCTCGTCATCGCTGCGCCGAGCGCCTTCGCGGCGGCCCGGCACGTGATTTTCGATCCGCCATCATTGGCGCCCCAAGCGGTTGCACCCCCGTCCTGCGGCTCCCTGAACCCGCCGGGTCCGTGCGACGTTACCGGCCTCGACCAACCCACTCAGGCGTCGTTTCTGGATTGCACTCCGGAGAGCGGGTTCCCGACTGCCCCGATCGACAACGCGCATGAGCGGTTCCCCAACTTCACTCCCAAGTACTGCCTGTGGCTGAACAACGCCAGCGGCGACGGTGCCAACGTGTTCGCGTTTGACCTGATTTTCCCTTCGGGAATGGATGGCGACACGATCGAGTGCGACTGGGCGGGCCCGCTCATGGCGACCAGCAACTGTCCCGAAGATTCCCTGTCCGGCGACAGCCTGTTGCGCATGCTGTTCAACACCGGCCCGATGTCGGTCAAGTACGAGCAGGACTTTTACCTGTTGACCGATTTCCCCATTTCACCCGGGGAAGCGAGCGTAACCATGTCCGTGCCCGAACCGGGAGCGCTGGGCCTGTTCGGACTGGGTCTGCTCGCCATCGGCGTGGGCTACGGCTTGCATCGGCGCCGCCGGAAACCGCGAACCAGCGACGGGGCGTAACGCGCGCGGCGATCATCCGCTGCGAGCCCCGGCAGCGCGTGGGCAACCGACCGTCCCCGCGCCGCGCGGGAGACGGTCGAATCGAGTGGCGCCGTAGCGACGGTGCACGCGTTGCGCCCGCCGTATGGCGGACGAGGTGCGCGCCCTTGTTGCCGGCGCGAGTTGCGCGCGTCACGTCATGGACTGCATCGTCCGTCAGCGGATGCGCGTGATGTTGCCCTTGGTGTCCACCTCGACGATGTCGCCGACGCGAATGCTGCCGGCGTCGGGAACCTCCACGTTCATCATGCTGCCGTTGCCCAGCTTGATCCTCACCATTGCGGTCTGCTGGGTGCCGCCCTTGCCGATTGCATGGCCGGCAAAGCCGCCGCCGACCGCACCGGCCACGGTGGCCGCCTTGCGGCCCTTGCCCTTGCCCACCTGGTGACCGAGCGCCGCGCCGGTAACGGTGCCGATGACGGCACCCGCGGTTCCGTGGTCCTTGCCCTGGCGGACGTTGTGTTCGATCGCCTGCACCGTACCGCAGCGGTCACAGCGAACGTAGATGCCGTCGGACCGCACCAGCACATTGCCGGCATTCTGGGCGCCGGCCATGCCCACGCCGGCGAGGGTAAGTGCCGCGGCCACGGCCAGCGAGCGCAGGAACTGGTATTGCATGACGATCTCCTTTGGTTGACGGGTGCGCGTTGCCGGCGAACGGGCACGGCGATCCGGGCGCAATCCGTAGCCTACGTCATTCAATCATCGCCTGCACGCTTGCAGGACACCCGCGGCTGCGGTCCGGTCGCGGACGGCTTGACCTGCCGGACGAAAGCAGGCTGAATGGGCTGGACGCCCCTGGCTGTCGACGCTGCGTCGGCTGTTCCGCCGCTGCTGTCGCGTGGCCTTTATGCCACCGGACATGCGAGGTTCACGATTGCCGGTCGGAATCGGTGCATGAGCCGGCCCGGACAACCCACAAGGGAGTTTGCACGATGGGACACCGGCTTCTGGCGCCGCGCGGCGCGTGGCGTGCCGCGGCATGTGTCCTGGTCCTGCTGACGGCGATGGCGTGCAGCGTGCAGGCACAAGCCGGTGGCAACGGTGTGTGGCACTCGACCGTCACCCTGTATGGCTATCTTCCGGAGGTGCACGGCGAAACCGTGTTCCCCGGCGGCAGCACCGGCCCGACCTTCCGGATCAGGCAGCACACCATCCTCGAGAACCTCAACTTCGCCTTCATGGGGCGGCTCGCAATCCGCAAGGGACGCTGGGGCGGCTTCGCCGATCTGTTTTACGCGGACCTGGGTGACCGCGTCAGCGGTACCCGCCGTTTCACGGTGCCGCAGATCCCCGTGCCAGCCGACGTCACCGGCGATTTCCGCCTCGACGCCAAGACCACACTGCTGACACTGGCGGGCACCTACCAGCTTCACAGCGACCCCGCCAGCAGCGTGCGCATGTTGTTCGGTGCACGCATGAGTGACGCCCGGCAGCGTCTCGACTGGCGCCTTTCCTCGTCCCTGACCGGGCCAGGTGCGCGTTCGGGCAGGTCCAGGGTCAGCCAGGCCCAATGGGACGCGGTCGTGGGCCTGTCCGGACGACAACGGTTCGGCCAGGGTATGCATTGGTTCGTGCCCTGGTATCTCGATGTCGGTACCGGGGACTCGCGGTTCACCGGACAGGCCCTGGTCGGGGTTGGCCACGCCTTTTCCTGGGGCGAGGTTCTCGCCGGGTGGCGCTACATCGACTACCGATACAAGTCCCACAGCCTGATTTCCAGGACCCGGTTCAGCGGTCCCGCCATCGGGGTGAGCTGGCGCTTTTGATCACGCGGGCGCCGGCCGCCATTCTTGCTTGATCGTCGTTGTTCAAGGAGCAGGTCATGAAAACCAAGTCATTCACATGCACGGCGCTCGTCTGCGCGCTGGTGTGCCTGCCCGCGTTCCGGGCCGGCGCTGCCACCACCGACACCAAGCTGCTGGATGCGGCACGCGCGGCGCAGCCGGCGGTAATCCAGTCGCTGCACGACATGGTGATGATCGAGTCTGGATCCGACGACAGCGAAGGGCTCGAGAAGATGGCGAAGTACTGCACCGACCGCCTCGACGCGCTCGGCGCGACGACTGAAATGGTGCCGCGGGTGAATGGCAAGCACCCGGGGCTGGTGAAGGGCGTATTCAAGGGCAACGGCAAGCTGCGCGTGATGCTGATCGCGCACATGGACACCGTCTACCACCGGGGCATCCTCGAAACCGAACCCTACCGCCGCGAGGGCAACAAGCTGTACGGCCCGGGCATTGCCGACGACAAGGGCGGCATCGCGGTGATCCTGCACGCGCTGGAGATCCTGAAGCAGCAGGGCTGGCGCGACTACAGGCAGGTGACGGTGCTGTTCGATCCCGACGAGGAAGTCGGCTCGCCGGGCTCGGGGCCGGTGATCGCCAGACTCGCCGCGGACCAGGACGTGGTGCTTTCCTACGAGCCGAGCCCGGCCAAGGAAGTGGCAAAGAAGCTGACCGGCACCGCCGCCGAGGGCCTGCTGCTGCAGACCGCCGGCACCGGCGAGGTGAAGATCATCGTGCAGGGCCGCGCCGCGCATGCCGGCTCGGCGCCCGAGCAGGGCCGCAACGCGCTGGTCGAACTGGCGGACCTGATCCTGAAGACCCACGATGTCGCGAAAGACATTCCCGGCATGCAGATGAACTGGACCACGGCCAGCGCGGGCAAGGCGCGCAACCAGATCCCCGACCACGCCGAGGTCGGCGGTGACGTGCGCATCACCAATCCGGAAGGCCCGGACAAGCTGCTGACCGCACTCAGGAGCAAGATCGCCGAACCGCCGCTGGTGCCCGACACCACGGCCACCGTTTCGCTGGAATTGCTGCGGCCGATGTACAAGGCGGACGCCGGGAGCATGCAGCTGGCCCGGCTGGCGAAATCCATCTACGGTGAGCTGCACGAAGGCGACCTGCTGGAACAGGACCAGCGCTACATGCCGGGTGGCCAGCAGATGGCCTACAGCGGCCGCAACCTGATCCTGGTTCCAGGCACCATGGGCGGCACCGACGCAGGCTACGCGCAGAGCGGAGGCAACGCCGCGGTGCTGGAAAGCTTCGGCCTGGCCGGCTGGGGCTACCACGCGAAAAACGAATACATCGAAATCGACTCGATCGTGCCGCGCCTGTACCTCACCTCGCGCATGTTGATCGAACTGGGCAAGCGGGCACATCAGGGCACAGCACCGGGGGAGGCGAAAACGCCACCCAGGGTGGACTAGCGATCCGGTCGACACTGGCCTTCACCCTTCGCCGTGCCGGAGGACGAAGATCGCGCACCGGATCACGGCTTTGCCCCTTTTCGCAACCGGGTTGCAACACCTGCCGGTTTGGGCAACACTGAATCGCAATGATCGATGCGCGGTCATCGTGCGCAATGTTCACCAGCGTCTGCGCAGCGTGAACGGTCGCGTCTCGCACGCGCACGGCACTGGGGAGATGTCGTCGGAATGGACAACGCACCGCTGCATGCCGTGACCGTGTTCATGGGGTTCTTCGCGATCATGAATCCGGTCGCGAACGTGCCGATCTTCCTCGGCCTCACCAGCGACGATGATCGCGCGACCACGCGCGCCATCGCACGGCGCTCGCTGCTGCTGGCGTTCGCGATCGTGGCCGTGTTCGCGATCACCGGCAAGGTGATCTTCGACATGTTCGGGATCGGGC
This sequence comes from uncultured Rhodanobacter sp., assembly GCA_964489055.1. Classification (GTDB taxonomy): domain Bacteria; phylum Pseudomonadota; class Gammaproteobacteria; order Xanthomonadales; family Rhodanobacteraceae; genus 66-474. The sequence continues at coordinate 39,486 of CAZAXF010000007.1, read as the reverse complement.
TGCCGGCCTTCCGCATCATCGGCGGCATCCTGGTGGCGCTGATCGGCTTCCACATGCTGCAGGGCAACCAGTCCGCCATCCAGCACCCGAGCGACGAGGACAAGCAGCAATCGCGCGAAGCGGCGCTGGGGGTCGCGGTGTCGCCGCTGGCGATGCCGATCCTGGCCGGTCCCGGCACCATCGCGACGGCCATGAGTTTTTCCTCCGGCGGCGGCATCCTGCCCGTGGCGGTGACGATCGCGATGTTCGCGGTGCTTTGCGCCATCACCTACGTGTGCTTCGTGTTCGGCGAAAAGCTGGTGAAGTATCTCGGCGCCAGCGCACTCGGCGTGATCACGCGGATGATGGGCCTGATCCTTGCCGTGATCGGCACCCAGATGGTGATCGCGGGCCTGCACGGCGCGTTCCACCTTGCCGGCTGATGTTTGAGGCGGATCAACAACCGGAGCACGATGCTCCGGCACACTGGCCGGGCTTCGGCCCGGCCTTCGACCCGGGACGGACACCGGACCGGACGGGAACGCCCCGGGGGAATTTGATGGGAACATTGCGGACCCGTTCCAGGCTCGCCCTGCCGCTCGCCGCACCCGGCCTGCTGACGGGCTGCTCGGCCGGCGGCGCGCCGATGTTCGCGATGTTCGGCGCGTACTTCCCGGCGTGGCTGCTGTGCGCGGTGATCGGCGTCGTGGTGGCGATGGGCGCGCGGGTCGCCTTCGTCGCGAGCGGACGCGCCGACCTGCTGCCCTGGCCGCTGCTGGTGTGTTCCTCGATCGGCCTGATCGCCGCCATCGTGGTGTGGCGGGTGGCGTTCGGATAGCCCATGAAGATCGCCGGCCGCCACAAGCCGTCCCTCAGGATGACCCTGGTGTCGCTGGGCATCATCGTGCTCGCGATCCTGGCCGTGGTGTACGTCACGCACCGCGGGTCGGTGTATCCATCCACCGACGATGCCGCGTTCGATGCCGAGGTCGTCCACGTCGCGGCAGCGGTCGGTGGGCGCGTGACCCACATCGCCGTGCGGGAAAACGCCAGGGTCCACAAGGGCGACGTGTTGTTCCGGATCGATCCGGAACCCTATCGCCTCGCGGTGGAGAAAGCCGCCGCCGACCTCGAGATCGCCGAGGGCCTGCGCGGCACGCGCCAGCGTGGCATCGCCAGCGAGAAGTCCGCGGCCGAGATCGCCGCCGAGCAGACCGCCCGTGCCCAGACCAACTACGACCACGCCCGCCGCAGCGTCGAACGCCTGCGCCCGCTGGCCGCAAAGGGATATGTTTCGAAGGAACGCTTCGACCAGGCCGTGACGCTGGAGCGCGACGCGATGACCTCGTTGAGCCAGGCGCGCAAGCAGGAGGCGGCCACGCGCAACGCGGTCGGCACCGAGGAAGCCGCCAACGCCACGATCAAGGCGCGCAAGGCCGCGCTGGCGATCGCGCAACGCGCGCTGGACAACACCACCGTGACCGCCCCGCACGACGGGCGCGTGGTCGGCCTCAAGGTTTCCGCCGGGGAAATGGTGGCGCCCGGCCAGGCCCTGTTCACGCTGATCAACACCGAGCACTGGTACGCGGTGGGCAATTTCCGCGAGACCGACCTCGCGCGCATCCGGACCGGCGAGTGCGCCACGGTGTATTCGATGATCGACCGCCGCAAGGCCATCGCCGGCACCGTGGAAGGCATCGGCTGGGGCGTGCTGGAGACCGGCCGGGTCGGGCTTCCCGGCGGACTGCCGTTCGTCAACCGTTCGCTGAACTGGGTCCAGGTCGCGCAGCGGTTTCCGGTGCGCGTGCGCCTGGAGAAACCTCCGGAAACCCTGGTGCGCCTGGGCGGCAGCGCGGTGATCGAAATCGGGCGTGGCCGTGCGTGCCGGTGAGGCGACCGCGAGGACGGCGCGGGAAACGTGGCGACTGCTGCAGCCACGGCCGGGCCGGCTGGAATTCGCGCTGCGGCTGGCACTGATCGCGGCCCTGACAACGCTGGTGATCCAGATCTACCAGACCTTCCTGCCGGCGCTCGCGGCCTACATCGTGCTGTTCCTCAACAAGCCCGACCGCACCACCAGCGTGCTGCTGAACGTGGGCGCGCTGGTCGCGGTCTCGGTGCTGGTCGCGCTGCTGTTCCCGCTGGTGATCGCGGTCGTCGACCGCCCGGTCTGGCGCCTCGCCGGCATGTCCGCGCTGTCGCTGGGCGTGCTCTGGCTCGCCTCCACCCGCGGCGCGCAGGAGGGCGGCGGCATCATCGCGCTGATCCTGGCCTTCGGGCTCAGCCTGACCGGATTGATCCCGGTCGGCGAGGCGGCCACGCGCGCCCTGCTCTACGCCTGGCTGATGGTCGCGACACCGGCGCTGGTGTCGCTGGTGGTGAACCTGCTGATCGCACCCTCGCCGCGGCGGCAGGCCGAGCGCGCGCTGGCCTGGCGGCTGCAACTCGCGGCACGGGTGCTGGATGGCGCCGACGAAAACACCCGACGCACCTTCCGAGACGCACGCGACGACGGCGATGCGCAGATCCGCCAGTGGCTGAAACTGGCCGCGCTGGAACACGGCGAGCCGGCCGACGATCTTGCGGCCCTGCGCCGCGCCACCGGTTCCACCACGGCCATCATCGGCTGCGTCGATGCGATCACGACGGCGCCGGAACCGACGTTGCCGGCAAACCTGCGCCAGCGCGCCGCCAACACGCTGCGGGAAATGGCCGGCATCCTCGACAAGGGTGGCTATCCGGTGGAAGTGGACGCGCGGCTCACCGGCGCGGATGATCCGGCGGTCGCCCCGCGCACGGACGCCACGCTGGCCGAACTCGAGGCCGCGCTTTCCGGCTACGCCGAGCCCGTGGCCGACGCATCGGATGCCGGCCGCGCCGACTCCGCGACACCCGCGCCGGCAGCCGGCGCGACTCCCGCTGCGAGGCCGATGTCCGATCCGGCTCACCTGCACTACGCGCTCAAGACCACCGCCGCGGCGATGTTCTGCTACCTCCTCTACACCATGCTCGACTGGCCGGGCATCCACACCGCGATGATCACCTGCTACATCGTGGCGCTGGCGACCGCCGCCCAGACCGCGCAGAAAATCGTGCTGCGCATCACCGGCGCGGTGATCGGCGGCATCCTCGGGATGCTGGCGATCGTGTTCCTGATTCCGTCGATGGACTCGATCATGCCCCTGCTGGCGCTGGTGTTCGCGGGCATGCTGCTGTCCTCGTGGATCGCGGTCGGCGACGAGCGGATTTCCTACGCCGGCTTCCAGATCGGTTTCGCGTTCCTGCTCTGCGTGCTGCAGGGCTGGTGGCCCGAATACGACCTCAGCGTTGCGCGCGACCGCGTGATCGGCGTGCTGCTGGGCAACGTGGTGGTGTACCTGGTGTTCACCCGCATCTGGCCGGTCAGCATCGCCTCGCGCATCGATCCGGCCATCGCCGGCGTGTTGCGCCATCTCCATGGATTGCTGGGCGGCGCCGGTCGCAACGCGCGCCTTGCCAGCCTGGCCGGCGTGCATTCAGGCCTCGGTGAGCTCGAGCGCGACATGGACCTGCTGCGCTACGAACCGGCGCGGATCCGGCCGGCCAGCGGGTGGATCGGCGCGCGCCGGGAAATCCTCGCGCGCCTCGGCGCGCTGCAGCGCGCGCTGTTCCCTGCGCCGCAGGAACACGCGGTGCCGGACACGGGACAACGCTTCGAGCGCCTCGCCACCCGCTTCGAGCACACGCCGGACCCCGGCGAACTGCCGGCCTCCGACACGCCCGACACCGGCGAAGCCACGCGCGCCCCATCACCCGACGCTTCGATCGCCACGCAGCTCGCGCGCATCGAGGCGCTGGCCACTTCCACCTCCGCACCAGAACGGATCCCGGACGATGCGCTGCCGGAATGACGCCCCGTGGATCGCCGCGCTGTGCCTGCTGCTGGCGGGCTGCGCCACCACGGCCGTGGACATGGCGCCGCCAAGGCCGGACCGGCCGTGGACGCCGCAGACCGACGCGCACGGCGGCATCATCGCCGGCGCCACGCCAGCCGCGGCCGCCAGCAGTGCCGGCACCTGGACGCTGCCCGCCAACCACGCATTGGCCGAAGTGCCCGGGAAAGTGCTGCCCGAACGCACGCAGCCCTACACGCTGGCCGAACTGATCGACCTGGCCGAATCGCTCAATCCCGCGACCCGGGTGGCGTGGAACGATGCGCGGCGCGCGGCGCTCGCGACCGGCATCGCCAGAAGTGCCTACCTGCCGCACCTCGCGGCCAGCGCGCTGGCCGGCCACCACAGCGGCAGCCACGAAGGCATCCTCGGCAACACCAGCGGCAACGGGTCCGCGGCCTTCGTGTCGCTGCAGTGGCTGCTGTTCGATTTCGGCGAGCGCAAGGCACTGGTCGATGCCGCCCGCGAGGGCTCGGCCATTTCCAACATCACCTTCAGCGCCGCCCACCAGAAGGTGATCCACGACGTCAGTGTCGCCTTCTACGCGTACCAGGCGGCACGCGCCCGCGTCGCCACCGCCGCGGCGTCGCTGAAGAACGCGAAAGTCATCGAGGATGCCGCCGATGCGCGCCACCGGCGCGGCGTGGCCACCGTGATGGAAACCGCGCAGGCGCACCAGGCCACCGCGCAGGCCAGACTCGCCGTGGTCACCAGCCGCGGCAACGAGGAAAACGCCTACCAGGACCTGCTGGCGGCGGTCGGCGTGTCGCCGCTGACGAAGATCGGCATCGTGGATCTCGGCGAGCGCAAGCTGCCCGCCGAGTCTTCCGCTTCGCTCGACCAGGTCATCCGCGACGCGCTTTCGCGCCGTCCGGACGTGCTCGCCGCCGCTTCGGGCGTCAAGCTCGCCGAGGCACAGGTACGCGCGGCCAAGGCGGCGTTCCTGCCCAGGGTTTTCCTCTATGCCAACGAAGGCCACTACCGCAACAACCTCGGGATCAGTCCCACGCCGGTGTTCGGCCAGGGCCTGCCCACGGTCAATTTCCGCGACAGCGGCTGGGCCGGCGGAATCTTCCTCGGCGTCACCGTGCCGCTGTACGACGGCGGCATGCGCGCGGCACAGGTCGGGCGCGCGAAGCTGGCCGCGCACAATGCCGAACTGAAGCTCGACCAGGTGCGCCAGGCCGCCGCCCGCCAGGTGGTGCGCGCGACCAACACGCTGCGTTCGAGCCTGGAAGCCTGGCACGCGGCCTCGGCGTTGCAGGCGGCCAGCCAGACCACCTTCGACGCCGCGCTGGCGGCCTACCGCAACGGCGTGGGCAACCTCACCGAACTCAACAGCGCTGAAATCCAGCTCAACGCCGCGCGCAATGCCGCCAGCGACGCCCACAGCGCCGCGCTGTCGGCGGCCGCCACGCTGGCGCTGGCCATCGGCTCGCCGGACGGTGCGCCATGACCGCGCTGCCCACGCCACACCTGCGCAAAGCCCGATCCCCAGCAACCCGTTGCGGGGGCGAGGGTTGGGTGAGGAGGCCGAGGTTGCGCGATTCCGTGGCCCATATCCGGAGCAGGAAGCGCCACACCCCACGATCGAATGGAAGAGGCCGCGCGCGATGCCGGATTGCCTCCTCGCCCCGGCGCTCTCCCCCAACGATGCAGCCGTTGGGGGAGAGGGAGCCAGGGTTTGCGTTGCAGCAGCCGCCGCCAACGGTTGACCGCCCGCCATCCATCTTCAACGGAGTCCGCTGACATGTGCACCTCGCTCACCTACACCAACGCCAACGGTGCGATCTACTACGGCCGCACGCTGGAACTCAGCCAGGAACTGCCCTACCAGCTCGTGCTGTTTCCTGCCAGCCACGCGTTCCGCTCCGAAACCGGCAACGAACCCCTGGCCTGGACCGCGCAGCACGCGATCGTGGCCGTCACGATGCCCGACCGGGTGCCCGCCGCCGACGCCCCGCTCGGACCGGATGACTTCAAGATCGTCGAGGGCATGAACGACGCCGGGCTCACCTTCAGCCTGCTGGCCTATCCATCGGGCGGCAACGGCGCCGGGCAGATGCAGATGACGCGGCGGGTGCTGTCGGCGGTCGATCTCGGTTCCTGGGTGCTGGGACGCTTCGCCAGCGTCGCCGAGGTCAAGGCCGCGCTCGCCGAACAACCCGTGGTGCTGGAACCCTTGCCCGTGCTCGGCGGCAGGGAGCCGCCGTTCCACTGGGTCGTGCACGACCGCACCGGCGCCTCGATCGTGCTCGAGTTCGACCAGGGCCAACTGGCCATCCACGACAACCCGGTCGGCGTGATGACCAACGGCCCGGCGTTTCCCTGGCACCTCACCAACCTCGCCAACTACACCTTCCTCGACAACCGCGACCAGTCCACCACGACCTTCGGCGCGCTGACCGTGAACCAGCCCGATTCGGGCATCGCCACCGCGGGCCTGCCGAGCTCGCAGACTTCGGTGGGGCGTTTCGTGCGCGCGGTGTACTACAGCCAGTTCGCCGAGAAGGTGTCCGACCCCGACGCCTCGCTGGGCACGCTCGCGCACATCATGAACAACTTCGACCGCCCGCGCGGCATCACCATCGACGCGGTCGGCGGCGCCGGCGAGCGGATGGACCTCAGCGCCTTCGGCAAGGACGAGGCGAAGTTCAGCACCGAATTCACGTCCTGGACCAGCCTCTCGGACCTGGAGCGCACGCGCTTCCACCTGCGCACATACGCCAGCCTCAACTACGCCACGATCGACCTTGCGCGCCTCGCCGGTGTCGAGGGCATGCGCCTGCTGCCGCTCGCCACGCTCGACAAGGGCGTTCCGGATGCAACCGACCTGCTGGCCGCCGCGAAACCGGTCGCGCCATGAAGGATCGGGCACAACCGGAAACCACGCACCACCAACGAGGCCGCGACATGACCGTCATCCGTGACCATTCCAGCGCCCGCGTCCGCGGCTTCATGATCGCCGTGCTGGCGACGGCGTGCATGCTGCCGGGCGCGACGATGGCACAGAACATCGGAAAGAGCGGTCTTCCGCAGGTGGCCGGCTTCCCGAACATGATCGGCATCGGCGTCGGTTCGACGCCCGACTACGTCGGCGCGGATTCCCGGAGCGTCAAGGCCGCGCCGGTGCTGCGCTACCAGTTGCCGGACAGCCACCGCTATGTCTCCGTGCTCGGGCCGCTCATCAGCGTGAACCTTGTCAATGACCGCGCGCTGCATGCCGGTGCATTGCTGCGCTACCGCTTCGGACGCAAGGACGCCGACGATCCGGTGGTGCGCAAGCTGCACGAGATAAACGACGCGGTGGAAGTCGGCGCCTTTGTCAGCTACGGCTGGTCCGGCAAGGGTGCCGTGCCGTGGAAATTGCGCGCGTCGACCAGCGTGTCGTCCGGCTTCGGCAATCGCGATGGCATGCGTGCGTCGATCGGCGGACACTTCCTTACGCCCGTGAGTCGCCGCGCGCTGGTTGGCGTGGGCGGGTCGGTCAATTTCATCGACGGCCGGACCATGCGCAGCTTCTACGGCATCACCCCCGCCGACAGCCTGGCCAGCGGTTTGACCGCCTACCAGCCCGGTGGCGGCAGGAGCAGCCAGGACTTCTGGATTGGCGCAGGCGTGCTGGTACACGCGAAGTGGCTGGTCGGTGGCGGCGCCTACTGGCAGCACCTGCGCGGCAACGCCGCGGACAGTCCCTGGGTGCGCCAGCACGGCTGCGCCACCCAGGTCACCTGGGGCATCGGCGTCGCCCGGCTCTGGAAGTAGCGGCGGTGCGGGGAACGCGATCACACCGGCATGGGTCGGGCTGCGGCGCGAAGGTGCATGGCTTGACAACCGCCAGCCCGCCGGATACGCAGTGTTCCCAGACCCGTGATGCGCATCACCGCGCTCACGGGATTCGTTTGCACACCATCGGGAAAACGACCATGGCAGGCTTCGGATCCCGCTTCCACGCGTTCCTTGTGGCCGCCGTACTGGCGTTGCTCGCCACGCCGACCGCCACGCGGGCCGCGCAGCGAGCCCCACCGACGCCCCAGACGCACCGCGACTGCATCGGCCTGGTGCTGGGCGGCGGCGGCGCGCGCGGCGCTGCGCACATCGGCGTGCTGCAGGTGCTCGAGCGTGAACACATTCCGATCTGCGTGATCGCCGGCACCAGCATGGGCTCGATCGTCGGCTCGATGTACGCCGTGGGCTACACGCCGGAGGAGATGCGCAGGATCCTGGGCGGCCTGGACTGGAAGAACCTGTTCAACGACAACCCGCCGCGGCCGGAACAACCGATGTGGCGCAAGAACGCCGACTTCCGCTACCTGCTGAACCTGGAAATCGGTTTCCGCAACGGCAAGGTGGTGATGCCGACCGGGCTGGTGCAGGGCCAGAAGCTGCTGATGCTGCTGCGGCGGTTGCTGCTGCCGGCCTGGCACGTCGACTCCTTCGACCAGCTCAACATTCCGTTCCGCGGCGTCGCGGCCAACCTCGGCACCGGCAAACCGACGGTGCTGGACCACGGCGACCTCGCGCTGGCGGTGCGCGCCAGCATGTCGGTCCCCGGCGCATTCGCGCCGATCCGCTACGAGGGCCAGTTGCTGGTCGATGGCGGCATCGTCGACAACGTGCCGGTGGATGTCGCGCGCCGCATGGGCGCGACGCGCCTGATCGTGGTCGAAGTCGGCACCCCGCTGAAGCCGGAAAAGGACCTGACCAACCCGCTGGCGGTGATGAGCCAGATGCTGGGCGTGGCCACGCGCGAAAGCACTGCCCGGCAAGTGCGTTCGCTGGGGCCACACGATCTCCTGATCAAGCCGAACCTGCATGACATTTCCGCGGCCGACTTCGACGACGCCCAGCGCGCGATGCAGATCGGGCGCGAGGCCGCCGAGGCCATGATTCCCCAACTGAAGCAGTTCAGCGAAAGCCCTGCGCGCTGGACAGCGTGGCGCGAAGCGCACCGCAAGCGCGATTTCGATCCGGGGCTGGTGCAGTTCGTCCAGGTCGTTGACGGCGATGCGCAGGACGACCGCGTGGTCAAAAAGCGCATGGGCAGGGACATCGGCAAGCCGCTGGACGTCGATGAGATCGAACGGCAGGTATCGACCCTGTACGGCGGAGGCCGTTACGCGATCGTGGGCTGGCGCCCGGTGGAACGCGACGGCGAGCGCGGCATCCAGATAAGCACCCAGGACAAGCCCTGGGGCCCGCTGTTCGGCAAGGTGGGCCTGCAGCTCAGCGACGACTTCGCCGGCCACGCCCAGTACACCGTGTCGGCCCAGCTCACCGCCACCGACATCAACGACTACGGCGCGCGCTGGACCAACGGCATCTGGCTGGGCCGCATCACCGGCCTCTACTCGGAGTTCTACCAGCCCATCGGCACCCTCGGCGAAGGATTCGTGATGCCGGACTTCATGCTGCGTTCGGAAACCATCCCGATCTACGTGGACAACCGCGAGCTGGCCGAGTACCGGTTCCACCGCTCGCGCCTGGGCGTGACCCTGGGCATTTCGCCGGACCCGCGCTGGCAGTTGTCCACGCGCCTCGCACGCGGCTACGACCATGCCACGCTGCTGGTTGGCATGCCCGACATATTTCCCGACGAACGCAGCAACTGGACCAGCATGCGCTTCGGCGCCACCTGGGACACCCTGGACAACGCCGACTTCCCCACCCGCGGCAGCCGCATGCAGCTTGAATACGAGGCGTACCGGCGTGTGCTCGGCGGCTACGTCAACGGCAACGCGGTACGCTTCACCGGCGACTGGGCGCTCAATTTCGGTTCCGCCGCGTTCAAGCGCTACACCGTGCTGCTGGGGCTGCACGCCGCCAGTTCGCACGGTGGCGATCGCTTCGACGAGTCGCTGGAATCGCTGGATTTCGTCGGCGGATTCCTGAACCTTTCCGGACACACGGAAAATTCCCTGTTCGACACCCAGTCGCTGGTGGCGCGCGCGGTTGCCTACCGGCGCATGGGCGAGCGCCGCATCTTCGGGGTGCCCTACTACCTCGGCGCCAGCATCGAGACCGGCAACGTGTGGGCATCGCGCTCGGATGTCGACCTGGGCTCGCTGATCTACGCGGGCAACGTGTTCGGCGGCGTCGACACCGTGCTCGGTCCACTGTTCCTCGGCTTCGGGCATGCCAGCGACGGTGCCAACGCCTGGTACCTGACGTTCGGCTCGCTGCTGCGACCACGCCAATGATGGACGCGCGGGCCGGGGGAGCCTGAACAAGCGGAAAACGGCTACGCGCGATCGCGTTCGAAAACGCCGGTTTTGCGGTACGGTGAAATACGCAGGGCGGAAACTTCCACCGTCGCGCCGCGCGTTCCCGGATGGTGCGACCCGATCGTCACGGAGGCTGCAGCATGTCCAGAAAATTTCATCGAATCGCGTTCCTCGCCCTCGGGGTCACGGCCACGCTGGCCTTCGCCGGCTGCACCAACTACGTAAAGCGCAGTGACTTCAACGCCGAGATCGCCAAGCTGCACAATACCGACCAGAACCTGCAACAGCAGATCAATTCGCTGTCGCAGGACATGAAATCGCATTTCGCGAAATACGACGCCCAGATCACGGCCATGCAGGGACGCATCCAGATCAACAACATCGCCCACTTCGCCTTCGACAAGGCAACCCTGCGCGACCAGGACAAGGCCAAGCTCAATGAATTCGCCAAGGTGATGAAGCAGCACCATTCCGATGCGCTGGTCACCGTGGAAGGATTTGCCGACCCGGCGGGTCCGGCCGCGTACAACAAGCGCCTGGGCATGCAGCGCGCCAATGCGGTGCGCAACTACCTGGTCAACACCGAAGGCATGGCCGCCAGCCAGGTGCGCGCGGTCAGCTACGGCGAGGCCCGCGACCGCCAGATCAAGCCCGGCGCCACCCACGCCGCCGGCGCCCCGAACCGCCGCACCACGCTGGTGATCGACTTCGCCGGCAGCGAAAGCTGACATCGTCGACACAGTGCAACTGGCGCAGGGCGGACACCGTCCGCCTGTCCGGAGCATGCGCGGCGGGCCGTGCCCGCCCTGCCCTCCGATGAAGCGCCCGGAACGGCAAGCGTTCCGGGCGTTCTGCTGCAACCGGCGTGGACACTGGACCGGGCAGGTCGCCCGCCGTGAACCCCCGCCAGGTTCGGCAATCCCGCCCGAAACCGCTCGCCGGGTCGAACCTTCCGCCTACTGGAACGCCGAAGGCGGCATGTACATCGTGTACAGGGACGACTCCTCGCGTTCGATGCGATCCACGAGGACTGTGCCGATTTCATCGAGTTCCGAGAGAAACTGCTTCTTGTTGAAAGGCGTGATGCCGGAGTTCGTGTATTCCTTGATGAAGTGCATCACCGTGGTCCCGATCTGCCCCATCTCCGCCTTCATGTTGTCGATCAGTTCCTTGTTGTCAGGATCGGCGGCCATGCACTTCGAAAGGTAGGTATACAGCTTGATGTTTTCTTCCAGCAGGTGTCCGGTGAGCGTCTTCCGGAAAGCCTGCAGGGACTTCTGCGCCTCGCTGAATTCGTCCCTGGTCGCATGCGTCTTGATCGCCTCGAACAGCTTCTGCAACGCGGCATGCGTACTTTCGAACCTCTCGATCAGGTCGGGGTGGTACCCGATTCCCGTACCGGGAGCGAATTCCGATGGCGCCGGCTTGATGAAGGCGACGTTGTCCGGCGACGCGGCTGCTGCACTGTCGTTCGCCTGTGACGGCGTCGGCTCCGCTGGTTTGCGCTTGAATAGACCCATGGTGGCACCCCTCTGCTGATGGAACAACACACGGTGGCACTCCCAGCCAGGCCGGCACTGCCACCCCGATCCGCAATCAGCCTGACAAGGATGAAGCAAAAATCACGCCACGCGGCCGCCGCGAAACGGCCACGTGACGTCATCCAGCGCCCGTCCCTCGCGCATCGCCCCACCCGCCGTGGCGATCCGCGATTCGCGCGAATCGCAGCGGCGCTTCGCCGGCAGGCCCATTTTCACGAGATCACCCTGCGCGACACCGCCCAGGCACGTCTCCGGGCGCCGCTGTGCGTCACCCGGGTGACGATCGCGGTCCCCGGAACGCGCACGGCGACAACCGCTGCAGGCACGACCGCGCAACGTTGAACACCTGGCCGGACCAAAGCCACCCACGACCTGCCCGGGCCCGTCGCCAGCCCCTGCTCGATGGCGGGGCAGCCGCCAGGATGCTAGCGTTTCCGCATCGCCGCATGGGCACCAGACGTGAAACTGCTGCTGGTCGAGGATTCCGAACGCCTCCGGGCAACCCTCGCGCGTGGGCTGCGCGCAACCGGATTCATGGTGGATGTTGCTGCCGATGGCGTGCAGGCCAGCGGCTTCCTCCAGACCTACGGCTACGACCTGGTCGTGCTCGATCTGGGACTGCCACGACTGGACGGGTTCGGTGTACTGCGTGCAATGCCCGTAAGCGGTGACCGCCCACGCGTATTGGTGCTGTCTGCGCGTGACCAGGTAGGCGACCGGGTCGCGGCCTTGAACGCGGGTGCCGACGATTATCTGGTCAAGCCATTCGCGCTCGAGGAACTGCTGGCGCGCCTGAACGCCCTGGCAAGGCGACCGGCCGAGGCGCGCGCGGATGTGCTCGAACATGCGGGCGTACGGCTCGATACCCAGGCACACCGGGCAACCGCGAACGATGTTGCGCTGCAGTTGACACCGCGCCAGTTCGCATTGCTGGAATTGTTGCTGAGGCATCGCGGTCGGGTTTTTTCGCGGTCACAAATCCTTGAACGGATCGCCGGAAGCGGCAGCGAGGCTTCCGACCGCAGCGTGGAGGGCGTGGTCTTCGGTTTGCGCCGCAAGCTGGACGATGCCGACTGTGCGGATCTCATCGAGACCCGGCGCGGCGCCGGATACCTGATTCCGTGAGCGCGCGGCGCAAATCCTTCTCGCTGCGCGGACGCCTGACGCTGCTGTTGTCGCTCGCGGTCCTGGTGGCACTCGGCGGCGCGGCAAGGATCGTGGACTGGCGCGCCGACACGGAAATGCAACAGCGGTTCGATGCGTCGCTGCTGGCGCGCGCGCAGTCGCTGGCTTCCCTGGCACAGCTTGAAGGTGGCAGGGTTGTCGTGGACGCGGACGACGCGACTGCGGCGGTTTTTCCAGGCAGCGCGCACGAAAGCTGGTACGCGTTGACCTGTGGCGGGCGCGTGATTGCCCGCACCAGCCAGGTCCCTCCCGCGGCACCGGATGCCAGCCCGGGCACATTCGCGGACGTGCGGCTGGCCGGCCGCTCGTTGCGCATGGTGACACTGCGCTTCCACCCTGCGCGTGCAAGCCAGGCCCGAGCGCAACCGGCAACGACCTGCACATTGCGCTTCGCGCTGGACCGCGGACCGCTTGATGACATCCTGGCAACCCTCGACTTCATTCTGCTGGGCAGTCTGCTCGCGGCCTGCGCGCTGGTGATATTGGCGACGCCGTGGCTGGTGCGAAGAGGCCTGCGGCCACTCGCGATTCTCGATCGCTCGATGGCCGATATCGGACCGGATGCGCCGGGGGTGCGTTTGCCGGCCAGCACCACCAGGGAACTCGCGCCGCTGGTCGCCCGGTTCAACCACGTGCTTGCCAGGATGGACGAAGGCCTCGCACGCGAACGACAATTCGCGTCGGGGCTGGCGCATGAGTTTCGCACGCGGCTGGCGGAACTGCGCACGCTGGTGGAAGTCGAAACGCGCTACCCGGGTGGGCGTGATACGACCGAGTTGCTCCACGAAATCGGCACCATCGGCAAGGAGCTGGAAGCCACGGTCACCGCCTTGTTGCAACTGACGCGCATCCAGTCGGGCGTTGAACAGGCACATCCCGAACCGGTTCGGCTGCCGGAATTGGTGGAGCGCGCGTGCACGCGGCACCAGGATGCCGCACGCGCCCGCGATTTGCGCATCGACATCCAGCTTGCGCGTGAGCCATTGCCTGCAATCGAGACGGACCCCGCCCTGCTGGACGTCATCCTCGACAATCTCCTCGGCAACGCGATGGCCTACGCGCCGCGCGACAGTGTCGTGTCGGTGCACGTACACGAGAGCCGTGTCGAAGTGTGCAACGCCGCTCCCGACCTCGATTCAGGCGACCTTGCATGCTTCGGCAAACGCTTCTGGCGCAAGGGTGCGCAGGGCACCGGTCACGCGGGCCTGGGCCTGGCATTGGCCAGTGCGGCGGCGCGGGCATTGCAGGTGACGCTGTCCTTCGAACTCAAGGACGGCACCCTGGTCGCGACCCTCGGCTGCCTTGCGCACAACACGGAGACATGACGCGAAGCGGTTTCGCGGGCCACGCGTCATCCATGGCCACGTCCATCATGGGGTCTTCCCGATGATGGCCGAGGCACGCCAGGCGCCGATTTGATGGTCCCCGGCGGCAAGATACGGCCAGGTCCGGAAAGGCCGCACACCGCGTGGGCGCAGGTGGCTGCGACCGGTCAACAGGATGCCGCGGGGATGCGCGCGGCACCAGGCCATCACATCGGCGTGCCGGATCCACGGAAGCGGCTGGCGCAGCCGCCCGGTGTAGCCGTACAGCCCGTTGTGCCAGCCTATGTTCGCGATCGGTATCCCTGCCTGCAACGTTTGCTTGACGAACCCGGCCTCGGGCTGGACGTCGAGTGCCGGCCAGCAGGACAACACGCCTGCCAACAACGTTGCCGACAGCAACGCGGTGGCCGACAGCGCGAGCCCGCGTACGTCATGGCCCCACCAACGCCATGCGCCGATGGCAACGATCAGGGCAACCACCGACAGCCCTGCGATCGCAGGTTGCGCGGGGTAGCCGAACGTCCTTGCGGCCCACCATGGCAGGACCATGATCACGCCCGCCGCAACCAACGCCAGTACGACGAAAAGCGCCGGTCGCAGGCGTGCGCCGGATTGCTGCAACAACCACGCCCCCGTGAGCGCCCAGGCCGGCAGCAGCGGCAGCAGGTAGTGGACCTGCTTGCCGCTGATTGCGCAAAAGGCGACAAATGGCACCGGCCACCAGCACCACAGGAAACGCCCGGTACGGCCACGCCCCGATCGCGCCCACGCCGCGCGCGGCGCACGCAGGGACAACACCCACGGCAACAGCAGCACCGGCACCAGCGGCAGATACCACCAGAAAGGCCTGCGATGCGCGAAGCTGTGCGCGATCCGTCCCGTGACCTTGTCCAGCAGCGGATGCCACCAGGTCGGCCCCGCGTACCATGCGGCGGGCAGCAACCAGCACAGGGTCATGCCCACGCCGATCACGAGTCCCGCAAGCAACGCGAAATACCACCGTGCCTTGCGCGCACGCGCGGTGGCGCTCCACAAGGGCGCCAGTACCGCGGCCGCAACCACGTTCAGGAGCATCACCGGCCCCTTGGCAAGTATCCCCAGCCCGAGCGTGATGCCGAGCGCGATGATTCCGCGCTTCCATTTGCCGTCATCGAGATCGAGAAGCGCGTGCAACGCACCGAGCACCGAGATCGACAACAGCAGGTCGAACATGATCGCGGTCGAGAACACCGTGAACCCGAGCGAGCCGGCCAGCAGCCACACCGCCGTGTCGGCCCCGCGCGATTCCAGGCCGAGCCGCCAGGCCAGCCGCCGCAGGGTCAACAAGGTGCCAAGCGCGATGACCAATGCCTCCATCCGCGCGACCCACGTGTGTACGCCAAACACTTTCCAGCCACCTGCGATCAGCCAGAACAGCAGCGGCGACTTGTCCGAATACCACGCTCCGTTGACCGTCGGCACCAGCCACTGCGTGGAATGGAACATCTCCCACGCGGCTGTCAGGTAGCGCGTTTCGTCGATGGGGATCGGAGGCACCAGGACGGCCAGCGGCAGCAGCAACACACACCACGCGGCCAGCCACCAGCCGTACCCGTGCTTCCCTGCACCGCGCATCACCGACCCGGTTCCCCACCGTTGGCGGCGCGCGGCGGTGCTCCCTTGCCCGGATGACCGGCCAGCAAGGGCTCCAACCAGCTTCCCCGACCAACCACCCGGCAAGGTCGCCCGTAGCGCAGGTGCAACAGGTGCAGCAATGGGGTCGACAACACCACGTCGGCAGGTGTGCCGAAATGGATGACGAGGGGACTGCAAGTGAACACCGGCTGGCTCGCGAGGCTGGATCAACCTCCAAGTCTGCGATGCTTGTCTTTCGATTCGCTTCGGGTCACCACGACCACGAAGTGCGCAGTGCCAGTGCAAATGCCGTCCGTCGCCGCCGGTCCGCCCACGACCGGCATACGCACAGGGGTGCGTAGCGTGCGCTCCGCGCACGAATGGACCTCACCCCGGCCTTCCCTTGCGCCGGATGCACGCGACGCCTTCCTGTTCCAGGTCCTCACCGGGCATCAGGCAGGCACCGTCCGCCGCGATTCGGCAACCGCCACGACAAGCATGATTCGGTGGGTGATGCCCGTCCTTGCACGTTGCTCACGAGCCGGCTGAACCGCACCGACAACCAGGAGCACCGATGCGGTCACCTTCAACCCGCGGACCTTTCGCTCACCCACGGCACGCCAACCCGGCGCAGGTCAATGCAGTGGGAGTGACGTGTGGCACAATCGATCAAGCGGCTGCCGGAGTAGCGTGCCGCATGGCAGCGCCCGCCAACGCAGAAGAGAAGGAAGCACGACATGCGCCGCGTTCGACACGTGTTCGCCTGGCTCGGCGGAATTGCCTTCATCGTCGCATGCCTGGTTGTCGTCGCCGCGCTGGTGTATCGCGCGACCGCGGTGTCGCGTCTCTCGCAAGCCCTCTTCATCACGCACTCGTCCGCCACCGGCACGCCGGAAACCTTCGGTGCGCCCTACCGTGTGATCAAGGTCGACAGCCACGGCCGCAGCCTGCGGGCGTGGATTGTCGACGCCGGCCCCGGCACACCGGCGATTCTCCTGTTCCCCGGCAACGGCCAGACCATCCATGACCTCGCACACGTGCAGGCATACCTTCTGCGGCAGCACGTTTCGTCCATGGCTTTCGACTATTCCGGTTTCGGTGCCAGCACCGGCAAGCCGACGGTCGCGAACCTGAATCAGGACGGCATTGCAGCGTGGCGGGCCTTCGCATCGTGGGCAGACAACCGGCACCCGCTGTTCGTCCTCGGCTACTCGCTTGGCTCCGCGGTCGCGATGCACGACGCACCGGCACTCACGCCGCAACCGCGCGGCATCATCGTGTACGGCGCCTTCAGCAGCGCGAAGAACCTGATCGGCTATATCGCCCCCGGGATACCGAAGGTGCTGGTGACACTGATGCCCGACGTATGGAACAACGTGGCGGCTGCCACGCGCCTGCGCCAGCCCCTGCTCGTGGTTGCCGGCATGAACGACGTCAACGTGCCTCCCATCAACGGTCGCCAGATCGCCCTGTTCGCGCGCAGCGGCAGCGATTTCGTACTCATACCGGATGCAGGTCATGGCGGCCTTGTGAGCACCGACGAGACCACACTTGATGCCGTGTGGAAACCGATCCTGGAATTCATGCAAGAGCACGCGGGCAGCCCCGCCCCATCGAACCCACCGAAACGCAGCGCCGGAACGGGCACCCAACAACCAGCGCCCGCGCCTGAATCGACTACCGGCGCGTAGTCGTAGCGGCAGAAGGCACATCGGTATTGGGTCACGTGGCAACCATCGGGCAACAGCCGCCAGGCAATGATTGGTTACGGCCAACGACAGCCGCTTGGCACGCTCACCAGGTCGCCCGACAGCCGCCTGTCGAGGTCCGCCGGCAATGGCCGCCTCCGCCGAAACAGTCCACTGCGCGACAACCGAACTTCGCTGCCGCCCTCGGCAAGCGCAGTACCTGCATCCGGCGATCCCTTGCACCGGTACTTCGCCCCACGAAACGAATATCGTCCCACCTTGGCCGACAACGCACCGAGCTCCACGCGTTCGCCTGTCCCGCGACGGGGCCAAGTAACTGTTGGCGTGAAGAAATTTCCGAATTGCGCATCGACGCACAGCGCGCGATACTGGGCGCATCACCCCGTCTGGGGCAGAATTGGCGTTATGCTCTTGGAGCGGGGCACATCGGAAGAAGGGGGACATTATGAAAAGCAGGCCAGCGATGCTTCTTCTGGCAAGTGCGGCGCTGGTAATTGCCATTGGTGTACAAAGCTGGGCCTTTGCGGCACCCCAAGGCAAGCACATCGACTACGGAAGCCTATTCACCGGAAAAAAGGCGCCGCCCGGTGCCAAGGCGAAGTTGAAACGTGCTGCGCAGCTCGCAATTAAATCTGCGGATTGTGCAAGTGTTGGAAGTGGGTTCTACATTCCTCCCAACGAGCAACTCGCTGGTCACAAGGGAAAGCCCTACATGGTTACGTGCAAGTCGACCCGTACTCGTGGCTACTACAACGTGTACTTTGGCGACGCCGACCTTGCCTCGTCTCGCACGAAAGGCGAGGCAAGGCCGGTAAGTGAAAACGTTGCAATCAAGCTGTGCGCTAAGGCGCTTGAGCGCAAGTTCCCTACGGCACGCCTAAAGGCGCTCGAAACAGCTTACAACCCAAGTAAATATGGTAGTAATGTCCTTGAAGAAATCGGTCTTACAGTGGAAAACCAATTCGGCATTCGGGTTCATCGAATTGGCAAATGCATCATTACACCACGCGGGAACATCGGTCCAAAAGATGTGTGGCTCGTCAAGGGGTAGCACTAGGAATTTTCCGCATAACAGTTCGCTGCGGCCGACCGTCACCCCGCTGGCGCGGGCTGCCGGCGGCTGAGCTCAGGCGTTGGGGGTTTCGGAGTAGGGTTAAACGTATGTTAAGTCGCGAAATGAGACGCCTTGCAAACCGCTGGTCGCAGAATCCCTGGCCACAACATCTTGAATGGATCGAGATCGACGGCTTGCGTGGATGGGCGGGGCAACGCATAGACTTTGATTTTCCTGTCGTTGCCGTTGTTGGAGAAAACGGAGCTGGGAAGAGCACAGTCATTCAAGCAGCGGCATCCGCCTATAAACCACCGGAAAGCGCAAAGGGTTACTTCGCATCCGACTTCTTTCCAGATACCCCGTGGGAGCAGGTGAGCGGAGTCGTAATTAGAGCGTCAGTTCGCCAAGGGGAACACTCGACGACTACGAGCGTCCGAAAACCCTCTCGTAGATGGCGAGGAAACCCGCAGCGTAAAGAACGGTACGTAACCTACATGGACTTACGCCGGACCCAGCCCATCTATGCGCGGACGGGTTACGGACGTCTTGCGAAAAACACTGTCGCAGAACATGCTGCTGAGGATTTTGACTCCGAGCAACTTCGGCGGCTATCTAGCATTATTGGTAAGGACTTTAGGCGTGCTCGGCAATCATTAACCGATATTGATCCAACCCGTCGTGTTCCAGTCATTTCAGCTGATGGAAACGACTACTCGGGTTTTCATCAAGGCGCGGGAGAAAATACTGTTGTAGATCTTCTTTCACTTCCCCTGCCGAGGTACGGCCTCATACTAATTGATGAAGTCGAAACTTCGTTACATCCCAGGGCTCAACGACGGTTGATGCGGGATTTAGCCGAGCGAGCGCGGCTCGACCAGCTTCAGATCATTGTGACGACACATTCGCCGTACATCCTTGAGGAATTGCCCCCTACCGCCCGGATACAGATTGTAACGACCGCAGCAGGAAAAGAAGTTGTACGGGGTGTTAGTCCAGACTTCGCAATGACTAAGATGGACGAGGATGTACACCCAGAAGCAGATTTATACGTCGAGGACACTGAAGCTCGGATTCTCCTTCAAGAAGTATTAGCTGATATCCAGCGTGATCTGTTGCCCCGGGTGGAAATTACGCCCTACGGTGCAGCGTCAGTCGGTCGTGCACTCGGACAGATGGTGAATAGTAACCGTTTTACTCGTCCAACAGCAGTTTTCTTAGACGGCGACCAAGACCCCGCTTTGGGATGTAACCTATTGTTCGGTCAGGACGCTCCGGAACGAGTGATCTTCGAAGAGCTTTCGCAGCAGAACTGGCCAGGGGTCGCCGATCGACTGAATCGGTCACACGCGGATCTTGTTGATCAGGCGCAGCAAGCTATGACCCTGCCAGATCATCATGAATGGGTGCGTAGCGTTGCTGACGCATTGGTAGTAGGCGGTTCCGACCTCTGGCGAGCGATGTGCATGTCATACGTTTCAAGTTTTCTAAGCCAGCCCGAAAAGGAACGTGTGAGGAACGTGGTGCTCGATGTGTTGGGGAACCCCTAACCAGTCGCTGCAGCCGACCTGATAGTTCCTGCGGTTTAGTGGACACCCTGATCCAACTTTCAGGAGGTGTCCCATGGCAAGACCACGTCCGCGGACCATCAACCGCTACAGCAGTGAGTTCAAGGCGGGTGCGGTGCGACTCAGTCAGTTGCCCGGCGTGAAGGTCCAGGAGGTCGCCGAAGCACTTGCAATCCATCCCTTCATGTTGTCTCGTTGGCGCAAGGAAGCACGCGAGGGCAAGATCGTGACGAAGAAGGTGGTGGTCGATCCAGACGTCGCCCCGAGCTCAAGGAGCTGCGGCGGGTGAAGAAGGCTTATGAACGGCTCAAGATGGAGCATGAGCTGTTAAAAAAAGCCATCGCGTTCACTTCAGCTCGAAAAGTGAGCGCTTCGCCTTCATCGAGCACCAACAAGACACCCTTCCGGTGAGGCCGCTGTGCCGATTGCTGGGCGTGAGCGCCAGTGGCTACTGCGCCTGGCGCGATCGCCCGGCGAGCCGGCGCGCACGCGAGGATGCAAGCGTCATTCCGCTACGCGGGCTGCCGCGGCTGAGCTCAGGCGCTGGGCGGCAGGTGGTTGCGAAGTGGCGCTTGTCGCCTGCCCTGCCAGTGGCCTACTCACTTACATTTTCGGCCGAGAGGCTTGGGCTTCGAGCGCGTGTAGGTCTTGACCCGCACAGTCTTAGGCCCGGGCTTCTTCGCCGTCCTGGTCGGACGGCATTTGGTCTTAGCCATACTTATCACCTCCTTCCGGCGGCTGGTTGCCTGCCGAGCCGTGCGACAGGCTTGGCCGCACTGGGGGCGTACCGCAAAACGACGACAAGCGCCATTAGCTGCATTCTACATGTTGTACGTGTCGTGTCAAATAACCACAAGATATTGTGTTGTGCTGGGAGAGGGCTTGTGCCTTGCACCACCCACATGCCCGTCGTCGGGGCGCGTTCAACGCGTGTCACGGGCTAAGTAGCAGCATGCCTCGTTAACCGTTGTGTGGAAGTATGCGCCTCAGTGCAGGAGGCGGTATTGACCTGCCGTCCTACTATTCGGTCAACCGGACACTCACCCGCTGCGCGGGCTCGCGCCAGCTCCCTCAAGCATTAGTCAGCGAATTCAATTCTGAAGTACAAAGCTGATCGTCCTTTCCAGATGCAGTCGCTCACCACTCGCTGCAACGGGTCGAATCCGGCCGTTCGCTCGCAAGCGTTGGACGATGCGGTTCCGCTCCCGGCGACGCGTGCGATACATGTCGACAGATGCGCTGCGTGTCGGAATCATGAGGCATCCAGCGCGGCGAGTGCCCTGGCCATGCGCTTGCCAGAGACCGGTTCGGCGGTCTTGAGTTGCTGCGCGAAGACGGACACGCGCCATTCCTCGGTAAGCCAGCGCAGGGTGTCGAGGGCTTCGGAATGTTCGCCTGCGGCGCGGCGTTCGAGAACTTCGCGCCAGTACGGCTGGACCTGTTGCATGCGGGCGTGGTCGCGGGCGGGGTCGGTGCGCAGTTTTTCGGCGCGCAGGCGCATGGCGTTGAGGTAGCGCGGCAAGTGGGCGAGCCTTGCCTTGGGCAGTTCGCGCAGGAAACCGGGTTCGAGCAGCGCGTCGAGCTGGCTGCGCAGGTCGGCGTAGCTGGCCTTCGCCAGGCCCTTGATCGCGGGTTTCAGCCACGGCTGCAACTCGGCCAGCGCGGCGAGGATGGGTTCGGCCAGTTGCAGCCGCTCGGTCGCGGCGGAGAACAAGCCGCGCGCGACCGCCTCGCGCAGCGCATCCCACGCCGCCCGCTCGCGCACGTCGATGTCGTATTCGGCCAGCACGTCGGCAAAAGCACCCTCGACGATGTCTTCGCGCAGCGCGTCGGCGCGGCCGTGCGGGGCGAATGCCACGGCCAGGCGCTTTTGCAACGGCAACTGTTTTTGCGCGCGCCGGAATTCACCCGCCAGTGACAGCCGCAGCAGGCGTTCGACGCCGGCGCGATGCGCGGTATCGGCTTCGTCGCGGGTCTCGTACACGCGCAGCGCCACCGTGGCGCCGAGGTCGACCAGCGCCGGAAATGCGGGCACGCCGTCGCGGGTTTCGGCAACGCGGGGAATCGCATCGAAATCCCATTCGCGCACGTCCTCGCGCGTGGCCGGCAGGTCGGCCTTGCGCGAAAACGCGGCATGGGCACGATCGCCGAAGCGTTCGCGCAGGGCTTCCAGGTCACGACCTTCGGCCAGCACGCGGTCGTCGGCGTCGCGCACTTCGAAGCGCATCGAAAGGTGCGTGGGCAACTCGATACCCTCGAACGTGCCGGCGTCCACGGCCACGCCGGTGACCTTGCGCAGGAATGCCGCAAGCCGCACGGCCAGCGGTTCGTCGCGCGGTGCTTCGGCTTCCAGGAACGCGCGCGCAAAGTCCGGCGCGGGCACGAAATTGCGGCGCAGCGCCTTGGGCAGGCCGCGGATCAGCGCCGCAACCTTGTCCTGCAGCAGGCCCGGCACCAGCCACTCGCAACGCGCGGCCGGAATCGCGTTCAACAGCGCCAGCGGTACGCGCAGCGTGACGCCGTCGGCCGCGTCACCGGGCACGAAACGATAATCGAAACGCAGCGGCTGCCCGGACACTTCCATGGATTCGGGAAACGCCCCGGCATCGCCGCCCGCCCCCGGTTCGAGCACGTCCGCAGGCACCCAGCGCAGCGCGGCGCGCTCGGCGGCGGATGCGCGGCGGTACCAGGCATCCAGCGCACGCGAGGAAGCGACTTCCTGCGGCAGCTTGCCGGCGAAGAAAGCCGCGAGATCTTCATCGGATTTCACCAGTCCCTCGCGGCGTTGCTGCGCCTCGATTTCGCGTGCTTCGTCCAGCACCCGCGCGTTGGCGTGCACGAAATCAGCGCGGCAGTCGATGTCGCAACGCGCCAGCGCCTCGCGCAGGAAGATCGCGTGCGCCAGTTCGGGATCCTGCTTCGCGAAGGTCACGCTGCGCCGCTCGACCAGCACCAGCCCGTACAGCGACACCTGCTCGAACGCCTGCACCGCGCCGCGCGCCCGTGACCAGTGCGGATCACTGCAGGTGCGCTTCAGCAGGTGCGCAGCCTGCCGCTCGACCCATTCGGGTTCAATCCGCGCGCACTGCATGCCCCACACCCGGCCGCCGAGATCCAGCACCTGCGCCACGAACAACCACGGCGGCGGCTTTTTCGCCAACGCGGAGCCGGGAAACACCTTGAACTTGCGCTCGCGCGTGCCGCGGTAGAAGCCCTGCTCGTCCTTGCGGGCGACGTTGGTGGGGAGGCCGGCGAGGAGCGAGAGGTGGGTGGCTTCGTAAAGCTCGGGACCGGGGACCGGGGACCGGGGACCGGATTTTTCCGCAGGTGTACGCCTGGCTTGCGAGGCATGGGTAGTGAGTGTTGTCCTTGTGGTCCGGGCAGCGGCCCGTTTTTGACCGATCCCCGGTCCCCGGTCCCCGGTCCCCGCCCCAACCAACAACTGCCGATGCAACGCCCGCCACTCCCGCATCCGCATGAACGACACGAACCGCTTCGCACACCAGTCGCGCAGCTTCGACTGGGTGAGCTCCTCGTGCGCGGTGCGGTAGGCGATCCACAGGTTCAGCACGCCGAGGAAATCCGATTGCGGGTCGGCGAATTCGCGGTGGGCGGTGTCGGCCTGTTGCTGTTTGTCGGCGGGGCGTTCGCGCGGGTCCTGGATGCCGAGGAAGGCGACGATCGGCAGCACCGCGTCGAACACGCCGAGCGTGTGCGCCTCGACGAGCATGCGGGCAAGCTGCGCGTCGATCGGGATGCGCGCGAGTTGCTTGCCCAGCGGCGTCAGGCGGCGCGCGTCGTCAACGGCACCGATCTCGGCCAGGCGCCGCCAGCCGTCGTTGACGGTGCGCGGGTCCGGCGGATCGAGAAACGGAAATGAATCCACGTCGCCAAGGCCGAGGTCGAGCATGCGCAGGATCACGTCGGCCAGCGCGCTGCGCAGGATTTCCGGATCGCTGTATTCGGGCCGCGACACGAAATCGGCCTCGTCGTAGAGCCGCACGCAGATGCCGGGACCCACGCGCCCGCAACGTCCGGCGCGCTGGTTGGCCGCGGCCTGCGAAATGGATTCGATGCGAAGGCGTTCGATCTGGCTGCGGCGCGAATAGCGCTTCACACGCGCGTCGCCGGAGTCGACCACCCAGCGGATGCGCGGCACCGTCAGCGAGGTCTCGGCAACGTTGGTGGCCAGCACGATGCGGCGCGCCGCGCCGGGCTTGAACACGCGATCCTGGTCCTTCGCCGAGAGCCGCCCGTACAACGGCAACACTTCCGTGTGCCGGTATTGCCGCCGCGCCAGCACCCGGTGCGCGTCGCGGATCTCGCGCTCGCCGGGCAGGAACACCAGCACGTCGCCCTTCGGGTCTTCGCGGGTGATGTCGTCCAGCGCCGAGGCGATGCGCTCGGTCGTGCCGCTGTCGGGCTCCGGCGGCCGGTAGCGGACTTCGACCGGATAGGCGCGTCCTTCCACCGTCACCACCGGCGCGTCGTCGAAGTGCTCGGCGAAGCGCGCGGTATCGATGGTCGCCGAGGTCACGATCAACTTCAGGTCGGGCCGGCGCCGCAGCAGGCCCTTCAGGTACCCCAGCAGGAAATCGATGTTGAGGCTGCGCTCGTGCGCCTCGTCGATGATCAGCGTGTCGTACGCCGACAGCCAGCGGTCGTGCGCCATTTCGGCCAGCGCGATGCCGTCGGTCATGAACTTGACCAGGGTTTCCTCGCCGAGCTGTTTTGCGAAACGCACTTCGAAGCCGACGATGCCACCGGTTTCGCCCCCCAGCTCCGCGGCGACCCGGCGCGCCATCGCGCGCGCGGCGAGGCGCCGCGGCTGGGTGCAGCCGATCATGCCGGCGACGCCGCGCCCGGCGGCCAGGCACAGCTTGGGCAACTGCGTGGTCTTGCCCGAACCGGTTTCGCCCGCGACGATCAATACCCGGTGCCTGCGGATCAGTTCGACGATCTCGTCGCCGCGTTGCGTGATCGGAAGCGATTCGTCCAGGGTGATTTCCGGCACCCGCGCCGCGCGCGCTTCGCGCCGCGCCGCCGACGCGGCCACATCGTGCGCCAGCTTGCGCAAGGCTTCGGGACTTGCCCGCCCGCGCCCGCGCGTGAGCCTGCGCAGGCGCGCACGCAAGCGGCCCGCGTCGCGGCTCATCGCCTTTTTGAGCAGGCGTTCGAGCTCACGCGGGGTGGGTGGGGCGGCCTTGTCGCCGGGGTCGTTGCGGGGCATCGGGTTCACTGCGGCGCCGTACGCATGGGAAGCCAATCACGCACCCGGCCCCGGGCCTCCCCACATTCGTCATTCCGGGGCCGCGCGCAGCGCGGAACCCGGAATCTGCTGGTCGAATCGCCCGACGCTGCGTACAACGGCAGATTCCGGATCGCGGCTGCGCCGCGTCCGGAATGACGACAAATCCGGAACCGCTGACGCACGACGCGGGTCGGGTTTCGCGACGACGCGCAGCAAACCCCGAGGATCCGGGGCACGACAAAGGAGATCCTCAACCAGTCACCCACCACCTGCAAATCCTCCCGGTTTCATGCATCATCGGGATTTTCCCACACCGGATCCGTGCCATGTCGCGACTGCCCCTCGCCCTCACCGCTGCCGTCGCGCTCGCGCTCGGCGCCTGCTCGCAGCAATCACCCGGCAACCATTCCGCTTCGGCGCCCGCCGAGGCATCGACCGCCGCGCCCGCGCCGGCCAGCACGGCGCCGGTCAGTGGACTGGACCTCAGTGCCATCGACAAGTCGGTGAAGCCGGGCGACAACTTTTTCATGTACGCCAACGGCAATTGGTACAAGAACGCCAAGATCCCGGCAGACCGCTCCAGCATCGGCACCTTCTACACCGTCCACAAGCGCACCGAGCAGCGCATCACCGACATCATCCGGCACGCGGCGGACAGCCATCCGGCGCCGGGCAGCAACGCGGCGAAGATCGCCGATTTCTACGCGGCGTACATGGACACCGCCGCCATCGACAAGCATGGCCTTGCGCCGCTGAAGCCCGAACTCGACGCCGTCGATGGCATCCACAGCCGCAAGGATTTGGCCAGGGTGCTGGGCAGCCGCCTGCGCCAGGACGTCGATCCCATCAACGCCACCGACTTCCACACCGAGAACCTGTTTGGCCTGTTCGTGGCACAGGGCCTCACCGACCCTTCGCACAACATCGCCTACCTGCTGCAGGGCGGCCTGGCGATGCCCAGCCGCGACTATTACCTGTCGAACGACAAGACCATGGCCGGCTATCGCGATGCGTACAAGACCTACATCGCGGCGCTGCTGAAGCAGGCCGGCATCGAGGATGCCGACGCGGCCGCGAAGCGCGTGTTCGCGCTGGAAATGAAGATCGCCAAGGCGCAGGAAAGCCTGATCGACAGCCAGGACGTGCACAAGGCCAACAACCTGTGGACGATGGCCGACTTCCGGAACAAGGCGCCGGGGCTGGACTGGAACGCGTATTTCAAGGCCGCGGGGCTTTCCGACCAGAAGGTGATCGACGCGTGGCAGCCGCACGCCATCACGCGATTGTCGAAGCTGGTGGCCGACCAGCCGCTCGAATCGTGGAAGGACCTCATGATCTTCCACACGCTGGACCACTACGCCGCGCTGCTGCCGAAATCGTTCGCCGACCTTCACTTCAATTTCCACGACAAGACCCTGCAGGGCACGCCCGAGCAGCGCCCGCGCGACAAACGCGCGGTGGATGCCACCAGCAAGGCGCTGGGTTTTGCGGTCGGCAAGCTGTACGTCGAAAAATACTTTTCGCCGGAAGCCAGGCAGCAGGTCGAAAAGCTGGTCCACAACCTGATCGCCGCCTTCCACGAACGCCTGGACACGCTTTCCTGGATGACCCCGGCAACCCGCAAGAAGGCCGCGGCCAAGCTCGACACGCTGAAGGTCGAGGTCGGCTACCCGAACCACTGGCCCTCGTATGAAGGACTCACGATCACAGCCGACGACCCGGTCACCAACGCCATCAACGTGTCGAAGTTCAACTATGAAAAGCGCCTGGCGGTGCTGGGCAAGCCGGTCGACCGCGACCACTGGTGGATGACCCCGCAACTGGTCAACGCCATCAACCTGCCGCTGGAAAACGAGCTGCAGTTTCCGGCCGCGATCCTGCAACCGCCGTTCTTCGATCCCAAAGCCGATGCCGCCCACAACTACGGCGCGATCGGCGCGGTGATCGGCCACGAGATCAGCCACAGCTTCGACAACATGGGCTCGCAGTTCGACGCCGAGGGCCGCATGCACGACTGGTGGACACCGGCCGACGCGAAGGCGTTCAAGGAGAAGACCGAGGCGCTGGCAAAGCAGTTCAGCAAGTACCAGGCCCTGCCCGGCCTGTACGTCAATGGTGAGCAGACGCTTGGCGAGGACATCGCCGACATCTCCGGTCTGACCATCGCCTACGTGGCCTACCACAAGTCGCTGGACGGCAAGTCGGCGCCGGTGATCGACGGGCTGACCGGCGACCAGCGCTTCTTCCTGTCCTTTGCGCAGACCTGGCAGTCCAAGATGCGCGAAGCCGCGCTGCGCCAGCGCGTGAAGACCGACGTGCACGCGCCCGGGCAGTTCCGCGCCGAGACCGTGCGCAACATGGACGCCTGGTACAAGGCCTTCGACGTGAAGCCGGGCGCAAAGCTGTACCTCAAACCCGACCAGCGGGTGAAGATCTGGTAGCGGAGCAAAGCGACGCGCCGCCCCGGCCATGCGGGGCGGCGCGTCGTCACGATGGGTCACACACCCTCGGCCCGCCGTGGTAGGGTTGGCGGCACCATTCGCCGCAATCGGGAGCCATCCCCATGTCGATCCGCACGTTGCTGTGCGCCCTGCTGGTCACGGCCACTTTCAGCGTCGGCGCACAACAGCCAGCCGCCCAGCAGCAGCCCGCGTCTTCGAAGCAGTCGCAAGCCAGCCAGCTCACGCCCGAACAGCGCGAGGCCATCGTCAAGTTCCGCAAGGCCATGGTCTCGAACGCCACGCAGGTGGCCCACCTGGTCGACGAAGGCCAGGCGGCCAAGGTGTGGGACAACGGTTCCGACGTGATGAAAAAATCCATCCCGCGCGACAAGTTCGTCAAGGGCGTGGAAAAGCAGCGCGCCAGTGCGGGCAAGCTGGAGTCGCGCAAGCTGCTGAAGATCTATCGCACGAACAGCGAGAAGGGCAGCAAGTCACTGCCCGCCGGCAATTATTTCAACGTGCTGTTCGTGTCCCGGTTCGCCAACGAAAGCCCGATGCTGGAGCTGGTGTCCTACCACTACGACAGCCCGACGCTGCTGCGCGTTTCCGGCTATGCGCTGGAAAAGCCCAAGCCGCGCACGGCGGGGAACGGCAAGGGCAAGTAGGCCGCGCGTCGCCCTCGCCACGGCCGGGGGCGACCGCACCGATTCAGGCAATCCCGGTGCCCGGGATGTCGCCGGGCAGCGCATCGTCGAATCCGGCCAGGCGCGTGAACGCACGGCCGCGCTCGGCGTAATCCTTGAACTGATCGAAACTCGGCGCGCCCGGTGACAGCAACGCCACGCCACCGACCGGCGTGAGGGACTTCGCGCGCGACACCGCGCCGGCAAGGTCGGCAACCTCGACCAGGTTGCATTCGACGTGCGCATCGCGCAGCACCTGCCCGATGCGCGGCCCGGAAGCGCCCTGCACAACCACCGCGCGTGGTGGTTTTCCAGCCAGCCGTCGCGCGAACGGGTTCCAGTCGAGGCCGCGGTCGTGGCCACCCAGGATCAGCGTCACCGCGCGCCCGGGCAGGCTTTCCAGCGCCGCCAGCGCGGCGTCGGGCGTGGTGGAGATGGAATCGTCGATCCACTCGATGCCCTCGCGCGTGCCCAGCGAAGTGAGGCGGTGCGGCAGCGGCTGGAACGTTTCGAGCGCCCCCGCCGCGGCACGCGCATCCAGCCCCACCTGTTCGATTGCAGCCAGCGCGGCACAGACGTTGCGGGCATTGTGGGTTCCGTGCAGCGGCAACGCGCTGAGGTCGAAGACGCGTTCGTCGGCATGCAGGATCGCAGCGTCGGCAACATGCCAGCCGGTGGCCGTACCGAAAGTGGTGCGGTTCGGGTGCGCGGCCGTTTGCTCCAGCAACAGCCGGTTGTCGGCATCCACCAGCAGTGCGCGCGAGACATCCGCGAGCTTCAGCTTGTCCGCGACATAACGCTCGCGGGTTCCGTGCCAGTCGAGGTGGTCCTCGCCGAGGCTGACGATCACGCCGAGTTCGACCGGGCCGGCTTCGCCAGTCTGAAAGCTCGACAGTTCGATCACCCACAGGTCGGCCCGCTGGCCATCGAGATCCAGCAGCGGCAGCCCGATGTTGCCGGCCAGTGCCGTACGCACGCCGAGACTGCGTGCCAGATGCGCGATCAGTGCGGCGGTGGTGCTTTTGCCCTTGGTGCCGGTGACCGCGACCACGCGCGCGGCGGGATTTTCCCCGAACCACAGCGCGGTGCCGGAGGTGAAGCGCGTGCCGCGCTCGCGGGCGGCGAGGATTTCCGGCTTGTAGGCGCTGATGCCGGGGGACTTGATGATGATGTCGTGTGCGGCCAGTGCGTCGGCGTCGGGAGGGTCGGTTTTGACGTTTGGGGCGGGGGGGAACCCATCCCCACCCAACCCCTCGCGCATCCCTGCGCTCGCAAGTCCGGTCTGCACATCCCTGTGCGGCCGCTCAGCGGAGCGCGAGGTTTGGGTTGCGGCGTTTGCGCTGGGGGGAAACCCATCCCCACCCAACCCTCCCCTTGAAGGGGAGGGCTTTTCCGGGGGATACAGGCGCTCGGCTTCTTCCGGTGTGCAGTACAGCGTGAATGCCTTGCCGGGGAGGTGGCGTTGGAGGGCCGCCAAGACGCTGCGGCCCTCGCGGCCGAAGCCCCAGATGGCGACGTCGGCGTGCTCAAGCTGCGCGAATCGCATCCAGGGCTCCGAGCAGGCGTTCGGGTATGCCGTGCGCGTCGGCCGGCGCGAGCCAGGGCTCGATCGCCAGCGCTTCGCCATCGAGCTGCGGCGCGATTTCCTCGGCGAAGCGCGCGACCAGTGCATCCTCGCGCCACTCGGGCCTTGCGGCCAGGGTCGCGAACGCGGCGCGCGCCTCGGCGCCCTCGCCCACGCATTCGAACGGTTTGTGGTCGTGATACTCGATCAGGGCGTCGAAGGCCGGCGCCAGGGTCTCGTCGTCCAGCAGGTTGCGCCCGAAGATCGCCAGCAGGCGCGGCTTGGGCAGGAACGGCGCCAGCGCCAGGAACACGAAGTGGCATTTGGGGCATTGCCCGCACCAGCGGTCGACGGGCTTGGGTCCGAGGATGCGGAAATTGCGGTTGCAGCTCGAGAACGCGTCGAAATACGTCGCGCCGGATTTGGCGAACGCGCGCGTGACCGCCAGTTCGGAGAACGGCCGCAGCAGCGAGAAGTAGTCGAGGTCGGCGGACACGTGCGAGCGCAGGTAGCCGGCCAGCGCCTGCTCGAACGCCCAGCCCTTGCTCCACTGGTGGTTCACTTCGGCGCCCTCGTATTCCAGCGTCGCCGCCGACGCCGAGCGTTCGTTGGCGAACGCGATCGCATCGAAGCCGTACAGGATGGCCGCGCAGGCCAGGATCGCCGAGTTGATCGCGGTGACCGGGATGTGGCCGTTCCAGGCGCCCATCCGGTTGTACTCGAACAACACCGGCGACAACTCGCGGCCGATGTTGCACATGGGCAACCCCGTGCGCGCCGCGACCGCCGCGATCAGCGGCGAGGAACCCACCCAGGCCGCCGTCGCCTCGGCACCCACGGCCTTCAGCGCCTCGACAACGACCAGCGAATCCTTGCCGCCGCCGACCGGCACCAGCGTGCGCGACGCACCCTCCCCACCCACCAATTCCCCCCTCCCCTTCAATTTCTCCCTCCCCTTCAAGGGGAGGGCCGGGGTGGGGATGGGTTTCGTCTCCCTCCCCTTCAAGGGGAGGGCCGGGGTGGGGATGGGTTTGATCTCCCTCTCCGCCAGGGGCACGGCCGGCGTGGGGCCGGGTTCCGTCCCCCTCCCCTTCAAGGGGAGGGTTGGGGTGGGGATGGGTTTGATCTCCATCTCCGCCAAGGCCCCAACCGAAGCGGCGGCGCCCCCCGCACCGCCGCGCGGAAACCCGATCCTCCCCCCGAGATCGAGCTTGTTGCGATACGCAAACTCCGCCAGCCCGTGCCGGTACAAGGTCTCCACCAGGTCGGCGGTCGCATCATCCAGCGCGCCGGTTTCCACTTCGATGCGCGGCGGCACGCCGGCCTTGTAATAGCTGACGCCGGCCACGAGGTGCAGCAGCCGCAGCGCGGCATCGAATGCCGCCCGGCGCGCACCCGGCAGCGCCGGCGCATCGGGGAAACGGATGCGCTCGATGAGTTCCGGACCATCGTCGAACGCGTACACCAGTTCGGCAACGCCGTCGGCATAGCCGCAGCGCAGGAAGCGGAAAGCCTGCGCGGCTTTTGGATCGGGCAGCTTCCCGGCGGATGGCGCGTTCATTCGAGCACCACCGATTCGGCCAGTGGCCGCAGATTGTATCGCGACGACATGGCTTCGCCGTAGGCGCCGGCCTGGGCGATCAACACCACGTCTCCTTCGCTGCTTTCCGGCAGACGCCGGTCCGAACCGAGCACGTCGCCCGATTCGCAGATCGGCCCGACCACCTGGTACAGCGTGTCGGCCGGCGCATCCAGACGCGAGAGGTTCACGACTTCGTGCCATGCATCGTAGAGCGCGGGGCGGATCAGCGCGTGCATGCCGGCATCGCAGCCAAGGTAATGCAACGCCCCCTTGCGCTTGGTCTGGGTGACGCGCGCCAGCAGCACGCCGGCATCGGCGACCAGCCAGCGGCCCGGTTCCAGCCACAACTCGTAGTGCGGGTAGGCCTGTCTTGCCTCGGCCAGTGCCGCGTCCATCTGCGCAAGGTCGAGTTCCGCCTCGCCCGGGTGCGCCGGCACGCCCAGCCCGCCACCGAGATTGAGGCTGCGCACGCCGCCGACCCGGTCCGCGAGGCTCGCAAGCTGGCCGCATACGCGCGCCCAGTGCGTGGCGTCGAGCACGCCCGAGCCGAGGTGCGCGTGCAGCGCCACCACGCGCACGTCGTGCTCGCGCGCCAGCGCCAGGAACGCATCCAGTTGCTCCAGCGGCAGGCCGAACTTGCTGGCCGCACCGCCGGTGCGCACCTTGTCGTGGTGGCCGATGCCACGGCCCAGGTCCACCCGCAGCACGACCTCTTGGCCGGCGAACAGTTCGGGCCAGTGTTGCAGGGGGTGGAGGTTGTCGAGGGTTGTCAGTATCCCGGGACTCGGACTGCGGAGGCAGGATGCCGGAGCGAACGTCGGCGAAGCCGACGGCCCGGAGGGCGAGCCGCAGGAGCGGCGAGTTTCTCGGGACTCGGGACTCGGGAAAGGCGATGCGGCCTCGTAGTCGTGTCGGGAGGCGAAGTTGGGGGTGAGTGGTTCGGGACCGGGGACCGGGGACCGGGGACCGGATGGCTGCACGGCTGCCTCGTAGTCGTGCCGGGAGGCGAAGTTGGGGGTGAAGAGCAGCGGACAGTTGGCGGCTTCGGGAACGGCGCGCACGGCCTGCAGTTCGCCCGGCGACACGCATTCGAGACCGAGGCCTTCCTGCGCGATGGCGCGCAGGATCGCGGGGTGGGCGTTGGCCTTGACGGCGTAGTAGATGCGGTCGATGGATTGCAGGGTCTTCAGCGCACGTGCGCGCTCACGAATGGTGGGAAGGTGATACACGTAGCGCGGCGTTGCCTGTGCGGCTTCGAGCAATCTTGCGCGGGCGTCCATCCACCACGGTGCGTGCACGCGCGCAACGCCGGTGCCATAGATCTCCTGCCAGCTCGGGCCGAACAGTTCGGCGTCGTCGGTGCGCAGGGCGCCGGCGCGCACGAGCAACTCGTGCAGGCGCGGCAACAGGCCGTCGAGCATGCCCTCGTCGACCACGAAGGTGAGGTTGAGGTTGTTGGACGATTGCGAGATCAGATGCACGCTGTCACGCCCGAACTCGGCCAGCACGCCGGACAGGCGATGCAGCATCGAGCGCATGCCGCGCCCGACCAGCGTCACCGCCGCGCACGGGGCGATCACCTTGACCCGGCACACCCTGGCCAGGTCGGCCGCCAGCGCCGCGACGACGTCCGAATCGAGCAGGTTTTCGCTCGGATCGAGCGATACCGTGACGTTGGTTTCGGCCGAGCCGATCAGGTCCACCGACAAGCCGTGCTGCTTGAACAGCGCGAACACGTCGGCCAGGAACCCCACCTGCTGCCACATGCCCGAGGTTTCCATCGACACCAGCGTGATGCCACGGCGGGAACTGATGGTCTTGATGCTGGGCGCGGCCTCGGGCGGCAGCGGGCCGATCACGGTGCCTTCCAGCGCCGGGCGCTGCGTATCCTTGATCCACAGCGGAACACGCGCGCGCCGGCACGGCGAAATGCAGCGCGCGTGCAGCACCCTGGCGCCGGTGGTGGCGATTTCCTGGGCTTCCTCGAAATCCAGCCGGCGCAGCAGCCGCGCACCCGGCACCTGGCGCGGATCGGCGGTGAACATGCCGGCGACATCGGTCCAGGTTTCCACGCGCTGCGCGCGCAGCAGCGCGCCAAAGTACGCGGCCGAGGTATCCGAACCGCCGCGTCCCAGGAGCACGGTTTCCCCGGCGCCGTTGCGCGCGATGAAACCCTGGGTGATGCACACCTCGCCCAGCGCGGCCAGCCGGGCGGCAAACGCCGGGTCGGGCTCGGCCTGGACCTGCGCCGCAAGCGCCCGCGCGCGGGAATTGAGGAACGGCAGGTCGCGCACCACCAGCGCCTCACGCGCGTCCAGCCAGCCGGTGGCCAGTCCGTTGGCGGTCAGGAAGGCCGCGCCCAGCGAACTGGACAGCAACTCGCCGTGTGCCTGGACGGCGGCCTGCCACAACGGATCGGCACCACCACCGGATTCGCCCGCGCCGGTCACCCGCGCCTGCAACGACGCAATCCAGCGCTGCATGTCGGCCGGCGGCGCCAGGCCCATCGCCGCTGCCAGCGCATGATGGCGTGCCACCAGTTCCTCCAGGCACGCCGCGCGCGCTTCGGCTCCGGACGTGCACAGCGCCTTCAGGGCATCGGTGACGCCCGAGAGCGCCGAAACCACCACCAGCACGCGCGCGCCCTCCGCGCGCCTTGCCGCGGCCAGCTCCCGGATGGTGTGCCAGCGCTCGACCGTCGCCACGCTGGTACCGCCGAACTTCAACACCACCCACGGCGCGTCGGGGGCAAGCGGCGCAAATGTGTTGGATGACACGGAACGGGTCGCGGGTGGCGCGCTGCAGGCGCGGAATCGACCCTCAAGTGTTGCCGTTGGCCCGGCAAAACGCAACCGGGTGGGTGCCACCCATCGGCACGACGTGCGAATGCAAGGTGCCGGCACTCCGTTCGTTTCCGGATCACGCCGGCCCAGTCGCCGGACAAGGTGAATGGCGGCACAGCGCTGATCAGGAATGCCGGATGCTTAACGGCATGGGAAACGCGCTGCGCACGAAGGGCAAAATCGCGCGCGCACCGCATACAATCAGGCGATGCCCCAGCTTCCGCAGACCCACGCCACGCCCATCGTCCCGCGACCGGTGCGCAAGGGCATCGACGTCACGATCAACGGCCGGCATTTCCGCCACACCGGTGACCCCGACCTGCCGCTGCTGTGGTACCTGCGCGACGTGCTGCGCCTGACCGGTTGCAAGTACGCCTGCGGCGACACCTCCTGCGGCGCCTGCAGCGTGCTGGTCGATGGCAGGCTCGCGCAAGCCTGCGCGTTGACGATGCACGATGTCGCGGACAGGAAGATCGTCACCGTGGAAGGCCTGGCCGGCGACGATGGCGTGCTGCATCCGGTGCAGCAGGCCTGGATCGTCGAGGATGCGATCCTGTGCGGGTACTGCCAGCCCGGCTGGATCATGGCGGCGGTCGACCTGATCACGCGCAAGCCGAAACCGTCGGACGCCGACATCGACGCCATCGGCAACCTGTGCCGCTGTGGCAGTTATCCGCGCATCCGCCGCGCGATCCATCGCGCCGCCAGGGCCATGCGGAGCAAGCCCCGGTGAGGCGCGACCACGACGCCGGGCGACGGCGCTTTCTCAAGGTATTCGGCACCGCCACCGGCGCGCTGGTGGTCGGCCTGCCCGCGCTCGCCTGGACGCCGGACGAACTGCTCGGACGCAGCCTGGTGCGACTGAACGCTTACGTGCGCATCGAGCCCGACGGCAGCACCGTGATCGGCGCGCGTGATCCGGAAGTCGGCCAGGGCATCCGCACCGCCGAGGCGCGCATCCTGGCCGAGGAACTGGACGCGGACTGGAACCGCGTACTGGTCGAACCGCTGGCGCTGGGCGTCACGGCCGTCAAGGGCGAGGCGCACTGGACGCTCGGGCACCAGGTCGCGGCCGGCAGCACCAGCATTCCGGCTGCGTGGAACGACCTGCGCACGGTGGGTGCCGCGGCGCGCGGCTTGCTGGTGCGCGCCGCCGCCGCGAGATGGAACACCTCGCCTGCCGGGCTGCGCACGGTGCGCGGCGAGGTGATCGCCCCGGACGGGCGCAAGCTGGGGTATGGCGACCTGGCGCAAGCCGCATCGAAGCTGCAGGCGCCGGCCACGCCGCCGCGTCCCAAGCCGGACGCGCAATACACGCTGATCGGCCAGGACGCGGGCGACGTCGATGCGCGCGACATCGTCACCGGCCGGCAACGCCACGCCATCGACCGCTGGTTCGGGGACGCGCTGGTGGCAGTGGTCACGCGCTGTCCGTATCCGGGTGGCAGGCTCGGGAAACTTGACGACAGCGCCGCACGGAAACGCGAGGGCGTCGAGAAGGTGCTGACGATTCCCCCGCCCGACCCGGCCCGCGCCACCGGCACCCAGCAACTGTCCGCGGGCGTCGCGGTGCTGGCACGCGATACCTGGACCGCGCTGGAGGCCGCGGCGTCGCTGGACATCCAGTGGCAGCCCGGGCCGCAAGCAGCGCAGGACGATGCCGCGCTTGCCAAAGCCGCGGATGGGTTGTTCGATGGCGAGCCGACCCAGGCGGTCCGCAGCGACGGTGACTTCGACGATGCCGACAAGCACGCGCGCCACCATTTCAAGGCCGAGTACCGCATCGCAACCGTCACCCACGCGCACCTGGAACCGCCCAACGCGCTGGTGAAGATCGACAGCGACGGCGCGGTGCTGATCGCGCCGCTGCAGAATCCGCGCGCCGCCTTCGCGGTCGTGCAGCGCCTGACGCACCTGCCGCCCGACAAGATCGACGTGCAGTTGCCGCGCGCGGGCGGCGGCTTCGGGCGCTACCTGGAAAGCGACTACGTGGCCGAGGCAGTGATGCTGGCCAGGGCCGCCGGGCGCCCCGTCAAGCTGATGTGGACGCGCGCGGAAGCCTTCGCCAACGATACATATCGGCCGTTTTCACTGCACCGCCTCGAGGCCTGCGCCGATCGCCACCGCAAGCTGACGGGCTGGAGCCATCGCATCGCCAGCACTTCGCGCCTGGCCGGCCGCGAGCCGCGTTCGCGCTGGTGGCTGTCCGAGATGCACCCGGACGACCTGCCCGCGGGCCTGGTCGATAATCTGCAATACGCCTGGTTCGCGCTGGATTCGGCGTTGCCGCGCGGCAGCTACCGCGCCAGCTCGCACGCGGTCAACGCGTTCGCGACCGAATGCTTCATCGACGAGATTGCCCACGAACTGAAGCAGGACAGCCTGAAGTTCCGCCTCGCGCTGCTGGGCGAACCGCGCAAGCTGCCCTACCGCGGCCACGGTGGCCCGGTGCTCGACACCGGCCGGCTCGCCGCGGTGCTGAAGCTCGCGGCCGACGCGATCGGCTGGGGCAAGCCGCACCCGCTGGGACACGGCTTCGGGCTGGCCTGCCACTTCACCTTCGGCGGCTACGTCGCGCACGCGGTGGAAATCTCCATGCGCGGCAACCGCTTGGTGATCCACAACGTGGTCTGCGCCGCCGACCTCGGTCGCGTGGTCAATCCACTGGGCGCGCGTGCAGCACTCGTCGGCGCCACGCTGGACGGGTTTTCCACCGCGTTGCGCCAACGCATCACCGTAGAGGACGGCCGCGTCGCGCAGCACGGGTTCAAGGACTACCCGCTGGCGACCATGGCCCAGATGCCGCACGCGGTACAGGTGATCCTGGCGCCGTCGCAGGAAGCCCCCACCGGGGCGTACGACATGGGGTTTCCTTCCGCGGCACCTGCGCTCGCCAACGCGATCTTCGCCGGCACCACGGTGCGGTTGCACCAGCTTCCGATCTGGCCGGAGTTGATGCGGCTGCTGTGACGCCGGTGTGCTTTTCCCGCGATCCGGGTGCCGATCGTTTGTGCCCGGACATCAACGGCGGACGATGTCCGCCCTACAGATCCAGCGGGTTCGACATCCTGCAAGGGACAAGGCGGGCACTGCCCGCCCTACCGACGACGCAATGCGACAGCGTGGACGATGTCCACCCCGCAGATCCAGCGGGTTCGACGTCCTGCAAGGGACAAGGCGGGCACTGCCCGCCCTACCGACGACGCGATGCGACAGCGTGGACGATGTCCGCCCTGCCGCGTCGGCTACTCCGGCGTCCCGCCATCGGCGGGACGGGCACCACCCGCCGCGGGGATGCCGGCAACTGCCGCGACGTCCGCGGTGAAGCCGCGGCGCACCTTGAACACGCCGTGCGCGTCGACCTCGCCGATCGCAAGCAGGCGGCCCGAGGGTCCGTGAGCGCGGCAACGACCGGCGGCGGCACCGGTGCGAACGCTGCGGCCATGCGCGACGGCGTTCGCGTCGCGTGCATCCAGTTGCAGTACCGGCCAATTGGCCAGTCCCGCCTCGATCGGCAGCAGGGTGGCAGCCAGTGCCCCGGTACCGCCCTGCTGCTCCAGCGCGGCCAGTTCGTCGAGCGTGTACATGCGCGGCTCGCGGAACGGCTCCACCCACAACCGCCGCAGCGCGGTCAGGTGCGCGCCGCAGCCCAGCGCCTCGCCCAGATCCCGCACGAGGCTTCGGACGTAAGTGCCTGATCCGCATTCGACATCCAGGTGCAGGATGTCACCGTTTCGAGCCGTCAGGGCCAGGCGATGCACCTCCACCTCGCGCGGCGGCGCCTCCACGGCCTCGCCGCGGCGGGCGCGTTTGTAGAGCGGCACCCCGCCCTGCTTCAGCGCCGAATACACCGGCGGGACCTGCGTGATCCGGCCCGTCAATGCCGTCAGCGCTTCACGGATCGTCGCATCGTCGAGTAGCGGTACCGGCCGCTCGGCCAGCACGGTGCCATCGCTGTCGCAGGTATCGGTGGTGATGCCCAGGCGGCACTCGGCCGCATACGCCTTGCGCGCGCCCAGCAGGTAACCCGCGATCTTGGTGGCCTCGCCGAAACAGACCGGCAGCAAGCCCGTCGCCAGCGGATCCAGGTTTCCGGTATGCCCGGCCTTGCGCGCGCCGAACAGGCGCTTGGCCTGTTGCAGCGCGTGGTTCGAGGAGATGCCGGAAGGCTTGTCGAGGAGGAGGAGGCCGGAAACATCCCGGGACCGGGGACCGGGGACCGGGGGCCGGCGGTGGTGTATGTCCGAGGTCACTTGTGACACGCTTGCCTGGAGGTGGCATTCAATGCGGGTGTACCGTCAACGGTCTCGTCCATCGCGCACGGTTGGACCGGTATCGGGTGCGAGCGACGAACTCGAAGACCTTCCACAAGGCCGACGCCCTACGGGTCCCCAGTCCCCGGTCCCCGGTCCCCGCCTTCCCGCAGGAGTTGCTCGATCCGCTCGCCCCGTTCTGCCGATTCGTCGTACTTGAAGCGCAGCTCGGGCACGCGCCGCATCCGCATCGAATGCGCGAGCGCGTGCCGGAATTCCTTCGCCAGCCCTTTCAGTGCCTTGACGACTTCGGCCGAACGCTCGGGCTCGAGGGCGGTGACCCATACCGTGGCGACATCCAGTTCGCGGCTGGCTTCCACGTCCACCACGCTGGCCTGCGGCAGCGCGTGGTCGCGCACCGCGGCGTGCACCAGCATGCCGACCTCGCGGCGGAGTTCGGCGTTCAGGCGGTCGGTGCGTTGAAAGGAGCGGGTTGGCATGGTTGACCTGACTGTAATGATGATTGGAAACCTGCCACGTCGTCATTCCGGGGCCACCGCAGCTTCATCGCGGTGGAACCCGGAACCCAGTGACTCTGATTCGTCAAATCACGCAAAGGCGCTGGGTTCCGGATCGCCGCTGCGCGGCGTCCGGAATGACGATTGTGGTGGCCGTGCTCTCCCGAGGCCCGAGTCCCGAGTCCCGAGTCCCGAGTCCCGAGTCCCGAGTCCCGAGTCCCGA
>CAZAXF010000006.1:58435-80158 GCA_964489055.1 uncultured Rhodanobacter sp. | reverse complement strand
AGGACGGGCTGCTGTGGTTCTGCGAAAAGTGCAACCACAAGCTGTACGAGGAATACTTCGTCCTCGACAGCATCGAAAAGGATTTCCCGCCCGTGTTCGAGCGCTACTACGGCTCCACCGAAGCGCGCACCTGCGCCAACTGCGGCCACGTGGACCAGCCGCCGGCGTAACCGCATCAGCGCGAAGGCAATGGTGCCGGGGGCGGGGATCGAACCCGCATGGCCTTGCGGCCGAGGGATTTTAAGTCCCTTGCGTCTACCTGTTTCGCCACCCCGGCGCACCCGCCGCGGACAAAGCGTACCGGCCACCACGACGCATTCCAATCGGCCGCGATGGCGTGCGCTTCGCGCGCGTACATCCCGACATGCCCGCCCTTCGTGCGCAATGCGCAAGTTGCGCGGACGGCGGCCCATGGAACCCGCCCTGCATGGCCCGATGTACCGGGCCTGGACGGCGATCCATTCAGCGCGGGGTTGGCATCTGGAGGCCAGGGTCGGAATCGAACCGGCGTACGCGGATTTGCAGTCGCAAAGGGCAGTTGTTGCGGATTGTTGGCTGCGTTAGTTTTCAGGGTGTTACGCGCTGGTGATTGTTGGCGAAATCCGGTTTTTCAGGGTGGCGTTGTCCCGTGCGTGTCCCGCGACGGTCGCGACCGTGACGCGTCACGATCCGGCTTTCGTGCGGCGGATCAGCTCGGCGGTGATCGCCTTGACCTCGGCAACGGCGCCGATGCGCACGGCGGCGCGCAGTTCATCGAACAGGGACACCAGCGGCGCGGTGCGCGGACGCCCGCATCGGCCTTGCGCCCCTTGCCGATGTTCTCGGTATGCATCGTGGAAACAGTGCCGTGCTTGGTGGTGTATTTCGGCGCGGCTGGGTCACTGTCATTCGATGACAGTGAGGATTTGAGACGACTCACGAAATCATGGCTAACGTTGCAACGCTTCGCTATTTCACGCGCCGACCACTGCGACCACTCCGGATCGGCCAGCAGCATTTCCACCGCGCGGGGGGACGCGCAGGGACGCGGAGGGACGTACGGGGACGCGCCCGGAGGTCAGGCGACCATCATGGGTGCCGGTGCTTGGTCGCCAATGTATCTTCTGGAAATCAGCGCGATCTGGTCTGGATCGAAAACCGCCACCTCTAAACCACGGTGAACGCCGGCCTCCATGAGGTCGAAGGCGATCGCGTCGTAGCCTCCCTTTCGGAGAAACGCTTTGTCAGCAGGGGTGAGCCGCGAAATATCGTCGTGATTGGTGGTCACGCGCACATGGCGCGCACGCAGCGCAACCTCGTAGATGTTGTAGCCGTGCCTGCAGGCATAGCTGAAGCTGGATGTGAAGTAGAAGCCTGCAGTTTTCCGTTGAAATCTCGGCTCTGAGTTCTCATCGAAAACCGTGAAGTCACGGAATGTCCCGTGCCAGAAGATTCTGGGGCGCCCATCCGGTTCAACAAATTCGGAGCCATCGAACCACGCCATGAAGGCATCCGACTCGATGTCAATTCGGGGCCCTGCATCGGTGCGCACTGGTGTGCCATCACGATGATTGACAAATTGCCATGTCTCGCGAACCTGCAGGAAAGGGGCTGCCAGTCCATACACCTTTTTCTGAATCAGTTTCGCGGCTATCTCCTCGTCGTTCACCGAACTCTCCCACGCGGCGCGTTCAAGCCCATCAGCTCGGGGCGCCGGTGGTAGACATCGGCGATCGCCAGTGCGCGGCCGGTATCGCCGACACGGGCTGCCAGGAAGCGTGCGACGCGGGACCGCACGCCGCGCCAGGCGTCATCGTCGGCGTGGGTGTCCGTGATCGCGGTGCGGAGCGCGGTCATGCTGGTGAAGTCGCTCGCGGCTTTCGTACGGCGGCGGGTGCGGGGTCTGCGGTCAGTCGTGGGCATGGGTCAAAGCTCCGGTGCGGACGTGATGCGAAGGGCGCGCACGCAGGCCAGGACCGCGCGGCGGTATTCGGCCTCGGCGGCCAGCAGGGGGTGATGGCGCAACTGCCCCGACGCGCCACGGATCATCATCCCGTCTTTGCGAACCCGTTTCTGGCATGCGCGCACGCCGTCGATCGACTCGCAAAGCTGGCGCAGCAGGGCAAGGTCGGCGCCGGACTCGAACTCGAACTCCTCGACCGTGGCACGCCACAGCCGTTTCGCCTCGGCCGACAGGTTCGCCGGCGGTGCGTGGATGTTGGTGCGTTTCTTCATCGGATTTTTCCAAAAAGTGCCCGGGATTTTCTGCGCATGCGGGGACACGCGGTTTCCCGATCCGTCCATCCATAGACATTCAGCCGCCCCCGGTCACCAGAACCGCCGCCGCATCCGTAGCGCGGTCAGTGCGTCCAGGATCAGGCGCAGGTCATCCGTGGCAGGCGTCGGCATGCGCTTGGTGTGGTGCATGGCATGCGCTGCTACTTCGAGCATGCTCAAGTCTGCTTTGCGTCGCAGTCGAAGCTCTCGCTTCACGTCAACGAACCATCGGTCCGTGTCCGCGTCCCATGTCGGCTTGTCGTCTGCCATCGTGCTATCTCCGAAAGGATGGAACCGGCCGGCACCCTGTTACAGGTGCCGGCCGATCCGATGCGATCAGCAGGTGGAGACGCCGATGCATTGGCACAACCTGCCTCGCATTGCCGGGGTTGTTTCATGTGAGCGCGTCACTCGCCGGCTTGACGCGCGCGGGTCGGGGATCAAGCAACGCCACGCCCGATACCCGCCTTCCGTGGCCTGATTACGCGCCTGGGATGACGCCCTTGACCACGCAGAAGGCCTTGGGATACGCCAGCGCAAGGTCAACCCGCGCATGGCAGGCGAACCCGATCTGGCCGTTCGCGGCATACAGCTCGTTGAGCTTCAACACGCTCAACTGCTCGCGCATGTACAGCGTGGCCAGGCTGAAGTCGCCCAGGTACATGCTCGCCGCATCCGTTGCGGTGCCGTGCGTGTCGTTCACGGGGATCTGCGACGTGGACAGGAAGTTCATCGCGTCCAGTGCAGGCGGCCGGCGCAGCGGTTGGCCGGTCGTGTCGGCGAACAGGTCGATCGTCTCGGCTTCCCGGTTGCTGGTGATGATCGCGGTCGGCTTGGGTGCGTTGTCGTCGGCGATGGTGCGCGCGGCCTTGACGATGGTCGAATAGTTCGCCAGCGCTGCGCCGTTCGTGCCCATGTCGTACGTGTTGATGCCGGTCGTGTTCAGCACGCCGAGAATCTCCGGCGCCGTACCCGTGCCGATCAAACCCGCGCGGTCGATCTCCTTCGCGAAGGCTTGGGCGATCGCGATGCGCAACGCCTGATCGATGCCGGGCGCGTCCATCAACAGTTCGCGACTCACCTTGAAGATGAAAGCCAGCGAACGCGGAACGATGGTGATGCCCCGGAAGCTCGGATCAGATTCCGCCAGTGCGGCGTTTTCGTTCCGCCATGCGGCGGTCGGCACGCTGTCCACTGCGGCAACCTTGAACGAATCGCCAGGCTGTTGCAGGACCGCGATGTTCGTGCCGGCCTGCAACATGGACGATGCCGGAACCAAGGATTTCAGGATGCCCGGCAGCAGCCAGGACGGCACCGCGTGCCCGCCTTGGCTATCCGTGCCTTCGGACAAGCTGGCCTTGATGGCGT
Organism: uncultured Rhodanobacter sp.; assembly: GCA_964489055.1. Lineage (GTDB taxonomy): Bacteria > Pseudomonadota > Gammaproteobacteria > Xanthomonadales > Rhodanobacteraceae > 66-474. The sequence continues at coordinate 76,534 of CAZAXF010000006.1, read as the reverse complement.
CGGTCGTGTGACCGCCCGCGACTCCGCGGAAGAATGCGGCAATTCCGCCTTCGCCGCCAGTCTCGCCGCCGAACGCATTGTTCGACGTGCGGTGACCCAACTTCGCGGCAATCTTGCCTTCATCGCGCAGGTCGGCATTCGCCAACAGGACGCCGATGGGGTTGCCCGACTGGTCGCGCAAGGTGTTGTCGCCAGCGGACTGCGCTTCGACGCGCTCGCGGCCGGCTTCCTGCAAATCCAGATTGCGGGAGATGTTGCCGATGATCGCGGCAACCGCATCCAGGGCATCGGTAATCTGCTCCGCGCGCTTGGTGTCGTTCGCCTTGATGGCGGCCGTCGCTTGGTCGCGCAGTTCGTTCGAGAGTCGCCGCAGGTCGGCGCGCTCCTGCAACTGGTCGGCCTTGGGTGCTCCGCTGTCGAATCCAACCTTGAGCGTGATGCCAGCCTTCGCGGCTTCGGCCTGTGCAATGGTGAATTGCTCCGCCGGGTCTTTGGTGCGATACATGATTGTGTTCCTCAAGTTTGTGGCCCGCGCGTGATGTACGCGCTGGCGCAGATTGTTGAAATGCTCTTGTGCTGCGCGCCTTGCCGTGGGCAGGCCGCAAACTCGACCGCAGTCGCGGCGCTTTCGTGGAAAGCGTGCGTTGCGGATTTTGGATTGTTGCCAGGCATTACGCGGCCCGGCGCGCGAGGGATGAATTGCAGGCGGGCAATTCATTGTTCCTACTTCGATGATAGCGTTTGGCCGGTGCCAACAGTTCCGGGCCATCGCCCATTGCGGACCCGAACAGGACAACGGCCTCGGCAAGTCGCATCCGAAACGCATCCTCGACTTTGCGCACCATGACCAGGTAGACGGCCTTCCGCATTCGCAGCGCTTGCGCCCGATCCTCCGCCGTAACGCGGGAAGCGTTCCGGGTTTTGCGTCCCCAGTAGACACGCGCCAGCCCGTCCGCCGCGGCGGCCTCGCACGCATCGGCCCGGACCATCTCGCCGGCACGCTCGCACCATGCGCGCAGGTAGTCCCGCCCGTAGCGCACGCAAGGTGCAATCTCGCTGCGAACCTGCCCGACGTGCAGTAGCAACAGGTGGGGCCGTACGTCATGCGGGCCGTCATGCATCATCGCCAGGGCCGCCGCTTCCTTCCACAATCCGCGGCTCTTTGCGACTGACCGCGCAAGGATGAATCCACCTTCACCCCAAAACTTCCGGCGCTCCGTCACCAGGACGCCACCATCCCGTCCCGTGGTGACCGTGTGCCGTGCATACACACACAGCGCGTCATTCGGGCAATAGCCGTCTTGATCGTCGTGGAATTGGCCGCCCATACGCACGTCGGCAGGATCGCCGCCCGCGGCAACCTCCGGCGCTGCGCTCGGATCAGCCGCGATCCGCTCCGCCTTGCTCCACTCGATCCGCAATCCCGCAGGCCCGCACCATTCGGCCAGTGCCATGCAGGACGCGCGCCGCCTCGCGCTTGTCATGTTGTTCCCCTAGTGCAGTCGCGACGTAATGCGTTCGATCTCGGCGCGCATCCGCGTCGCCACCACGTCCGGGTTTGCATCCGGCGGCACAACAAGGCCCGGCAGCGCGATCACGGCATGCGCCTCATCGGCGGCCGGTACGTCACCCACCATCACGCGCTCGCAGCCGTCAGCCTCGACGTGGAATAGCGTCATCTGCCCGGTGCGCGGGTCGTACAGCACCGCAAAACCCCGGTAGCCGGTGCGTTGCAAGCGCTGGACGTCCAGCGCCGCGGCGGCGGAAAGTTCGTTCGTCATGCTCCGTTCTCCTGTTGACCAGGCCACGGCCAATCGCGGCTGGCATCAGACTCGCAGTAGGGACAGCCCTCGCCGTCGCATCGGGGGCAGACGCGGCCGCCGGCGGACGATTGCGGAACATCCGGAACGGCCGGAACAATGGCGCCACAGCTAGGTTTCAGCGTTCCGCTTCGTGGCGCTCCATCCGGAACAGGTGGAACGCATCCGGAACGCTCCGGGCCGCGCGACGACTCATTTGTGCCGGATGTTCCGATTGTTCCGCTTCTGCCGGCTTGCGGCGGCAGGTAGCGAGTCCAGGCGTCAAACAGGCTTTCGCGGGTGTAACCCTGCAACGTCTTGGCGCCGGCCCGTATCTTTGTCGGCTTGGTGCCATACTGCCGCAGCCGCCGGCTCAGCCCGCGCGCATCCAGCGCCTTGCCGCGCAGGTCAGCCCACGGCGATTCCTCGATCGCGTGCAGGCACTCGAGGATCGTTTCGGTGGGCAGTGCGTCAGCCTCGCCAAAGATCGCCCGAAGGTCGCCCAGCAGCAGGACACCCAGGCTGGGGGTGCTGGTCTTGGACTCCGCAACAAGCGCAACAGCGGCAACGCGCGCGAGCTGCGGCCAGTCCCCACCCGCGGCGTCGGCCACCGCGATCAACGCCTCCCAGACATCGGCGTCACGATCCTGCACCTCGGGCGGGATCTCGGGCCACTCGATCCGCGTCAGGACCGCCTCGCACCACGCCGCGAGCGCGGCGCCGATGCGGCGACCTTCGGCCTCGTTGATCCGCGCGCGGTATGGTTCGATCTTTTCGCCGGGCGCGCGCCGGCGCATCCGCACAACAACCGAACGCGACAGGATCGTGTCGGGCAGACCGCCGAGCCCCGCGAGTGCCACCGCGGCGTATGCCGGGATTTCCTCGGTGAACACTTCCTTGCCGCGTACCACGCAGCGGCCGGCAACGGCGCCCTTGCGATGTCCCGCATTCAGCAGGCCCCGCGTTTCCTCGTTCTCCTTAGCCCTGGGCCCGAACACGGTGTCGATCTCGTCGTACAGAATCGTCGGCCGGCCGTCGGGGTCCGCAACCTTGCGGAACAGGTACGCCGGCGTCGTGTTGACCGCATGAACCGGGTTTGGCACCAGCGGCGCGGTGACTTCCAGCGCGCGCGACTTGCCGCTGCCGGGTTCAGGGGACAAAAACGCCAACCGCGGGGTGGAATCCCAGCGGTCCATGATGTGCGCGTGCGCGATCCACAACGCGTGCGCGATACGTGCATGTTCGCTCGGGTATGCAACAAACCGCCCGATGTAGGCGTGCACCGCGTCCAGCACCGCGGCGCCGTCATCAGCAGCGCCCCGCGCTTCGTGCGCCGCCAGTTCGTCGATGTTCGCGATCGCGCTCATGCCAGCACCTCCCGCGCGTCGAATATCCGCAGCGCGGCCACGCTCAATCGCTGGCGATCCTCGGCCGATAGCTCGCGGCCATCGCTCAGTCGATTGGCAGCGATCAACGTCACCAGCGCCTCGTGCGCGAGCGCGTCCAGGGCGGCCCTCCATTGCGGAATCCGCGCTGCTTGCTTCATCGCCGAACGCTGGCCGGGTGTCATCGATCGCAGGTCGCGGCGCGCCTGCACGCCTTCCAGTCGCGCGAGTAGCACTTGCGCCGGGTCGTGGCTTTGGTATGATTGCGGTGCAGTCTGTCCAGCCTGCATTCCGAACCGCCGCCCGCCTGCCAGCGGGCGCGGTCGTTTCTGGGTCGGGATCATTGGGCGCCCTCCCCGCGTTCGGCCAGGAGGGCGCGAACGCCCGCCAGCGCGTTCCGCAGCGCCACGCGGTCAACAGGGGCGGCGTTCAGGCGCGCCGCGCCCGCAAGCGATCCGATCGTGCGGCAAGCCAACTGCAAGTCGGCCTCGATGTCCGCCGGGGTGCGCGTGCAGTGCCCGCGCGCGGCGATCTCCGCGGGGTTCATGCGGCCACCTTCTCTTGCTGGTCGTCAATCCAGCGCTCGAAGGCGTCCACGTCGATGTACACGCGACGGCCAATGCGCACGACGGCGCCGGCCGATGCCAGCCCGTTGTTGTGCTCGGTAAACACCCACCAGCGCAATTGCGCCTCGGTGAACGGGGACTCAGCCGCGAGCTCCGCGACGGTTTTCAGATTTCGTTTCATGCTGGCCTCCACTGGCCGGAATTGGCCGGTATCGACAAGCTATGGGGCGAATGTCGCGGATAGAATCCCGTCGGCACCGCAGACTGTACGTTCTGCGGTGCAGCGCGTAGGGGATTACAGCCCTGTCAGGTAGCCTCGGATCGTCCGGAAGGATGCCCGGATAACGCCGTCCTTCGCCATCTTCTCCGCCGCCGCATCCTTCGTCATGTTCTTGTGGGCGGCGTACCAATCGCGCGCGGTTTGCTTGTTGCTTCGATGGACGGCATGACTCGCGTCATTCCGGGCGGCCATCACGCTGCGACTGACCGCGTCAGGCCTCCATTCAGCCACGGTCACGTACTCGCGCAGTGACTGCAAAGTGAACGCCAGCGCCATGTATGGATTGCCGCGCTCAAGGGATTCGTCGGCGCAGGCTAGTCCGTATGCCAGCGCTCCAAGACGACTGTCAGTGTCCCGCAACTCCGCCAAAAGGGCCTCGCGATCGTCACTCGTACGCAAGTTCTCCAATCGCTCGGTCAGGTCCATGACGCGATCGGCAAGGTTCTCGTCCGCGCCCATCCATCCTCCGATCGTGCGGAGCAGTGACGGGATGCTGTTTATTTCCCGATCCATCCATTGATTGATCTCGCGCGCGGCGGCATCCGTCAGTGCGTCTTGCGCGCTCGGCTCGGGAATGCGTTTGGCGGTCATGGCGCCACCTCCGCGACCAGGGTTCTCGCAACGTTCAATGCGGACACGTAGGCTCGCGAATACGGCTCCGCGCGAACCAAATCTTTCAGCGCGGAAAGCAGGCGCGGCGACGCGGCGATGAGTCGGGCATCGACTTCGCTGGTATACACGACCGCGACCGTGTCGTTGCGGGTGTCGCGGACCTCCATGCGCGGATGCTTGGCCCGTGAAGGGTTCATCGCGGCGCGGCACCGCGCGTGACGGGCCGTCATGACTCACCCCCCAGCCTACCGGCGATGCTTTCGAGCGTGCTCCGCACGTTCTCCGCGGTCTGGTGCGAGTACCGGCGCGCCATCGCCAGCGTCTTGTGTCCGAGTGCATCAGCAACTTGCGCTAGCCCGGCCCCGGATTGCGTCAAGTAGCTCGCGGTCGTGTGTCGCAGGTCGTGGAATCGAAAGCCTTGCAATCCCGCGGCATCGCGTACCCGTCGCCATGGCGCCGTCAGTGCCGCTGGCGCGGCGTCCGTGTGCCCCTTGAATACCCAACCTTGCCCCGTAGGGTCGGCGTCGTAGTGGGCTTGTAATGCGGCTTTCGCGCTGGCGATCAATGGAACCCGGCGTCCCTCGCCGTTTTTCGTGCGCGCAACCGTGAGCGTGCCAGCCGCGAAGTCCACGTCAGCCCATTGCAGGTATCGGATGTTCGAGTAGCGAAGCCCGGTCGCCAGCGCCAGGGTAACAGCCGTCAGGATGTTGGGGTCGTGGTCGGCGCGGCAGGCGTCGAATAGTGCCTTGCGCTCGTCGTCGCTCAGAAACCGCACCACACCCGCGGACTCCGGCGCCTTCGTGACGCTCAGGACCGGGTTGCCAGGCAACCAGCGAAGCTCTCGCCAGCCGTACTTGCACGCGGCGCTCAGCGCGGCCAGGTAGCGGTTGCATGTCGGTCCTGATATGGGGTTGCCGTCGCGCGTCGTGCGCTTGCGGAGCTCCGCGCGCGCCGCGGCGATCACGTCCGGCCGCAGGCGATCCAGCGTCACGTAACCGCGATGCTCGCGCCACCACGCCAGATACCGGCGCACATTGCGCGTGTCGTGATTGTGCGCCTTGGCGGGCAGGTACTCCAGGTACTGGTCAATCAGGTCGGCAAGGGTGCGGCGCCGATCCGGTGCGGCTACGCCATGCTCCAGATCCGCCTCGATCTTGCTGGCCCACGCGCTCGCATCGGTCTTGCGCTTGAAGGTGCGGGACTGCGGTCGCTCGCCGCGCACCCGTACGCGCGCCTGCCAAGTCACCGCGCCGTCACCCGAAACCCTGCGGACTATCGTTGCCACTTGTTGTCCCTTGTTGGCAGCTTGTGTCCCGTGAGTGTCCCACGGGAAATGCGCTCCAACAAGTGCCGCTCTAAACTGTTGTTTTACATGATGTTGTTGGAGGCCAGGGTCGGAATCGAACCGGCGTACGCGGATTTGCAGTCCGCTGCATGACCACTCTGCCACCTGGCCGGTGGCGGGCGCGCCCGGGGGGCAGCGTCCCGATGGGGACCGTGTTGCGCGGCCCCGATATGACAGACCCCGGCGCGCCGGGGTCTCGAAACTCTGGAGCGGGAAACGAGACTCGAACTCGCGACCCCGACCTTGGCAAGGTCGTGCTCTACCAACTGAGCTATTCCCGCGCGAGCCGGCGATGATACGATGCCCCGGTCGGGGGATCAAGCGGCGCGAATCCACCAGATCGCCCGCGCGCAGGCTCCTAGGAATCGTGCTTGTCAGATGGCGGCATGGCGCCGTTCTTCAGCACCGGCCAGGCGGCCTTCAGGTAGGCCAGGCCCGACCAGATGGTGAGGATGGCGGCGATCACCAGCAGTACCTCGCCGACATACCACACGCGCAGGAAGACCGCGGTGGTGTTCTTGTCGCGTTCCCACAGCAGGATCAGGATGGCGACGATCTGCATCACGGTCTTGAACTTGCCGATCCATTGCACCTTGACGCGCCGGTGCTCGCCCACGAACGCCATCCATTCGCGCAGCGCCGAGACGGTGATTTCACGCCCCACGATCACCGCGCTGGTGACCGCCAGCACCCAAGTCGGGTGGCTTTGCACCAGCAAAAACAAGGTTACCGCGATCATCAGCTTGTCGGCGACCGGATCCAGGAACGCGCCGAATGCCGACTCCATGTTCCAGCGCCGCGCGACCCAGCCGTCGAGCCAGTCGGTGACCGACGCCAGCGCGAACACCACCACGGCACCGAGGTTGGCCCAGCGCAGCGGGATCGCATGGATGGCACTGTGCGAATAGAAAACCACCACCATGACCGGCAGCAGCAGCACGCGAAACAGGGTCAGCCAGGTGGGCAGGTTGATGCGCAAGGTAGGCACTCCGTCGTCTGGCGCAACTATAAGGGTGCATGCCTGGATCCCGAATGGCGCGGTGCGTTCGCCGATCCCTCCGGGACCGTAGCGTGCGCTTCGCGCACGAATGGTGCTGAAGCCCGGACCATCGTGCGCGAAGCGCACGCTGCGAGCCCGGGACAACCCAGCCAGGATGCCGTCATTCCGGGGCCGTGCGCAGCACGGAACCCGGAATCTGCTCTTCGTCGCACCGACCGATCAACGACCAGGAGCAGATTCCGGGTTCCAACGCTGCGCGTTGGCCCCGGAATGACGACAATCAGGAAGTTGTCGCGTTGGCCCCGGAATGACGACAATCAGGAAGTTGTCGCGTTGGCCCCGGAATGACGACAACCGGGAGGTTGTCGCGTTGACACCGAGCAGCCGGGCGGGGAGCGGTCGCGTGCGTGCTGCGCTGCATTGCGCGGGCCGAGCCCTCATCCGGCGCTGCGCGCCACCTTCTCGCAGAGGGAAAGGGAAAACCCGCGTAGCGTGCGCTTTGCGCACGAATAGCGCTCGCGGCGCCGCGCAACCCGCCATCGGATCAACCGTGCAGGTGGGCGTGGATGCGTTCGGCGAGTTCGCGGTTGATGCCGCGCACGCGGCACAGTTCCTCGACGCCGGCGGCGACGACGCCGGCGTGACCGCCGAAGGTCTTCAGCAGTGCGGCGCGGCGGGCGGCGCCGATGCCGGGGATGTCTTCGAAGACGCTGCGCTGGCGAGCCTTTTCGCGGCGCTTGCGGTGGCCGGTGATGGCGAAGCGGTGGGCTTCGTCGCGCACGGCGTCGATCAGGTGCAGCGCCGGGGAATCGGGGCCGGGCTCGAGTTCGCGGCCACTGTCGCCCAGCACCAGGGTTTCCTCGCCTGCGCGGCGCGACGGGCCCTTGGCGACGCCGACCACGGTGATGCCCTCAAGCCCCAGCTCGCGCAGGACTTCCAGCGCCTGCCGGACCTGACCCTTGCCGCCGTCGATCAGCAGCACGTCGGGTGGTTCGCCCTCGCCGCGCGCCAGCGGCTTGAAGCGGCGTTCCAGCGCCTGGCGCATCGCGGCGTAGTCATCGCCGCCGGTGATTTCGCGGATGTTGAAGCGACGGTAGTGCTGTTTCTGCGGGCCTTCCGGGCCGTACACCACGCACGATGCGACGGTGGCTTCGCCCATGGTGTGGCTGATGTCGAAGCATTCCAGCCGCAGCGGTGGTGCCGGCAACTGCAGCAGTTCGCGCAGGGCCTCGAAACGCGTCTGCAGGGTCTGGCGGCCGGCCAGGCGCGCCAGCAACGCGGCGCCGACGTTCCGCGTGGCCAGCTCCACGAAGCGCGCGCGTTCACCGCGCACGCGCCATTTCAACGCGACGCCGTGCTCGCGGCGCGCGGACAGCATTTCGGCCAGGCCAGCGGCGTCGGCGGGTTCGCGGTCGCAGACCACTTCGGCGGGCGGCGCCTGGTCGAGGTAGTACTGGGCGATGAACTGCCCCAGCACCTGTTTTTCGTCGGCATCCAGCGCCAGCTTGGGGAAGAAGTTGCGCGAGCCGAGGCTGACGCCGTTGCGGAAGAACATCACGGTGACGCAGGCGACGTCGGCCTCGACGCGGCAGGCCAGCACGTCCATGTCGGCCTGCGCGCCGCGCACGTAGCTGCGACCGTGCAGGCTGCGCAGCATGGCGACCTGGTCGCGCAGGCGCGCCGCGCGTTCGTAGTCCTGGCGCTCGCTGGCCGCTTCCATCCGGGCCACCAGGTCGTCGAGCACGGCGTCGTTGCGGCCTTCCAGGAACATCACCGCGTGGCGCACGTCCTCGGCGTATTCGTCCTTGTCGATCAGCCCGACGCACGGCCCGCTGCAGCGGCCGATCTGGTACAGCAGGCACGGGCGCGTGCGGTTGCGGAAATAGCTGTTGGTGCAGCTGCGCACCTTGAACAGTTTCTGCATCAGCGCCAGGCTTTCGCGCACCACGTGGGCGCTGGGGTACGGGCCGAAGTAGCGGCCCTTTTCGCGCTTGGGGCCGCGGTGGAACACGATGCGCGGGAACTCGTCCTCGGAAACGAAGATGTAGGGGTAGCTCTTGTCGTCGCGCAACATGATGTTGTAGCGCGGCTTGAGCGACTTGATGAGCTGCGCCTCCAGCAGCAGGGCTTCGCTTTCGGTGCGCGTGAGCGTGACCTCGATGCGCGCGATGCGCGAGACCATCGAGGCGATGCGCGGCTCCAGTTGCGGCTTCAGGAAGTAGCTGCCGACCCGCTTCTTGAGGTTGCTCGCCTTGCCGACGTACAGCAGCGTGTCGTCGGCGTCGAACATGCGGTAGACGCCGGGCGAACCGGTGAGCGTGCGGACGAAGGCCTTGCCGTCGAAGGCCGCGGCGTGGGAAGGCATGGCGTTATTGTAGCCGTGGCGCGCAACGTGCCGAACCTTGGTCGGGCGTTGTGCGCAACCCCGATCAGCGGCACGTCATGGGCAGGCTCGTCTTCCGAAGGAAACACAAGCCGAGACCCAGTAGCGTGCGCTTTGCGCACGATGGGCGCTGAACCCCGGGTCATCGTGCGCGGAGCGCACGCTGCGGCCCGGAACAGGCCAACCAGCATGTCGTCATTCCGGGGGCGTGCGCAGCACGGAACCCGGTATCTGCTCTCCCGCACGTCGCTGGATCGAAGATCAAGAGCAGATTCCGGGTTCCAACGCTTCGCGTTGGCCCCGGAATGACGACAAGTCGGGAAGCTGTCGCGTTGGCCCCGGAATGACGACAGTCGGGAAGGTGTCGCGTTGGCCCCGGAATGACGACAGTCGGGAAGGTGTCCCGTTGGCCGCGAAGTGACGACAATCGGGGAACGCGTCGCGTTGGCCGCGAAGTGGCGACGATCGGGAAAGTGTCGCGCTGGCCCCGGAATGACGACAGTCGGGAAGGTGTCGCGTTGGCTCCGGAATGACGACAATCGGGGAACGCGTCGCGTTGGCCGCGAAGTGACGACGATCGGGAAAGTGTCGCGCTGGCCCCGGAATGACGACGGGAAAGGTCAGCGTGCGGTGGTTATTCGTCCACCGGCACGCGGCGCCAGGTGCCGTGTTCGGGATCGACCCGCAGGACGGCGTGTTCGTTGCGGTCGGCGACCCACAGGTGGCCGGCGGCGAACGACAGGCCCTGGGGTTCGTGCAGGGGGGCGTCGTGGTCCACGGTGGTCACCGTGCCGCTGTAGGGATCAAGCCGGCACAGGCGGTTGTTGCAGGTGTCGGCCACGAATACGCGTTCATCGCTGGCGGCGAGTCCGGCCGGGAACGCGAAACGGGCTTCGTTGCCGGCGCCGTCGGCCTTGCCGGGCTCCCACGGACTGGTGCCGGCCAGGGTGTTGACCGCCAGGTCGGCCAGGCGCAGGCGGCGGATGGCGTTGCCGCCGGTGTCGGCGATCAGCAACTGGCCCGGAAGCAGCGCCAGTGCGGCCGGCTGGGCCAGCGAGGACTGCCCGCCGATGCCGTCGCGCACTTCGGCGCGTCCGTCGCCGGCCAGGGTCTCCACCCGCTGGTCGGCAAGGTGGACGCGCAGGATCTGGTGCTGGCCGGTGGCCGCGACGTAGATCACGTCGGCGCCCGCGGCAACCGCCTGGGGGGCGTTGATCGCCACCCGCGAGCCGGAGCCCTGGTCCTCGACCGGGCCGCGCGCGGCGCGCCCGGTGCCGAGCACGGTATCCACCTCGCCGGTATCCAGCCGGATGCGGCGCACGCTGTGGTTGCCGGTGTCGGCCACGTACAGCGTGCCGCGCGGCTCCCACGCCAGGCCCTGTGGCGCGTTGAAGCCGCTGGCGGAAAGCTGGCCGTCCCAGTTGCCGGGCGTGCCGGAGCCGAACTGGCGCAGCACGCGCCCTTCGTGGGTGCATTCGAGCACGCGATGGTGCCCGGTGTCGCTGATGAAGAGCCGTTCGGCCGTGGCCAGCGCGTGCGCCGGAAAGCGCAGCGTGCCGGCCGGCTCGGGCCGCACGTCCTGGACGGGGTCTGCCACTGCGGGGCTGGTGCCGGGATCGCGCATCTGCACGACGGCGTCCTCGATGGCGCGCAACTGACCCTCGCCGACCAGGCGCGCGGCGAGCTGCCCTTCGGGATCGATCACCAGCAACGTAGGCCAGGCCGTCACCTGGAAGCGCCTCCAGGCCTGCCAGCGCGCGTCGTTGACCACGGGCGCGCGCAGCCGCAGGCGGTGCGCGGCCTTGAGCACCGCGGTGTCCGATTGCTGCGAGGCGTAGCGCGGGGTGTGCACGGCGATCAGCGCGAACGCGCCGGGAAAGCGGTTTTCCAGTACGCGCAATTCGTCGACGAGGTTGGCACTGCTGGCGCTGGTGCCGTTCCAGAACAACAGCAGCACGATACGCCCGCGCAAGGCGCCAAGGCGCAGGCCGTCGCGGCGGTTCACCCAGTGCAGGCCCTCGGGAAGTTCCGGCACGATTGCGTGCGGGTCGGGTTGCGGGGCGTCGAAGGGACGGTCGCCGGTCACGTCGGGGGCACCTCGGGCGGTTCGCCGGCGGCCTGGACCAGGCGCTCGGTCAACGCCTCGGCGCCGCGGCGGATCAGGTCCAGCACGTCGCGGAAGTCGTCGAGCGTGCCGGTGTAGGGGTCGGCAATGTCGCCTTCGCTGCGCGACTCCGGCGACGCCAGTCCCGCCGCGACAAGAAAGCGCTCGGGCGTGGGCAGACCGTCGGGCACGCGCCGGCGCAACTCGGCGAGGGTTGCGCGATCGACCGCCAGCACGCTGGCGAACTCATGGAAGTCGTCGTCGTGGAACTGGCGTGCACGGTGCGGCGAAAGGTCGAATCCCGCTTCACGGGCCACGCGTACGGTGCGCGGGTCGGCGCCCTGCCCCACGTGCCAGTCGCCCAGGCCGCGCGAGGCCACCGGTATCGCCAGCCCGCGACGGCGCAGGGTCTCGTGCATCACGAACGCGGCGGTCGGTGAGCGGCAGATGTTGCCAAGGCACACGAACAGGATTCCGGGTGGTGGCTGGATCATGCCGGCGCTCCTCCACGGGCCAGTCGCTGTTCGGCGCGCGCCAGGTCCTGCGCGGTGTCAACGCCGGGCGGAAACGGCTCGGGCGCCATGCGTACGGCGATGGCGTGGCCGTGCTCCAGCGCGCGCAATTGCTCGAGTGATTCGGTGCATTCCAGCGGCGTGCGCGGCAATTGCGCGAAGGCCTTGAGGAATCCGGCGCGATACGCGTAGATGCCGATATGGCGCAGCACCTCCACGCCTTCGGGCACACGGCCGCGGTCCTGCGCCAGTGCATCGCGCGCCCACGGGATCGGCGCGCGCGAGAAGTACAGCGCGCGGCCATCGGCGGCGCGCACGACCTTCACGCAGGCGGGGTCGAACCACTCGTGGGCGGATGCTACCGGCGTCGCGAGCGTCGCCATCGGGGCGGCGTCTTCCACCAGCGCGGTGGCAACGGCGCGGATGCCGGAAGCCGGCGCAAACGGTTCATCGCCCTGCAGGTTCACCACGATGGCATCGTCGGGCCAGGCAAGGGCGCGTGCGCATTCGGCCAGGCGATCGCTGCCGCAGGCGTGTCCGGCGCTTGTCATGCAGACCTCGACGCCGGTGCCTGCAAGCGCATCGGCAATGCGGCGATCGTCGGTTGCCACCACCACGGCCGCAGCACCGGCTGCGCGTGCGCGACGGGCCACGTGTGCGATCAGCGGTTCGCCGGCCAGCGGCCGCAACGGCTTGCCGGGCAGGCGCGTGGAGGCGTAGCGCGCCGGAATCGCCACGATGAACGCAGGCGCCGCGCTCACGCCGTGACCGCTTTCGGCCCGGGTGCCGGTGCGGCGTGACGCATCCATTCAGCCGCGCCGCCCAGCGGGCCACGCGACGGCGCGCCCGTGCGGGCCCCGCGCGGCGCGCACGCACGTGCGACGATCCGTGCATCGCCGCCACGCAACCGCCGGGTTTCCAGGCACACGCCTGCGCCGCGCATATTCCACACCATTGATGGCCCCTCCTTCAGTCGCCGGCCTCGTCGTCCCGAGGTGCAAGGGTAACCCGAAAGCAGCTTGGACCGAGCGCCTCCACGTTGCGGGGGCGCCAGCTTCCAACCGCCGGGCGCGAGCTCCAGTCGGACGCCAGCCGCGGCAGCGCGACCTCGACCGCGGCGACGCCCCCGGCGAACGGATGGCTGACCAGCAGCGACAACTGTTCGGTGTCCGTGCCATCGACAAGCTCCACCGCGCGCTGCGGCGTCAGCGCCTCGCCCCCGGCGGTCAGGGCCCGCACGCCGGCCGCGCGCGCGGTACGCCGCAGCAGTTCGATGCCCAGCAACACGCTGTCGCCATCGTGCCGCAACCAGCGGATCACGCCGACCATCCAGTCGTGGGCGTCGGCACCGTCGACCACCGGGGCCAGCCCGATCAGGTCGCCGATGCGCAGGCGCAGGCCGCTCGCCAGTGGCAACCGCATGCGGTACCCGCCTTCGCTCTGGTCGAGCACTTCGCCGCGGAACACCCGCGGCCGGGCGGTGTCGGACGCGGCCATCCACGAGGTGGGCAGGTCGTGGCGCCCGACGGTAATGGCGTCGCCGTGCACCTGGCGCACGAAGGTGGCGAAGTCGATGTCGCCGGCCAGCGCATAGTGCAGCGCGTGCATGCCGACCACGATGTCCAGCGCGTGGGTGGCCGAAAGACGCTTGTGGCCGCGCGGCGCCTTGCCCCAGCCGGCGCGCAGGTGATTGACGAAACGGGCGCTGGTGCTCACGCGCCCGCCGTCGGGCAGTGGCAGGTCCAGCACGCCCTCGTGCCCCGGCAGCAGCGCCACGCGTTCATCGAGCGCCTGTTCGACCGGGGCCACATCGACCGACAGCATCCCGGATCCCGCGTCCACGCGCTCCTCGGGAATGTAGCCCGGACCCGCATCGGAGCCGGTATCGACCGCGAATCCGGTGCCGCCTTCGCGCGTGAACGCACACAGCGGCGCCATGGCGCGACAAACCTGGCGGGCTTCGTCCAGTTCGCGGGTGGAGAACCGATACGGGTTGCAGATGGCCAGCAGTACGAGTTGTGCGTAGGCATCGTGCGCGGTCTGGCGCTGGCCGCCGGGAAGGTCGTCGGCGATTCCGCGGGTGGCGATGTCCAGGTCGCGGGCAAACGCATACAGGGTGTGCGCGCGCTGCCACAGGCCCGCAGGCGGCGCGCTGTACAGGCGATACGCCCACAGCAGCGCCGTGTCGGCGTGCACCAGTCCGCGTACGGCTGCCGTGGCCGCGTGTTTGCCGCGAAAACGCGGCAGCCTGCCGTCCGGCGCGCACAGCTCGTACAACGCGATCGCGTAGCCGCTGACAAGCTTCCCCTGCAACCGCTGCGCGCTGGCCGCCCATTCGGCGCTGGCCTGCGGCAGCGGGTGGGACTCGGCGCCGATGCGGCGTTCCACGTCCGCGCACAGCGCGCTGACCGGGCGACGCAGGTCTTCCAGCGCCGCGATCCGCTCCGCGCCGACCCAGGCCGAGCCCAGCAGGCCGTCCAGAAGCTGTTCGACCTCGCTTGCGGCCTGCGCCGGGTTGGCCAGCGGCAGGCCGGCCACGGCCGAGCGAATGGCCTTGGCCCCGCCGCGGTGCGGGCGTTCGGTCGCCGGCCGCATGTCAAGGCCGTCGATCAAACGTTGGTAACTGTCCATCCCGGTATCCCCCCGTAAACGTACACGGCCGAAGCCGCCCTGCAGGGCTTCATTCTACCTGCATCGACCTTCAGCGTCCGCGGCAGGACCGGTCCCGCAACGTGCGGACTGGTCCAGCGCCGCCCGCGGCTGGCCACCCGGGCCGGCTGCCTTGATCGCAGGCCCGCGGGCACCGACCATCGTTGCCATGCCCGCCTCCCGCCACCGCCAGGTTCCCGAGTTCCGGCCGCTTGCCGAGCAAGCGCTGTCGCGCGCCGCGGGCGCGCCGCTGAGTACCGGCAACGCGGTGGAACTGTTGATCGACGCGCGCGCCAATTTCGACGCCTGGCTCGAAGCGATCGCCGGCGCCCGCCACAGCATATTGTTCGGCAATTACATTTTCCGGAACGATGCGACCGGGCGCGAATTCATTTCGGCGCTGGCCGAACGCGCGCGCGCCGGCGTCGCGGTGTGCGTGCTGTACGACTGGCTGGGGTGCCTGGGCCAGTCGCGGGCGGGTTTCTGGCAGCCGCTGCGAAACGCCGGCGGGCAGGTGCGCAGTTACAACCCGTTCGACCCGTTGAGTCCGCTGGCCTGGATCAACCGCGACCACCGCAAGCTGCTGGTGGTCGATGGCAAGGTCGGCTACGTCTCCGGCGTATGCGTCAGCGGACACTGGCTGGGCAACCCCGCGCGCGGGCGCGAGCCCTGGCGCGACACCGGGATTGCCCTGCGCGGTCCGGCGCTCGCCGACCTGGCGCTGGCCTTCGCCGAAACCTGGGAGGAGCTGGGCGACCCGCTGGACGACTCCTTCGTGGGCGTTGTCAACGAGGACGCGGGCGACGTGGCGCTGCGCGTGATCGCCACCCGCCCCGCCAGCGCCGGCACCTATCGCATGGACCAGATGGTCGCCGCGCTGGCCCGCGAACGGCTGTGGCTTACCGACGCCTATTTCATCGGTGCGTCCGCGTACATCAGCGCGCTCACCAGTGCCGCCCACGACGGCGTGGACGTGCGGCTGCTGGTGCCCGGTGCGTCGGACATCCCGCTGGTGGCCGCGCTTTCGCGCACCGGCTACCGCGCACTCCTGAAAGAGGGCATCCGCATCTTCGAATGGAACGGCTCGATGCTGCACGCCAAGACCGCGGTTGCGGACGGCCGCTGGGCGCGGGTGGGATCGACCAACCTCAACATCGCCAGTTGGCTGGGCAACTGCGAAATCGACGTGGCGATCGAAAACGAGCCGTTCGTGCAGCAACTGGCCGACCAGTACGAACGCGACCTGGAGCACGCAACCGAGATCGTGCTCTCGAAGCGGCGCGCGCGCCCGGTCGCACCGCGGCCCCGGCACGGCCTGGGCGGACACGGCAGCGCCGGGCGCAGCGCGGTCGGCGCGATGCGCGTGGCCACCACGCTGGGCGCTGCCCTGGGCAAGCGCCGCGAAGTCGGCGATGCCGAGATGCTGCCGTTGCTGGGCGGCGCACTGCTGCTGCTGGTCCTGGCCGCGATCGCGGCGGTGTGGCCGCGGGTGTTCGCCTGGCCGCTCGGCGCGTTGGCCGCGTGGATCGGCATCAGCCTGGTGCTGCGCTGGATCCGGCTGCGCGTCCACCGCCGCCGGTCGCGGCGGCAGGCGTGCGACACTGACGACTCCACCGCGCCCGCACCCACCGACGATGACCACTGAAGCCCCCGCGCGCGATCCGCGCACCGTGCTGACCCCGTCCGCGCTCAACCGCCTGGTGCGCGACCTGATCGAGGACGCGCTGCCGATGGTGTGGATCGAAGGGGAGATCAGCAACTTCGTGCGCGCCGCATCCGGACACTGGTACTTCTCACTCAAGGATGCCGCCGCCGAAGTGCGTTGCGCGATGTTCCGCCGCAGCAATGCGACGATCCGGTTCCGGCCCGACAACGGCACCCGTGTGCTGGCACGCGCGAAGGTCACCGTGTACGAGCCGCGCGGCAGCTACCAGTTGATCGTCGAGGAAATGGAGGACGCCGGCGAAGGCGCGCTGCGGCGCGCGTTCGAACGGTTGAAGGCCAAGCTTGAGGCCGAGGGGTTGTTCGATGCGCAGCGCAAGCGCGCCCTGCCCGCCTTCCCGCGCCGGATCGGCGTGGTCACCTCGGCCAGCGGGGCGGCAATCCGCGATGTGCTGTCGGTGGCGCGGCGACGCTTCGCGCTGACCGAAATCGAGGTTCTGCCGGTACTGGTGCAAGGCGTCGAGGCGCCGGCGCAGATCGAGGCGATGCTGCGCAGGGCCGCGCGCGCCGCGCGCTACGACGTGCTGCTGGTGACCCGCGGCGGCGGTTCGCTGGAGGACCTGGCGGCATTCAACGACGAAGCGGTGGCACGTGCGATCGCCGCCAGTCCGGTACCGGTGGTGTCCGCGGTCGGGCACGAGGTCGACTTTTCGATCAGTGACTTCGTGGCCGACCTGCGCGCGCCGACGCCCTCGGCCGCGGCCGAGGTGATCCTGCCCGACGGCGACGCGCTGCTGCGTGCGCTGGCCCAGATGGAAGCCCGCTGCGCGCGCGCCTGGAGCCGGCGACTGCACGATGCGATGCAGAAGCTCGACCACCTCGTGGCGCGGCTGAACACCCAGCGCCCGCAGCAACGCCTGGCCGCCGGGCGCGAACGCATGCAGGCCCTGCGCGAACGCCTGGTGCGCGCGTACGCGCAACGCCAGGAACGTGCCGGCGCACGCCTGGCGCAACTGCACACGCGATTGCTCGCGCGCCATCCGGGCGCCCGGATGGAGCAACTTTCACGCCACGGCGAAGAACTGCGCCGCCGCCTGCTTGGCGCATGGAAACAGGCCGACCGTCGTCGCCGCGAACGCCTGTCCGGACTGGTCCGCGCGCTGAACGCAGTCAGCCCGCTGGAGGTACTCAAGCGCGGCTACGCGATCCTGATCGACCCGCGCGGCAACGTGCTGCGCTCGGCCCGCGCCGCGCATCCCGGCGATGCCCTGCGCGCCCGCCTCGCCGATGGCGAACTGCCGTTGCGGGTGGATGGGCCGGCGGAGGACCGGAAGCACTGATGCGGGGGATGCGGGCGAGCGCCTCGGGGTCCGGGGCTCGGGACTCGGGACCGGGACTCGGGACTCGGGACTCGGGACTCGGGACTCGGGACTCGGGATAACGCAACAACCACGCCGTCATCCCGGGGCCGTTCCGGCCCTGGCGGAACGGAACCCGGGATCTGCTCCCGGCGCCCGATGAAAGATCAAGAGCGGATTCCGGGTTCCAACGCTTCGCGTTGGCCCCGGAATGACGAAGCCCGGGGCGTGTCGGGCTGGCCGTGGAATGACCGACAACGGGTAGCGCGCGCTTCGCGCACGATGGGGCTATGCGATACCGGTGATTCGTGCGCGCCGCGCACGCTACGGGTGCGCGCATTGCCAAAAATCTTCGTCACCCCGGGACCGTGCGCAGTGCGGAACCCGGGATGACGAAGCCCGGGGGTGTCGAGCTGGCGGCTGAATGACGGACAACGGGTAGCG
>CAZAXF010000006.1:46209-58335 GCA_964489055.1 uncultured Rhodanobacter sp. | reverse complement strand
GCGATGCCGGCGATTCGTGCGCGCAGCGCACGCTACGGGTGCGCGCATTGCCAAAGCCTGTCGTCATTCCGGGACCGTACGCGGCACGGAACCCGGAATGACGAAGCCCGGGGGTGTCGAGCTGGCGGCTGAATGACGGACAACGGGTAGCGTGCGCTTTGCGCACGATGGGGCTGATGCGATGCCGGCGATTCGTGCGCGCAGCGCACGCTACGGGTGCGCGCATTGCCAAAACTCTTCGTCATTCCGGGGCCGTGCGCAGCACGGAACCCGGAATCCATGGGTGCGGATGTATACGTGGCGGTGACATTCGATCGGTAACAATTCAAGTTTCCGCACAACAAGATTCTTCTTCTGAACGTATCCGGACCCACCATCATGCCCAAGGCCGCCAAACTGAAATCGCGCTATCCGTATTACCTTGCCAACGAGCCCGTGCAGGCCAACACCGATCTCGAGGTGCTGGACAAGTATTCGGGCAAGGCCGCCACGCGCGTGGCGATGGCCGATGCCAGGGCGATCGACGCGGCGATCGGGGCCGCGGCGAAGGCGGCAACACCAATGGCGGCGCTGCGGCCCTACCAGCGGCGCGCGGTGCTCGAACACTGTGTCGAGCGCATGCGCAAGCGCAAGGACGACCTGGCCTACGCGCTGTGCGTGGAAGCGGGCAAGCCGATCAAGGATGCCCGGGGCGAGGCGGAACGGCTGATCGACACCTTCCGCATCGCCGCCGACGAGGCCACGCGCATCGACGGCGAAATCGTGAACCTTGAAATCTCCGAACGCACCAAGGGGTATCGCGGCTTCGTCAAGCGGGTGCCGCTGGGGCCGTGTTCGTTCATCACGCCGTTCAACTTCCCGTTGAACCTGGTCGCGCACAAGGTCGCACCGGCGATCGCGGCCGGCTGCCCGTTCGTGCTGAAGCCGTCCGAGCGCACGCCGGTCGGCGCGCTGATCATCGGCGAGGTGCTGGCCGAGACCGACCTGCCACGCGGCGCATTCTCGATCCTGCCCTGCAACGTCGAAGACGCCGGTCCGTTCGTCGAGGACGAGCGCCTGAAGCTCTTGTCGTTCACCGGCGGCCAGGTGGGCTGGGACCTGAAGGCGCGCGCCGGCAGGAAGAAGGTGGTGCTGGAACTGGGCGGCAATGCCGCGTGCATCGTCGATGCCGACCAGCAGCCGCGCCTGGATTTCGTGGTCTCGCGCCTGATCTCCGGCAGTTTCTACCAGTCCGGGCAAAGCTGCATCGGGGTGCAGCGCATCCTGGTGCACGCGTCGCTGTACGCGGAAGTGCGCAAGCGGTTCGTGGCCGCCGCGAAAAAGTTGAAGGCCGGTGACCCGAAGGATCCGGACACATTCCTCGGTCCCATGATCGACGAGGCCGCGGCCAAGCGCCTCGAAGACTGGATCGGCGAGGCGAAGAAAGCCGGTGCGAAGCTGCTGTGCGGCGGCAAGCGCCGCGGCAACATGCTGGAAGCAACGGTGCTGGAAAACGTCCCGCACGCCGCCAGGCTAAACCGCATGGAGGCGTTCGGTCCGGTGGCGCTGCTGGAGCCCTGGGAGGAATTCGACGACGCGCTGGCGACGGTCAATGATTCCGATTACGGCCTTCAGGCCGGCCTTTTCACCGACAACCTGACGCACGCGATGCGCGCATGGGACACGCTGGTGGAAGGCGGCGTGGTGGTCGGTGACGTGCCCAGTTTCCGGGTCGACAACATGCCCTATGGCGGCGTGAAGCTGTCGGGTTTCGGGCGCGAAGGCCTGCGCTATGCGATCGAGGACATGACCGAGCGACGGCTGCTGGTGATCCGCGACGCCTGAGCGGCCAGGATCCCGGCCTGCACCACGCACGGGGTCTCGGTCCCGGATCGACCGGGAGCATTCCCGGCGGGCAGTGCCCGCCCTGCGCGCTTGGCTACATCATTCACCGGGTCTCGGCCCGGATCGACCGGAAGCATTCCCGCCGGGCAGTGCCCGCCTGCGCGCCCGCGTGTTGCAGCGTGGGCACTGCCGGCCGCACATGGCTGCCTGCGCCGAAGATCACGCGAGGCGTCATTGCAAGTGTCGAGTGCGCCGGGTGCGCAACGTCCGCCCGGGACATGGGGACATGTCCTCGAACGGGCGACCATGGCCGTGGCTAGAGCCGCTCGGGCGCGGTCTCGATCTTGACGCCCTTGCGCAGGGCCTTGAGGAAGCCTTCGATGTCCATGCTGCCGTACGCGCGCGCCATCTGTTCGCGCAGGAAGGCGTGCGCCTCGGCGGGTACCTTCGACGGATCGCCCGGCTTGACGGCGCTGAGCACCACCAGGGCGTAGTGGCCCTTCTCCAGCGGCACCAGCGCGCGCGTCGGTTTGTCCTTGGCCGGATGCGGCAGCTTGAACACGGCCTCGAGCAGCTTGGGGTCAACCGCGGTGTCGTTGCGGGTGATGCCCTTTTCGTGCTGGACCTTCTGGCTGTCCGCGGTGGCCAGCGCGTCGAGGGCAGTGCCGGACTTGAGCTTGGCCAGCGCCGCTTCGGCGAGCTTCCTGGCGTGTGCATCCACGCGCTGCTGGATGATTTCCTGCCTGATGCGGTCGCTGACCTCGGCCAGCGGGCGCGGCGCGGCGGGAACGTGCTTGTCCAGGTGGATCACCGCGATGTGGTCCTTGCCGAGATTGATCGGGTCCGAAGAGTTGTCCTGCACCAGCACCAGGTCGGAAAACGCGGCCTTGACGACCTTGGGATTGGCCGCCAGCCCGGTCTTGGCGCCATCGCGACTGAACAGCGGGGTCGTGTGGATCGGCAGCCCAAGCTTTTTGGCGGCCGGCTTCAGCGAGGTCGGATCGTTGTAGACCATGTCCGTGAGATCGCCCGCGACCTCGCGATACTCGTCGTCGCGTGCATCGGCGGTCGCTTCGGCGGCAAGCTTGTCGCGCACGTCGGCGAAGCTCTGGACGTGGCCGGGACGCATGTCCACGACCTTGATGATGTGGTAGCCCTCGGGGGTCAGCACCGGGCCGGACACCTCGCCCTTCTTCAGCTTGTCCAGCGCGGCCTGGAATTCCTCGCCGGCGTCGCCCTTCTGCAGCCAGCCGAGTTCACCGCCCTGGTTCTTCGAACCCAGGTCGTCGGAATACTCCTTGGCCAGCTTGCCGAAGTCGGCGCCCGGCGCCCTGGCCAGCTCGTCCACGTGCCGGGCCTTCTTCAGCGCGGCCTGCTTTTGTTCAGGCGTGGCCTTGGGTGGCAGCTTGATCAGGATGTGCGCGACGTTCCACTGCGGCGGACTGACGAATTTCGACTTCTCCTTCTCGTAGCGCGCCTTCAGGGCCTTGTCGCTGAGATCGGGCTTGACCTTCATGGTCGCCGCGTTGAGCTCGATGTAGTTGACCGAAACCTGCTCGGGGCTCATGAAATCCTTCTGGTGCTGCTTGTAATACGCCGCGATCTCGGCATCGCTCACCTGGCTGTCCTTCGCATCGGGCGACGGCGGCGGCAGGTCCACGAAGCTGAAGTCGCGCTGCTGCAACTGCAGGCGCAGGAATGCGTCGGCCTCCTGTCTGGTGACGAATGCGCTGTTGGCGATGGCCTCGGGCAGCGCCCGCGTGGCCAGGTCCTGGCGGATGTCGGCCTGGAACTGCTGCACGCTCTGGCCGCGCTGCGCGAGCCAGCTCAGATACACCGTGGAGTTGAACTTGCCGTCGACCTGGAACACCGGCAGCGAGGCGATCTGCGCACGCACCGCGGCATCGGGCACCTTGATACCGAGGTCGTCATTGGCATTGAGCAGCAGTTGCCGGTTGATCAACCGCTGCAACACCTGCTGTTTGAATGCCGGCTTCTGGAAGTCCGCCGGGTCCATGGTGTTGCCGGGCTGGTCGAGCTGCGCCTGCCGCGCGTTGTTCATTGCCTGGGTGAAGGCATGTTGCGGAATTTCCTTGCCGCCGACCTTGGCAACCCAGGTCGCGTTGCTCTGGCTGAAGTAGCCTTCGATGCCGAAAAACAGGAACGCGACCGCCACCAGCACGCCGAAGATGCCGATGACGATCCAGTTCTTGAACAGGTTGCGGATGAATTGCAGCATGGGTACCGCCGTGCAGTGGGGCAAGGTCAGCCGGCTATTGTACGGGAAGCGACACCGTATGCACCGGGTTGGTGGGTGCTGCAGGGATCGAACCTGCGACCCTCTCCGTGTAAGGGAGACGCTCTACCGCTGAGCTAAGCACCCCCGGCTCCCCGCTTCAATCAATACCGCGTCGCGCGCAGCGCGACAATCACTCCCCCTCTCCCTCCGGGGTGCGTGGTACTGCGTGCGACCTGCCGGGGCAGGTCGCAGCGCCACGAACGTCCGAACGCCAGTGAGGGCCGGGGGTTGCCTGGCGGGGTACGAGCCTGGCAACGGCAAGCGGTGAGGCTACGCGCCCGTGCGATGTTGCATCGTGCAACGAGCCACACTCTCAGCCGCCCATCTGTTCGTCATCCCGGAATCGCGAAGCGATATCCGGGATCCGGCGCCTGCGTGCATCCGCGCCTCCCCAAACGCCACGGCCGACGCAAAACGCGCCGGCCGCGGGAATTGCACGCGCGACCGACGGTTGCCGGACGCGGGGTGATGCTCAGTTCAACGCGTCCTTGAGGGCCTTGCCGGCCTTGAACGCGGGAACCTTGGAAGCCTTGATCTTGATGGTCTCGCCGGTGCGTGGATTGCGGCCAGTGCGCGCGGCACGCTTGCGCACCACGAAGGTGCCAAAGCCGACCAGTGAAACGTCGTCGCCCTTCTTGAGCGCACGCTTGATCTGGTCTGTCACGGCATCGAGCGCGCGTCCGGCATCGGCCTTGGTCAGGTCGGCATGGTCGGCGATCGCGTTGATCATTTCGGATTTGTTCATGGAGACTCCCTCTTGGTATTCGAGCAGCCCGTGGAAAGTTCGTCGGAGCGCGGTGCCTTGATCCCACCCGAGCACATCACGCCGGTCGTGTTGCAGTTTCCGTATCGATGCGCAACGTTGTCAGCCTGCGTCGCACGGCCCGATCTTTATACCAGCGCCCCAGAGGCCCCGCAATAAAGACGGGGCTTGGATTTCAGCGAGTCGGGCCGCGCCGTGCAAGGCTCCGGCGAGGCAATCACGGAATCAGGCAAAACGCAAGTGCCGGGCGCTGGCATCCGCATGCCGGGTCAGTGCGTTCGCTTGGAGGTGCCGTCGTCGACCGGCTCGTGCACGGCCTTCGATGCCAGATCGCCTTCCACCGGGCGCTGTCCGGCCGATGGCGCGGACTGCTTCACCAGCGGGTGCTCCAGCGCCAAATCCAGCACCTGGTCGATCCAGCGAACCGGATGGATGGCCAGCGCGTCGGTGATGTTCTTGGGGATCTCGGCAAGGTCCTTCTTGTTTTCCTCGGGAATGATCACCGTGGTGATGCCGCCCCGGTGTGCCGCCAGCAGCTTTTCCTTGAGGCCGCCGATCGGCAGTACCCGCCCGCGCAGGGTGATCTCGCCGGTCATCGCGATTTCCGCCTTCACCGGATTCTTCGTCAGCGCCGAGACCAGCGCGGTGCACATGGCGATGCCGGCACTGGGACCATCCTTGGGGGTGGCGCCTTCGGGCACGTGCACGTGGATGTCGTACTTGTTGTGGAAGTCGGCGTCGATGCCCAGCCGCTCGCTGCGCGCGCGTACCACCGACTGCGCGGCCTGGATGGATTCCTTCATCACGTCGCCGAGCTGGCCGGTGAGGATCAGCTTGCCCTTGCCGGGTACCACGGTGGCCTCGATGCTGAGCAGGTCGCCGCCAACGGAGGTCCACGCGAGGCCCGTCACCAGGCCAATCTCGTTCTGCTGCTCCTTGCGGCCGAAATCATGCCGGCGCACGCCCAGGTACTTGCCAAGGTTCTTGACATCGACCTTTACCGCGCCCGCCGTGCGCTTGCCCGCCGCGGCCTTGCCCCTGGCCGCCTTGCTCCGCGTGGACTTTTTCTTCGCCGGTTTCGCGGACTCGGCAAGGGTCAGTTCCTTGACCACCTTGCGGCTGATCTTGGCCAGTTCGCGCTCGAGGTTGCGCACGCCCGATTCCCGCGTGTAGTAGCGGATGATGTCGCGCAGCGCGCCTTCGGAAACCGACAGTTCATCATCCTTCAGGCCCGCCGCCTTCAACTGCTTGGGCAGCAGGTACTTCGTCGCGATGGCGACCTTCTCGTCCTCGGTGTAACCGGGAATGCGGATCACTTCCATGCGATCCAGCAACGGCGCCGGGATGTTCATGGTGTTGGCGGTGGCGATCCACATCACCTCGGACAGGTCGAAATCCACTTCGAGATAGTGGTCGTTGAAGGCGTGGTTCTGCTCCGGGTCGAGCACCTCCAGCAGCGCCGCGGAGGGATCGCCGCGGAAATCCATCGCCATCTTGTCGATTTCGTCCAGCATGAACATCGGGTTGCGGGTCCCGACCTTGGCCATGTTCTGGATGATGCGGCCGGGCAGCGAGCCGATGTAGGTGCGGCGGTGGCCGCGGATCTCGGCCTCGTCGCGCACCCCGCCCAGGCTCTGGCGCACGAACTTGCGGTTGGTCGCGCGCGCGATCGAATGGCCCAGCGAGGTCTTGCCCACGCCGGGCGGGCCCACCAGGCACAGGATCGGCCCCTTGATCTTGTTCACGCGCTGCTGCACGGCCAGGAATTCGAGGATGCGTTCCTTGACCTTTTCCAGTCCGTAATGGTCCTCGTTCAACACCTGCTCGGCCATGCGCAGATCCTTGCGCACCTTGCTGCGCTTCTTCCACGGCACGGACGTCATCCAGTCCAAGTAGTTGCGCACCACCGTAGCCTCGGCCGACATCGGCGGCATCTGCTTCAACTTGTTGAACTCGGTCCTGGCCTTGGCCAGCACGGCCTTGGGCATGCCTGCACCGGCGATCTTCCTGGCCAGCACCTCGACTTCGCTGCCGCCGTCCTCGATGTCACCCAGCTCCTTCTGGATCGCCTTCATCTGTTCGTTGAGGTAGTACTCGCGCTGGCTCTTCTCCATCTGGGTCTTGATGCGCCCACGGATGCGCTTTTCGACCTGCTGCAGGTCCAGCTCGCTCTCGACCAGACCGATCAGCATCTCGGTACGCGCACCGACCGCGACCGTTTCCAGCACCTTCTGCTTGTCCGCCAACCGCACCGACAGGTGCGCGGCCACCGAGTCGGCCAGGCGGGAAAGATCGTCGATGCCCGAGAGGCCGGTCAGCACCTCGGGCGGCAGCTTGCGGCTCTGGCGCACCAGTTGCTCGAACAGGCCAACCAGCATGCGCGCGGCGGCCTCCAGTTCGGTCGCCGAGCGGTCGAACACCGGCTCCAGCGCGGCCGCGTGGGCACGCAGCATGCCGTCGGCCTCGAAGCACTTGTCCACCCGCGCACGCGACTGGCCCTCGACCAGCACCTTCACGGTGCCGTCGGGCAGCTTGAACAACTGCAACAGGTTGCCGATCGCGCCGACCGGGTACAGGTCGGATTCGGCAGGATCGTCGGTTTCCGGCTGTTTCTGCGCCACCAGCAGGATCCGGCGGTCGCCTTCCATGGCCGCATCCAGCGCCTTCATGGACTTGTCGCGGCCAACGAACAGCGGGATCACCATGTGCGGATACACCACCACGTCGCGCAGCGGCAGTGCGGGCAGTTCGACGGTTGCGGTCACGGGGTCGTTGATTTCGGTCGCCATGGATATTTTCTGGGGTGTTGTTGCACGAAACCCGCAAAGCGGGCGATGCATTGAGAATGGTGGCGGCAGGCGCCGGGATCAAGCACCGCGTGCACATGGGCGCAACCTTGACACCCGGGGCCGCGCGCAGAAAACCAGGATGATCCATGCCGCACATGACGTCGCATCGCCCGCGGACACCGCCACCCATGGCTTTTTCCGCGCCCCTCCCGGGGGCGCGGGTAACTTCTCTTTGCCTGGCCAAAGAGAAATCACCAAGAGAAAGGCACCCCAACGCCGCGCCTTTCGGCCCTCCATGGCCGAAAAGTCCGATCGGCGCGGCCAAGCTTGGCCCACGCGCCCGCCGTAGCGCGGGGGCCAAGTGGGCGCGATCCCTCGCGCCCACCCTGTCGGGCCTGATCGTCCGCACCTCACCGCGGCGCAGGGGCCCCGACAGCGCGCGCTTGACTCGCCACATCCTTGTGGCTCGCCCTTCGGGCCGCCTGCGGCGTTCGCATCGGCAATCCTGCCGATGCAGTCTGCGCGCAGGGCGGTGCGCAGCGGTATGCTTGCTCTCGTTTCGAACGAGGCCATGGATGGCCGGTCCAGGAACCGCAAACGCGCCGTTGCATGCCGCCGCGGTGCGTGGTCGAGCGCGCGGGAAAGGCGCGCATGTCTGAGCACAGGGATGTGCGAGTTCGCGCCGGCGCGCGATCGGCCACGCACCGCGGGGAGTTTCGCCGACAGGAAGTCGGCGAAACCGGCATGCCCGGCGCATGGCTTTGGCTACTTTCCCCGAAAGGAAAGTAGCTCGCTCGCCGCAGGCGAGCGAAACCGCTCTTGCTTTGAAAGGGGCGCGGGAGAAGCCATGGGCGGCCTCTGAGCGAGCATGCCGGACGACATGCACCACACGGAACCACGCCCGGTCGCCTGCACGCAGGCTCCCACCAGGCAGGCAGGAGCAGCATACGCGCCGCCGGCCAAAGCCCCGTTGTCAGTCGCCCATCTGCTTCTGCAGATGCTCCCGACGCTCCTGCGCATCCAGCGACAAGGTGGCGATGGGGCGCGCTTCGAGCCGTTCCAGGCCGATTTCCTCGTCGGTTTCCTCGCAAAAACCGTAGCGGCCTTCCTCGATCTTGCGCAGCGCCTTCTCGATCTTGGAAATCAGCTTGCGGTAGCGGTCGCGGGTGCGAAGTTCCAGGGAATTCTCGGTTTCGCGGGTGGCACGTTCGGCGTCATCGCCGACGTCGCGGACCTCGGCACGCAGGTTTTCCATGGTCTGGCGCGATTCCTCGACCAGCTGGTCGCGCCAGTCCCGGAGTTTCTGTCGAAAGTAGGCGAGCTGGCGCGGATTCATGTATTCCTCGCCGCCGGCAGGGGTGTAGCCCTCGGGCAGCTCGATGGTGACCGAGGACGGCAACGCGTAGCGGCCGTCTTCGCGGGTGATGGTCTGCTCCCCGGCTGCCGCGGCGCTCAGCCGCGCGGCAACGCCGCCCACCGGCCGCACGTGCGCTGGCTTGCGGGCGGGACGCTTGGCCGCATCGGCGCTGCCGTGGGACGCAGCCGTCGCGTGGCCGCGACCGGCCTTTGCCGTCTTGGTCGTGGGCTTGTGCGGTGCGGCCCGGGTCTTTTTCGCCGGTTTGGCGGCACGGGTCTTTTTCACCGACTTGTCCGCGGACTTGCGGGCAGTCGTCTTTTTCTTCGCGGGGCTCTTGGCAGCCTTTTTCATGGTCGATTTCTTCGCGGCCTTGCTTGCCGGCTTGGCCCGCTTGCTGCTGCGGGCTGGTTTCTGGGCACGCGCGGTACCGGCGGATCTGGCCGGCGTCTTGCGCGTGGTCTTCTTCGCGGTGGTCTTGCCCGCCGCTTTCTTCGTGGCGCTCTTGCGCACGGTCTTGCCGGCCGCGGTCTTGCCGGCCGCGGTCTTGCGCGCCGGCTTCTTGGTGGCCGTCTTGCGCGTGGCCTTGCCGGCCGCCGCCTTGCGCGCCGATTTCTTCGTGGCGGCCGTGCGCGTGGCCTTGGCAGCCGCCTTACCGGCGGTTTTCGCCTTGGCAGGCTTGTCCGCCGGCTTTGCCTTGTTGCCACTGCGCTTGGCGGCAGCGCGCTTCGCTTTTGCCATGTCCTTTGCACTCTGGGTTGTGAAGATGCGACCGCGTGTTATAGCGTAGTCACCGCGCCCGGGCAACCAATTTCGAGGCACCGGCGCGAATCCGCCACGCTGCCGCCGGCCGACCCGCCTTGACCCGAATCCTGCTGTTCCTGATTGCCGCCTACAAAAGGCTGCTCAGCCCGCTGCTGGGAGCGCGCTGCCGCTTCTATCCAAGTTGCTCCACCTACGCGCGCGTGGCGATCGCACGCTT
This sequence comes from uncultured Rhodanobacter sp., assembly GCA_964489055.1. Lineage (GTDB taxonomy): Bacteria > Pseudomonadota > Gammaproteobacteria > Xanthomonadales > Rhodanobacteraceae > 66-474. The sequence continues at coordinate 48,324 of CAZAXF010000006.1, read as the reverse complement.
CGGGCCGTGGCGCGGCTGCGTGCTTGCCACGTGGCGTATCCTGCGCTGCCAGCCGCTGTGCGAAGGCGGCATCGACCCGGTGCCGGAGCGCTTCACGCTGCGCCGCTGCCACCCGCATGGAGAAGAATGAATGACCGACTGGCTGATCCGCAACGCCGAGCTTGTCAACGAGGGCCGGCGCTTTGTTGCGGACCTTCGCATCCGCGGCGACCGCATCGAGGCGATCGGCGCCGGTTTGGTTGCGCACCCGAACGAGCAGGTGTTCGACGCCGCGGGCCTGTGGCTGCTGCCGGGCCTGATCGACGACCACGTGCACTTTCGCGAACCGGGCTACACGGCCAAGGCCGACATCGCCTCGGAATCGCGCGCCGCGGTGCTGGGCGGGGTAACCAGTTTCATGGACATGCCCAACACCAGGCCGGCAACGCTCAGCCACGCGCTGCTGGAAGACAAGTACGCGATTGCCGCGCGCAGTTCGCTGGCCAATTTCGCGTTCCACTTTGGCGCATCCAACGACAACCTCGACGCCATCCGCGCGCTCGATCCGCGCAGCGTTTCGGCGGTCAAGGTGTTCCTGTGCGAATCGACCGGCAACCTGTGCGTCAGCGATCCGGACACGCTCGAGGGCGTGTTCCGCGATGCGCCGGTCCCGGTGCTGGTGCACGCCGAGGACAGCGGCATCATCCACGCCAACCTCGCGCGCGCCGAGGGCGAATTCGGCGAGGACATCCCGATGCGGATGCATCCGGAAATCCGCTCGCGCGAGGCCTGCCTTGCATCGACCCGCTGGGCGGTGCAGACCGCGCGCCGCCACCGGACGCGACTGCACGTGCTGCACGTTTCCACCGCCGACGAGCTGGCGCTGTTCGAGGCAGGGCCGATCGAGGACAAGCGCATCACCGCGGAAACCTGCGTGCATTTCCTGCGCTACTGCGATGACGATTACGCCACGCTGGGCGGCAGGATCAAGTGCAACCCGGCAATCAAGGCGGCGTCGGACCGCGCGGCACTGCTGCAGGCGCTGGCCGAAGGCCGCGTGGATGTCCTGGCCACCGACCACGCGCCGCACCTGGAAGCGGAAAAGGCCAATCCCTACGTGCGCTGCCCGTCCGGCATCCCGCTGATCCAGTTTGCGCTGCAGTCGGCACTGGAACACGTGTTCGACGGAAAACTGTCCCTGGAGCGGCTGGTGGAAGCGTATGCGCACGCACCCGCGCGGCTGTTCGCCATCGCCGATCGCGGTTTCCTGCGCGAAGGCGCTTTCGCCGACCTGGCGCTGGTCGACCCGGGCACGCCGCACACCGTGCGCCGCGCCGACATTGCATCCAGATGCGGCTGGTCACCGTTCGAGGGCGACACCTTCCGCGCCAGCATCACCGCCACCTTCGTGAACGGGAACCTGGTCGCGCGGGACGGCCAGTTGCTGGGCGCGCCGCCGGGAATGCGCCTTGCATTCGAACGTTGAACCGGCGCCATTCATTTTCGTGCGCAAAGCGCACGCTACGGGGTGCAGCACCAACGGAAAGCATTGGCCACGGATCTACACGGATGACACGGATCAGGAGCGCTGGATGCAGACCAACGCGGATGGCCACGGAATGAGGGCTTGATCGGTGACCATCCGTGCAAATCCGTGGCAAAACGTGCTTGCTCTTCCGACCATCGCAAAGCGCGCGCTGCGGGGTGCAGCGCCAACGGAAAGCATTGGCCACGGATCAACACGGATGACACGGATCAGGAGCGCTGGATGCGGACCAACGCGGATGGCCACGGTATGCGGGCTTGATCGGTGACCATCCGTGCAAATCCGTGGCAAAACGCGGTTGTTCCTGCGGCTGTCGGGTAGCGTGCGCTCTGCGCACGAGTGATGCGGCAACGGGGTGGCTCGCGCGCGGAGCGCGCGCTACGGGGTGCTGCACCAACGGAAAGCATTGGCCACGGATCTACACGGATGACACGGATCAGGAGCGCTGGATGCAGACCAACGCGGATGGCCACGGAATGAGGGCTTGATCGGTGACCATCCGTGCAAATCCGTGGCAAAACGCGGTTGTTCCTGCGGCTGTCGGGTAGCGTGCGCTCTGCGCACGAGTGATGCGGCAACGGGGTGGCTCG
>CAZAXF010000006.1:40670-46109 GCA_964489055.1 uncultured Rhodanobacter sp. | reverse complement strand
TGTCGGGTAGCGTGCGCTCTGCGCACGAGTGATGCGGCAACGGGGTGGCTCGTGCTACGGGGTGCAGCGGCAACGGAAAGCATTGGCCACGGATCAACACGGATGACACGGATCGGGAGCACTGGATGCGGACCAACGCGGATGGCCACGGTATGCGGGCTTGATCGGTGACCATCCGTGCAAATCCGTGGCAAAACGCGGTTGTTCCTGCGGCTGTCGGGTAGCGTGCGCTCTGCGCACGAGTGATGCGGCAACGGGGTGGCTCGTGCGCGGAGCGCACGCTACGCAGGTCGTGGGTGCCTGCGCAAGACCCGAACCCCCACCTCGGGCCCCTGGCGCGGCGGGAGAGGGGATCCAGGGTTGGTGCAGCGGGATCGGGTTCAGCAGGGCTGGAAGTTCCGGCCGACTTCGGCGACGGCGTCGTGGGCGTGCAGGCTTTCGTGGTGGGCGGCGCGGATGTGGTAACCGGCGATGCGCGGGTCGGTGTCCAGCGCGGCGCGGATGCGGCGGGCGGCGTCTTCGCAGAACATCAGGTTTTCGGCGTTCAATTTCGCGAACGCCTGCTCGTCCTCGCGCTTGACCGCGGTCTGCACCGGCGTGGCCAGGGCGCGCTCGATGGTGTCGACCAGCTCGGCCACCGGCAGGTCGAACCCGGCGGCAAGGTCCACCTCGACGCGGGCGGTGCTGCGCTGCGCGTGCGGGGTGGCGGCCATGCCGCGTCGGCTGCCCAGCCAGTCACGCACCGCGCGCTGGGACGGCAGCACCCCGGTGAAGTCCTCGTCGAAACGCTGCTGGTTGAGTTGCCGCGACAGAGCCGCCGATGCCGGGCAGGTGGATGAATACACCACTTCGCAGCCCAGCCGCACGTTGAAATGGTCGTCGGCCAGCCACGCCCGGATCGTCACCGGGTAGTTGCGCCAGCCGGCGTTGTCGCTGACCAGGGCGCGACGCTTCAGCGGCTGCTGGTAGTCGATGCCGAGCCGCGCGCGGCTGGAAAGGCCGTCGTGCGAGGCAACCAGCGTGCGCAGCAGGGCATGCAGGCCCGCGGGCGTGACCGGCTGTTCGCCCAGCGCACCTTCCAGCGCCAGGTACAGCCGCGACATGTGGATGCCCCGTGCGTCGGGGTCGGCCAGGTTCACCTGCACGCTGACGCGCGCCGGCACGGTGATCACGCCGCCCTGTCCATCGGCGCAGCGCAGCGGCAGTTCGATGCCGTCCATGCCCACCCAGTCCAGTTTCCCGCCCGCGTCGGGCTGCGCGGCGTTGGCGACGTCCGGAAGGCCGGCTCCGGCCTGTTCAGCTGGTTGCATGGGAATCCTCGACGGGCGGGTTGTGACGTGAGATGCGAGCGGCGCGCCAGATTTTCAACAGGTCGCGCACGCCACCGCGACCGGCCTGCACGCCCTGCAGCGGATCGCCGGCACGCAATCCGGCGCGCAGCGAGCGCAGGTCGGTCTGGAGCTGGACCCGCCGCAGGAAGGTCAGCGGACCGTCCATGCCGGCGGCGGCGGCCAGCGCGCGCTCCAGTTCGCCAAGGTAATCGTGCAGGGCCGCACGCCGCGCCGGGCCGTCCTGCGCCAGCGCCTCGGTGGTCAGCCCGTGGCGCGCCAGCAGGTTCATGGGCAGCGGCGAGCGCGCGTGCCGTACTTCGACGGCAAGCGCGCGCAGGTTGGCGACAAGGTGCCCCGGTGCCGCCACCGCGGCGGCCCGCTCATGGGTTGCCCCCTCGCCGAACGCCAGCCGGTTTTCCAGCGCCGCGAATGCATCGGCCAGCGGCGCGGCGGCCGCGCGCTGGGCGGCAAAGTCCGGCGCGGGCGCATGATTGCTCTCCAGCAGCGCCGCATCCACGGCGACGGTCCAGTACGCCATGGGCACGGTGCGGACGCGCGCATCGGCAAACAATGCGCACGTCAGCGGGTGTCTCCCCTCGCCCTGCCCCGCGCGATCGATTTCCTCGCGCCACCAGCCAAGCTTGGCGGCGGCGACCTGCGGTTCGGACGCCTCGCGCGTGGCCTTCAGCCATTCCTGCTGCAATGCCGCCAGCCCGCAGAACCGGACGCGGTCGCGCGGCGACAGGAACAGCCAGGCGAGCGCGCGTTGCGGGCTGGTATCGCGCCAGCGTGCGAGGTAGTCGTCGAAGCTGCTGCCATTCACGCGCGGGCCAGCCATTCCCCCAGCTCCGCCGCCGATCCGGCGACCGCTTCCGGCTGCCATTCGCGCGGATCGGCGCCGTCCAGGTAGCCCCACGCCGCGGCCACCGTGTACAGGCCGGCGGCACGGCCGGCCTCGATGTCGCGCGGATCGTCGCCCACGTACACGCAAGCCGACGGTTCGACGCCCGCCAGCGCGCACGCGTGCAGCACCGGTGCGGGGTCGGGTTTGCGCTCGGCCAGCGTGTCGCCACCGACCACGGCAGCGGCCCGGCGGTCGTAGCCCAGCCTTTGCAGTACCAGCGCCACCAGTGCCTCGGCCTTGTTGCTGACCACGCCCCAGGGCACGCCCCGCGCTTCCAGGTCTTCGAGCACCGCGTCCACACCCGGGAAAGCGTGCGTATTGGCCATGCCGGTGGCGACGTACCGTTCCAGGAACCGCGGCAGCAGCGCCTCGACGCGCGCATCATTGTCGCCGACCGCGCAACGCAACACGGCGCGCGCGCCGCGCGATACGGTCTCGCGCACCACCGCGAACGACGGCGCGGTCAGCGCGTGTTCGCGGCACAACGCGTTGAGCGCCGAATGCATGTCGCGCGCCGAGTCCACCAGGGTTCCGTCCAGGTCGAAGAACACCCCGGCCAGCGGATTCGGCAGGGGCTTCATGCCGCGGGCTTGCTGGCGGCCACGAGGTAGTTGACGTCCGTGCGATGCGTCAGGGATGCCTTTCGACTCAATGGGTTGTAGGCGATTCCCGTTACCTCGTCGAGGCTCAGGCCCGCCCGGCGCAGCAGCCGCGCAAGTTCCGAGGGGCGCAGGAATTGCCGGTAGTCGTGGGTTCCGCGCGGCAGCAGCCGCAGCAGGTATTCCGCGCCCAGGATGGCCGCGGCGAAACTGGCCGGCGTGCGATTGAGGGTGGAAAGGAACAGCTTGCCCCCGGGCTTCAGCAGCGCCGCGAGGTCGGCGACCAGTGACGCCGGATCGGGGACGTGCTCGATCAGTTCCATGCAGCACACCGCATCGAACGCGGCCGGGTCGTGGCCGACAAGCTCACGCGAGGAACACAGCCGGTAGTCGATCGCCAGTGGCGTTTCCAGGGCCTCGTTGGTTTCGTGCAGGTGCAGCCTGGCGACCTCGATCACCTCGGGCGCAAGATCGATCGCGGTCACCTCGGCGCCGGCCCGGGCCAGCGCCTCGCTGAGCAGGCCGCCACCGCAGCCGATGTCGGCCACGCGTGCGCCGCGCAACGCCACGCGCCCGGCGACGAAGGCCAGGCGCACGGGGTTGAGGTCGTGCAGCGGCCGTGACTCGCCGTCCGGATCCCACCAGCGCGCGGCCAGCTTGCCGAAACGGGCAAGTTCCTCCGGATCTACGTTGTGCGTCGTGCTGCTCACTTCATCCTGACCCTGCAAGAAACCTCTGTCCGCAAAGGACGCGAAAGGCGCGAAGAAAGCGGCAAAGCCCTGCCCGCTTCTGCTTCTTTTTGCGTCCTTTGCGTTCTTCGCGGACTGCTCCTGCTTTTGACTTCACACCGCCGCAATGCGCTCGCGCCAGCGGCGGGTCTTTTCGAGTACGCCGGCGAGGTCGAAATCGACCAGCGCGCCGTCGGCAAGCCGGCGCCGACCGTCGATCCAGACATCGCTGACCTGGCGGCGCGACGTCGCATAGGCGAGCTGCGAAATGACATTGTAGAGCGGGCTGGCCTCGACTTCGTCCAGGCGTACCGCAGCGAGGTCGGCGCGCTTGCCGACCTCGATCGAGCCGATTTTCGCGTCCAGCTGCAGGGCCCGGGCGCCGTTCAGGGTCGCCGCGCGCAGCGCGAACACGGCGTCGAACGCGGCCGGGTCGCCGGCCACGCCCTTGGCCAGCAGGGCCGCGGTGCGCATTTCGCCGAACATGTCCAGGTCGTTGTTGGACGCGCAACCATCGGTGCCGAGCGCGAGGTTCACGCCGGCCCGGCGCAGCTTCTCGGCGCGGCAGAAACCGGAGGCCAGTTTCAGGTTGGACTCGGGACAGTGCACCACCGAAACGCCACGCGCCGCGCACAGGTCGATCTCGGCGTCGCTGGCCTGGGTCATGTGCACGGCGATCAGGCGATCGTTGACAAGACCCTGCTTCTGCAACCGCTGCAGCGGGCGCAGGCCGTGCTCGCGCCGGCTGTCCTCGACCTCCTGCGCGGTTTCCATCAGGTGCACGTGCACCGGCAGGTCGAGCTGGTCGGAAAGCGTCCGGATGCGCGCGAACGATTGGTCGGAAACGGTGTAGGGCGCGTGCGGTGCGAACGCGGTGGAAACCAGCGGATCGTCGCGCCAGGCATCGTGCACCGCCAGCGCCTTGTCGAAGTATTCGTCGCGCTCGCGCGCCCACGCGCTCGGAAATTCGATGACCGGCAGGCCGATCACCGCGCGAAAGCCGAGTTCGCGACAGGCCGCTGCCTCCACGTCGGGAAAGAAATACAGGTCGTTGCAGCAGGTGGTGCCGCCGCGCAGCATCTCGGCGATGGCAAGCTGCATGCCGTCGCGCACGTAGTCGGCGCCCATGACCCTGGCCTCGACCGGCCAGATGTGCTCGCGCAGCCAGGTCATCAGCGGCAGGTCGTCGGCCAGCCCGCGCAGCAACACCATCGGACTGTGGGTGTGGGCGTTGACGAGCCCGGGGATCAGGGCGTGAACGGGCAGTTCCACGCGCTCGCGCGGTGCGTATTTCGCCGCGGCCTGCGTGGCCGGCAGCACCTCGACGATCGCGCCGGCATCGACCGCGACCGCGTGGTCCTCCAGCAGCGTATCCGCGGGCTCGACCGGGACGGTCCAGCGGGCGGAAATCAGCAGGTCGATGGAACGTGGCGAAGTTGGCATGCGATCGGAAAGGCCGCGGGCGATTTCGGGGGTTGGGAACCAGGCGCAAGCGGGATGGCGCGAGTCAATCGGCTGTGCGAACGGCCCGATCCGTCGCGCAACGACACAAGAGCAGATTCCGGATCACGGCTTCGCCGCGTCCGGAATGACGGCTATCCTCCCGAGCCGCCGACGCTCGCCGGGGTGATTGATTCGCGACGCAATCCGCTGCGCGGATTTGCTGCGCAAACTCCACAATGGACCCCGGCTTTCGCCGGGGGTGATTGATTCGCGACGCAATCCGCTGCGCGGATTTGCTGCGCAAACTCCACAATGGACCCCGGCTTTCGCCGGGGTGATTGATTCGCGACGCAATCCGCTACGCGGATTTGCTGCGCACACTCCACAATGGACCCCGGCTTTCGCCGGGGTGATTGATTCGCGACGCAATCCGC
>CAZAXF010000006.1:0-40570 GCA_964489055.1 uncultured Rhodanobacter sp. | reverse complement strand
GGCTTTCGCCGGGGTGATTGATTCGCGACGCAATCCGCTACGCGGATTTGCTGCGAATCAATCACTTCACGCGGCTCACGTATTCGCCGGTGCGCGTGTCGACCTTGATGATTTCGTCCTGGTTCACGAACAACGGCACGCGCACCACGGCGCCGGTTTCCAGGGTGGCTGGCTTGCCGCCGCCACCGGAGGTGTCGCCGCGTACGCCGGGGTCGGTCTCGGCGATCTTCAGCTCCACGAAGTTGGGCGGTGCCACCGTGAGCGGCGTGCCGTTCCACAGCGTGACCAGGCACTCTTCCTCGCCCTTGAGCCACTGCGCGGCGTCGCTCATCGCATTCTTGTCGGCGGTGTGCTGCTCGAACGTGTTCGGCTCCATGAAGTGCCAGAACTCGCCGTCGTTGTAGAGGTACTGCATGTCGGTTTCGATCACGTCGGCGCCTTCGACGGTATCGGTCGCCTTCAACGTCTTCTCGGTGACGCGTCCGCTCTTGAGGTTGCGGATCTTGATGCGCGTGAAGGCCTGGCCCTTGCCGGGCTTGATGAAATCGGCGTCGACGATCACGTAGGGGTCGCCGTCGACGATGATTTTCAGGCCGTTCTTGACATCGTTGAGACCATAAGTCGCCATGCTGCGGGCTCCATGGGTACGGAATGCCGCCGGGACGCGTTGGCCCGAATCCGGCAATTCACCTAGAATGAGGGGTTCATCGCGCCATTCGAACGGCGCAAGGCCCTCCATGATAACGGCAATCGAGCCCACAACCCAGCCGGCCGGCGCACCCGACTGGCGCCAGTCGCTGCGCGATGCCATCACCGACGCGCACGAACTGCTGGCGCTGCTTGGCCTGTCGCGCCTGGCCGAACGCCTGCCCGCGGGTGATGCCGGCTTCGCACTGAAGGTACCGCGCGGCTTCGTGGCCCGGATGCGCCACGGTGATCCGCGCGATCCGCTGCTGCTGCAGGTGTTGCCGCAGCTTGCCGAGCTGGATGAAGCCCCCGGCTTCGGTGACGACGCCGTCGGCGACCTTGCGGCGGTGCAGGCACACGGCGTGCTGCGCAAGTACGAAGGCCGTGCGTTGCTGATCGCGGCCGGCAGTTGCGCGGTCAATTGCCGCTATTGTTTCCGACGGCATTTCCCCTACGCCGAAGAACTTGCCGCCGCGCACGCCTGGCGCGAGGCGCTCGCCTGCCTGGCCGCCGATACGTCGATTTCCGAGGTGATTTTGTCCGGCGGCGACCCGCTGGTGCTTTCGACACAAAAGTTGACGGATTTCACAAAAGGGCTCCGCGAGCTGCCCCACGTGATCCGCCTGCGCATCCATTCGCGGTTGCCGGTGGTGCTGCCCGAACGCATCGACGATGCCTTCGCCGCGTGGCTGTCCGGGTTGCCACTGCAGCGTGTAATGGTGCTGCACGCGAACCACCCCAATGAGCTCAACGCCAGTGTTGGCGCGGCCTGCAGGCGATTGCGCGAGTCCGGCACGACGCTGCTGAACCAGTCGGTACTGCTGCGCGGCGTCAACGACGATGCCGCGGTGCTGGCCGCACTTTCGGAAAAATTGTTCGCCTTCGGGGTGCTGCCGTACTATCTGCACCAGCTCGACCGGGTACGCGGAACCGCCCACTTCGAGGTGTCCGATGGGCGTGCCCGGGCACTTGCCGACGCCCTGCGGGCACGTCTTCCCGGTTATCTTGTACCCCGGCTGGTACGCGAGCTGCCGGGGGACCGTTCCAAGCGCCCCGTATAGCCGTGTACGGTAGCGTGTATGCCGCCGTTGGGGTACAAGACTTCACCGGCAATATCGAAGTGCCGTCGGTTTCCGGACAGCGATGGGGGAATCCGTGTCCGGCGGCTGTCCCGTTCCAAGGAATGTCATGTTGCCCGAACCCATCACCAAGCTGATCATCGCCGAGGATCAGGCCGAAGACGCCGAGCAGGTCATCAGCGTGCTGCGCAACAGCGGCATCGCCCTGCGCCCGCAGCGGATCGCGAGCGAAGAGGAGCTGGCGGCGATCCTGGAATCGTCCACGCCAGACATCGTGCTGGCCAATCCCGCGTGCAAGTCGGTGTCCCTGGACGCCATCGCGCACGCGCTGGACGGCACCGGCAAGGACGTGGCGCTGGTGGCGCTGGCCGACAAGCTGAGCGACGACATGGTCGCCTCGATCCTCAGCCACAGCAGCATCCGCGGCATCGCCCTGCGCAACCGCCACGACCAGTTGCAGGCGGTGGTGCGGCGCGAGCTGGACGCGCTGAACACGCGCCGCAACGTGCGCAAGCTCGAGGCCGCACTGCGCGAGTCCGACCGCCGCTGCGACGCGCTGCTCGATTCCTCGCGCGACCCGATCGCCTACATCCACGAAGGCACCCACGTGCGCGCCAACAACGCGTACTTGGAGATGTTCGGCTTCGACAGCTTCGAGGACGTCGAAGGCCTGACCATCCTGGACCTGGTCGCCCCGCAGCACACCGCCGACTTCAAGGACCTGCTGCGCCGCCTGGCGCGCGGCGAGAAGCCGCCGCCGCGGCTGGACCTGACCGCCAAGCGCGCCGACGGAGCCACCTTCGAGGCGGTGATGGAATTTTCTTCGGCCAACTACGAGGGCGAGCCCTGCCAGCAGGTGGTGTTCCGCCTGCCCGCCTCGAACCCGGAGACCGAAGAGGAACTCAAGCGCCTGAAGACCCAGGATCCGCTGACGGGCCTGTCCAACCGTGCGCATTTCCTGGAACAGATCGACGAGGCCGTAGCCGCGGCGATCGGCGGCAAGACCGAGCAGGCGTTGCTGCTGCTCGAGCCGGACAACTACCGTGCGGTGATCGATACCGTGGGCCTTGCCGGCGCCGACGACGTGCTGCGCGCGCTGGCGGGCACCATCAAGCAGCGCCTGCGCGCCACCGATCGCGCCGGACGCATCGGCGATCATTCGTTCGGCCTGCTGCTGACCGACTCCACCCAGACCGAAGTGCAACAGGTGGCCGAATCGCTGCGCGCGGGCGTCGAGGCGGCGATCATCGAGGCGGGCGGCAAATCGACCAGCCTCACCATCAGCATCGGCGGCAGCCTGCTGGGCGAAAAGAACGCCAAGTCGCAGGTACTGCTTTCGCAGGCCGACGACGCGCTGCGCGCGGTCGCCAGCCAGGGCGGCAACCGCATCGACATCCACGACCCGGCCGCGGCCGACAAGGCCGAGGCCGAACGCGAACAGTCGTGGCTGCAGATGATCGACGACGCCCTCAAGAACGACGGGTTCAAGCTGTACTACCAGCCGATCATCAACCTGCAGGGCGAGGAAGGCGAATTCTTCGAGGTATTGCTGCGCCTGCGCGGCCCGACCGAGGAAATCCTGCCCTCGCACTTCATGCCGATCGCCGAACGCAATGACCGGCTGCTGGCGATCGACCGCTGGGTGATCGAACACGCCATCGCCGAACTGGGCAAGCACGGCGAGGCCAATCCGGACACGTCGACCACCGTGTTCGTCAAGCTCTCGACCCTGACGCTGCACGACGAAACCCTCGCCGACTGGGTGGACGCAAAGCTCGGCGCGGCCGGCGTCAAGGCTTCGCAACTGGTGTTCGAGGTGCCCGAGGCCAAGGTCATGACCTGCCTCAAACCGGCGCGTGATTTCGTCGAACGCTGGCGCAACGTCGGCGGCACGTTCGGGTTGGAACAGTTCGGGTCCGGGCTCAATTCCTTCCAGGCGCTCAAGCACATCGACGCGGACTACCTGAAGATCGACCGCGCGCTCACCACCGATCTCGCGCACCACTCGGAAAACGAGCTCAAGGTACGCGAACTGTGCTCGCAGGCCCGCGCCGCGGGCAAGCACACCATGGTCGAGTGGATCGAGGAGGCATCGAGCATGCCGATCCTGTTCTCCGCCGGCGTCACCTTCGCGCAGGGCAACTTCCTGTGTCCGCCTTCGCCGGAGATGCGGTATGTGACCTGAAGCCGGGACTCGGGAGTCGGGAGTCGGGACCGGGGACCGGGGACCGGGGACCGGGGACCGGGGACCGGGGACCGGGGACCGGGGAACAGCGTATCGCCGCCACCGCGTCGGGATGTCACGGCGCGAAGCCGCGCATGGCGGACAACGCCCGCCGGCTCACGCTTCGAATTGTTCGTCGAGGATGCGCTGGGCGAGGTTGCGTTCGGGGTCGAACAGCAGCGTGACCGAGCGTTCGTGGGCTTCGCACACGCGGATTTCCACCGCGTCGCGTACCTCGTGGAAGTCGGCGGTGGCGCTTACCGGGCGATGGCGCGGTTCGAGGGTGCGCAGGCCGACGCGGGTTGCCACCGGCAACAGTGCGCCGCGCCAGCGGCGCGGGCGAAACGGGCTGATCGGGGTCAGCGCCAGCACGTTGGCATCCAGCGGCAGGATCGGACCGTGCGCGGAAAAGTTGTAGGCGGTGGATCCGGCCGGCGTCGACACCAGCAGACCGTCGCACACCAGGTTGGGCAGTTTCACCTCGCCGTTCAATGACACCTCGATGTGCGCTGCCTGGTTGGTCTCGCGCAGCAGCGAGATCTCGTTGAACGCCAGCGCGTCGGCCTCGCTTCCGTCGGCACATACCACATGCATGGACAATGGGTGCAGGACGGCGGGATGCGCCGCGGCGATGCGCGCGGGCAGCTCGTCGGGTACGTAACGGTTCATCAGGAACCCGACCCGGCCAAGCTTCATGCCGTACACCGGCAGGTCGCGGTCGAGCTCGGCATGCAGCGTGCGCAGCATGAACCCGTCGCCGCCCAGCGCCACGATCACGTCGGCATCGCCGGGCGGCACCGCACCGTAGCAGCGCTCGAGATGCTCGCAGGCGGCCTTCGCCTTGTCGGACCCCGACGCGACGAAAGTCAGCCGCGGCTTCGCGGCGACCGGTTGGACAGCGGTAGCCATGCCGCCAGTTTGCCGCGTAAGCGCCCGCTTGGAAACCATCCGCGCGCGCGGATCACCCCGACTGCGCAATCTGGGCCAGCCGCCGCAGCGCCACCGAGGCGATCGGGTAGTCGACGTCCACGCCCCGGATCTCGTCGAGCATGCCGCGGGTGAACACCAGCTGTGGATCGTCGCGCTGGAGCCATGCCGCCACCGCGCCGTCGGGGCCCTGGCGGCCCTGCTCGGAGGCAAGGATCTGCCCGACCATCGCGCGCTGCTGCACGGCCAGTTCGTCGCGCAGTGCGCCGCGCGCCTGCGCGTGCCAACGGCTTTCCACGGGAAGTTTCTCGATCTGCGTGCGCAGCCACTCGATGTCGAACGCCTCGCCGAGGTCGAAGAATACCCGTGCCACGTGCTCGACCGGCCGGCCGGATTCGAGCGAGGTTTCGATGATGTCCATCGCCACTTCCAGCGAGGGGATCGTGGCGAGTTTCTGCGCCAGCTCGTCGGGGAATCCCAGCCCCTGCCACTTCTCCAGGTCCACGTCCCGGGACGCCCGGCCGGTGTCGGTCAATACGTCCGGCAGTGCCGCGCGCAGGTCGTCCATGCCGGGCTGGTAGCGCTCAACCAGGTCGGTGATGCCCAACGTCGCACCCGGACGGTTGAGCAGCCAGCGTGCAACGTGCCGCATCAACGACCACAGCTTCATCAGCGCGTCGATCTGCGCGGCCTCGCTGACCTTGCCGTCCAGCGCGTCGATGCCGGACCACAGCTCGCGCGCATGCAGGATCTGGCGCACCGCGTTGTAGGACTTGACCACGGCGGCGGCGGTCTGCCCGGTGTCTTCCTGGGTGCGCAGCACGAAGGTCGCGCCCATGCGGTTGACGATGGAATTGGTGACCGCGGTGGCGATGATCTCTCGCTTCAGGCGATGCCGCTGCATGTGCTCGGCGTACTTCTCGTGCAGCGGCTCGGGGAAGTAGCGCATCAGTTCGTGCGAGAGGAACGGATCCTCGGGCACGTCCGAATCGAGCAGTTGCTGGTACAGCACCAGCTTGGAGTAGGACAGCAGCACCGCAAGTTCCGGGCGCACCAGGCCCTGATGGTGCGTGCGCCGCTCGGCGAGTTCGGCATCCGAAGGCAACGACTCGATCTGGCGGTCGAGCAGGCCGCGCGACTCCAGGGTACGGATGAAGTGCGCCTTGGACCCGAGGCGCCCCGCCGACATGTGCTCCATCAGGCTGATGGCCGCATTCTGGCGATAGTTGTCGCGCAGCACCAGCCGCTCGAGCTCGTCGGTCATTGAATGCAGCAGCTTGTTGCGTTCTTCCAGGCTGATCTCGCCGCGCTGCACGGCATCGTTCAGCAGGATCTTGATGTTGACCTCGTGGTCGGAAGTATCCACGCCGGCCGAGTTGTCGATGAAATCGGTGTTGAGGATCACGCCGTTCTGCGCGGCCTCGATGCGGCCCTTCTGGGTGAAGCCCAGGTTGCCGCCCTCGCCCACGATCCGGCAGCGGAGCTCGCCGCCGTTGATGCGCAGGCCGTTGTTGGCACGATCGCCCACCTCGGCGTTGCTTTCATCGGAGGACTTGACGTAGGTGCCGATGCCGCCATTCCACAGCAGGTCGACCGGCGCCCTGAGGATCGCACTGATCAGTTCGGTCGGCGCCAGCGATTCCACGTCCTGGCCGATGCCGAGAGCGGTGCGCATTTCCGGCGTGATGGTGATCGACTTCAGGCTGCGCGCGAACACGCCGCCGCCCCGGGAGATCTTCGACTTGTCGTAGTCGTCCCAGGACGAACGCGGCAGCTTGAACATCCGCTCGCGCTCGGCGTAGGAGCCGGCCGAATCGGGATCCGGGTCGATGAAGATGTGGCGGTGGTCGAAGGCCGCCACCAGGCGCACGTGGCGCGACAGCAGCATGCCGTTGCCGAACACGTCGCCGGACATGTCGCCGATGCCGACGCAGGTGAAGTCGTGGGTCTGGCAGTCGTGGCCAATCGAGCGAAAATGCCGCTTGACCGATTCCCAGCCGCCCTTGGCGGTGATGCCCATGCCCTTGTGGTCGTAGCCGGCCGAGCCGCCGGACGCGAAGGCATCGCCGAGCCAGTAGCCGTGTTCAATCGAGATGCCGTTGGCGATGTCGGAAAACTTGGCCGTGCCCTTGTCGGCGGCCACCACCAGGTAGGGATCGTCGTCATCGTGACGCACCACGTCGGCCGGGTGCAGCACCTTGTTGGCGGCCGTGTCGATGTTGTCGGTGATGTCGAGCATGCCGTGCATGAACATCTTGTAGCAGGCGATGCCCTCGGCGATCTGCGCGTCGCGGTCTCCACCGACCGGCGGACGCTTGACGAAGAATCCGCCCTTGGAACCGACCGGAACGATCACGGTGTTCTTGACCATCTGCGCCTTGACCAGGCCCAGCACCTCGGTGCGGAAGTCCTCGCGCCGGTCCGACCAGCGGATGCCGCCGCGCGCCACCGGGCCGAAACGCAGGTGAATGCCTTCGACGCGCGGCGAATACACCCAGATTTCCCGGTACGGTACGGGTTTGGGTGCGTCCGGCACCTGGTGCGGATCGAACTTGTAGCTGAAATACGCCGGCGGTTCGCCGTCGTGCAACTGGAAACAGTTGGTGCGCAGCGTGGCGCGGATCATGCTCATGAAGCCGCGCAGGATGCGGTCGTCGTCGAGGCTGGAGACATCCACCAGCAGCGCCTTGATCGCGGCCACCAGGCCGTCGACCTGCTCCTCGCGCGGACGTTCGAGCAGGGACGCGACGCGCTGCACGAAGTCCGAGTTGGCTTCCAGCACCGTCTTCGGGGTCAAGGTTTCCAGTTCGCGTTCCAGCGCCGCGCGCGCACCGCCGTCCTGTTCTTCGCGGCGCGGGTCGAACTTGGCCTCGAACAGTTCCACCAGCAGCCCGGCAATCATCGGGTAGCGGCTGAGGGTTTCTTCCATGTACGCCTGCGAGAACGGCGTGCCCACCTGCTGCTGGTACTTGCAGTAGCCGCGCAGCACCGCGATCTGCCGCCAGCTCAGGCCCGCTTCCAGCAGCAGCGCGTTGAAGCGGTCGCTCTCGGCCTGGCCGTTCCAGATTGCGGCGAAGGCGCCCTCGAAACGTGCGTGCACGTCGTCGAGCCTGAACTTCAGCGGCACGGCCGGGCGCACCACGAAGTCCTGGATGCAGGCCTTGGTGCCCGCGAATTCCAGCGGGTGGACCTGTTCGGTATCCACCTTCAGGCCCGCGTTTTCCAGCAGCGGCAGGGCATCGGACAGGGCAATGTCGTTGTTGGTGCGGAAGATCTTGAAATGAAGCTCGCCCGGCGTGCGGTAGGACTCGTGGAAGGCCAGGCGCATGTCCTGCCCTTCCTCGGTCATCGCAGTCAGGATGCCCACATCCTCGGCCGCGCGCGCGGTGGTCTGGTCCTCGATGTAGGCCGAGGTCAGCGCGCTGCCCCAGCGATTGGCCAGCTGGGCGCCGCGTTCCTCGCCGAGGCCGCCCACCAGTGCCGCGCGCAGCTCGTCGTGCCAGCTGCGCACGATCGGCGCCAGCCGCGATTCGAGCTTGTCGAGGTCCACCTCCACCTGGTCGCCGGCACGCGGGCGCACCACCACGTGCAAGCGCGCCATGGGCGCGTCGCCGAGCTGGACCATCGAGTCGATGCGCTCGCCGTGCAGCTCCTGGCGCAGCATGTCCTTGACCCGTTCGCCCACGCTGGCGCTGTAGTGGTCGCGCGGAATGAACACCAGGCACGAGAAGAACCGGCCGTAGGCATCGCGGCGCACGAACAGGCGCGGCCGGCGCCGTTCGTAGACGTCGAAAATCCCGCTGGCCAGCGTGAACAACTCGTCGCTGGACGCCTGCAGCAGTTCGTCGCGCGGCAGGGTTTCCAGGATCGAGCGGAACGCCTTGCCCGAATGCGACTGCGGCCGCAGGCCCGAGCGTTTTTCCGCCAGATCGAATTTCTTGCGCATCAGCGGCACGTCCTGCGGCCGGCGCATGTAGGCGGTGGAGGTGTACAGCCCGAGGAAGCGCGATTCGCCGATGGGCTTGCCGTTGTCGTCGAAACGCAGCACGCCGATGTAGTCCATGTAACCGGCGCGGTGCACGCGCGAACGCGCGTTGGTCTTGGTCAGGATGATGGCGTCCATCGCGCCCGACTGCGGCAGGCGGGTCGCGACCAGGCTCTTGGTCGAACGCGGCGCGGTGGCGAGGTCGGGGTCGCGCAGGATGCCAAGGCCCGAGTCCACACGCGCCTTCAGCAGCTCGTCACCGTGCTCGGCCACCACGTCGTATTCGCGATAGCCAAGGAAGGTGAAGTGGTTGTCCGCCGCCCAGCGCAGGAAGTCCCGGCCCTCGGCAAGCTGCGCCTTGTCCAGCGGCGAGCGCGCATCCGGCAACGCGTCGGCAATCTCCAGCATCTTGTCGTGCATGGCCTGCCAGTCGCTGACCGCCGCGTGCACGTCGGCAAGCGCCGCCTCGGCCGCGGCCTGCAAGCGTTCCAGCGTGGCCTGGTCCACGCGGTCGATCTCGGCGTGGATCACCGATTCGGGATGGCCACCCTCGTCGGCGCACTCGGACACCGCCTTGAGCTTTCCATCCTTGTCGCGGCGGATGTCCATCACCGGATGGATCATCCGGTGCAACCGCAAGTGTTCGCCGCGGATGACCATCTCCAGCGAATCGACCAGGAACGGGGCATCGTCGGTGTCGACCTGGATCACCGAGTGCGAGCAGCGCCAGCCGTGCTCGTCCGCATCAGGATTGAACACGCGCACGGCGGCGCGACCGGCCGGACGCGTGGCGACCCAACGGAACAGGTTCGCGCAGATCGCCGCCCAGGTTTCGCTGCCACGGCTGGACAACTCGTCCGGCGCCAGCTCCGCGCACGCCAGCCTGGCAAAAGCCCCGGCCGCCGCGGCATCCGCCGGATCGACCTGGTCGCGGACCCCGGCCGCGATGGCGGCCACCTCTTCGCCCCCGGCAGGGGTACGCAGTGCGTTCATGTCGATGCTGCCAACAGTGGCGGTGGAACGCATAGGATACCGCTGGGGAGCGCACCGGCACCAGCATCCGGCGGGTGCCGGCGGTCCGGGGCGTGACCGCCTGCGCGGACCTCCTGCCGGGTGGCGCGTATCATGCCCGGAAGATTTGCAAGGCGTGTCCGTTGGCATGAATGCGCAATCGGATCGGAAATCGAACCCGGACTCCGCGCGCCGCCGCCGGCTGACCGAGCACGTGCGCGCAAGTACCGGGATGCGCTGGCTGGTGCTGGTGATGTTCGCGCTGGCGGTGCTGCTGATCGTGCTGCTGGCAGCCGGGGTCCTCGTCAGCGCACAACGCTACCGCAGCGAGCAGCAGTGGCTGGTGCACACCTACCAGGTGCAGGAGCAACTGTTGAACCTGCGCACGCACATGCAGCGCGCGGAAATGGAAGCGCGCAGCTACGGCCTGACCGGCAATGGCCAGGACTTTTCCGGCTACTGGCGCGCGGTCGCGGCGGCCGAGCGTGCGCTTGACACCCTTGCCAGCCAGTCCGGCGACCGCAACCGGCTGTCTGCACCCGGCGACGCGACTCAGGCGGCCAGCGTGCAACAACTCAAGGCCGCCGTCGACGCCCGGCGCGCGCAGTACGAAAAGATCCTCACCGACTACAGCGCGCGTGGCGCGGACGCCGCACGCGCGGACGTGCTGGCGTTGATCGCGCGACCGGGCTCGCCGGTCGGTGATATCACCGGCGCGATGCTGGATCGTGAAGCGAGCCGGCTGAACGACCGCCAGGCATCCATCGTGCGCAAGAGCCATTCCGAGGCCATGCTGGCTGTCCTGGCGCTTGGCGGGAGCCTGCTGCTGCTGGTCGCGGCGTTCATCAGCGTGGCGGGCGAACAGCGCCGCCGCGTGCGCAGCGAACGCCGTCTGGCCAACAATGCCGAGCGGCTGGAGGCGGCCCTCGCCGAGGCCGAACGTGCGGGTGCCACGCTGCGTAACCTGTCCACGCTGACCGAACTGCTGCAAAACTGCCGCGACGTCGAGGAGGCGCTGAACGTGACCCAGCGCGCGCTGCCGCCGCTGCTCCCGGGCACGTCGGGATCGCTGGCGCTGATCAACGCCTCGCACAACCTGGTCGAAGCGCGCATGGGCTGGGGATCCCGCAGGGCCGGGCTGGACGACGCGGTGTTCGCGCCCGACGACTGCTGGGCGCTCAGGCGCAACCAGCCGCACCCGGCACGCGACGACGCCAGCGCGCCTGTGTGCGCGCACCTGGCGCAGGCGGGCGTCGCCGACGAATCCAGCCTGTGCCTGCCGCTGACCTCGCAGGGCCAGGTGCTGGGCGTGCTGAGTCTCAGCACACCCGTCCCGCTGGCCCCCGAACCGCGCCGCCTGGCCATCACCGCCGCGGACCAGTTGGCGCTGGCGATCGGCAACCTGCGCCTGCAGGCCAGCCTGCGCACGCAGTCGATCCGCGACCCGCTGACCAACCTGTTCAACCGCCGCTACCTGGAGGCCTCGATGCCGCGCGAACTGCTGCGGGCCGAGCGCCGCAAGGGCGGACTGTCGTTGTTGATGTTCGACATCGACCACTTCAAACGCTACAACGACACCCAGGGCCACGAAGCCGGCGACGCGCTGCTGGCTTCCTTCGGTGCACTGCTGGCACAGTCGTGCCGCGGCGAGGACATGCCCTGCCGCATCGGCGGCGAGGAATTTGCCGTGGTCCTGACCGACGCCGACCACCCGCGCGCGCTGGAGCGCGCCGAGCACATCCGCCGGGAAGCGTCCGAGCTGCTGGTGACCTTCCGCGGCAGCACCCTGCCGCCGGCGACGGTGTCGATCGGGGTGTCCAGCTACCCCGAGCACGGAGACTCCCTGGAAACACTGCGGCGCACGGCCGACAAGGCGCTGTACAACGCCAAGCACGCCGGACGCAACCAGGTCGCCTCGGCCGGCTCGCTGGTGCACCCCGACCCGTCCGCCACCGCCGCCAGCCCGTGACATTCAGCCCACAGACACGGGCCGCGATTAACGCGACAATCGTCGGCTGATGACGCTTCCAGAAGAAGAAACCCGATGACGAGTTCGTCATGGCGCGCCACCGGCGCGCTGGCACTGGCGTCGATCCTTTGCGCCTGCGGCCCGTCCGCGCCGCCGCCGGCGCCGCCACCGGAGGTCGGCGTGGTGACGGCAAAGCCCGCCACCATCCCGGTCACGCGCACCTATCCCGGACGCCTTGCGGCAACCCTGACCGCACAGGTTCGCGCGCGCGTTACCGGCATCGTGCTCAAGCGCGTGTACAGGGAAGGCACCGACGTCAAGGCCGGGGACGTGTTGTTCCAGATCGACCCGGCGCCGCTGGAGGCCAGCCTGCGGGCGGCCGAGGGCCGGCTGGCGCAGGCCGAGGCCAGCGCCCGCAACGCAAGGCTCAAGGCCGGGCGCAGCCGCAAGCTGGGCGAAAAGGGGCTGCTGTCAAAACAGGACGTCGACAACGCCGTGGCGGCCGCGGACGAGGCGAATGCCGCGGTCAAGTCGGCGCGCGCCGACGTGCGCAACGCCAGGATCGACCTCGGCTACGCCACCGTCACCGCACCCATCAGCGGCCGCGCCGGGCGCGCCAACGTCACCCAGGGCGCGCTGGTCTCGCCGAGCGACACGCAACCGCTCACCCGCGTACAGCAGATCAACCCGATCTATGCCAATTTCAGCGAGCCGATGGCCGAAGTGGAACGCCTGCGCAAGGCCGAACGGACGGGCAATGTGAAACTGGTCGCGCCCGACAAGGCCGAGGTGCACATCGTGCTGCCCGATGGCAGCGTGTACCCGCACACCGGCACGCTGGATTTCACCGACCTTGCGGTCGACCCCAGGACCGGCGCGGTCGACCTGCGCGCAGTGGTGCCCAATCCCGACAACGTGCTGCTGCCGGGGATGTTCGTGAAAATCCGCCTGGCGCTGGGTACCCTGCACGACGCGTTCCTGTTGCCGCAGGGTGCGATCCAGCGCGGCAGCGAGGGCGCCTTCGTGTACGTGGTCGGCGCCGATGACACGATCACCAGCACCCCGGTCGAGCTGGGCGACCAGCACGGCGCCGACTGGATCGTGCGCACCGGCATCACACCCGGCGCGCGGGTGGTGGTCTCGGGCATCCAGCAGGCGCGGCCCGGCGAGAAGGTCAAGCCCGTGCCCTACCATGGCGCCGACGGGCCCGCCCCGGCCGGTTCGGCTGCGGACTGAGCGACCATGCCGCAGTTCTTCATCGACCGTCCGGTGTTCGCCTGGGTCCTCGCGATCCTGATCACGCTGGGCGGCACCATCGCGATCCTCAACCTGCCGATCGAGGCCTACCCGGCCATCGCCCCGCCCAGCGTGCAGGTGCGTGCCAACTATCCGGGCGCCAATGCCCAGGTGGTGCAGAGCACGGTCACGCAGGTGATCGAGCAGAACCTTTCCGGCATCGACCACCTTCTGTACTTCTCGTCCTCGTCCAACTCCACCGGGTCGTCCAACATCACGCTGTACTTCGATCCGGGCACGGACCTCGACACCGCGGCGGTGCAGACCCAGAACGCGGTCAACGCCGCCGAGCCGCGCCTGCCGCAGGCGGTGAAGAACCTCGGCATCACGGTGCGCAAGTCCTCGACCGGCTTCCTGATGGGCGTTTCGCTGCAGGACAAGACCGGGCACCTGGACCAGGCCGCGCTCAGCAACGTGATCGCGGCCCAGCTCATCGATCCGATCTCGCGCCTGGAAGGCGTCGGCAGCGTCAACCAGTTCGGCTCGCCCTACGCCATGCGCATCTGGCTGAACCCGCTGAAGCTGCAGGGCTACGACCTCACGGCCACCGATGCGCTGAACGCGGTGCGCGGCCAGAACGTGATGTTCGCGGCCGGTTCGGTCGGCGCCGAGCCCGCCACGTCGGGCCAGGGCGTCACCGCCTCGGTTTCGGCCGAATCGAGCTTCACCACCCCGGAACAGTTCCGGCACATCATCCTGCGCACCAATCCCGACGGCTCGACCGTGACGCTGGGCGACGTCGCCCGGGTGGAGCTCGGATCCGACCACTACGGCAACTTCTCGCGCCTGAACGGCCAGCCCGTCGCCTCCTTCGGCATCTCGCTGCTGCCCGGCGCCAACGCGCTCACCGTGGCCAGCGAGGTGCGGGCGAAGATGGAAGAGCTGGGCCGCAACCTGCCGCCCGGGGTCACGTGGACCGTACCGTTTGAAAGCTACACCTTCGTCAGGGTTTCCATCGTCGAGGTGGTCAAGACCCTGGGCGAGGCCATCGTGCTGGTATTCCTGGTGATGCTGCTGTTCCTGCAGAACCTGCGCGCCACGCTGATCCCCACCCTGGTGGTACCGGTGGCGCTGACCGGCGCGTTCCTCGGCATGTACGCGTTCGGATTCTCGATCAACGTGCTCAGCCTGTTCGGGCTGGTGCTGGCGATCGGCATCGTGGTGGACGACGCGATCGTGGTGGTCGAGAACGTCGAGCGCATCATGCGCGAGGAGGGCCTGTCGCCGAAGGAAGCCACGCGCAAGGGCATGACCCAGATCACCGGCGCGATCATCGCGGTCACCACGGTGCTGGCCTCGGTGTTCGTGCCGGCCGCGCTGATGCCGGGCAGCGTCGGCGCGATCTACCGCCAGTTCGCGGTGACCATCGCGATATCGATGATGCTGTCCGCGCTGATGGCGTTGACCTTCACCCCGGCGCTGTGCGCGAGCCTGCTGCGGCCGGAACACGAACGCGCCAACCGCTTCCTGCGCGCCTTCAACAACGGCTACGAGCGCATGGCGCACGCCTACCTCGGCCGCCTGGCCAAGGCCGTCAGGCACACGCCGCGCTGGCTGGCCGGCTACGCGCTGGCGATCGTGGTGGCGGTGCTACTGCTCGCGCACCTGCCCTCCAGTTTCGTGCCGCAGGAAGACCAGGGCTCGGTCGTAGCCACCATCCAGTTGCCGGCCGGCGCGACCATCGAGCGCACCCGCGACGTGATGAAACAGGTCGAGGGCATCGTCGAGAAGGTCCCCGCGGTATCGCACGTGTTCACGATCGGCGGCTTCAGCTTCATCGGCCGCGGCGAGAACGTCGGCATGGCGTTCATCCACCTCAAGGACTGGAGCAAGCGCAGCGAGGGCGTCAACGAGGTCATCGCCGAGCTCAACCGCCGGTTCGCCGGTATCCGCAACGCCCGGGTGTTCGCGATGAACCAGCCGGTGATCCGCGGCCTCGGGCGCTTCGCCGGCTTCGACTTCGAACTGGAGGACCGCGGCGGACTGGGCCACCAGGCACTGGTCGCCGCCAAGGACAAGCTGCTTGCCGAGGCCAACAAGGACAAGCGCCTCGAGAACGTGCACGTCAGCGGCATGGAAGAGGCGCCGACGGTGGACATGCACGTCGACCGGGTCAAGGCCGAATCCATGGGCCTGTCGGTCACCGACGTGTACAACGCGATGCAGTTGATGCTCTCGCAGGTCTACGCCAACGACTTCTACTACCACGGCCGCGTGCTGCGGGTCGAAATGCAGGCCGACGCGCCGTTCCGGATGCAGCCCTCGGACATCGGCCATTTCTACACCCGGTCCTCGAACGGCGTGATGGTGCCGCTCTCCAGCGTGGTCGACACCAGCTGGTCGCTGGCGCCGCCGGAGCTCGACCGCTACAACGGCATCGGCTCGATCTCGATCACCGGCACCGCCGCGCCAGGCTACAGCTCCGGCGACGCGATCGATGCCATGCAGGAACTGGTCGCAAAGTACCTGCCCAAGGGCATCGGCTACGAATGGACCGGGCAGTCGCTGCAGGAAATCCTCTCCGGCGCGCAGGCACCGATGCTGTTCGGGCTTTCCATCTTCGTGGTGTTCCTGTGCCTGGCCGCGCTGTATGAAAGCTGGTCGATTCCGGTGGCCGTGATGCTGGTGATCCCGCTGGGCGTATTGGGCTCGGTGGCGCTGACCAGCATCCGCGGGCTGGACAACGACGTCTACTTCAAGATCGGCCTGATCGCGATCATAGGATTGTCGGTGAAGAACGCGATCCTGATCGTGCAGTTCGCCGTGGACGAACAAAAGCAGGGCAAGGGCCTGGTCGCGGCCACGCTGGAAGCCTGCCGCATCCGCCTGCGCCCGATCCTGATGACCTCGATCGCGTTCATCCTGGGCGTGTTGCCGCTGGCGATCTCCACCGGCGCCGGCGCCAACAGCCGCCACGCCATCGGCACCGGCGTGATCGGCGGCATGATCGGCGCCACCGCGCTCGGGTTGATGCTGGTACCGGTGTTCTATGTCGTGGTGCACCGGCTGCTCGGCGACAAGTCCGACGGCACCGAGGCGACCGACACCGACGACGACGAAACAATCCGGCCGTTCGACGATTGATCGTGGTGCCCGTTGGCGGGCGGTGCCCGCCCTACCCGGCGTCCTGCGCCTGCGGCAACCCGTAGCGTGCGCTCCGCGCACGATCGGGCAACACGAACACACGACCGCTGCTCGGCGACAAGTCCGACGGCACCGAGGACACCGACACCGACGACGACGAAACGATCCGGCCATTCGACGATTGATCGTGGTGCCCCGTTGGCGGGCGGTGCCCGCCCTACCCGGCATCCTGCGCCTGCGGCAACCCGTAGCGTGCGCTCCGCACACGATGAGACATCACGAACACATGAACGGCATCGTGCACCAAGTGCACGCCACGAAACCGGGTGTGCTGACGCGAATCCGCGGGCGCCTGCGGGCGGGCGACCTCGGGGTTCGCTGGCGCTCACCCCAACCTAGCCGTGAGATTTGTGCGGCTGCGGCAGGGTGTCGAGGGCTTCGTATTCTTCGTCGGACAGCTCGATGTTCGCGGCCGCGACATTTTCTTCCAGGTGCGCACGCCTGGACGTGCCCGGGATCGGCAGCATCACCGGGCTGCGCTTGAGCAGCCACGCGATGGCGACCTGGGTCGGGCTGGCCTGGTGGCGGCGCGCGATTTCCGCCAGCGGCGAGTCCGGTTTGGCCAGGCTGCCGCCGGACAATGGATACCACGGAATGAATCCGATGCCTTGCGTCTCGCAATATTCCAGCACCGGATCATAGACACGATACGTCGCGCTGTAGCGGTTCTGCACGGTCGCAACCGGAAACACCTTGCGCGCCGCCTCGATCTCCTCGACCGTGACTTCGCTGAGGCCCGCAAAGCGGATCAATCCTTCGTCCAGCATGGCTTTGATGGCGCCGAACTGCTCATCGCGCGGCACCTTCGGATCGATCCGGTGCAACTGCCACAGCGCGATCTGCTCGACGCCCAGCCAGCGCAAGCTCATCTTCACCTGCTGCAACAGGTAGTCGGGCCGGCCGAGCGGAATCCATTCGTTGGGACCGGTGCGGATCTGTCCGCCCTTGGTGGCGATCACCATGTCCCCGGGATAGGGATGCAGTGCTTCGCGCAGCATCGGCTCGGACACCGCCGGGCCGTAGGAATCGGCGGTGTCAATGAAGTTCACGCCAAGTTCCGGCACCCGGCGAAGCGTCGCCAGGCACCCGGCACGATCGTCGGGTTCGCCCCACACGCCGGCGCCGGTGACGCGCATCGCGCCGTAGCCCAGGCGATGGATTTCCATTTCGCCACCCATGCGGAACGTGCCCGCGGCGGCGGCATCGGCTTCCGTCATTTGCTTGTCCTCCGTTTCAACTCAATGCTTCCAGCATACGCCGCGAGGATTCAATCCTTGACCAGCCCGCCATCGACTACGAGGTTCTGCCCCGTCACCGCGCGCGCCCATGGCGAGGCGAAAAACAGCACCGCATCGGCGAACTCCACCGGCGTGACGACGCGTCGCAGCGGTGTGTTCTGGGCGATCAGGTCGAACACGGCCTCGGGCGTGGCCGCACTGGCGTCGGTGGTGCGCAGCAAGCCGCCGGACACCATGTTGACGGTGATGCCGTCGGGGCCGAGGTCCGCGGCCATGGTGCGCGTCAGCGACAGCAGCGCGGCCTTGCCGGCGGTGTAGTCATGGTAGGGCACCACCGGGTACTGGAACAGGTTGCTTCCGATGTTGATGATGCGCCCGGACTTGCGTTCGCGCATCGCCGGCGCCGCGGCCTGGATGGTGTTGAGCGCGCCGTGCACGCTGCCTTCGAGCTGCGCCGCGAAGTCGCTCCAGGGGATCTCGCCGCCCTTGGCACGCGCATCGCCGTTGAAGGAAAAATCCGCCAGCGCATTGTTGACCACGGTGGTCACCGGCTCGCCGAAATGGCCGCGGGCCGCATCCAGCATCGCGCCGACCTGCCTTGCATCGGTGACGTCGGCCTGTGCGGCCAGCGCCCGATCGTGGCCGAGCTCGTCCGCCAGCGCCTCGGCCGCCGCGCGGCTGCGCCGGTAATTGACGACCACGCGCGCGCCGACCTGCACGAAGGCCCGCGCAATCGCACTGCCCAGTCCGCGCCCGGCACCGCTGACCAGGACAATCTGTTCGTCAAGACGTGGGGTCTGGTCCATCGCCGTCCTTTCCTGTGTGGTCTCCCCGCCACTGTAACGCCGTCCAGGCAGTGCGATGATGCGCCGGATCAATGCACCGGGAAAATGGACGCGATGTCGTCGGGCGCTATTCGCGCGCGGAGCGCACGCTACGTGAGACACGCCGTCGTGCTTGTCTCTCGTCATCCCGGGGCCGTTCCGGCTTCATCGGAACGGAACCCGGGATCTGCCTTTCATCGGCCCACCTGACACCCGGTCGATGCCCACGAGCAGATTCCGGGTTCCATCGCCGGCTGCGCCGACGATGGCCCCGGAATGACGAGGGCGTGGGGTGTCGGGTCGGCCTCGTGATGACGGCGGGGCGAGATTGATCAAAAGCATCGGCCACGGATGAACACGGATGACACGGATCAAGAGCACTGGACGCGGATGGACGCGGACGGGCACGGACCGAAACAGGATCCGTGTACATCTGTGTCAATCCGTGGCAAACCGCTCTTGCCTTCGCCGCCGGAATGAACGCATTGGCCACGGATGCACACGGATGACACGGATAAAGAACAGCAATCCCGAGTCAGGATTGAATCCGTGTGCATCCGTGTGCATCCGTGGCAAGAAGCTGTTGCCTTTCCGGCAAGCGACAGATGCACCTCGGGTTCCAGCCCTCCGGGTTGGTCGCGGGATGACGACACGTCGTAGCGTGCGTTCTGCGCGCGGGGGCGCATCGGTCGTCCGTGCGCGGAGCGCACGCTACGCGAGACACGTCGTCGCGCTTGTCCCTCGTCATCCCGGGGCCGTTCCGGCTTCATCGGAACGGAACCCGGGATCTGCCTTTCATCGGCCCACCTGACACCCGGTCGATGCCCACGAGCAGATTCCGGGTTCCATCGCCGGCTGCGCCGACGATGGCCCCGGAATGACGAGGGCGTGGGGTGTCGGGTCGGCCTCGTGATGACGGCGGGGCGAGATTGATCAAAAGCATCGGCCACGGATGAACACGGATGACACGGATCAAGAGCACTGGACGCGGATGGACGCGGACGGGCACGGACCGAAACAGGATCCGTGTACATCTGTGTCAATCCGTGGCAAAACGCTCTTGCCTTCGCCGCCGGAATGAAAGCATTGGCCACGGATGAACACGGATGACACGGATCAAGAGCACTGGACGCGGATGGACGCGGACGGGCACGGACCGAAACAGGATCCGTGTACATCTGTGTCAATCCGTGGCAAAACGCTCTTGCCTTCGCCGCCGGAATGAAAGCATTGGCCACGGATGAACACGGATGACACGGATCAAGAGCACTGGACGCGGATGGACGCGGACGGGCACGGACCGAAACAGGATCCGTGTACATCTGTGTCAATCCGTGGCAAAACGCTCTTGCCTTCGCCGCCGGAATGAAAGCATTGGCCACGGATGGACACGGATGGCACGGATAAAGAACAGCAATCCCGGATCAGGATTGAATCCGTGTGCATCCGTGTCGATCCGTGGCAGGACGCCGTTGCCCTTGCGCCAATCGGGTGGCGGCGACGCGCACACGCAAAGGCCGCGCGGATTGCGCCGCGCGGCCTGGCGTTGGGTTGGCGGAAAAACCGGTTACTTGACGCGCGAGGCGGCCGGTTTGCGGTTGGCGGCCAGGTCTTCCTTGATGCGTGCGGCCTTGCCTTCCAGTCCGCGCAGGTAGTACAGCTTGGCGCCGCGCACCTTGCCCTTGCGCTTGACCTCGATGGAGTCGATGGCCGGGCTGTAGGCTTGGAACACGCGCTCGACGCCGGTGCCGTGCGAAAGCTTGCGCACGGTGAAGGCCGAATGCAGGCCGCGGTTGCGGCGCGCGATGCACACGCCCTCGAACGCCTGCACGCGTTCGCGGTTGCCTTCCTTGACCTTGACGTTGACGACCACGGTGTCGCCGGCGGCGAACGGCGGCAGCTCGCGTTTCATCTGCGCGGTTTCGAATTGTTCAATGATCTTGTTCATGGGTCCTGCCCTTGTGTTCGCGTTTGAATTCGTCCAGCAACTTTTCGTCTTCGGCGTCCAGCGCCACCGTCTGCAGCAGGTCCGGCCGCTTCAGCCAGGTGCGGCCCAGCGCCTGCTTCCTGCGCCAAGCGGCAATCGCCGCATGGTCGCCTGACAGCAGCACCGCCGGCACGTCGCCATACTCATGGCTGACCGGCCGCGTGTAGTGCGGGCAGTCCAGCAGGCCGTCGGAAAACGAATCCTGCTCGGCGGACCCGGCATCGCCCAGCACGCCCTGCTGCAACCTTCCCACCGCATCGACCAGTACCGCGGCGGCCAGTTCGCCGCCCGACAGCACGTAGTCGCCGATCGACAGTTCCTCGTCGACCTCGTTTTCGATCAGGCGCTCGTCGATCCCTTCGTAGCGCCCACACAACAGGATCATCCTTGGCAAGCGCGCCAGATCCCGCACCTTGTCCTGCGTGAGCCGCCGTCCCTGCGGGCTCAGGAAAATCACCGGCGCCGGCTCACCCGTCGCCTCGCGTGCCGCCGCCAGCGTGCGGCGCAGCGGCTCGATCAGCATCACCATGCCCGGACCGCCACCACACACCGTGTCGTCGACCCGGCGATAGCCGCCTTCGGCACGGTCGCGTGGATTCCACGCTTCAACCTGCAGCGCGCCGCGCTCGACGGCCCGGCCAATCACCCCGAAACCCGTGCACTGGCGCACGAACTCCGGGAACAGCGTGACGATGTCGATGCGCACGGTCGCGGCGCCTCAATCGTCGATGTCCCAGTCGACCGTGATGCATCCGGCATCCAGGTCGACCGATTTCACGAACCGCTCGATCACGTACGGAACCAGGTGCTGCCGTCCGGCTTCGTCGCGCGTCACCAGCACATCGTGCGCGCCGTTGTCGAACAGATGGCTGACGCGACCCAGGTCCTCGCCCGCCATGTTGACCACCTGCAATCCTTCCAGGTCCGTCTGGTACACCTCGCCGGATTCGGGTTCCGGCAACGCCGCGCGCGGCACGAAAATCCGGACGCCCATCAATCCTGCCGCGGCATCGCGATCGACGATGCCCGCCAGCGTGGCCACGATGCCCTTGCCCTGGGCGTGGCCTGAAACTTCGGCGATTTCGTCGAAGCGCCCGGCTTCGCGTTCCAGCAGCCAGGGCGTGTAATCGAAAATCGCCACGCGCGGTTCGGTGTACGACTCCAGCTTCACCGCACCGCGCACGCCGTGCACGCCGACGATGCGCCCGAGCAGCACGCGCCGCCCGTCGTTCATCGCGTCAGGCAGCGGCCGCCTGCTGCCTGGCCGCTTCCTTGGCCAGCGCCCGGACCTTGTCCGAGCACTGCGCGCCCTTGGCAACCCAAGCATTGAGCTTCTCGACGTCCAGCACCAGACGCTGGTCGTGCTCGCCGGCGGCGCCGGGATGGAAGTACCCCAGGCGCTCGATGTTGCGGCCGTCGCGGCGGCTGCGCTGGTCGGTCACCACCACGTGGTAGAACGGCCTGCCCTTGGCGCCGGCGCGCGAAAGACGAATCCTCACCATGATCTGTCAACTCCGAAATGGAACGGCCACGGACCGGTCGCGGGCGACCGCCGGGCGCGGAAACGGGCAATTGTAGAGGCAAAATGCATGAAATGCGAGGGGCAATGGCCGGGTCGGCAATCCCCGGAGCGCGCGTAGCTACCCTTGGAACCTGCGGCAACGACGATACCGGATTTTCCCCGCATTCCCGCGATCACGGACATGATGGAATACCTCGCACAAATCATCCTGCTCATGGTCGTGGCGATCGTCGTGATCGCCGTGTTCCGCCGCCTGCGCATCCCGACCAGCCTGGGCTATCTGCTGGTCGGGATCATCGTCGGGCCGCACACGATCGGGCCGGTCGTGTCGATGCCGGGGCTGCACGCATTGGCGGAATTCGGCGTGGTGTTCCTGCTGTTCACCATCGGCCTCAACTTCTCGTTGCCGCAGATCCACGCCCTGCGCCATCGGGTGCTGGGCCTGGGTACCGGGCAGGTGGCGTTCACCACGCTGGTGGGCGGATCCATCATGTGGCTGGCGGGGCTGCCGGTCATCGCCGCGTTCGTGTTCGGCGCCGTGTTTGCCCAGTCATCCACCACGATCATTGCCAGCCTGCTGTCCGAGCAAAGCGAAGCAAACACCCCGCACGGTCGCCTCGGGTTGGCGATGTCGGTGTTCCAGGACGTCACCGCGGTGCCGTTCCTGGTGGTCATTCCGGTACTGGGGACGTCGGTTGCCGCCGGGGTCCTGGCCGGAACGCTTGGCATCGCGCTGGGCAAGGCCGTGCTGGCCTTCGCGCTGGTGTTCTTTGTCGGGCGCTGGGTGCTGCGCCCGCTGTTCCGGGTGGTGTCCGGGCGCCAGTCGGCGGAAATCTTCACGCTGGCCGTGCTGCTGGTCGCCCTGCTGGCCGCCTGGATCACCAACAGCTTCGGCCTGTCACTCGCCTTCGGTGGATTCATCGCCGGCATGGTGCTGGGCGAGACCGAATTCCGGCACCAGGTGGAGTCGAGCATCGGCCCGTTCCGCGATGTGCTGCTGGGGTTGTTCTTCATCGGCATCGGCATGCGCTTCAATCCGATGGCGATCCCGCCGATCTGGTACTGGGTCGTGTTGTGCGCGTTGCTCATCGTCATCAGCAAGACGCTGCTGGTGGCCGGCATGGTGCGCAGGACCGGCACCGACATGCGCATGGCCTGGCGAACCGGCTTGATGCTGGGCGTCGGCGGTGAATTCGGCCTCGCGCTGATCGCCATCGCGCTGGATTCGAACACCATCTCCGTTGCGCTCGGCCAGATCGCGATCTCCTCGGTATTGTTGTCGATGGTCCTCGGCGCCGTGTTGATCCGCTTCAATGGCGTCATTGCGGGCTGGCTGTCCCGGGCGCCGGCCGCAGCGAACGGCCCGGGTCTGGACGAGACCGTCGATTCCCAGGTGGTGATCGGTGGCTACGGCCGGGTCGGCCACACCATCGCCGTGTTGTTGCATTCGCGCGGCATCCCGTTCGTGGCGGTCGATCCCGATCCGGAGCGGGTGGCGCAGGGGCGCGCGGATGGCCACGCGGTCTGGCTCGGCAACATCGCCGACCCGGGGTTGCTGGCCTCGCTGCACGTTGAACGGGCCTCGCTGGTCGTGATCGCGGTGGACGACCCGGAAACGGCGATGCGCACCATGACCTATATCCAGCGAAACTGCCCGCACGTGCCCGTGATCGCCCGCGCACGGGATCTGCAGGCCAGCTCCCGCCTGCTCGATGCCGGCGCGGCCCAGGCCTATCCGGAAGCCATCGAAGCAAGCCTGCGCCTCGGCGCGACCGCCCTGCAGATGCTCAACCTGTCATCCGACGAAGTCGACGAGACGCTGCAGGACATGCGCGACTGGGGCTACCGGCCGATCCTGGAAGATGAGGAAGACGAACCCTAGTCTGTCTGCGCCGACCCGCCTGGCCTGGTGCGAGACGCGCAAGCAGGCCGGCCATGCCGGTGGCCGCGCGCAGGAAACGCGTCCGGACAACACGACGACGCAACATCAGGCCACCAATGTCGGCAGCAGCATCCCGCCGATGCTTCGCAACGACACACTTCGTACAAGAGGGATTGTCCCCGAGCCCGATCAGTGCGGCGGCATTCCGCGCCCGCCCATGCCGCGCATGGCGCCAGCCATTTGCCGCTTCAGGCCCTTCATGCCGCCGCGGGCGAACTTGCCCATCATCTTTTCCATCTGCGTGTACTGCTTGAGCAGGCGGTTGACATCGGCCGGCTGGGTGCCCGAGCCGAGCGCGACGCGGCGGCGACGCGAACCGTTCAGCAGCTTGGGATGACGGCGTTCCTTTTTGGTCATCGAGTCGATGATCGCCATCATCTTCTTCACTTCCTTGTCGTTGACCTGCGACTTCACCTTGTCGGGCAGCGAGGACACGCCGGGCAGCTTGTCCATCAAACCGGCCAGGCCGCCCATGTTGAGCATCTGGTCGAGCTGTTCCTTCATGTCGTTCAAGTCGAAGCGCTTGCCCTTGGCGACCTTTTTGGCAAGCTTGGCGGCCTTGTCGGCGTCGGTCTTGCGCTGCACGTCCTCGACCAGCGAAAGCACGTCGCCCATGCCGAGGATGCGGCTGGCCATTCGTTCGGGATGGAATGCCTGCAGCGCGTCGGGCTTTTCGCCGGCGCCGAGGAACTTGATCGGTCGCCCGGTGACGTAGCGCACGCTCAATGCCGCGCCGCCGCGCGCGTCGCCATCGACCTTGGTCAGGACGACGCCGGTGAGGGGCAGCGCATCGGCAAACGCCCTGGCGGTGTTGGCCGCATCCTGGCCGGTCATCGAATCGACCACGAACAGGGTTTCCACCGGATCGAGCGCCTCGTGCAGCGCCTTGATCTCGGCCATCATGGCCTCGTCGATACTGGTGCGCCCGGCGGTATCGACGATCAAGACATCGGCAACTTCGCGCCTGGCCGCATCGAGGGCGGCCTTGGCGATCGCGACCGGCTTGTCGCCACTGTGCGAAGGCACGAAGCCGGCGCCGACCTGCCCGGCCAGCGTCTGCAACTGCTCTATGGCGGCCGGCCGGTACACGTCGGCCGAGACCACCATCACCTTCTTCTTGTGCTCGATCAGGTACCTGGCGAGCTTGGCCACCGTGGTGGTCTTGCCGGCGCCCTGCAGGCCCGCCATCAGCACCACCGCGGGCGGCGTCGCGGCAAGGTTGAGCGCGGCGTTCTGGGTGCCCATCACCGCGGTCAGCTCGTCCTGCACCACCTTGACCAGGGCCTGGCCCGGGGTCAGCGATTTCAGGACTTCCTGGCCGATGGCGCGCGCCTTGATGCGCTCGATCAACGCCTGCACCACCGGCAGCGCGACGTCGGCCTCCAGCAGCGCCACGCGCACGTCGCGCAGCGCTTCGCGGATGTTGTCTTCGGTCAGCCGGCCGCGCCCGGTCAGGCGCTTGACGGTCCCCGAAAGGCGTTCGGTGAGGTTGTCGAACATGGCGTCTTGTGTGGTGTGAAACGGTGCATTGTAACGGCTCCGGGCGTCACGCCGCGCCGCCGGCGGCGGTGTTCCGGTGCGGGGACCTGGGCGGTTCCGGCGTGCCCGCTGGCGCCGAGTGCAGCCTGCGCAGGCAAGCGGGGTCGAAGCGCCGCAAGATCCTGCACTTTGATGTCGGCCTTCCGGCCAGCGCTCAGTGCGAACGGCCCGAAATGCAGCATCCGGCAGCTGCACAGCACTTCAAGGGCCTGCACTCAGTGGAACGGTCCAGGCGCAACACCTGGCAGCCGCACGAATGCTGGCAAGACTACTTCGCGCCGGACGACACCATCGATTTCAGGTCCGGCACCATCGCCGGATTCAATACGCTGAAGCTGTTGATGCGATCGCTCGAATCGCACGCGAACACCGCCGCCAGCGGCGCGTTCTTGAACTTCATCGGCGCGGCCATGGCCTCGTGTCCCTGGATCTTGCGCGGCTCGAATGCGCCGAGACTCTGGAAGGCGCCGGCCGAGGACTGCACCTTGCCCCAGACCTCCTTCAGCTTGGCAGGCGTCAACTGGCTTGCGACGTCGGGCGCGAAGTGCGCACCCACCTTGTCGTACTGGCCGTGCGTCCAGGCCTTGAATGCCGCCTTTCCATTGGCTTGGCAGGCGGCGCTCGGCGCGGCCATCAGCACCGTCGGCGCCACGCATCCCAGCGCTGCCACTGCGGCGATCCATTTCATCCCGTTCATCATGGGTTGCCTCCTCCTTATGCAGGTGCCCTCACAGGCACTGATGAATGAGTGGGCGAGTATAGGGACGCCATTGTGACCATGGCCCAAATGCGCGATGCCCGGATTCGATTACCTTTCTGGCTGCGCCTTGATCCAGTTGGCGATGTCACGGATTACCTCAGGATCCACGTGCGCCGGCTTGGCGTAATCGGCCTCCGTCAGCGTCTTGCCCGCCGGGGTAAACAGATGGCTCAAGCCGGGGTACGAGTGGAACGTCACATTCGATTTTCCGGCCAGCGCCTTCTTCCATGCGTCGAAGTCATTCTTGGGCGAGACCTGGAAATCGCTGGCGCCCTGCAGAATCAACATCGGCAGCGTCAGTTTTTCCGCCACCGCGACCTGGTCATAGTCGTGGAGGCTCAGCAGGAAGCTCTGGGGAAAGGAACCATAGCTACCCTCCGGCGGGTGCATGGGATCGGCGTTGGCGAGCAGTGCCCGTTCGGTTGCAACGGCCTTTTCCGCCGCGGCGATTTGCGCTGGTGTCATGCCCTGACGTGCACCCATCTCGCGATCCTGTTCCGCGATCACGTCCAGCAACGGCCGTGCCGGCGCGGCCAGCATGATCACGCCGGCCAGTCGCGGGTCGCGCACAGCGATGCGCGGCGCCATCTGCGCCCCCAGGCTGTGGCCCAGCACGAACACGTGCTTTGCATCGATGGCTGGCTGTTTTGCCAGCATGTGCAACGCCGTCAATGCATCGTCGGTGCTTACGTCGTCGACCGTGACCGCTTTGCCCACCATCTGCATGGCATGGGCAAAGGTGCGCTTGTCATAACGCAACGAGGCGACACCCCGCTTCGCCAGGCCGTCAGCGAGGTCGCGGAAGGGTTTGGCGCCGCCGATGGTCTCGTCCAGGTCATTCGGGCCGGACCCATGGACCATCACCACCGCCGGAAACGGTCCCTGGCCGGCTGGCAGCGTCAGCGCACCGCGCAATGGGCCGTACGGAGACGGCACGGCGAGCGGCTGCACGCGGACGCCACTCGATTCGGTATGTGCTTCGATGGGCGGGGGCGCTTCCACGGCCGATGGCAGCAGCAGCAGGAAACTCTTGATCCGGCTCGCCGCATCGCACCCGGCAACGAAATACAGTGCCCCCCGCGCAAAGCGCAAGGGGGCGACGACCACCGCGTCGCCGTGCAGCATTTGCCGGCGCGGCTGGCCGCGGGATCGGTACGCACCAAACGCCTCCCGGACCCGGGCCCAGGCTCGTTCGACCTTGGGCGGTGGCAAGGCCCTGGCGGTTTCCGGGGCAAAATCCTTGCCGACAGCCTTGAAGTCGCCATGCGCCAGCGCAGCGAGGGAAGCCGCCGCGTTTTTCATGCACGTCGCATCGGCACCCGCGCCGGGATGCGAAACACCCGCGAAGCTCACCGGCGACACGCCCATCAGCAGCAGCACCAGTCCCGGGACCTGTAGTATCAACGCACACCTCCGACCAAGCCCCGGCATCGACCGGAGAGGGTAGCGCGGTCGAGACCGGAAAATGAGTCATCACCGTCCGCGGGGCTTTCTCTGGAACCCGCGGCCAGCGCCGTGCGACACTCGTGGCATGCCGATGCACTCGACTCCCATGGAACTGCTGGCGCTGATTTCGATCGTGCTGTACGTGGCGGCCGCCGCGGCGCTGGCGCGGCCGTTGCTGGATCGCGGGCGACGCACGCCGCACCGGGCCGCACTGATCACCGGCACGATTGCGGTGCTGCTGCACTTCACGGTGCTGTTCGGCATCCATCGCGGCGCGGTGGACCTGCATTTCTTCGCCGCGTTGTCACTGGTTTCGGCGGTGATCGCCGCGCTGACCCTGATCGTGAACCTGACCCGCCCGGTCGCGGCGCTGGGCATCATCCTGTTCCCGCTGGCCGGGTTGTTCCTTGCCATCGACGAATTCCTGGCCCCGGCCACCGCGCCGTTTCCGCTGGACTGGCAGATCGGCCTGCACGTGATCATCGCGCTGCTGGCCTACAGCCTGCTGGCGATCTCCGCGGTGCTGGCGCTGTTGCTGGCCGCGCAGGAGCGCGCCTTGCGCACCCGCCAACTGGGTCCGTGGGCGCGCGCGCTGCCGCCACTGACGCAGACCGAATCGCTGATGTTCCGGCTGATCGGCGCCGGCTTCGCGCTTCTGACGCTGGCCCTGCTCTCGGGCGTCCTGTTCGTATACAACCTGCACGCCCAGCACCAGGCACACACGGCCATCCTGTCACTGGTGGCGTGGATCATCTTCGGCGTGCTGCTGGTCGGCCGCTGGCGCTGGGGCTGGCGCGGCCACCGCGCGATCTACCTGACGCTTGCCGGCATGGTGATCCTGCTGCTGGCGTTCTTCGGCTCGAAGTTCGTGCTGGAAATGATCCTGCACCGGACCGGAACGTGACGATCCACGGGTTCGCGCAAAGGCGAAATGTGCCAAGATCGTGCAGTTTGTTGTATACGAAACCCGTTCAAGGAGTACCCATGACGGCAACTTCCGGTTCCGCGTCGATCCGACGCGACGTCCCTTCCCACCTCGCCCGCCACCTCGTCGCCTGGCTGGTCTTCCTGTGCGCGGGCATCCTGGTGGTTGGCAGCGCGCACGCCGACACCACGCTCAACCCCGCGTTGCTGCCCGGGATCCAGGCGGCGACGTTCGAAGTGGTCGCGCGCAAGCCCAGGGACACGCTGAGCTACGAAAAACCGTTGCCGATGGACCTGGTGCCCTACCAGCAACGTACCGACAAGTACTACTCGGTCGGCACCGCGTTCGCGATCGGTCCCAACCGTTTCGTCACCGCCGGACACGTTTTCATGATCGGCTACCAGAGCCTGTGGGGGCCGCCGGAGCTGCGCGACGCCTCGGGCAAGGTGTACGCCATCGACAAGGTCGAGAAGTTCGCGTTGCGCCGCGACTTCGTGGTGTTTTCGCTGAAGGATCCGCCGCACGTCAAGCCGTTGGCGATCGACACGCACCCGGCCCTGAACCAGGTGGTGTATTCGGTCGGCAATGCGTTGGGCACCGGCGTGGTGATCCGCAACGGGCTGTACACGTCCAACACGCCCGAAAACCAGGACGGCAACTGGAAGTGGATCCGCTTTTCCGCGGCGGCCTCGCCCGGCAACAGCGGCGGTCCACTGCTGGACCGGGACGGCAAGGTGATCGGCGTGGTGCTGATGAAGTCACCCAACGAAAACCTCAACTACGCACTGCCGATGAGCGAGGTGCTGGACGCGCCCGACGACCTTGCGCGCTACGACAAGCGGATGAGCTACCAGTTCGATGCATTCGACTCGACGCTGAGTGCGACGTTCAAGGGCTCGTTCAAGCTGCCGCTGGACGTGTCCGGCTTCTTCGCGCACTACGCGAAGGCCTTCCACCCGTGGCTGGACCAGCAGCTCAAGGCGTTGCTGGACCAGCAGTCGGCCAACCTGTTCCCGAACGGTGAAGGCGCACACCAGATCCTTTACGCCGGTCCGCCGATGGACGATTTCCCGCAGCTGCTGGTGCGCAACAGCAACGGCGTGTGGGGCGCCAAGGGACGCTCGCGGATCAAGATCTCGCTGCCGGCGAACGGCTACGTGTCCGGCGGCATGGCCGGCAACAACATCCTGTTCCACCTGCGCCGGCCCGACAACGTTTCCGGGAAACAATTCCACCACGATCCGGAACACACGATGGACCTGCTGCTGCGGACCGGACTGCTCAAGCGCCGGGTCGGCTCGCAACGCGTGCGCGTCACCTCGTTCGGCAAGCCGGTCAGCACCGGCCACTGGACCGATCGCTGGGGCCGCAAATGGCAAGTCTGGACGTGGGCGATTCCCTACGCCAACAGTTACCAGATCGTGTTTGCGCTGCCCACGCCCGACGGCTACGCGGTGCTGACCCGCCTCGACCCGGCGTCGTCCCGCCACGACACCTTCATCAACGTTCGCGCGCTCACCGATTTCATCAGCCTGCCCTACGACGGCACGCTGGCGCAGTGGAAGAGCTTCCTCACCGAACGCGACCTGCTGCCCGCGCCGTTCGCCAACGTGCACATCAGCTTCGACTACGGCAAGGATTTCCGCTACGACTCGCAGCGCCTGGCCTTTTCCTTCACCCCGGCGCTGCAGAAGATCAATCCCAACAGCATGCTGACGCTTGGCATGGGCTTCTATCCCGGCCACGACGGCAAGGTGGTCTGGGACGTGGGCCAGGTGTGGCTGGCCGCCACCAACCACGACCACCACTGGCTCAGCCTGCGGCGGGTGCAGAAGCCGACACCCGATCTCGATGACAGCTACCAGAGCCGCTGGCAGAAGATCGTCGGCCGTGAACACCCCTACGACGAACAGGCCTACACCGAAAACGACATGACCAAGATTGACGCCGTGGCGCCACCGCCGCAGGGCCCCGGCAAGCCTTCGGTGCTGTACACCGCCTACGTCTACCAGCCCGGCTCCCGCCCGCAGGCCGACATGAAGAAGAAGCTCGACCTGCTGCTGAAGAACGTCGAGGTCAAGGAACGGTAGACACTTGCCCGGCCAGCGCGGGGCGCACAGCGCACGCTACACGGCGGCCGGAAGAGCCGCCGCGTTCGGCCACGGATGCACACGGATCAGGTTTCCTGTCCGCGCCCGTGCGCGCTGATCCGCGTCCAATGCTCTTGATCCGTGTCATCCGTGTTCATCCGTGGCCAATGCTTTTTCCGGGCAAAAGCCTTTTGACGCGGATTTGCGCGGACACACACGGATCGTCTCCGTCCAGTACCCGTAGCGTGCGCTTCGCGCACGATCGGATCTGGCGAAAAGGCAACAGCGGCTTGCCACGGATCGACACGGATGCACACGGATCAGGTTTCCTTTCCGCGCCCGGCCGCGTTGATCTGCGTCCAATGCTCTTGATCCGTGTCATCCGTGTTCATCCGTGGCCAATGCTTTCCCGGCAAAAGCCTTTCGACGCAGACCCGCGCGGATGCACGCGGATCCTTCCGCTGCGCGTGTAGCGTGCGCTTCGCGCACGATTGGATCCCGGCACGACCATTGGTCGATGCAAGTCCGAGGCAAACCCCATCCCCACCCCAGCCCTCCCCTTGAAGGGGAGGGAGATATGCCCGAAGTGCGTAGCACAATGGACCCGGCGGCGGCGCGGGCTGATACGGGCCCGTGGAAACCCCATCCCCACCCCAGCCCTCCCCTTGAAGGGGAGGGAGATATGCCCGAAGTGCGTAGCGTGCGCTCCGCGCACGATGGACTTGGTGACGGCGCGGGCTGATACGGGCCCGTGGAAAACCCATCCCCACCCCGGCCCTCCCCTTGAAGGGGAGGGAGTTACACGTGTCAGCCCAGCAACTCGCGGGCCTTGGCGACCACGTTGTCGACGGTGAAACCGTATTTTTCGAGCACGGTGCCGCCGGGCGCGGATGCACCGTAGCGGTTCACGCCGATGCCGGATCCCTGGTCGCCGACCCAGCGTTCCCAGCCCTGGCGGACGCCGGCTTCGACGGCGAGGCGCTTTTTCACGTGCGGTGGCAGCACCGAATCGCGGTACGCCTGGTCCTGCTGTTCGAACAGCTCCCAGCTCGGCATCGAAACCGCGCGTGCGGCGACGCCGTCGGCCTGCAACTTTTCGACCGCCTGCGCGACCAGCCCGGTTTCGGCGCCGGTGCCGATCAAAATGATTTCCGGCGAACCGCCGGGTGCGTCCAGCAGCACGTAGGCGCCGCGGCGAACGCCGTCGGCGGCGGCGAACTTGTTGCGGTCCAGCGTCGGCACGCCTTGGCGCGACAGGATGATCGCGGTCGGGCGGTCGCCGGTTTCGATCGCGACCTTCCATGCCACCGCGGTTTCGTTGGCATCGCCCGGGCGAATCACGTTCAAATTCGGCACCGAGCGCAGGCCGGCAAGCTGCTCGACCGGTTCGTGGGTGGGGCCGTCCTCGCCCACGGCGATCGAGTCGTGGGTGAACACGTTGACCACGTGCAGGCCCATGATCGCGGCCAGGCGCATGGGCGGGCGCATGTAGTCGGAAAACACCATGAAGGTCGCGGTATACGGAATGAATCCGCCGTGCGCGGCCATGCCGTTGGCGATCGCGCCCATGGCATGTTCGCGCACCCCGAAATGCAGGTTGCGGCCGGCGTAGCTCCAGATCTCGTCGGCATCGCCCTGTTCGTCCGGCTCCTTGCCGGGCGAGAACACGCCCAGCCCCTTGACGGCGGTGTGCGTGGAAGGATCGAGGTCGGCCGAACCGCCGGTGACGGCGGGCACCTTCGGCGCGATGGCCGACAGCACCTTGCCGCCCGCCACGCGCGTGGCCATGCCCTTGGCATCGGCCGGGAACTCGGGCACGTCGGCATCCCAACCGGCCGGCAGCTTGCCCTCGAGAGAGGCTTGCAATTCCGCCGCAAGTTCCGGAAATGCCTTGACATATTTGTTCCAGCGGCGCTTCCAGCCGGCCTCGGCACCCTTGCCCTTTTTCTCTGCTTCGCGGAACTTCGCCAGCGCCTCTTCGGGCACCAGGAACGCCGGCTCCGTCGGCCAGCCGAGCTTCTGCTTGGTGGCCACGACGTTGTCCGGCCCCAGTGGCGAGCCGTGCGCCTTGAAGCTGTCCTGCACGGGCGAGCCGTAACCGATGTGGGTGCGCACCAGGATCAGCGAGGGCTGGTCCTTCTTTCGCCGCGCACGCTTGATGGCCTTCTCGATCGCTTCCAGGTCGTTGCCGTCCTCGACGCTCTGCACGTGCCAGCCGTAGGCCTTGAAGCGTTTGGCCCGATCCTCGGTGAAGGTGATGTCGGTGCCCGCGGCCAGGGTCACGTAGTTGTCGTCGTACAGGCAGGTCAGCTTGCCGAGCGCGAGGTGCCCGGCCAGCGACGCCGCCTCGGACGCCACGCCTTCCATCAGGTCGCCGTCGCTGACGATCGCGTACGTGTGGTGATCGATCACCTTGTGGCCGTCGCGGTTGTAGCGTGCCGCAAGCTGCGCCTCGGCCATGGCCATGCCCACCGCGTTGGCCATGCCCTGCCCCAGCGGCCCGGTGGTGGTCTCGACCCCCGCCGTGTGGCTGCGCTCGGGGTGGCCGGGCGTCCGGCTGCCCCACTGCCGGAACTGCTTGATGTCATCCAGCGACAGGTCGTAACCGGTGAGGTACAGCAGGCTGTATTGCAGCGCCGAACCGTGCCCGGCCGAGAGCACGAAACGGTCGCGGTCCACCCAGTGCGGGTTGGACGGATGGTGACGCAGGAACTTCGTCCACAACACGTACGCCATCGGCGCCGCACCCAGCGGCAGGCCGGGATGGCCGCTTTTGGCCTTCTGGACCATGTCCACCGAAAGGAAGCGGATGGTGTTGATGCAGGTCTGGTCGAGATCGGCTGCCACGGCGGTTTGCTCCCGGGTCTTGGGGGTGGAATCGCCTAGAATACCGTTCGCACCGCGGCGTGTCGCACGGCTTGCCGTGGCCCCTCGCGCACGCTAGAATTTCCGGCTTTGTTCCTGCCAGCCCGTCATCCGAGGAGGCCGCCGTGAAGGTGCTTTCATCCCTGAAGTCCGCCAAGCAGCGGCATCGTGACTGCAAGATCGTGCGCCGGCGCGGCAAGGTGTTCGTGATCTGCAAGAGCAATCCCCGCTTCAAGGCCCGCCAGCGCTGACGGGCCTCTGGAGGGCCATCGTGCCTTCCGGATGCTTTCCCTGACCCTGAAAAGGCCGCCCCGTGCGGCCCTTTTCGTGTCTGCAGGCTGGCATCCGGCCGGCGTTTTTGCTACAAAGACGCATCGGCGCAAACCGTCCCGGGGAATGTATCGCCATGAAACGCATAGCCACCAGCCTGGCCACCGCCGCGTTCGCGCTGGCCGCCGCGCCGTTTCTGCTCCCAGCTGCCGCACACGCTGACACCCTGCATGCGCACACCGAAAGCCTGCAGATGAAGGTCAAGCAGGAAAAGCGCATGAACCTGCCCAGGCGCGGCATGCTGATGAAGCAGGTACGGGCCGAATACGGCCCGCCGCTCAAGGTGCTGCCCACCCGCGGCGGCAGCTCGAAGTACCAGCCGCCCATCCACCGCTGGGAATATGCGAAATACATCGTGTACTTCGAATACCACCACGTGATCCACACCGTGCTGCGGACCCCGGGCCCCGACTCGCTGTAACGCGCGCGGCACCACCACGCTTTGCCCGCGATCCCGGCAAAAGCCGGGAAGCGCGGTGCTGCCGAGCCGGCGCATCAGGAACGTCCCGATGGCCCCCGACTCCGGACCGGGCCCAGGCCCGGGAGCGAATGGCACTTGCCCAGAACTCGTCGTTCCCGCGCAGGCGGGAGTGCGAGCGCATGATGCCGAAGCCGTTGGCCTCTACGGCGAGCGGCAGGAACCGCGCGTAATCCAGTGACTTGGTTCCGCCGCAAAGCTCCGAAGGCACTGGATCCCCGCCTGCGCGGGGATGACGAAACGTGGGAATCGGGTCCACGCTTGCATGGGGATGACGAAGTGCGGGAATCGGATCCCCGCCTGCGCGGGGATGACGAAACATGGGAATCGACCCCGGGCAAGTGCCGTTCGGCCCGGGATCCATGTTGATCCCTGGCCCCTCGCCCAAGCGGATCCTGACACGTCGCGAACGCCCCATCTAAAGTAGACGGGACTTGTCTCGACGATCCTGGAACCATGCCATCCACTGACCTCCGCCTGCCTGCCGAATGGGAACCGCAATCGGCGGTATTGCTGGCCTGGCCGCACGCCGGCACCGACTGGGCCGCGCGGCTGGATGCGGTCGAAAACACCTGCGCCGAGCTGATCGCCGCCATTTCGCAGCGCCAGGCCGCGATCGTGTGCGTGCCCGATGCCGAAATCGGCGCCCACGCGACCGAATGCCTGCGCGACGCCGGCACCGATCTCGCGCGGGTGCGCTTCGTGGAAATCCCCTACGACGACACCTGGCTGCGCGATTCCGGGCCGCTCACCCTGCGTGGCCCCGGAGGCGCCTTCACGCTGCTGGACTTCCGCTTCACCGGCTGGGGCGGCAAGTTCGAGGCCGAGCAGGACGACGCGCTGGTCGCGGGCCTGGTCGAGCGCGGCCTGTTCCAGCGCGACGCACGCCACCGGCGCATCGACTGGGCGCTGGAAGGCGGCGCGATCGAATCCGACGGGCGCGGCACGATCCTTTCCACCTGGCGCTGCCTGCATGAGCGCCATCCCGACCAGTCGCGCGCCGAGGTCGAATCGACGCTTCGCGAAGCACTCGCCGCCGAGCGCGTGCTGTGGCTGGAACACGGGTATCTCCAGGGCGACGACACCGACGCCCACGTCGATACCCTCGCCCGCTTCGCACCCGGCGACGCCATCGTGTTCCAAGCCTGCAGCGACCCCGACGACACCCATTACGAAGAGCTGACTGCGATGCGCCGCGAACTCGAGGCCCTGCGCACGCCCGGGGGCAAGCCGTATCTGCTGTTCGACCTGCCATGGCCCGGACCGATTCTCGACGAGGGCCGGCGGCTTGCGGCCTCGTATGCCAACTACCTGGTGATCAACGGCGCGGTGCTGCTGCCGGCCTACGGCGATGCGGTGGATGAAGCCGCCGCGCAGACCATCGCGCTGGCCCACCCCGGTCGCGAGGTCGTGCCGATCGACTGCCGGCCGCTGATCTGGCAGAACGGCAGCCTGCACTGCATGACCATGCAACTTCCGGCGGGCGTCATGGCATGACTTCCGGAAGTTGCACTGGCCCGCATATCGGCGGACACTGTCGGCGTCGGAGGCCGGACGGTTGCCGGCGGGAATTCCGAGGCCCGCGGTGGCAGATGCACGCTGGTTCTACGCCGAACTGAAACGCCGCAACGTGCTGCGCGCAGCGGTGCTGTACATCGGTGCGGTCTGGGCCCTGGCACAGGGTATTTCGCAACTGGCGCCCGCCTTCGGTGCGCCCGACTGGGTCACGCGCTGGTTCGTGCTGGCCGGAGCCATCGGATTCCCCTTCATGCTGGGGTTCACGTGGTTCTACGAGCTGACGCCGCAGGGTCTGAAGCGCGAAAGCGAGATTGATCGGGCCGATTCGGTCATCGCGCATACCGGACGCCGGATGGACCTTGCGATCATCGCGGTACTCGCCGTCGCGGTGGTGC
Source organism: uncultured Rhodanobacter sp. (assembly GCA_964489055.1). Classification (GTDB taxonomy): domain Bacteria; phylum Pseudomonadota; class Gammaproteobacteria; order Xanthomonadales; family Rhodanobacteraceae; genus 66-474. The sequence goes on along the minus strand of CAZAXF010000006.1, from coordinate 4,389 downwards.
TGCTGCTGGCAAACCAGCTCGTCCTGCACACGGACGCAAGCCCACAGTCGGCCGCGGCCACCGCCGCCCCGCCCAAGTCCATCGCCGTGCTGCCGTTCGAGAACCTGTCCAACGACCCGGACAATGAATACCTGGTCGCCGGCATGCAGGATCTGATTCTGACCAAGCTCGCCGACATCGGCGACCTCAAGGTCATCTCGCGCACCTCGACGATGAAATACCAGAGCCACCCGGACGATCTGGCGCCCATCGGCCGGCAACTGGGCGTGGCGACGATCCTCGAGGGAAGCGTGCAGAAGTCGGGCAACGAAGTCCTGATCAACGTGCAACTGGTGGACGCGGCCAGCAACGCCCACATCTGGGCCAGAAGCTACCAGCGTACCCTCGCGAACGTCTTCGACATCGAAAACGAGGTGGCCGAACAGGTCGCCGGCGCGCTAAAGGCCAAGCTCTCGCCGGCGGAGAGCAAACGCCTGGCGGCGTCCCTCAGCGCCGACCCGACGGCCAATGACTTGTACCTGCGCGCCCAGCAGTTTGCCCATCGTGGCGACATCGACTACGACGCCGCGTCATTCCGGCAGGCCATCGGTCTGTACCGGCAGGCACTGGCCACCGATCCCGACTTCGCACAGGCGCGGGCCGGCCTGTCGTTCGCCGAAAGCGCGCTGGTCTGGTTCGGGGGTGCGGGCGCCGACGCACGACAACTCAAGGACGACGCCCGGTCGCAGGCCCGGCAGGCGCTTGCGCAGCAACCGGACCTTGCCGCCGCCCACATGGCCATGGGCTACAGCGATTACTGGGGCCGGGGCGACTACGAGGCGGCGCTGAAGGCATTTGCCGCAGCCCTCGCAGCACGTCCGAACGAAGCCGCTGCCCTCGCCGCGACCGGCTTCGTTCTGCGCCGCCAGGCGCGCTTTGGCCAGTCCGTCGACGCATTCCAGCAGGCCCTTGCACTCGATCCGCGCAACACCAGCCTCCGAGCCGAACTGGGCACCACCTACATGCTGACGTACCAGTACGCGAAGGCGGAACGCCAGTTCCGGCAGGCCCTGGACATCGATCCCGAAAACGTCACCGCCAAGCGCGCCTACTCCGATGCCATCATGCTCGGAAGTGGTGACCTGCCACGCGCGCTGGCCGTGGCGCAGGGCAACCACCCGACCCTGCAGATGCAGCGCGTAAGCGTGTTGATCCTCCAGCGCAAATACGCCGACGCCATCGCGGTGCTGCAGGCCATCCCCGACAAGCCAGAGAATTTCCCGCCCATCGGCAGCCCCAGGGTGCTGCAACTTGCCGACCTGTATACGCTGTGCGGCAAGCCTGCACGGGCACGGATCCTCTACCAGGAGGCATTGCCGAAAACGCGTGCCCAGCTCGCCATAGACGCGGGTGACCTCATTGTCCAGGGCGCCGCCTGGAACGCCATCGCCGACGCGGAGCTGGGCCTTGGCAACACCGAAGCTGCGCTCTCGGCAATCTCGCGGGCGCAAACGCTGGCCGCGCAATCAGCCGACCACATCTATGCACCACTGCAGGTCAAGGTCGGCGCCGTGCTTTACGCCCGGGCCGGCCGCGCGGACCTGGCCGTGCCGCTGCTTCAGCAGGTCCTCGACACGCCCGGCATCGGCTTCACCTATTCGCCCACGATGCTCTGGATCGACCCCGACCTGGACCCGATCCGCGCGTCACCGCAGTTCCAGGCGCTGCTGACGAAATACGCGAAATACAAACCCGACGTCGGCCAGCACGTTGCGGCGACCGCGAAAGGCGCCTCTGCATAGGCCCGGAGCGGCCCTGCTTCCGATGCGAAGCTGCCCCGGGATTTGGGCAGCGAAGCGGGCACGCCGGCCCGAACTCCCGCGGGTTGCGCCAGGCCGCGTGTTGGCAGACACTCACACCATCGGAGGCCGGCCGGTTGCCGGCGGGAAATTCGAGGACCCGGGTGGCGGATGCGCGCTGGTTCTACGCCGAATTGAAACGCCGCAACGTATTGCGCGCAGCGGTGCTGTACATCGGCGCGGTCTGGGCCATGGCCCAGGGGATCTCCGAGCTGGCGCCGGCATTCGGCGGACCCGACTGGATCACGCGCTGGCTGGTGCTCGCCGGCGCCATGGGCCTGCCATTCGTGCTCGCAATCGCCTGGTTCTACGAGGTGACGCCGCAAGGCCTGAAACGCGAAAGCGAAATCGACCCGGCTGAATCGATCACCGCGCATACCGGGCGCAGGATGGATCTTGCGATCATTGTCGTACTGGCCCTGGCGGTGGTGTTGCTGCTGGCCAACCAGTTGGCCCTGCACAAGGGCGCCGACCCGCCACCGGATGCCGCCGCCATTCCCGCCAAATCGATCGCCGTGCTGCCGTTCGAGAACCTCTCCAACGATCAGGACAACGCCTACCTGGTGGCCGGCATGCAGGACCTGATCCTGACCAAGCTGGCCGACATCGCCGACCTCAAGGTGATCTCTCGCACCTCGACGATGAAATACCAGAGCCACCCCGATGACCTGGCAACCATCGGCCGCGAACTGGGCGTGGCGACCGTCCTCGAAGGCAGCGTGCAGAAGGCCGGGAACGAGATCCTCGTCAACGTGCAACTGGTGGACGCAGCCAGCAACACGCATCTGTGGGCCCAAAGCTATCGCCGCACCCTGGCCAACGTGTTCGAGGTCGAAAACGAAGTGGCCGAAAAGGTTGCGCGGGCGCTCAAGGCGGAACTCTCGCCTGAAGAAGCCAAGCGCCTCGCCACGTCGCTGAGTACCAATCCGGCCGCCAACGACTTGTTCCTGCGCGCCGAACATTTGAGCCACCGCGGTGGCATCGACTACGACACCGCGTCGTTCCGGCAGGCAATCGGGTTGTACCGCGAGGCGCTCGCCGCAGACCCCGGTTTCGCCCAGGCCCGTGCCGGCCTGTCTTTCGCCGAAAGCGCACTGGTCTGGTTCGGCGGGGCGGGATCGGATGCACAGGAGCTCCGGGACGATGCGCGCGCGCAGGCCGAACGGGCGCTGGCCCAGCAACCGGGGCTGGCCGCCGCCCACATGGCGATGGGCTACAGCGATTACTGGGGCCGGGGCGACTACGAAGCGGCCCTGAAGGCATTCGCCACGGCATTGAAATTGCGCCCGAACGATGCCATGGCGCTTGCCGCGACCGGCTTCGTGCTGCGCCGGCAGGCGCGTTTCGACAGCGCCATCGACGCGCTCCAGCAGGCTCTCACGCTCGATCCGCGCAATACCAGCCTCAAGGCCGAACTGGGCACGACCTACATGCTGACCAACGACTACGTCGAGGCACAGCGGCAGTTCCGCCAGGCCCTGGACTTCGATCCGGGCAACGTCACCGCGAAGCGCGCCTATTCCGACGCGCTCGTGTTGTATCGCGGCGACCTGGCGCACGCCCTGGCGGTTGCCCGGGGCAACCACCCGACCCTGCAACTACAACGGGCAAGCATCCTGACCAACCAGCGCAGGTACTCCGAAGCCATCGCGCTGTTGCAACGCATCCCCGACACGCCGGAAAACTTCCCGCCCCTCAGCGGCCCCAAGGCACTGCACCTGGCCAACCTGTACTGGCTGGCCGACGAACATGCGCGCGCGCGAGCGCTCTACCAGCAGGCGCTGACCAAAATCCGCGCCCGGCTGGCCGCCGAGCCCGGCGACGTGATTAGCCAGAGCGCGGCATGGAACGCCATCGCCAGCGCGGAACTGGGCCTGGGCAACCGCGAAGCCGCGCTGGCCGCAATCGCCCGCTCGCAATCGCTGGCCGAGCAATCCGACGACCACATCTACGGGCCACAACAGCTCAAGTCCAACGCCATCCTGTACGCCCAGGCCGGTCGGGCCGACCTGGCCGTACCGCTGCTCAGGAAGGTGCTCGCCGCACCCGGCATCGGCGCCGCCTACTCGCCGACGATGTTGTGGATCGGGCCGGGCCTCGACCCGATCCGCGACACACCGCAATTCCGGGCGCTGCTGAAGAAATACGCGCAATACAAGCCCTCCGGTACCGCACAGCTCGCGGCGGCAGCGTCGACCGAGGGCGCGTAGAGCGGATGGAAAACGCCCTCTCCCCCAACGAATGCGTCGTTGGGGAAAGGGTTTGATCCTCGCAACGTGCGCAGTAGCTGCAGCCACTTTGCAGCCGACTGCTTTACCATAGCTTCTCATTTGCGTTCTTCGCGTTCATTCGCGGACCAGAAAGCTGTTCCCATGGCAAACCGAATCCTGAAAGTCGCACTGCTCCAGGAAACCGACCACGGCAGCGTCGATGCCAACCTCGACGCGATCGAGGCCGGGCTGCGCGAGGCCGCCAAGGCCGGTGCGCAACTGGTGTTGCTGCAGGAAATCCACAACGGCCCGTATTTCTGCCAGCACGAATCGGTGGAAGA
>CAZAXF010000005.1:0-81176 GCA_964489055.1 uncultured Rhodanobacter sp. | reverse complement strand
TACTTCACCATCCACGCCGGCGTGCTGCTGCGCTACGTGCCGCTGACCGCGAAACGCGTCACCGGCATCGTCTCGCGCGGCGGCTCGATCATGGCCAAGTGGTGCCTGGCGCACCATGAAGAGAGTTTCCTGTACACGCATTTCGAGGAAATGTGCGAAATCATGCGCGCGTATGACGTCGCCTTCTCGCTGGGCGACGGCCTGCGTCCCGGCTCGATCGCCGACGCCAACGACGAGGCCCAGTTCGCCGAGCTGGACACGCTGGGCGAGCTCACCGACATCGCGTGGGAGCACGATGTGCAGGTGATGATCGAGGGTCCCGGCCACGTGCCGATGCAGCTCATCAAGGAAAACATGGACCGGCAACTGGAGAAATGCCACGAGGCGCCGTTCTACACCCTGGGCCCGCTCACCACCGACATCGCGCCCGGCTACGACCACATCACCTCGGCGATCGGTGCGGCGATGATTGGCTGGTACGGTACCGCGATGCTGTGCTACGTCACGCCCAAGGAGCACCTCGGGCTTCCCGACAAGGACGACGTGCGCGAGGGTATCGTCGCCTACAAGATCGCCGCGCACGCGGCCGACCTTGCCAAGGGCCATCCCGGCGCGCAGGCGCGCGACAACGCGCTCTCGAAGGCACGCTTCGAGTTCCGCTGGGACGACCAGTTCAACCTCGGCCTCGATCCCGACAAGGCCCGTGAATTCCACGACGAAACGTTGCCCAAGGATGCCGCCAAGACCGCGCATTTCTGTTCCATGTGCGGACCGAAGTTCTGCTCGATGAAGATCACCCAGGACGTGCGCGATTACGCGAGGGAACACGGCGTGGATGCCTTCGAAGCCATCGAGGAAGGCATGGCCGAAAAGGCCGCCGAGTTCCGCGAAGCCGGCGGCGAGGTGTACCGGTCCGCCTGACGTTCACCTGGCGGCAACATCGGGTGCGTACACTTGCCCGATACCCCGTGACCGACACGACAAGGAGAACCGCATGGCTGCCAGGAAACCGTTCCTGACCGACATCAAGGCCATCCGCGAGCGCGCCCGGGCGCACATCCACAAGGGCGCGATCACGGACGGCTACAAGGCCGATCGCAAGACGGTGCTCAAGCTGCTGAACGAGGCGCTGGCCACCGAAATCGTGTGCGTGCTGCGCTACAAGTACCACTACTACATGGCCTCGGGCATCAACGCCAAGGCCATCGCCGACGAGTTCCTGCAGCACGCCAACGAGGAGCAGGACCACGCCGACCAGATTTCCCAGCGCATCACCCAGCTCGAGGGCGAACCCGACCTGTCGCCCGAAGGGCTGCTGACGCGCAGCCACTCGGAATACGTCGAAGGCGACGACCTGGTGGACATGATCAAGGAGGACCTGGTCGCCGAGCGCATCGCGATCGAAAGCTACAGCGAGATGATCCGCTACATCGGCGACGGCGATCCCACCACCCGCCGGATGCTCGAAGGCATCCTGGCGATGGAGGAGGAGCACGCCGAGGACCTGTCGACCATGCTGGCCGACCTCGGCCACAGGGGCGAGCCGGCGAAACCGCGCAAGGCGCGCTGAAAACCGCGCCGCGTGCGCGTCGCGCACGCGGCACGAGGCTGCCATTTTCCTCGGGCCGTTCTCCACGCTTCACGTAGCGTGCGCTCCGCGCACGTGACGCACACCCGATCGTGCGCGGGGCGCACGCTGCACCGGGACCGTCATTTTCCTCGGGCCGTTCTCCACGCTTCACGTAGCGTGCGCTCCGCGCACGTAACGCACACCCGATCGTGCGCGGGGCGCACGCTGCACCGGGACCGTCAATTTTCTCGGACCGTTCTCCACGCTTCACGTAGCGTGCGCTCCGCGCACGTAACGCACACCCGATCGTGCGCGGGGCGCACGCTGCACCGGGACTGCCATTTTCCTCGGGCCATTCTCCACGCTGCACCGGGACCGTCATTTTCCTCGGGTCGATCTCCACGCTTCACGTAGCGTGCGCTCCGCGCACGTGACGCGCACCCGATCGTGTGCGAAGCGCACGCTACGCGAATGGCGGTGTTCGGCTCGTCCTCGGCGTCGTGCAGCGACAATCTGCTTTCCCTGCAACCCGCCTGCGCTATGCTGCGCGGCGCATGAAGATTCCCGTCGACTTCCGCTCGCCATGGCCGTGGCTTGCGCTGTGGTGCGCGCTGCTGTTGCCGCTGGCGCTGGTGTTTCCCCCGATTCCGGTCGACGAGACGCGTTACCTCACTGCCGTGTGGGAGATGGTCAACTCCGGCCAGTGGCTGGTGCCGACCGTCAACGGCGTGTGGTATTCGGACAAGTCGCCGTTGCTGTTCTGGCTGATCGGTGGCGGCTGGGAAGTATTCGGCGTGCATACCTGGGTGGCACGCGTCGGGGCGCTGGTCGTCGCGCTGGGCGTGCTGCTGACGCTGCGCAGGCTGGCCGCGCGCCTGGGCATGGACCGGCGCGGTGCAGACACCGCGATGTGGCTGCTGGCAGGGTGTCTCGGCTTCACGGTGTTCGCGACCGCGATCATGTTCGACCTGCTGCTTTCGCTCGCCGTGCTCGGGGTGCTGCACGCCCTGCTGGATCTCGACGGCCGGCGGTGGAAACGCGGGATCGCGCTGCTCGCCCTCGCGACCGGCTTCGGGATCCTCGCCAAGGGCCCGGTGCTGCTGCTGCACGTGGTGGCGGTGGCGCTGCTGGCCCCGCTGTGGAGCGCCACCGCCCGCGCGCACAAGGCGCGCTGGTACCCCGCGTTGCTGGCGGGCCTGGTGATCGGCGTCGCCATCACTTTTGCGTGGCTCTTGCCGGCCGCGTGGTACGCCGGGCCGGCCTACTGGCAGCCGCTGGTGGACAAGGTGGCAGGTCGCATCACGGAGAGCTTCGCGCACCGCCGACCGTTCTGGTGGTACCTGCCGCTGGTGCCGGTACTGCTGCTGCCCTGGCTGCTGACCTTGCGCGCGCCGCGTGCAGCATGGTCGGGCCTGTGGCGCGGCCGTTTCGGGCGTTTCGTGTGGTGCTGGTGGGTCGTTCCGCTGGTGGGCTTTTGCGCCATCAGCGGCAAGCAGGTCCACTACCTGCTGCCGCTGCTGCCGGCGTGGGCGCTCGCCGGTGCATGGCTGCTGCAGCAGCCCGGCGCGCGGCTGCGGCCGCTGTTGTTCGGGCTGCTGGCGATCCTGGCCGGTGCCGGCATCGTGGTGTTGCCGTGGCACGCGGCAAGGACCTTCGGCTATGCGCCGCAACCGGCCATCGCTGCGCTGGCACTGATTCCGCTGGCGGTCGCGCTGGGCGCGTGGTGGCGCTGGGGGCGCGAGGCGCGGTCACTGGCGCTCTCGGCGACCGCGCTGGTGTCGGTTACGTTGCTGGCCGGGGCGCTGGCCTACCTGCCGGCACTGGACGTACGCCCGGAAGCCGCGTTCGTGAAGCAGCAACTGCAGGCCCGGGTGCCCATCGTGCACGTCGACCGTTACAACGGCCTGTTCGGTTACACGGGTCGACTGCACCAGCCGTTGCCGTGGATCACGCGCGACGAGGTCATGGCGTGGTGCCGCAGGCATCCCCGTGGCGTCCTGTTGACGACCGAGTCGATCGACGAGCCGCAACACGCCACGCCGTTCCGGACCTGGCCGTATTTCCTTTCCGCCAGCCGCCGCATCGCCGCCTGGCGCGCCGCCGCGGTGTGCGGGAGTCCGCACACGCAGGCGCGCGCTGGCACCGTGGGGGTGGGCGTTGCCGGCGGAATCGGTGGACCGCGGTCGGTGTCGGGGCTCGGGGCGATCCGGTTGGGGCCATTCCCCGATCACGTTGGCGTCGCAATGCACCCTCCGCCCCCGTCATTCCGTGGGCACCACCGGCTTCATCGGCGATGGAACCCGGAATCGAGCTCCCGGCAGTCGATGGGAAGTGCTGGATTCCGGGTTCTCCCTCCGGGAGTCCCGGAATGACGAATGTGGTGGGTGTCGCGTCGATGTTGCCGGCGACATCCGTGGTGCGCGGTCAACGGCGCGGTTTGGCTCGGTGGGTGGGCACGGCGTTCCACGGGTCTTCGGGCCACGGATGTCGCGGATACCGCCCCTTCAGTTCCTTTCTCACCTCGGCGTAGGTATGTTCCCAGAATCCGCGCAGGTCCTGCGTGACCTGGATCGGCCGGCCGGCCGGCGAAAGCAGGTGCAGCGTCACCGGCACGCGGCCGCGCGCGATGCGCGGGGTTTCGGCAAGGCCGAACAGTTCCTGCAGTTTCACGGCCAATACCGGCGATGTCGCCTTGCTGCCCTCTCCCTCCGGGAGAGGGTGCCCCGAAGGGGCGGGTGAGGGTCCAGACTCGCGCGAGGCAGCCTCACGTGAAGCCGGACCCTCACCGCCAGCCCCGGTGCCAGGCTCGTTGCTCGCCTGGCAACCTCCGGCCCTCACTGTCGCCCGGGCGTTCGCGCTCGCGCTCGTGTAATCCAGTTTCACGCTGCGTCCGCTGGGCACCCGGATGGCATCCGGCGCCGCCTCGTCCAGCAGCTTGCGCTGCGGCCAGGCCAGCAAGCCGGCGAACGCGTCCGAAAGGGCGTGCGTGGACAGCGCGCCCAGTCGGCGCTTGCCGGTGAGTGCGGGTGCCAGCCAGCTTTCCAGCGAGTCCAGCAGTGCCGCGTCGGAAACGTCCGGCAGGTCGGCGTCGGGCATGGCCGCGCGCAGCCACGCAACGCGTGCGCGCAGCCGCCGTGCCGCGTCGCTCCATGGCAGGACATCGATGCCGCGTGAACGGATGGTTGCCAGCAGCGCCGGCAACGTGTCATCGGCGGTGGCCGCTACCGCCCGGCGTTCCAGCACCAGCGCCTCGAAGCGTCGTTCCTCGAATGCTTCGACGACATCGTTGGCGTTCACCTGCACCACGCGCTTGCGCGTGAACCGTCGTGGGTAATCGCGCTCCAGCAGCGCCGCGTCGAAGGGCGCTGCGGTGAGGACCAGGCTGTCGCGGGCATCGAAGCGGGCTTCGGCGACGACCAGCCACGGTTCGCCGATGTGCCCCGATTCCCCGTGCAGGCGCGCGCCGCGGCCATTGGCCAGCCGGTAGCGCCGAGGGTCGGTGTCGTCCCTTCGAGCGACGCGGTCGGGGAATGCGTGCAGCAGCAGGTTGCCGACGGCCAGCGCGTCGGGCGTGCCGCTGGCGCCGTGGCGGGTTCCGAGGCGCTTGCGCCAGCCGCGCGCGGCCTTGTCGATTGCCGCCAGCGCACCCGTGTCGGCGCCGTGCACCGCACGCGCGCCACCGTCGCGGAACTGGTGCAGGGCATCCACGCGCCGGCGCAGGTCGTCGTCGAATCCACCGCGCAACGGCGAGCGCGCTTCCAGCAGTGCCAGCAGGTCGGCGACCAATGCGTGCAGGGAATCCGGCGCGCGCAGCGCCATGGCGGCCATGCGTGGCGCTGTGCCCAGTTGCAGCATGTCGCGACCGCGCGGCGTGATGCGCAGGTGTTCATCCAGTGCACCCAGCCCTTGCAGCAGGTCACGCGCGGCGGCCAGCGCGCCGGGCGGCGGTGCATCCAGCCAGCGCAGCGCCGCGGTGGCATCGGCACCCACGCCCCAGGCCGCCAGCTCCAGCGCCAGGCCCGACAGTTCGGCCTGGGCGATTTCCGGGCTGCGCGATGGTTCCAGGCGCCGGCTCTCCGGCCACAGGCGATACGCGGCGCCGGACGCAACGCGCCCCGCACGCCCGGCGCGCTGGTCCGCTGAAGCTCGGGAAATCGCCACCGTCGCCAGTCGTGTGAAGCCCGAGTTGGGATCAAAGCGTGGTTCGCGCGCCAGCCCGGTGTCGATCACGGCGCGCACGCCCGGCACCGTGATCGAGGATTCGGCCACGTTGGTGGCAAGGATCACCCGGCGCGTGCCGGGGTCGGCCGGCGCCAGCGCGGCCTGTTGTTCGGCCAGCGACAATCCTCCGTGCAGCGGCAGGATTTCGATACGCGCCATCCGGTTCCCTTCTCCCTCCGGGAGCAGGTTGCGCGCAGCGCCGGATGGGGGTCCGGGATCCGCGCGCGGTCCCGAGCCCTCGTCCCCAAACCCTCTTCGGAACGAAGCGGACCGCCGTTCGTCCGCCAGCATCCTTTGCGCCCGCGCAATCTCCCGCCGCCCCGGCAGGAACACCAGCACGTCGCCGTCGGTTTCTTCCAGCGCCTGCGTCGTTGCGCGTTGCAGGTGGGCGAGATCGCTTTCGCCGCGTCGCGCCGATGGATACGCGATGCGTACGGGAAATGCACGGCCTTCGCTGCGCAGCACCGGCGCATCCAGCCAGCGCGCCACCCGCTCGCCTTCCAGCGTCGCCGACATCACCACGATGCGAAGGTCCGGCCGCAGGCCCGCCTGTACGTCCAGCGCCAGCGTGGCGCCGAGGTCGCCGGCGAGGTGCCGTTCGTGGAATTCGTCGAACAGCACCGCGCCGACACCCGGCAGTTCCGGGTCGTCCTGCAGCATCCGGGTCAGGATGCCTTCGGTGACCACCTCGATCCTTGTTGCCTGCGACACCCGCGCTTCGAACCGGATGCGGTAGCCCACCGTCTGTCCGATGGCCTCGCCGCGCTGCGCGGCCATGAACCCGGCCGCCGCGCGCGCCGCGATCCGGCGCGGCTCCAGCATCACGATCCGGCGTCCGGCCAGCCACTGCGCATCCAGCAGGGCCTGCGGCACCTGCGTGGTCTTGCCCGCGCCTGGCGGTGCTTCCAGCACCAGCCGCGAATGTTCGGCCAAGTGCGCACAAATGCGTGGCAACAGCGGCGAAATCGGGAATTCCAGTGCATTCACGTGGGCATTGTAGGCGTGGGGATCCACACCGCATCGCCGCGCTTTGTGCCCAATCCGCGCTGAATTGTCGGGATCAATGTGTAATTTTGTGACATGAGTCGCGCCGTGCGGTAGGCTCTGTTACGGTGCAGCGCAATCCGGAAACAGGGGTGTGAACGCAATTCCGCATTGATGCAACGCGTCGGACACGGCGACCGCGCCATGCGCGGACAGGGGCCAAACCAGGGGAAATCACTGATCCAGGTTCCTTGCCGTTTCGTTTCCCGGGACGAGGCGACGGTGTCGTTCGCCCCGTCGCGAGCGTCCGGTGCACTTCGCCAGCGCGGAATTGGGGAGTACCACCCAAGCCATCAACCGAGTCGGGAGGGGTAGCGTGAACAAGAAGATCTACAGCCTGGTCTGGAACCGTTCGCTGAATCAGGTTGTCGTTGCCTCGGAACTGGCCAAGGCCAAGACCCGAAGCGGTGGCGCATCCGCCGCCGCACCCTCGCGTTCATTCCGGCCGCGGGGTCTGGCGCTCGCGCTCTCGGGCCTGCTGCTGGCGACGGGCGCCATCAGTCCTGCCTTCGCCGGCAATGTCTGCGATACCACGCCCGCATCCACCGGTACTGCCGCGCCCGGCAACAATGCGCTCGCGTGTGGTAACTACGCCTATACGATCGGAAATTACTCGACCGCGATTGGTTACAACGCCCAGGCAACCGCGGGACCATCGGGTGACGTGACCGGCACGACCGTGGTCGGCAGCCGCACCGTGGTGGCGTCAGCCTACGGTTCGGCCGCTTACGCGACGGCCATGGGTTACGGAGCGGAGGTGTTTTCCGTTTTCGGCAACGCCAACGCGGCAACGGCGCTTGGGCACCGCGCCGCCGTGGTTGGTGTGTATGCCGACGTTCACGGCAGCATGGCGTTGGGTGACTATGCGCAGGTCGGCACCAAGTACACCAACGGCGGGCTGCCCAATCCGAACCACACCAACGCGTACGACAGCATCGCGCTCGGACCGCACGCATACGTCGGCAGTGCGACCTCCGACGCCAACCAGTCGGCGGCGCTGGGTGCGTATGCATCCGCCACCGCCAGCTACGCGACCGCGGTGGGGGCCGGCTCCTCCGCTGCGGACATCGCCGCGACGGCGCTGGGTGCAGGCTCGTACGCCTGGTACCAGGCAACCGCCGTCGGCACAGGTGCGATCGCGAACGGCGCCAACAGCGTGGCGGTGGGCGTGCATTCGTACGCCTATGTCGGCGCGAGCGCCCTGGGTAGCTATGCCAGTGCCACGGGTTACAGCAGTCTTGCCGGTGGTGCCAATGCCTATGCATCCGGTTACGCCGCGGTGGCGCTGGGCAGCAACACCTACGCCAGTGGCGACAGTGCGACGGCGGTTGGCAACACGGCCTACGCCAGCGGCGCCTACGGCACCGCGGTAGGCCCGTTCGCGGTGGCGCAGGGTTATGACGGCACGGCGCTGGGCGATACCGCCAATGCGCTGGGCGACGCGGCGACGGCGCTGGGTGCGTTCGCGAATGCCACGGGCAACTACTCGATTGCGCAGGGCTACAACGCGATAGCCAATGCGGACAACGACATTGCCATCGGCCATGAGGCGCAGACGGTGCCGGCGACGGCCAGCACCTATCAGACAGGCAGCGTTGCGCTCGGTGCGTATGCAAACGCGCAGGATGGTGCAGCCGTGGCGATTGGCCAGAATGCGCGTGCTGCCGGTGCGACGGGCAGCCTGCAGGGTTACTCCACGGCGGTGGGGGCTTATGCCTATGCCACCGGTTTCGAGTCCACGGCGCTTGGTGCCGGCGCGCAGGCCTACGGCAACTTCGGCACCGCGGTGGGCATCAACGCGCGCGCCAACTACCGCGATGCCACGGCGCTGGGCGACTACGCGCAGGCGGGCTACCAGGCCACGGCCATCGGTACCTATTCCAACGCCAGCGGGAAACGTGCATCGGCGCTCGGCTATTACGCATACGCCACTGGCGATTACTCGACTGCGCTGGGCAACCACGCCAACGCCAGCGGCGCCAGCAGCATCGCCATGGGCGACCAGGCGCAGGCCAGCGGCGAGCAGTCGATCAGCATCGGCTACCAGGGCGTGGTCAGCGGGGATCATTCGGTCGCGATCGGCGATCCGAACAACGTGACCGGCAACTACTCCGGCGCGTTCGGCAACAACAACACCATCGCCGCCGACAACGCTTTCGTGCTCGGCAACAACGTCACGATTCCGGCCGGCATGGACGGTGCGGTGGCGCTGGGCAACAACACGGTGGTGGCGGCGCCGAATCCGACGGCGGGCGCGACCATCGCCGGCAACTATTACGCGTTCGCCGGCGCCGCCCCGATCAGCGTGGTCAGCATGGGCGCCCCGGGCGCCGAGCGCCAGATCACCAACGTGGCGGCGGGCGAGGTATCGGCGACCAGCACCGACGCGGTGAACGGCTCGCAGCTTTACGCGACCAACCAGGCCATCACAGCCGTACAGGCTGGTGCCGACAACGTGGAGCACTACTTCAAGGCCAATGGCCCGGCCGATGGCAGCGATGATGCCGCGGCCAGCGGTGCGCACGCGACGGCTTCCGGGCCGAATGCGGCTGCCTCGGGTGACTACGGCGTCGCCAGTGGCTATTCCGCGCAGGCAGCCGGAAGCAACAGCGTTGCCGTGGGCTACGGTTCTGTTGCGGGAGGAGATTCCAGTACGGCCGCGGGAGCGGGTTCCGTGGCTGGCGGATATTCTTCGACGGCCGTTGGCGCGGGCAGCCTCGCCGCGGGCGCCTACAGTTCGGCGTTCGGCACCCTTGCGCGGGTTACCACAACCTATGGCTACGTCGACCACGCCATGGCGATGGGCGACCACGCCTGGGTGGGCAGCATCGGCGGCGATGCCACCGGCAGTATCGCCATCGGCAGTTACGCCTACGTCGGCGGTGATGTCGGCAGCATGAACACGACCAGTGCCCGCAACAGCATCGCGATGGGTACGCATGCGTACGTGGGCAACGCGTCTGCGGACGCCAGCTACGCCATGGCGCTGGGTGCGTATGCTTCTGCGACAGCCAGTTACGCCACTGCGCTCGGCAGCTATGCATCCGCGAGCGGCCTGTACAGCACGGCGGTGGGTACTCACACCCAGGCCCTGGGCTACGGCGCCGCGGCCTTCGGCAACGGGGCCTATGCCGGCGGCGATGGCAGCGTTGCGCTCGGCAACACCGCCATTGCGTCGGGCAAGTACAGCACGGCGGTGGGCAAATATGCCCAGGCGGCCGGCGACTACAGCGTTGCGGTCGGCAAATATGCGCGCGCCGTGGGCGACAGGGGCGTGGCGCTGGGCGGTTTTTCCGGTGCGCAGCAAGACGGCACGGCGGTTGGTTACGGTGCCATCGGGTCCATCAACGGCACGGCCGTCGGCATGGATTCGTATGCCTACATGGGCGCGAGCGCGCTGGGCAGCGGTGCCAACGCCGCGGGTTACAACAGTCTTGCCGGTGGTGCCAACGCCTATGCATCCGGTTACGCCGCGGTGGCGCTGGGCAGCAATACCTACGCCAGCGGTGACAGTTCCATGGCACTCGGCAACACGGCCTATGCCAGCGGCATCTACGGCACGGCGGTGGGTGCGTTCGCGGTTGCGGCAGGCTACGGCGCAGTGGCGCTGGGCGACACGGCCAAGGCGTTGGGTGATGAATCGACGGCGCTGGGGTCGTTTGCGACCGCCACGGGCAATTACTCGATTGCTTCGGGTTACAACGCCAATGCGGCGGCCGACAACGCGGTTGCGGTGGGGAGTTACGCCTTCGCATATCAGTCCGGTACCGCAGTCGGCTCGCGCGCGTACGCAAGCGACTACGGCGCCGCGTTCGGTGTCTACGCCAACGCGTATGGCGAAGGCGCCACGGCGCTGGGCAACTATGCCTCCGCGACGGGTTTCATCAGCACCGCGGTGGGCGGATTCGCGTCCGCTTCGGGTGACTTCAGCACTGCGCTGGGGGTGCAGGCCGCGGCAGCGGGTTATGCCTCGCTGGCTGCCGGTTACAACGCCTCCGCGTCGGGAGACAACAGCACCGCGTTGGGAAGCTACGCCTACGCCGCCGACTATGGCGCCGCCGTGGGTGTCCGTGCGAACGCATCCGACGTGGGTGCCACGGCGCTGGGCAACTACAGCACGGCATCCGGTTATGTCAGTACCGCGGTGGGTGCGGGGGCGACGGCGTCCGGTGACTACGGTACTGCGCTGGGAAATGACGCGACGGCCTCCGGAAGGTATGCCACGGCGCTTGGCAGCTATGCGAACGCCAGTGGCGCCAGCAGCATCGCGCTGGGCGACCAGGCGCAGGCCAGCGGCGAGCAGTCAATCAGCATCGGTTACCAGAACGTCGTGAGCGGTGACCATTCGATCGCGATCGGTGATCCCAACAACGTGACCGGCAACTACTCCGGCGCGTTCGGCAACAACAACACCATCGCCGCCGACAACGCTTTCGTGCTCGGCAACAACGTCACCATCCCGGCGGGTATGGACGGCGCGGTGGCGCTGGGCAACAACACGGTGGTGGCGGCGCCCAACGCGACGGGCGGTACCACGATCAACGGGTCCTATTACGCGTTCGCGGGCAGCAACCCGACCAGCGTGGTCAGCGTGGGCGCCCCGGGTGCCGAGCGCCAGATCACCAACGTGGCGGCGGGCGAGGTGTCGGCAACCAGCACCGACGCGGTGAACGGTTCGCAGTTGTATGCGACCAACCAGGCGGTAACGGCGTTGGCGTCCACCGCGGTGGGTGCGCACTTCTTCAAGGCGGATGGACTGCTCGATGGTAGCGAGGACGCCGTGGCCAGCGGCACGCATTCGACGGCTTCCGGTCCGAACGCGACCGCCTCGGGGGATTACAGCACGGCCAACGGCTACGCTGCCACGGCGAGCGGTTATGGCGCGAGCGCCGTCGGCGATGGCGCCATGGCCTCTGGTGACAACAGCACCGCCCTGGGCCGGAACAGCCATGCGGCGGGCCCAAAAAGCATGGCGACCGGTTATGGCGCGCAAGTCAGTGGTGCCTACAGCGCGGCCAACGGCGCAAACAGCATTGTCCTCGGCGACTACAGCACCGCACTTGGCAGTTACGCCATTGCCGTCGGCGACCACAGCAGTGCGGTCGGCGCCAACGCCATAGCGGCCGATCACAGTACGGCGTTGGGCAGCCGTGCCTACGGGCGCTCCCACGGCACCGCGGTCGGTGGCTACGCACGTGCTGATGGCCGATACGCCACCGCCTTGGGCTACCATGCGGCCGTTGAGGGGGCAAGCAAGTACCAGGGGGATCTCGGCGGCTCCATGGCGCTTGGCAATCATGCGTGGGTGGGGGCTGACGATGGCGATGTGAGCAACAGTGTCGCGATTGGCCCGTACGCGGCGGTCGGCGCGCTCTACGGCAGCTACGCCGAGAATGACGCGCACGACAGCGTTGCGCTGGGCGCTCATGCTTACGTCGGCAATCCCGGCGCCGATGCCAACGCCGCGACGGCCCTGGGTGCCTATTCGAGTGCCATGTCCAACTACGCAACCGCCGTGGGCGCGCACGCGTACGCCGGCGCGGCGAGCAGCATCGCCGTGGGCAACCGGGCCGCTGCGAGCGGTGACAGCAGCATTGCCCTTGGCAACCAGGCCCAGGCGAGCGGTACCCAATCAATCAGCATCGGCTACCAGGGTACGGTCAGCGGGGATCATTCGATCGCGATTGGTGACCCGAACAACGTGAGTGGCAACGACTCCGGCGCGTTCGGCAACAACAACACCGTTGCGGCCGACAACGCCTTCGTGCTGGGTAACGACGTCACAATTGCCGCCGGCATGGACGGCGCGGTGGCGCTGGGCAACCACACGGTGGTGGCGGCGCCGAATCCGACGGCGGGCGCGACCATTGCCGGCAGCTACCACGCATTCGCTGGCGCCGCGCCGACCAGCGTGGTCAGCGTGGGCAGCCCGGGCAACGAACGCCAGATCACCAATGTGGCGGCCGGGCGCCTGAGCGCCAACAGCACGGACGCGGTGAACGGCTCGCAGTTGTACGCAACCAACCAGGAACTCGACCTGGTCGGACAGATGGCCGCCCTGGGCTGGGACATCACCACCACCGCGGTCGGAAGCGGCGTCGCCAACGGTTCCAGCGTGGCCAACGTGGCCCCGGGAGCCACCGCGACGTTCGCGGCCGGCGACAACGTGGTGGTGACCCAGAACGGCACCAGCGTGACGATCGCCGTGAACCCCGATCTCACGGGGATGCACAGCGTCTCGTTCAGCGGCGGCGGTCCGACGCTCAGCAGTTCGGGTATCGACATGGGCAACACCAAGGTCACCAACGTTGCCGACGGGACCATTTCGGCGACCAGCAAGGACGCGGTGAACGGCTCGCAGTTGTACGCGACCAACCAGGCCGTCACCAATATCCAGCAGGGCCACAGCGGTGCGTTCCAGACCAGTACCGACGTCACCGGCACGCCTTCGGCAACCGGTACCAATTCCGCGGCCGGCGGATCCAACGCGGCGGCCACCGGCGACAACGCGCTGGCGGTGGGCAACGACAGTGCCGCCGCGGGTGACGGCGGCACCGCGGTCGGCACCTCCGCATCCGCCAGCGGCACCAACAGCACCGCGATCGGCAACGCCAGTGTCGCCAGCGGCGACAACAGCGTGGCGCTGGGTCACGGTTCGGTGGCCAACGAGGACGATACCGTCTCGGTCGGCTCCGCGGGCAACGAGCGTCGCATCACCAACGTCGCGGCAGGTTCCGCAGCAACCGATGCGGTCAACGTCAGCCAGTTGCAGGCATCGCAGCAGGGGGCCGTGCAATACGACACGGTGACCAACAACAACGTTTCCTCGGTGGACTACACCAACGTCACCCTGAATCCGGGCGGTGATCCGACCACGATCCACAACGTCGCAGCCGGTACCGCGGACACTGACGCGGTGAACGTCGGGCAGTTGAACGCGGGCATCCAGACCGCGCAGAACTGGGCGGCCAGCTACGCCGACCAGAAGTTCAACCAGTTGCAGGCCAACGTCAGCGACCTGTCGCGGCACGTCAACGCGGGCGTCGCTTCGGCCATCGCCGCGGCCAACATTCCGCAACCCTACGCACCCGGACAGAGCGCGTTCGGGGTGGGCATCGGCACCTTCCGCGGACAAAGCGGCATCGCCCTGGGACTGTCGAGGATTACCGACAACGGCCGTTTCATCCTGAAGGCCAACGCAAGCTCGTCCTCGCAGGGCGACTTCAGCGCGGGCGTGGGCGCGGCCATCGTCTGGTAAGCCGGTTCGTGGCGGCGCCGCGTGATGGCGCGGCGCCGCGCCGGCCTTCCTTCTTCCCCTTCCAGGAGTTCGACATGCAACCTGCAATTCGCAAAGTCCTTGCGGCCACCATCGCGCTCGTTGCCGCGGGCGCACTGGCCGGTTGTGGCAACCTGAGCCATGGCATTGCCCGCGACGGCACCCACGCACAACAACTGGTGTGGCCGGAGCCGGCCAGGACGAATGCCCTGCACCGCGGCGGCACGTTCCCCAATCTGGACAACCTGCGCCAGGTGAAGCCCGGGCTGGACAAGCGGCAGATCATGGCGTTGATCGGTTCGCCGCACTTCGGCGCCGGATTCGGCGCACGCGAGTGGACCTACCTGTTCAACTTCCACAAGGACGGCGCGGCCACCCAGTGCGAGTTCAAGCTGCTGTTCGACCATCACAAGGTTGCGCGCAGCATCTATTGGCACCCCGAGTCATGTGCCGACGTGCTCGATCCGCCGGCGCCGAAAACCGCGCCTGAACCCCAGCCGCAGACCTTCACGTTGTCCACCGACGCGCTGTTCGCGTTCGACAAGTACCGCCTGGCCGACATCACCCGGACCGGGGTCAAGGACCTGGGAGTGCTGGCCGGCAAGCTGACCGCACCCGGCGTGCATGCCGACAATGTCGAGGTCATCGGCTACACCGACCGGCTCGGCAGCGATGCCTACAACATGAAGCTTTCCACCGAGCGCGCCAACACCGTGCGCGATTTCCTGGTGGAAAAAGGTGTGGCACCCGGGCGGATCACCGCCGAGGGCCGCGGCAAGGCCGATCCGGTCAAGACCTGCGACCCGATGCCGCAGGCGAAGCTGATCGAATGCCTGGCCCCCAACCGGCGCGTGGTGGTCAAGGTCGAAGCCCGCCACTGAGCGCGCCAGTACGTTCCACCCGGGGAGCCGGCGATCGCGCCGGCTCCTTTGTCGTTTCCGGCCCGCCCTTGCTACGCTGCGCCGGACCCGCACGCAGCACTTGCCATGCAACTGATCGACATCGGCGCCAACCTCACGCACGAATCCTTCCGCCGCGACCTGGACGCGGTGCTCGAGCGCGCGTCGCGCGCGGGCGTGCAACGCATGATCGTCACCGGCGCCTCGCGCGCGGGCAGCGAGCACGCGCTGGAACTGGCGCAAGCGCATCCGGCGACCCTGAGCGCCACCGCTGGCGTGCATCCCCACCACGCGGGCGACTACGGCGAGGAAACCGACGCCCGGCTGCGGCAACTGGCGCGCGCGGCGGAGGTGGTCGCGGTCGGCGAAACGGGACTGGACTACTATCGCGACCTTTCGCCAAGGCCCGCGCAGCGCGCGGCATTCGAACGCCAGCTCGCGATCGCGGCCGACCTTCGCATGCCGTTGTTCCTGCACCAGCGCGACGCCCACGATGACTTCCTCGCACTGCTCAAATCCGCGCGCGATGCCGTGCCGGCGGTTGTCGTGCACTGCTTCACCGATACCCGCCGGGCGCTGTTCGACTACCTCGACCTCGATTGCCACATCGGCATCACCGGCTGGATCTGCGACGAGCGCCGCGGGTTGCACCTGCGCGGGCTGGTGCGCGAGATTCCCGCCGATCGCCTGTTGCTGGAAACCGACGCCCCCTACCTGCTGCCGCGCGACATCCGCCCCCCGCCCGCTGATCGCCGCAACGAGCCGATGTACCTGGCGCACATCTGCGAAGTGGTCGCGAACCTGCGCGGCGAAGCCCCCGAGGTCACCGCCGCCAACGCCACCGCCGCCACGCGCGCGTTTTTCGGGCTGCCCGATTAAGTTGCGGCGGGGGCGCGAGTGCGTGTCGCCGGCGCCGCGTCCGGACGTTGCGATCGGGCGGTGGGGGCGCGGCCGGGTTCGCGCGAATGAACAACATTGGCCACGGATTTGCACGGATGGACACGGATCAGAAGCGGCTTTCGTGGATCAACCCGGCAGGGAAACCGGAATCAAATGTCACCATCGGCATTCCCGCGACGGCAGGAACCCGGCCTCATGCGTGATACGCATTCAGGCAGCAAGACGCTGGGTCCCGGATATCGCTTCGTGATTCCGGGATGACGAATGAAACCAATCCGTGTTGATCCGTGGAAATCCGTGGCAAAAAGATTGTCGATTGGTGTCGTTTGTAGGCACGCCCCATCGCCTGGCACCGTGCGCACACGATTACGTGATCTTCGGGCGTTTGCCAACCGGCTCCATGCGCCACGCGCCCGGCGCGAGGCCACCCAGCGACCAGTCGCCGATGCGGATGCGGACCAGGCGCAACGTCGGCAGGCCCACTGCCGCCGTCATGCGGCGCACCTGGCGGTTGCGGCCCTCGCGGATGGTGATCTCCAGCCACGCATCCGGCACGCTCTTGCGGTAGCGGACCGGCGGATCGCGCGGCCACAACCAGCCGGGCGCGCGCGCAAGCCGCCGCGCGATGGCGGGCCGGGTCGCACCGTCCTTCAACGCGACGCCGCGCCGCAACGTTTGCAGTGACGCCGCATCCGGCGTGCCTTCCACCTGCACCAGGTAGGTCTTCGGCAGCTTGTGGCGCGGGTCGGTGATCCGGTGCGCCAGTGCGCCGTCGTCGGTCAGAAGCAGCAGGCCTTCGGAGTCGAAATCCAGCCGGCCCGCCGGATACACGCCCGGCGGCAGGCCGAACCCGGCCAGCGTCTGCCGCGGCGTTGCGCTGCGATCGGTGAACTGGCACAGCACCCGGAAGGGCTTGTTGAAAGCAATCAGCATGCCGGAGCGATGGCGCGTGGTGTGGGAAGCCGATCCAGCATATTGGTTCTGTCCGTGATCCGCGGAAATGGCGACGCCGGCGTTTGACCACCGATTCCCCGATCGCGTTGATCCGCATCGGAAGGAACGAGAAACGGGACTTGGCTATCTGCGAGCGAAGTCCTGAGGAATTTTGTCATTCCGGGGCTATCGTCGGCACCGCCGGCGATGGAACCCGGAATCCATTTTGATTCCTTGCTCGGAGCAGAGGCCAAAATGGATTCCGGATCGCCGCTGCGCGGCTTCCGGAATGACAACAAGTGACTGATCCGGGACCGGCAAGTTTGTTCGGCATTGGGTAAAGATTCCGCAACCGAAATGGGACTGTCCGCCGCCTCGCGCAGGCGGTCGGTGAGGGACGTGTCTGATCCGTGCCCAGCCGTGGAAATCCGTGGCAAAAAGGTTTTTCGACCGCTGCCGCGCGCAAGCAGGTCCATCGTCCGAAGTCGCGCGCAGGGCGCCTGCGATGTCGGCGGGCAATACGTGGCGTTTCGACTCCGGAGGCTGCGCCTCCTGCGCTCAACGCGAACGGGGCACTCCCGCGACGGACCCTGACCGAACGCGTTGCTTGGCGCCGCGCCGCCAACGCGCGACAATGGGCGTTTTCCTGCGCCTGACTCCGAGGTTTCCATGTCCGAATCCCCCAGGATCATCTACACGTTGACCGACGAGGCGCCGCGCCTTGCCACCGGCTCGTTGCTGCCGATCATCGATGCATTCACCGACACCGCGGGCGTGGCGCTGGAAACGCGCGACATCTCGCTGGCCGGGCGGATTCTGGCGCAGTTCCCCGACGTGCTGGACGATGCACAGAAGGTTTCCGACGACCTCGCCGAACTGGGGCGCCTGGCGTTGGCGCCGGAGGCCAACATCATCAAGCTGCCCAACATCTCGGCGTCGTTGCCGCAGTTGAAGGCGGCGATCCGGGAACTGCAGGACCAGGGGTTCGCGTTGCCCGAATACCCCGACGAGCCGAAGGACGACACCGAGCGCGAAACCCGCGCGCGCTACGACCGGATCAAGGGCAGCGCGGTCAATCCCGTGCTGCGCCAGGGCAACTCCGACCGGCGCGCGCCCAAATCGGTGAAGGACTATGCGCGCAAGCACCCGCACCGCATGGGCGCGTGGGACAAGGATTCAAACACCCACGTCGCACACATGGACGATGGCGATTTCTACGGCTCGGAAAAATCCGCGACGCTGGACAAGGCCGGCAGTCTCGCGATCACGCTGCACGGTGACGGCGGCAAGTCCAGGGTGCTGAAGGAATCGGTGAAGGTGCAGGCCGGCGAGATCGTCGATGGCGCGGTGATGTCGCGCCGCGCGCTGGCGGCTTTCATCGACGGCCAGATCGCCGATGCACGGGCGCGCGGCGTACTGTTCTCGGTGCACTTCAAGGCCACCATGATGAAGGTCTCCGATCCCATCATGTTCGGCGTGGTGGTCGAGGAATTCTTCCACGACGTGCTGGCCACGCATGGTGACGCGCTCAAGGCGGCCGGCTTCAATCCCAACAACGGGCTGGGCGACCTGTACGCGTGCCTCGCCAAGCTGCCCGGGGACCAGCAGGCCGCGATCAAGGATGACATCCGCGCCGAATACACACGGCGTCCGAAACTTGCGATGGTCGATTCGGACAAGGGCATCACGAACCTGCACGTGCCTTCGGACGTCATCATCGACGCCTCGATGCCGGCGATGATCCGCGACTCGGGCAAGATGTGGAATGCCGAAGGCGAGCGCCAGGACTGCAAGGCGGTGATCCCGGACCGCTGCTACGCCGGCATCTACGAGGTGATGATCGAGGACTGCAAGGCCAACGGCGCCTTCGATCCGGCAACCATGGGCAGCGTACCCAACGTCGGCCTGATGGCCGACAAGGCCGAGGAATACGGCTCGCACGACAAGACCTTCCAGATTCCCTTCGACGGCACGGTGCGCGTGACCGACCAGGACGGCAATCTCGTGTTCGAGCACGACGTCCAAGCCGGCGACATCTGGCGCATGTGCCAGGCCAAGGATGCGCCGATCGCGGACTGGGTGAAGCTGGCCGTCACGCGCGCGCGGCTTTCCAGCACGCCGGCGGTGTTCTGGCTGGACGCCAACCGCGCCCACGACGCCGAGATCATCAGGAAGGTCGAACGTTGCCTGAAGGACCACGACACGACGGGCCTGGACATCCGCATCATGACGCCCGAGGACGCGATGCGCCATTCACTCGCGCGCATCCGCAAGGGCCAGGACACCATTTCGGTCACCGGCAACGTGCTGCGCGATTACCTGACCGACCTGTTTCCGATCATGGAGCTCGGCACCAGCGCCAAGATGCTTTCGATCGTGCCGCTGATGGCCGGCGGCGGCCTGTTCGAGACCGGGGCCGGCGGCTCGGCGCCCAAACACGTGCGCCAGTTCGTGGCCGAAAACCACCTGCGCTGGGATTCGCTGGGCGAATTCCTGGCGCTGGGTGCGTCGCTGGAGCACCTTGGCCGGCAATACGACAACCCGCGCGCCAGGGTGCTGGCGGCGGCGCTGGATGCGGCCACCAGCCGGTTCCTTGAAAACAACCGGTCGCCCTCGCGCAAGGTTGGCGAGCTGGACAACCGCGGCAGTCATTTCTACCTCGCGATGTACTGGGCGCGCGCACTGGCCGACCAGAACGACGACGCCGAACTGGCGCAAACCTTCGGCCGCCTGGCGGAAAAACTGGAGGCGACCGAGGACACCATCGTCGACGAATTGAACGACGTGCAGGGCAAGCCGGTGGACCTGGATGGCTACTACCGCCCGGACCCGGGAAAGATCGCCGCGGCGATGCGGCCCAGCCGCACCTTCAACGAGACCCTGGCGACCCTGCACGAATCGTCGTGAGGTGCCGCGGGCGCGCAGCCCGCCCGCGCCGTGCTGATCCGCCGAACACCGGCGCTTGTGCCGCCCACTGCGCGACCGGGCGCGTGCGCCGCGGCGCACGCCGCCCCGCGCACATGTAAAGAACACTTGACAGCCCGCGAAGTGGCGGATAGTGTCGCATGTCAAGTTCACTTTACAGCGTGGAATTCCGATGGCACGGGTATCAAAACGCAGGCACAACATCGTGATACTGCTGGTCATGGCGGTGTACGTGGCCCTGATGCTGTTCGAGTGGCCACTGGTCGGCCGGACCGATGACATCGCGCTGCGTGCCGTCCTGGCGGTGCTGCCGACCCTGCCGGTGATCGTGGTGATCGCGCTGAGCGCGCGCATGGTGATGCGCGGCGACGAGCTGGAACAGCGCATGCACCTGATCGCGCTGGGGGTGTCCACCGGCGTGGTCAGCGCAGCCAGCATCGTCGGCGCCTTCCTGGCGATCGCCGGGGTGTGGCCGGTCGGCGGGGGCGTCCTGGTGTGGGTGTTTCCGGCCCTCGCCGCGGTGTACGGCGTGACGCGCCTTGCGCTGGTACGCAGGGTCACGGGCACCTGGGATTTCTGGGGCTGTTGATGAAAAACCGTGTCCGTGAGTTGCGCGAAAAACACGGCTGGTCGCAGGGCGCGCTTGCCGAACAACTGGATGTATCACGCCAGACCATCAACGCCATCGAGAACGGCAAGTACGATCCCAGCCTGCCCCTGGCCTTCAAGCTGGCGAGGCTGTTCAAGCAACGCATCGAATCGATGTTCGACCCGGACGAGGAAGACTGAATGAAGATGGACAAACGCATGCTGCTGCGCATCGTCGCGGTCCTGATCCTGGTGGGCGTCGTGGGCTGGCAGTGGTGGGGCAAGCGCCATCGTGCGGCACCGGAGCGCACCACGCCGGCATCCGCCGCCACCGGCGCACCCGCCCCCGCATCCACCACCGCGGCCACGCCGGCCAAACCGGGAAAGCCGGTGAAACCGGCGGCGCCGGAAACCATGAAGCTGGGTCGCCTGACCCTGACCGCCTGCGAGTTGAAGCGCCCGCATTCCTCGGCGACCACGCCCGCGTTCTGCGCGAAGTATCCGGTGCCCGAAAACCGTGCCGACCCGAAGTCACGCGTCATCAAGTTGAAGCTCGCGATCGTACCCAGCGATTCGCAGGTGCCCGACAAGGACCTGGTGGTGTACCTGGCCGGCGGGCCCGGGCAGTCGGCGATCCAGACCTGGCCCGAGATGCGGCCCGCCTTCGGGCCGCTGCTGGCGCACCACGACGTATTGCTTCTGGACCAGCGCGGCACCGGCGCGTCGCATCCGCTGAAATGCCCCGCCCTCGAAAAGAAGCTCAAGCAGCAGAAGATCATCCAGCCGGATGTCGAGCAGCGCGTGCAGTGGGTTCGCGAGTGCGCGCAGGAGGTGCAGAAGACTTCCGATCCGCGCTACTACACCACCACCGACGCGGTGGCCGACCTCGAGGCGGTGCGCCAGGCGCTGGGTGCGCCGAAACTGGACCTGGTCGGCGTTTCCTACGGTACCCGCATGGCGCAGCACTACGCGGCGGCACACCCCGACGCGGTGCGCAGCATCGTGCTGAACGGCGTGGTGCCCAACCAGATGGTGCTGGGTGAAACCTTCGCCGAGGCGTTGCAGCATTCGCTGAAACTGCAGGCCGCCGCCTGCGAAGCGGCGCCTGCATGCAAGAAGGCATTCGGCGACTGGTACGCGACGCTGCGCCAACTGCACGCGAAGCTGAAGGGCGAGCCGCCCCGCAAGGTCACCTTCCAGGATCCGACCAGCTTCAAGCCGGTCACCCGGCCGCTGGGCGCCGACACCCTGGCCGGCGTGGTGCGGATGTTCTCCTACAGCACGCTGACCCAGGCCCTGCTGCCGCTGGCCATCAGCGAGGCCGCCAGGGGCAACTACGCGCCCTTGATGGGGCAGTCGCGAATCCTCAGCGCCGACCTGTCCGCGTCGATTGAAAACGGCATGCAGCTTTCGGTGATGTGCACCGAGGACGCCGGCCTGCTGCAGCCGCGCCCCCAGGACGCCGACCTGCTGCTCGGCAACCAGTTGATCGATGCATTCATGGCCCAGTGCAAGGTGTGGCCGCACAACCCGATGCCCGAAAACTTCCACGCGCCATTCAGGTCCTCGATCCCGACGTTGCTGATTTCCGGCGAACGCGACCCGGTGACCCCGCCCTCGGATGCCGAAAAAGTCCTCGAGGGCCTGTCGAACGCCCGCTCGCTGGTGGTCAAGGGCATGGGCCATGCCGAAGCCATCAACGCCGGCTGCATGCCGCACCTGGTGAACCGTTTCATCGACGACCTGCAACCGAAGAAGCTGGACGCAAAGTGCCTGGACAAGCTGGGCCCGGTTCCCGCCTTCATCGATTTCAACGGGGCCGCGCCATGAACGCATCCCCCCGTCACTTCGCGTCGACCCCTTTTGTTCCAAACAAGGTGAAGCAAGAAACCTCCGCGCTTCGACTTCCCCCTTCCGCAGGAGGAACGACCGAGGGGGATGGCGCTTGCGTTTCCCGGTCCCCGGTCCGCGGTCCCTGGCCCCCCCGGGCGCGACCGTGCCAAATCACCCGCATCCATTCGGGAAGCCCGCAATGATCGAAGTAAACGACCTCCACAAGGCCTTCGGCAAGGTCAAGGCCGTCGACGGCGTGAGCTTCAGCGCGCGCGATGGCCAGATCACCGGCCTGCTCGGCCCCAACGGCGCGGGCAAGACCACCACGCTGCGCATGCTCTACACGCTGATGAAGCCCGACTCGGGGCGGGTGATGGTGGACGGCATCGATGCCGCCGCCGATCCCATCGCCGTGCGCCGGCGCCTCGGCGTGTTGCCGGACGCGCGCGGCCTCTACAAGCGATTGTCCGCGCGCGAGAACATCGACTACTTCGCGCGCTTGCACGGCATCGACGAGGCGTTGCTGCGGCAGCGTCGCGAAGCGCTGGTCGAGACGCTGGAAATGCGCGATTTCATCGACCGGCGCACCGAGGGCTTCTCGCAGGGCCAGCGCGTCAAGACCGCGATCGCGCGCGCGCTGGTGCACGATCCGAAGAACGTGATCCTGGACGAGCCCACCAACGGCCTGGACGTGATGGCCACGCGCGGGCTGCGCACCTTCATGCGCAACCTCAAGGCCGAAGGGCGCTGCGTGCTGTTTTCCAGCCACATCATGCAGGAGGTCGCGATGTTGTGCGACCGCATCGTGGTGATCGCGGCCGGACGCGTGGTGGCCGATGAAACGCCCGACGCGCTGCGCGCACAGACCGGCGAGACCAACCTCGAGGATGCTTTCGTGAAACTGATTGGCAGCGAAGAAGGACTGGCCGCATGAACGCGATGCTGACGGTATGGTGGAAGGAAGTGCGCGAGAACCTGCGCGACAAGCGCACCGTGTTCAGCGCGCTGGTCTATGGCCCGCTGATGGGCCCGATCCTGTTCGTCGTGATGATGAACGCGATCGTCGGCCAGCAGATGAAAAAGGCCGAGGGTCCGCTGAAGGTGCCGGTGATAGGCGCCCAGCATGCGCCCAACCTGATCAACGCGCTCAAGCAGCAGGGCCTGGTGCCCCAGCCGCCGATCGCCAACCCGGACCAGGCCGTGCGCGACCGCGACACCGACGTGGTGCTGCGCATTCCCGCGGGCTACCCGAAAGCCTGGAACAAGGGCGAGCCGGCCCAGGTGGAGTTGATCTATGACGCATCGCAACGGGGCAGCAGCACGCCGCGGCACCGGCTCGAAGCCATGCTCAAGCACTACAACCGCGAGCAGGGCGCACTGCGCCTGCTGGCGCGCGGACTTTCGCCGGCGATTGCCACGCCGGTGATGGTGGGCAAGCGCGACCAGTCCACGCCGCAATCGCGGGCCGGGATGATGTTCTCGATCCTGCCGTACTTCTTCGTGCTGGCGATCTACATCGGCGGCATGTACCTGGCGATCGACCTGACCGCCGGCGAGCGCGAGCGCCAGTCGCTGGAGCCGCTGTTCGCCAACCCGGTGGCGCGCGGACGCATCCTCACGGGCAAGCTGGGCGCGATCGCGGCGTTTTCGCTGGCCAGCCTGGTGCTGAGCGCGGTGGCGTTTTCGATCGCCGCCGGTTTCATGCCGGCCGAGAAGCTCGGCATGGCATTCGACCTGGGACCGAAGTTCATCAGCCAGGCGATCGTGCTGGAGCTGCCGCTGGTCGCGCTGTTCGCGGTACTGGAAACCCTGGTGGCCGCGTTCGCCAAGAGTTATCGCGAGGCGCAGACCTACCTTGGCCTGCTGATGATCATTCCGATCCTGCCCTCGATCGCGATGATGATCCTGCCGGTCAAGCCCGCGCACTGGATGTACGCGGTGCCGCTGCTCGGCCAGCAGATCGGGATCAGCGATCTGCTCCGCGGCAGTCCGGTCTCGACCGCCGACATCGGCCTGGCACTGGTGTGCGGGTTCGGGTTCGCCGCGATCCTCGGTGCGATCACGGCGCTGGTGTACCGGACCGAACGGCTGGCGATCTCCGCGTGACGTCCCGCACGCAGGAGCCTGCGTGCGGGCGACCCGTCAGTGTGAACTGCCGGCAGCGGCAGGTTCGGCCGAGGACGCCGGCGCCGCCGGTTCGGTGTGCGTGGACCCGGCCGGCGCCGAGGAATCGGTCGACGGCGAACCGGGGTTCAGCGCCAGCAGCCCGGACTTGGCAAATGCCTGCCGGGGCAGCACCTGGTGCGCAAGCCTGGGGTTGCCGGCCAGCGCGACCACTTCGTCGGCCATGATGTGCGCGGCTTCGTCCAGTTCGATGTCCTTGGCGTCCTTGGCGGCCTTTTCGCGTGCCACGGACTTCTTGACGCTGCGCTCGCCGGGGGTAAGTCCGTCGTCGGGTTCCAGGTTGATCGCCGAGACATCGCCCAGCGCCGCGCGGCGCTTCTTGAACTCGGCGTCCCGGGCGTCCTGTTGCTTGCGCTCGGCCTTGCGGACCTGGTAGTTCAGCGACACGGTTTTCTTGTCGTGAAGCTTGCGCGCGGCGGCCAGCTCGTCCAGCAGCAGGTTCCATGCGGGATCGGTCTTTGCACGCGCGTCGTGTTGGGCCGTCAACGGCGCGATCAGCGGTTTCTGGGTTGCCACGGGCGTGTAGTCCGCCGGCGCGATGTGGGTCCACTTCAACGCATTCGGGTAGCTTGATTCGCCAAAGTCCTTGTAGCCGATCGAATGCGGGAACTTGATGTCGGGCGTGACGCCGTGCAACTGCGTGGAAGCGCCGTTGACGCGGAAGAACTCGGCAATGGTCATCTTCAGTTCGCCGAACGCCGGTTTGTCGCTCATGGCGAGCCGGTCGAGGCTGGTGAGGTTCTGCACCGTGCCCTTTCCGAAGGTCTGCTCGCCGATCACCAGGCCGCGACCGTAGTCCTGGATGGCGGCGGTGAAGATTTCACTGGCCGAGGCCGAACCGCGGTTCACCAGGACCGCCATCGGGCCGGTCCAGAGCATCTTCTCGTCCGAGTCCTGCTCCTCGACCTGGCCGCGGTTGTTGCGCACCTGCACCACCGGCCCCTTGCCGATGAACAGCCCGGAAAGGTTGATGGCCTCGTCCAGCGAGCCGCCGCCGTTGCCGCGCAGATCCACGATCACCGCCGAAACCTTGTCCTGCTCCAGTTCCTTCAGCAGCCTGGCCACGTCGCGCGAAGCGCTCTTGTAGTCGGGATCGCCGTGGCGGCGGGCATCGAAGTCCTCGTAGAAGCTGGGCAGGTCGATGATGCCGACCTTGATCGTGCGGCCGCCGTCCTTGACGTCGATGACCTTCTTCTTGGCGGCCTGCTCGGCGATGGTGACCTTGGCGCGGGTGAGCGTGATGACCTGCGGGCGGGCGTCCGGACCACCTTCGGCGGGCAGGATCTCCAGCCGCACCACCGAGCCCTTGTGGCCGCGGATCTTGGCGACCACGTCGTCGATGCGCCAGCCGACCACGTCCCGGATCGGGCCGCACTCGCCCTGGCCCACGCCCACGATCTTGTCACCGACCTCGAGCTTGCCGGACTTGGCCGCCGGGCCGCCGGGCACCACTTCGCGGATCACGGTGTATTCGTCGTGTTCCTGCAGTACCGCGCCGATGCCTTCCAGCGACAGCTTCATGGTGATGTCGAAGTTCTGGCTGGCGCGCGGCCCGAAGTAGTTGGTGTGCGGGTCGATCGCGGTCGCGTAGGCGTTCATGAAGGTCTGGAACACGTCCTCGCTGTCGAGTTGGTGCACGCGATCGAGGTAGTTCTCGTAGCGGCGCGAAAGCGTCTTGCGGATTTCCGCGTCGTCCTTGCCCGCGAGCTTCAGGCGGATCCAGTCGTTCTCGACGCGCTTTTGCCACAACTGGTCCAGGGCCCTGGTGCCGGCCGCCCACTTGGCCTCGTCGCGGTCGAAGGTGTAGGTCTCGTCGCTGTCGAGGGAAAAGCCCTTCTTCAAAAGCTCCAGCGCGTAGGCCGTGCGCTGGCCCACGCGCTTTTCGTACAAGTTGAAGATGGAAAAGGGGATCGACAGGTCGCCGCTCCAGATTGCGTTGTCGAGCTTGGTGCGGTCGGGCGCGAAATGGTCGAGGTCCTGTTGGGTGAAGAACAGCTTGCTGCCGTCCAGGGCCTTGAAGTAGGCCTTGAAGATCTTCTCCGACATCGCGTTGTCGAGCGGCAGCGCCTCGTACTGGAAGCGCGTGAGCAGCCGCGCGGCCAGGATCGCCGCCTGGCTCTGCGTGGCGGTGGGCTTGAGTTCCGGCGCCGGCGTGATCCGGTACTTGGCAATGGGGACCGCCGGCACGGTGGAGGACGTGGCCGGGCACTTGCCGGAGGGCGCGGGCGTCGTCGCCGCGGCGCGGGCGCCGAGCGAAACGACGAGGGCGAACATTACGACGAGAACACGCTGCAACATGGATTTTCCTCGGCGGGACGGAAGCGGGCCGGCCGCTTGCGCCGTGATGATGGCGCGATGGGGGTTGAAAATGCGCCAGCCGCTTGCTGGCGTCCCGATGGACGCGGTTCCGGCGGGCGGGATCGTGTCGATGCGCGGTGGAGGATCAAGGTATCGGAAAACGCCCGCGTCGCCCACCGCCGCAAGTCACGCGGCGTGGAACTGCGCGGAATCCGCGTCTTCGGGCGACAAGCCGAATTGTCGGCCAAGCTCGGCAATCAGCGCGTTTTCGACCTCGGCCAGCCGCGACGGGCCACCCAAGTCTAGCATCTGTACGACCTGAAGGCCGGCAAAACCGCATGGATTGATGCGGTGGAAGGGTTCCAGGTCCATGTTCACGTTGAAGGCCAGGCCGTGGAACGTGCAGCCATGCCGGACCCTGAGGCCCAATGCCGCGATCTTGGCGTCGGCCACGTAGACCCCGGGCGCGCCCGGATGGCGGATGGCCTGGATGTTCCACTCGGCCAGGGTGTCGATGATGGCCTGCTCGATCCGCCGCACCAGTTCACGCACCCCCAGCTTCAGGCGGCGCAGGTCCAGCAGCGGATAGGCCACGATCTGGCCCGGGCCGTGGTAGGTCACCTGGCCGCCGCGGTCGACGTGGATCACCGGGATGTCGCCGGGCGCCAGCACGTGTTCGGGCTTGCCCGCCTGGCCCAGCGTGAACACCGGGTCGTGTTCGACCAGCCACAGCTCGTCCGGCGTATCCGGCCCGCGCGCGTCGGTGAATTCCTGCATGGCGTGCCAGACCGGTTCGTAGGGCTGGCGGCCGAGGTGGCGGACGAGGAGCCGCCGGGACCCGGGACCCGGGACTCGGGACTCGGGATGCAAGCTTGTGACTGTGCGGTTCATCATGGCCATTGTCGCGCGAATCGACCTTGTGCATTGATGTCGGCAACCGTTGCCCGGACATTCTGCAAGGGCACGGAACGGTTGCACTGCGGCGCGATGGCCGCTTTAAGCTTTCCCGAGTCCCGAGTCCCGAGTCCCGAGTCCCGAGTCCCGAGTCCCGAGTCCCGAGTCCCGGCCTTCACAGCGTATACCGAATATCCGGATGCGCCCGCAGCGCCGCGTGGGCGGCGTCGTATTTCTCGCGCGAGGGGCAATTGAACACCACGCTCACGGAAACATAGTTGCCCTGGCTCGAGGTGCGTTCGCGCATGCTGGCCTCGAGCACCACCAGGCCGAGTTCGCGCAGGATTTCCGGCACGCGCTCGCGCAGGTTGGCCTCGGCGTTGCCCATCGCGGAGATCTCGAAACTGCCGGGAAAATGGAAGCCCTGGCCGTCGTCCTTTTCAAGCTCGTGGAGTTTCCGCATGCCGCCTCCTAGTTCGCCGGCGCCCCGTCCGACACCTTGACGCTGGGGGCCGGGGTGGTGGTGTTGCCGCCATCGTGGTGGAACCACAGGAGGATCGCATCCCACAGGCGCTTGAAGAAGCCGCCCTCGGGCGCGGGCTCGAGGGCCACCAGCGGCTCGCTCAACAGCGGCTTGCCGTCGAACGTGACCTTCAACGTTCCGACCTGCTGGCCCTTCTTGAGCGGCGCGATGAGCGTGGCGGGCATGTCCAGCGTGGCCTTGAGCTTGTCGTACTGGCCGCGCGGAATGGTGACGCTGGCGGCGTGCTCGATACCGAGGCTGGCCTTGTCCACCGCGCCCTTCCACAGGCGCGGGGTTGCCAGCACCTGCCCCGCGGCGTAGAGGTCGTGGCTGCGGTAGAAGTTGAAGCCCCAGTTCAGCAGTGCCTCGTCGCCGCTGGCCGCGGCGTTCATGTCCGGCCCGCCCATGGTCACCGCGATCAGGCGCATGCCGTTGCGAAGTGCCGAGGCCGCCAGGCAATAGCCGGCCTCCTTGGTGGAACCGGTCTTGATGCCGTCCACGCTCGGGTCCGTCCACAGCAGCGTGTTGCGGTTGTGCTGCTCGATGCCGTTCCAGGTGAACGACTTGATCGCGGAAATCTTGTATTCCTCGGGGAAATGGCTGATCAGCGCGCGCGAGAGGATCGCGACGTCGTGCGCGGTGCTGTAGTGGCCGGGAGCGGGATAGCCCGAGGCGTTGACGAAATGCGTGCCGGTCATCCCGAGGCGTTTCGCGTAGGCATTCATCATCTGCGCGAAGGCGGCTTCGGAACCGGCCACGTGCTCGGCCAGCGCGATCGCGGCGTCATTGCCGGACTGGATGATCATGCCGTACAGCAGGTCCTTCAGCGGTACGTGCGAGTGCAGCTTCAGGAAACTGGTGGAACCGTCGGTGCCGGCACCACCCGCCTTCCAGGCGTGGTCGCTGATGTAGACCTTGTCGTCCAGGTGGATCTTGCCGGCGGCCAGCTCCGAGTCGACCACGTATTCGGTCATGATCTTGGTCAGCGAGGCCGGGGCGCGGCGCGCGTCCATGTTGTGCGAAGCCAGGATCTGGCCGGTGGCGTAGTCCATCAACACCCATGCCTGCGCGTTCGGCTGCGGTGCGGGTGGAATCGGTGCCTGCGGCAACGTCGGCACCGGTCTGGATGCCGCCGACGGCGCAGGGGGTGGCGTCTGCGCGAACAGCAGGCCGGTGACGGCGACCAGGGAGACCAGACACAACGAACGCAGGATTTTCATAAGGTTTGTCAATTTCTCGGAGAACGGATTTTGATGGCATCCACGCCCGGCATGTTGTCATCGTCCGGCGCGCGGCGGTAGGGCGGGCACTGCCCGCCGAACACCATCGATGTCGGCGGGCCTTGCCCGGACAGCGACCGTCGAACCTTGCCTGATTCGGCGGGCCGTGTCCGCCCTGTTGTTCGGCGGGTTGTGCCCGCCCAATTTTCGGCGGACAGTGTCCGCCCTACTGTATCGTGACCCGGGCGTGCGGCAGGCCCAGTGCATCCAGTCGGGCGCTGGTGTCGTCGAGTGCATTCACGTCCGGCAGCGGCCCGACCTGCACGCGCTCGAGCGCGCGCCCACCGACCCTGGCCCGGACCACCCGAACCGGTCCGACCCGCAGTGCCCGCAGTCGTGCCGCGAGCCGCGCGGCGTTGCCGGAATTGGCGAACGCGCCCACCTGCAGGTACAGCCGCGGTTCCTGACCCGTCCGCCGTGGGACAGCGGTGACCGGCGCGGGTTCCGCATCCGGGTGTGCGGGGTCGATGCCCTGCACCCGGACCAACCCGGTGCCTTTGGGCCAGATGCCGATGCGCACCGCGGCTGCCAGCGACAGGTCGATGATGCGATTGCGCACGAAGGGACCGCGGTCGTTCACGCGCACGATCACGCTCTTGCCGTTCTCGAGATTGGTGACGCGCGCGAAACTCGGCAGCGGCAGCACCTTGCTGGCCGCGCTGAACTTGTACATGTCGTAGGTCTCGAGGTCCGAGGTCTTGTAGCCCTGGAACTTGCTGCCGTAGTAGGACGCGATGCCGCGCTCGTCATAGCCGGCGGCACTGGGCAGCACGCGGTAGGTGCGTCCATTGACCTTGTAGGGCGACTTGTTGCCGTAGCGCGACTTCGGCTCGACCCTGGGCACCGGTTCGGGAATCGCGTCGAAGTCGATGCCGGCGATGTCGGGCGTGGCATCGTTGCGCTGGTGATAACGCTTCGATTGCGGCTGGCTGATGTCATCGCGCGGTGAGGCGTGCCCGCCGCCGCCGTGGCGCGCGGGACTGGACGAGCACCCGGCCAGGACCAGCAGCGCCAGCGCCGGCACGACGCACCGCCAGGATCTCATTGCGGCGTCGGCGCCGCGGCGGCACCATGCGCGATCGCGTCGGCCAGTTGCGTCACCGCCATCGCATACAGCGGACTGTGGTTGTAGCGCGTGATGACGTAGAAGTTGCCGAAGGTCAGCCAGTACTCGGGGCCGTCGGCGCCCGCGAGCGTCAGCAGGTTGGCCGGCGTTTCCGGATCCTCGGGCGCGGCCGGCTTGTAGCCCATGGCTTCGAAGCGTTGCATCGGCGTGGTCGGCAACCTGTTCTTGTACGCGGGCGCGGCCTGGGCACCGGTGGCCGGATCGGCGCGTACCGCCACCGGCTGGCCGCTCTTCCAGCCGTGGGCGCGGAAATAGTTGGCGATGCTGGCGAAGGCGTCGGGCAGGGACGCCACGAGGTTGATGTGTCCGTCCCCGTCGGCGTCGACCGCATACGCGCGGATGCTCGACGGCATGAATTGCGCCAGGCCCTGCGCACCGGCGTAGGACCCGTAGATGTCGGGGATCGACCCGGGCAGCTTGTTGTCGGGAAGCTCCAGCAGAGTCTTCAGTTCGCCACGGAAATACTTCGCGCGCGGCGGATAGTGGAATGCCAGCGTCACCAGCGCGTCCAGCACGCGATAGCTGCCGGTGTTGGCGCCGTAGTTGGTTTCCACGCCGATGATCGCGACGATGTACTGCGGCGGCACGCCGTACTGGCGGCCGATCTGCTCGAGCAGCGCGTGGTGACGGCGATAGAACGAGATGCCTTCGGCAATCCGTTCGGGTGTCACGAAGATCGGACGGTAGGCACTCCAGGGCTTGCTTTCGGCCGGCCGGCTGATCGCATCGAGGATGCCTTGCTTGACCACCGCGCCGTCCAGCAGCGCCTTCAGCGCCGCCGGATCCTTCCCGGTCGCGGCCGCCACTTCGCGCACCAGCGCGGCCTGGGCCGAAGCGCTGGTGTCGTTCGTGGACGCCGGCGTCTGAGACGCACGGACTAATCCCGGAATGCAGGTTGCCGCGAGGGCGGCCAGCAGACAGAGCCTTGGAAACATGCGCGAACCGGGTGCGGGACAGGCTGCGGCAAAGCCTAGCATGCGCGCGCAGCGGCGCCACCACTTCGTGCAGGTCCGGATTCCGTTGTCCGTGCACGCGGCGCAAACCACCGGCACCGATGCAGGCCGGGAAATCGGCAAAATGTGATTGACTTTGCATTTTTCGAGTGGCACAGTCACTCGCTCTCCCGGACAACTGACACCGGTCCGCCAGGGGTACGAAGGGGGGCGGGTTGCGGCGAGGCAACCTGATGCGGCAGACACGAACGGGAGGGGTCCTGCGTGGGATGCTGGTTTTTCAAGATCACTTCATGCTGCACGCCATGGAACGGGCGCGCACGGGAGGTTGTTGGCTGAACGATGCCGGTCGGTCGTCGATGGCCGGTACGGCGGGCGCCGTGCCGGTTGCGGATCGGGGCGGGTGGCATCGCGGAATGGTGGCGGTCGGTCGGGGCCACCGTACGGGTTTCATTTTTCGAGGAGATACGGCATGGCCAAGAAGAGCAGTCAGAAATTCATCGCGCGCAACCGCGCGCCGCGCGTGCAGATCGAATACGACGTCGAGATCTTCGGCGCCCAGAAGAAGGTGCAGGTTCCCTTCGTGATGGGGGTGATGTCGGACCTGTCCGGGGCCAACAATTCCGAACTGCCCCAGGTGAGTGAGCGCAAGGCGCTGGAGATCGACGTGGACAACTTCGACCAGCGCCTGCAGTCGATGAAGCCCAGGGTGTCCTTCGACGTGCCCAACACGCTGACCGGCGAGGGCAATCTCAACGTGGACATTTCGTTCGAAAGCATGGACGACTTCTCGCCTGCGGCGGTCGCCCGCAAGGTCGGCGCGGTCGCCAAGCTGCTGGAGGCGCGCACGCAACTGGCCAACCTCAACACCTACATGGACGGCAAGGCGGGCGCGGAGAAGCTGATCGGCGAGGCGATCCGCGACCCGGCGACGCTCAAGGCACTGACCTCGGCCCCGAAACCGGCAGACGATGCCGGTGATGCCGACGAATCCGGAAAGAAGGAGTAAAGCGAGATGGCCGCGCAAAAGAAGGCAACCGAAGCCGCCAAGGGCGCAGCGGAACAGACCACCGAAGGCGGTGGCGATTTTGCCGCCCTGTTGCAGAAAGAGTTCAAGCCCAAGAGTGACCGTGCCCGCGAGGAAGTCGAGTCCGCCGTACGCACGCTCGCCGAGCAGGTTCTCGACAAGTCCGACGTGGTGTCCGAGGACCTGACCGACACCATCAACGCCTACATCGCCGAGCTCGACAAGAAGATCAGCGAGCAGGTCAACCTGATCATGCACCACGAGGACTTCCAGAAACTGGAAGGCGCCTGGCGCGGCCTGCACTACCTGGTCAACAACACCGAGACCGACCAGCAGTTGAAGATCCGCGTGTTCAACATCTCCAAGAAGGAACTGGGCAAGACCCTCAAGCGCTACAAGGGCACGGCCTGGGACCAGAGCCCGATCTTCAAGAAGGTCTACGAGGAAGAGTACGGCCAGCTCGGCGGCGAGCCGTATGGCTGCCTGGTGGGCGACTACTACTTCGACCACAGTCCGCCGGACGTGGAGCTGCTCAACGGCATCGCCGAGGTCGCGGCGGCCGCGCACGCGCCGTTCATCGCCTCGGCCAACCATACGCTGCTGGGGATGGACAGCTGGAGCGAGCTTTCCAACCCGCGTGACCTTTCCAAGATCTTCTCCACGCCCGACTACGCGGCGTGGCGGTCGCTGCGCGAGTCGGACGACTCGCGCTACCTGGCCCTGGCGATGCCGCGCACCCTGGCGCGGCTGCCCTACGGTGCCAAGACCGATCCGGTCGAAGAGTTCGACTTCGAGGAAGACACCTCCGGCGCCGATTCGTCCAAGTACTGCTGGCAGAACGCCGCCTACGCGATGGCGGTCAACATCAACCGCTCGTTCAAGATGTACGGCTGGTGCTCGCGTATCCGCGGCATCGAGTCCGGTGGTGCGGTCGAAGGCCTGCCGGTGCATACCTTCCCCAGCGACGATGGCGGCGTGGAGATGAAGTGCCCCACCGAAATCGCCATCACCGACCGTCGCTCGGCCGAGCTGGACAAGCTGGGAATGATGCCGCTGGTGCATCGCAAGAACTCGGACATGGCCGCGTTCATCAGTGCGCAGTCGGTGAACAAGCCCGAGGAATACGACAACCCGGATGCGACCGCCAACGCGGCCCTGGGTGCGCGTCTTCCGTACATGTTCGCCTGCTGCCGGTTCGCGCATTACCTCAAGTGCATCGTGCGCGACAAGATCGGCTCGTTCAGTGACCGCGAGCAGATCCAGGAATGGTTGACCAACTGGATCACGAACTACGTGGACGGCGACCCGGCCAATTCCAGCGAGGAAACCAAGGCCCGCAAGCCGCTGGCCGGGGCCGAGGTGGTGGTCGAGGAAGTGGAGGGTGCGCCCGGCTACTACAGCTCCAAGTTCTACCTGCGGCCGCATTACCAGCTCGAAGGGTTGACGGTGTCCCTGCGGCTGGTGTCGCGCCTGCCGTCGGCGCAAAAAGCCTGAATCAGCAGGGTGAAGCAAAGCAGCAGACGCGGTTTGCGTCGGTCCAACCGGAGGCAGGCCCCTGTCTCCTCCAATTTCTGAAACGGGAGAAGCACCATGGCTTTTGACATGCACGTGAAGTTCGAGGGCGGCAGCACCAAGATCGAGGGCGCGTCCAATCACGCCAAACACAAGAACGAGATTCCGATCCTGGCCTGGTCCTGGGGGGTGTCCAACACCGGCGACCTGCATTCGGGCGCGGGTTCGGCCAGCGGCGGCAAGGCCCATGTGCAGGACATCTCCATCACCAAGTACGTGGATGGCTCCTCCAACGCCTTGCTGGACGCCTGCTGCACCGGTTCGCGCATCGACAAGGGCTACCTGTATGTCAGCAACGCGACCGGCGACCAGACCGACTACGTCATCATCGAGCTGGACAAGGGCGTGCTGGTCACCTCGGTTTCCACCGGCGGTTCGGGCGGCGAAGACCGCCTGACGGAAAACATCACGCTGCACTTCGGCAAGTTCAAGTACTCCTTCCAGGAACAGGACGACCACGGCAAGCCCAAGGGCGGCAAGAAGGAATTTGCCTACGACATGACCGAGGTCAAGAAGGCCTGACGCCATCGGCGTCGCAATCCATCATTCGACCACACGGGGTGAGGCAACGTGAATCCGGAAACCGCTTTGAAGGAGGGGCGCCCGGACGAGGCGTTGCAGCTCTTGACGGTCGAGGTGCGGAACAACCCGGCGGACGTGCGCCGCCGGGTGTTCCTGTTCCAGTTGCTGGCCCTGCTGGGCGACTGGGAGCGTGCGCAAACCCAGTTGAACGTGGTCGGCGAACTGGACGCCGGCAACACCCTGATGGTGACCACCTACACCGCATTGTTGCGCGGCGAGGCGGTGCGCCGCGACGTTTTCGCCGGCAAGCAGATGCCGGTGGTGGTCGGCGAGCCCGAACAGTGGCTGGCGTTGATGTTCCAGGCGCTCAAGCTCGACGCCGACGGGGCCCACGCCCAGGCGGCGCAGCTGCGCGAGAACGCCTTCGAGCAGGCCGAGGCCGTCGGCGGCAGCATCGACGGCAACGCGTTCGAGTGGCTGGCCGACGCCGATCCGCGTTTCGGGCCGTGCCTGGAAGTCATCCTTGAAGGCGGTTACTCGTGGGTGCCGCTGGCGCGTATCACCGGGTTGTCGTTCGAGCCGCCGTCCGACCTTCGCGACAAGGTATGGATGCCGGTGCAGATCACCTGGACCAACGGTGGGCAGGCGGTGGGTTTCGTGCCGGCGCGCTACCCCGGTTCCGAGACCTCCGGAGAATCCGACTGCGTGCTGGGCCGCAAGACCACCTGGACGGAACTGGGCGACGGCGCGTACGCCGGTTGCGGCCAGCGCATGTTCGCAACCGACGCCGACGAGTACCCGTTGCTCGACGTGCGTTCGATCCAGTTTGGGCAGGCGTGACGAGGCGTTGTCATGGCCGAGCTCACCACCCAGGAACGCTTGCAGCCCTCGTTGCTGGATCGCCTGACCGATGATGAGCCGGACACCGCCGTCGAGAGCCGCGACAAGCGCGTGATCTCGGCGTCCCGGCTGCGCGAATACGTGACCCGGGACGTGGCCTGGCTGCTCAACTGCGTGAACCTGGGCAGCGAGGAATCGCTGGCCGAATATCCCGACGTCAGCCGCTCGGTCCTCAACTTCGGCATTCCCGACCTTGCCGGCGCGGTGGTGGCGGGACTTGAACCGGTCACGTTGCAGCGGCAGTTGCGCGAGGCGCTGTCCGCTTTCGAGCCGCGCCTGACGCCGGAGACGCTGCGGGTGACGGTCGAGGCCGACACCGAGCGCATGGACCAGCACTCGCTGAGCTTTCGCATCGAGTCGGAAATGTGGGCGCAGCCCATGCCGCTGAACCTGTACCTGAAGACCGAGGTGGACCTGGAAACCGGGCGCTTCGACGTCTCGGAAAGCGCGGGTTGACGGCGATGGATCCGCGCCTGCTCCGCTACTACGACCGAGAGCTGCAGTTCGTGCGCGGCATGGGTGCGGAATTCGCGCGCGAGTATCCGAAGATTGCCGGGCGCCTCGGGCTGGAAGGCTTTGAATGCGCCGATCCCTACGTCGAGCGCCTGCTGGAAGGATTCGCCTTCCTCACCTCGCGCATCCAGCTCAAGCTCGACGCGCAGTACCCGGTGTTCACCCAGCACCTGATGGAGATGGTCTATCCGCACTACCTCGCGCCGGTGCCCTCGATGGCGGTGGTGCAGTTGAACCCCGATTCAAAGGAAAGCGCGCTGGCCACCGGATACAAGGTGGCACGCCAGACCGCGCTGCGCGGCATCGCCGGGCGCGACGAGCGTACCGCGTGCGAATACCGTACCGCGCACGACGTCCTCCTGTGGCCGCTGGAACTGGACGCGGCCAAGTACTTCGACACGCCGGCCGCGCTCGCCGCCGCCGAAGTCGCGGTACCCGAGGGGCGCAACGTGCGCGCCGGGCTGAGCCTGAAGTTCAACGTCACCGCGGGCGCGGAAACCGCGATGCTTCCGATCGATGCGCTGCCGGTGTTCCTGGCCGGTGCCGACGAGTTGCCCAAGCGCCTGTACGAGCAGTTGCTCGCCAATGCGGTCGGCTTCGTGGTGCGGGCCACGGGCAAGCAGGGCATGGTCAGCCAGTTCCTCGACGCCGATTGCATCCGCCCACGAGGCTTCAGCAACGAGGAAGCGTTGCTGCCCTACACCGACCGCTCGTTCAGCGGCTACCGCCTGCTGCAGGAGTATTTCGCCTGCCCCGAGCGCTTCCTGTTCGTCGAGTTCGCCGGGCTCAAGCGCGTGCTGGCGCGGATGCCGGGCGCCGAGTTCGAGATCGTCGCGCTGTTCGACCGCAGCGTGGCGCGGCTGCACAACGCCGTGGACGCCGACAACTTCCGGTTGTTCTGCACCCCGGCGATCAACCTGTTCCCGCGGCGCGCCGATCGCATCCACCTCAAGCCGGGGCCGACCGAATACCACGTGCTGGCCGACCGCACCCGGCCGATGGATTTCGAGGTGCATTCGGTCAGCGAGGTCGAGGGCTTCGGCGATCGCCAGGAACCCGAACAGCGCTTCCAGCCCTTCTACGGCTGCGACCAGCGCATCTGGCACTCGGGCAACAGCGCCTTCTACACCCTGCGCCGCCAGCCGCGCCTGTTGTCCAGCCGGCAAAAGCGCACCGGCGCGCGCTCCAGCTACGTCGGCAGCGAGGTCTTCATCGCCCTGGTCGACGCCAACGACGCGCCGTATCCGACCCGGTTGCGCCAGGTCGGCATGCGCCTTTTGTGCACCAACCGCGACCTGCCGCTGCAGATGCCGATCGGGAAATCCTCGACCGACTTCACGCTGGAAACCGGCGCGCCGGTCACCTCCATCCAGTGCGTGGCCGGGCCGACCAAGCCGCGCGCGCCGGTGGCCAGCGGCCAGACCGCGTGGCGGCTCATCAGCCACCTGCAGCTCAATTACGTCTCGCTGCTGGGCAGCGATGCCAACGAAGGTGCCGCGGCGCTGCGCGAAATGCTGACACTGTATTGCGATGAGTTCGACGCCGCCGCGCATCGGCAGATCGAGGGCGTCAAGGCCGTCGCCGCCAAGCCGGTAACACGGCGGATCCCCGTACCCGGCCCGATCAGCTTCGGGCGTGGACTGGAAATCACCCTGACCTGCGACGACGGTGCCTTCGAGGGCACCGGCGCCTTCCTGCTGGGCGCGGTGATGCAACATTTCTTCGCGCGCTACGTTTCGGTCAATTCGTTCACCGAAACGGTGCTGCGCACCCTGGAACGCAACGAGGTGGCCCGATGGCCCGCGCGGCTCGGCAAACGCCAGATCCTGTAGCGCTGGAACGCGCGCTGCAGGAACATCCGGAGGACTTCGAACTGTTCGAGGCCCTGCGCCGGATCGAGTGCGCGCATCCGGACCGGCCGCGGCTCGGCGCATCGACGCGGCCGGCCGAAGACCCGGTGCGGCTGGCCGGCGTGCCCTCGCTGGCCTTCGCCCCGCGCGAGGTGGATTCGCTGGCGCCGGGAACCGATGGCAGGCCGCCGCGCCTGAAGAACCTGGCGTTCGGCCTGTTCGGCCCCAATGCGCCGCTGCCGCTGCACATCACCGAATACGCGCTGGGGCGCATGCGGCGCGCCAGGGACAACACCCTGGTCGCGTTCGCGGACCTGTTCCACCATCGCCTGGTCAGCCTGTTCTACCGCGCCTGGGCGGACGCGCAGCCCACCGTGCAGCGCGACCGGCCCGGGGATGACCGTTTCCGCCTGTACCTGGGCGCGCTGGTGGGCTTGTCCACGCCGGGGCTGGCCGACCGCGACGCACTTCCCGACCGCTTCAAGCGCTATTTCGCCGGGCGCCTTCTGACCCAGGCGCGCAACGCCGAGGGCCTGCAACGCCTGCTGACGCAGTTTTTCGCCATTCCGGTGCAGGTGATGGAATTCGTGGCCGAGTGGATGCACCTTCCCGCCAGCGCGCACCTGCGGCTGGGCGGATCGGTGGATGTCGCCTGCCTTGGACGCACGGCGGTGCTGGGCAGTTACGTGTGGGGTGCGCAGCAGCGTTTCCGGTTGCGCATCGGCCCGATGCCGCTGGACCGATTCAACGGATTCCTGCCGGGCGGACAGACCCTGCGGCAACTGGTGGCGGCGGTGAAAACCTACGTCGGCGAGGACAAGGCCTGGGACGTGCAACTGGTGCTGCAGCGCGGCGACGTGCCGGTCACCAGGCTCGGTCAGGCCGGCCGCATGGGGCTTTCAACCTGGATCGGCGAACCGCGCCGCGATGTCGACGCCGACCAGGTCCTGCTGAGGCCCGTCGGGTAGGCGGGACGGCCTGCCCGCATCCATCGAGCGTCCGGGCATCACGGTGCCCAGGCGGTTGTCAACGCAACTTGAGAGGGAAAGATTCATGGCCGAGATCAGTCGCACCGCCTTGTTCGGCAAGCTCAACAAGCTGGCCTATCGTTGCATCGAAAGCGCCACGGTGTTCTGCAAGCTGCGCGGCAATCCGTACGTGGAGCTGGTGCACTGGATCCACCAGATCCTGCAGCTCGAGGATTCGGACCTGCACCACATCGTCAAGCAGTTCAACATCAATCCATCCAACCTCGCGCGCGATGTCACCGACGCGCTCGATCGCCTGCCGCGCGGCTCCACTTCGCTGACCGACCTGTCCGGCAACGTCGAGGAAGCCGTCGAGCGCGGCTGGGTGTTCGCCACGCTGATGTTCGGCGAAGCGCAGGTGCGCACCGGCTACCTCATCGTCGGCATCCTGGAAACGCGGCACCTGCGC
Organism: uncultured Rhodanobacter sp.; assembly: GCA_964489055.1. Lineage (GTDB taxonomy): Bacteria > Pseudomonadota > Gammaproteobacteria > Xanthomonadales > Rhodanobacteraceae > 66-474. Next base: position 41,908 of record CAZAXF010000005.1, on the reverse strand, counting down.
AACGCACTGGTGGGCATTTCTTCGGAATTCGACAAGATCAAGCTGGAAACCCTCAAGGACAAGTTCGACGAGGTCGTCGGCGGGTCGCCGGAAGACGGCCAGAGCGCCAACGACGGTTTCAAGATCGGTGGCGGCGCCGCACCCGGCGAGGCCAGCGGCGCCATGGGCCCGGCGCAGATGGGCAAACAGGAGGCGTTGGGCCAGTTCACCGTGGACCTGACCGAAGAGGCGCGCAACGGCAAGATCGATCCCATCGTCGGGCGCGACGAGGAAATCCGCCAGATCGTGGACATCCTGATGCGCCGGCGCCAGAACAACCCGATGCTGGTGGGCGAAGCGGGCGTGGGCAAGACCGCGGTGGTGGAGGGCTTCGCCTTGCGCATCGCCAACGGCGACGTTCCGCCGCCGCTGAAGGACGTTTCGCTGCGCGCGCTGGACGTGGGCCTGCTGCAGGCCGGCGCCAGCATGAAGGGCGAATTCGAGAACCGCCTGCGCCAGGTGATCGAGGAAGTCCAGTCGAGCCCCAAGCCGATCATCCTGTTCATTGACGAGGCGCACACCCTGATCGGCGCCGGCGGCGCGGCCGGGACCGGCGACGCCGCCAACCTGCTGAAGCCGGCGCTGGCGCGCGGCAACCTGCGCACCGTGGGCGCCACCACCTGGGCCGAATACAAGAAGCACATCGAGAAGGATCCCGCGCTGACGCGGCGCTTCCAGACCGTGCAGGTGGACGAGCCCAGCGAGACCAAGGGCATCCTGATGATGCGCGGCGTCGCCAGCGTGATGGAACAGCACCACAAGGTGCAGATCCTCGACGAGGCGCTGGAGGCGGCGGTGAAGCTTTCGCACCGCTACATCCCCGCGCGGCAATTGCCGGACAAGGCCGTCAGCCTGCTGGACACCGCCTGCGCGCGGGTGGCCATCAGCCAGCACGCGGTGCCGCCGGAAGTCGACGACACCCGCAAGCGCATCGCCGCGCTGGAAACCGAGCTTGCCATCATCGGCCGCGAAAAGACCGTGGGCGTGGATGTCGCCGAGCGCGAAGCGCTGGCCGGTGAGCACCTGGCCACGCAGAAGGCGCGGCTCGAGAAACTGGAAGCCGACTGGCAGGCCGAAAAGGAACTGGTCGAACAGATCCTCGCGCTGCGCGCAAGACTGCGTGGCGATGCAGCGCCGGTGGAAGGCACCGGCAGCGCCCTGGAACAGGCTGTTGCCGAAACCGCCGACGCGGAAGAATCCGCCGTGGCGGCATCGGGCGATGGCGAAGCGCAAGCCGCGCATGCGCCGGCCGAGGAACCCGCGGCCGCGGACGCCGAAGCCGAAGCCGAAGCCGCACCGGCCATGGACGATGCCACGCGCGCGGCCACCCTGGAAGAACTCAAGGCACTGCAGTCGAAACTGGCCGAACTGCAGGGCGAGCATCCGCTGATCCTGCCCACCGTCGACTACACCGCGGTCGGTTCGGTCGTGGCCGACTGGACCGGCATCCCGGTCGGGCGCATGGTGCGCTCGGAACTTGAAACCGTGATGAACCTCGCCGGCATCATGGGCAAGCGCGTGATCGGCCAGGACCACGCACTGGAAATGATCGCCAAGCGCATCCAGACCTCGCGCGCGGGCCTGGACAACCCCAACAAGCCGATCGGCGTGTTCATGCTGGCCGGCACCTCGGGCGTGGGCAAGACCGAAACCGCGCTGGCGCTGGCCGAGGCACTCTACGGCGGCGAGCAGAACCTCATCACCATCAACATGAGCGAGTTCCAGGAGGCGCACACCGTCTCCACGCTCAAGGGCGCGCCCCCGGGTTACGTCGGCTACGGCGAAGGCGGCGTGCTCACCGAGGCCGTGCGCCGCAAGCCCTATTCGGTGGTGCTGCTGGACGAGGTCGAGAAGGCCCACCCCGACGTCCACGAAATCTTCTTCCAGGTCTTCGACAAGGGCGAGATGGAAGACGGCGAAGGCCGCCGCATCGACTTCAAGAACACCCTGATCCTTCTGACCACCAACGCCGGCACCGAACTGATCGCCAACCTGTGCAAGGACCCGGACCTGATGCCAGAACCCGAGGGCATCGCCAAGGCCCTGCGCGAACCGCTGCTGAAGATCTTTCCACCCGCGCTGCTCGGGCGCCTGGTGACGATTCCGTACTACCCGCTGAGCGAAAAGGTGCTGGGCGAAATCGTCCGGCTGCAGCTCGGCCGCATCAAGCAACGCATCGAGGCCCGCTACCGCATCCCGTTCGACTACGACGACGACGTGGTGAAACTGGTCATCAGCCGCTGTACCGAAACCGAGTCCGGCGGCCGCATGATCGACGCCATCCTCACCAACACCATGCTGCCGGACGTATCCAGGGAATTTCTCAACCGCATGATCGAGGGCACCCCGGTAACCGGCGTGAAGGTCGGCACCAACGACGAAGGGTTTTCGTATGCGTTTGCTTGAAGGTCCGAGGGTGGAGTGCATCTGCTCTCGCTCCCCCAAGGATCGGTTCCAATGACACGATCAAAGCGGAGTCTTCAACATGGCGTTGAACAGCTATACCCAACTGCTGCATGACAGGCCGTTGGACCTCTTCCGGCGCTATGCGGTGTCGCCGCCGGACGCGGCAATTGGTGATGAGGTGACTGATGCTCTTGGCGCCACCGTGCGCCGCCGCGTCATGCAAGTGGCGTCCAGATCCCCGATAGCCACCAACGGTACGTTCCGCGGACTCTTCAACAGTCGCGCCGATTTCTCGGGGTCGGGGTTCGAACACGGCGTCGTCGGCGCAAAGAAAATCGCTTGGGTCAAGATCGTGGAGGATACGGTCCGGCACGGTGCCCTCACCTTCAAGGCAATCATTCCGGATTCGATCGCAACGGCTCCGGCCGATCACATCCCTGTGTGGTTCCTGCCTTGGGAGAGTCGACAATTGGTCGAAATGACAATCCCGCCTCGTCAGAGTGAGGACGACGACGACCCGGACGATCCAGGTCTGTTTTTCACCGCGGGCATCAACGGCTGTTCAGTGTTCGTTCGTGGCGACGCGCGATCGCCGACGATCACGCATGCTGGCATTAGCCAGGGGCAGACGCCCTATGGCGACAATCCTGCGGAATTTTGGCGTCACCTGCTCAACGCTCATCTCGCCGCCGAGCAGGGACCGAGTCGCATCAGCGGTGAAGTCAACAACACCCACTACATCAACCAGACCGGTCGGTCCGGTGAGGCCTTCACGGCCAATTCGGATCGCTACTTGAAGTGGCTGCAGACGCTGCCGTCGGGTCCGATGAAGGTCAGCAGCGTCACGCCATGGGGATGCGTGTTCGGCATTCGTTACGGGCGCTTGTGGTCGTTCTACTTGCAGGAAAACGCTGTCGTGAACACCTACACCATCGTCGCCAAGTACTCGAGGGAGACCGTAACGTCCAGCAAGACGCGTTTGAAGGTCTTCAGGCACGACACGACCCAAGAGGTTAGCGTTCGCAAGTTCGTGAAGAAAGAGTCCACCGTCAATAGGCCGATTCGGGTAAGCGATTTTTTCCCCAATCACGGCAGTGCCAAAGTGAACTTTGTCCAGCGTTGGCAGCGTTGGTGAGAATGGCAACGAAGGCAATCAAATCAATTGGGCTTTTCAGAACCAGCCCTGCGGTTTCGGTCGAATCCCATGGGGGTGGCTCATGAGAGTGTTGTACTGGAACAGCACGTCTCCCGGATTGGTGCGCAATGCGTTCGCCGAGGCCAAGAAGAAGGTCATCGGCAAGATCGTGCGCAAACTCGACCCCGACGTAGTCTGTCTCGATGAAATGTCGGCAGGCGTCCGGGACGATGCCACGGCCGCCAGTTATGCGACCAATGTGCTCAACGGCAACTCGGTTTCATACGTCACGGGCACCGTGGTCGCGAACCCCGGGGTGCATTTGAATACGTCGACCTGGGTCAAGGAGGGCGTCGCTTTCAGGAAGATCGACTCCGGCTTGCCTTCGACCAAGTGGGACACCGAATTGACCAAGCGCGATCTGACCCGGTTCGATTGCAAGGTAGGGCAAAAAGACACTGCCGTCTGGTTTTTGCATGCCAATGCCAGCAGCTCGGGCGGCCGGGTTGCTGCCAGGCTGGCCGATATCAACTCGGCTGGAACGCGCATGATCTTCATCGGCGACTTCAACTGTCCGATTGGCGATGCACTGTCGGCAGTGGCCCCGGATGTCGGCGGACACCCATTCACGCAGTGGAAGCGTGATCCGCACGGCCATGTCAGTGTTCCGGGGCGTACGCCACCAGTCAAGTACGATCCCCACGGCATTATTGACTACGCCGTTTGCGACCAGGCCAAGGTAAGGATCGAGGCCGTTGATTCCGTGAGGCGGTTCGGTGATGAAGGGCTGTTGAACTTCATTGTCAATTTCGATCACTTTCCTGTGGCTTACGAAATCTTCTGAATGCGTTCGGTCGAATCGGATGGAGACAAATAGCGCGCTATGACTTCGATACCTGCCTACGCAACCTGGATTGCCCAGACCGAGCTTCGGGCGCGGCCACGCAGCAGTGCGCTGAAGAAACTTGATGCGGCCATCCAGGCCTGTGGAGCCCCGCAAACGCCCGACAAGCTGAAGACGGTGCGCCTGGCGTTTGCCAACTGGAAGCGCCACAACGGTGAGAACTGGAAGGCCAGTCCGCGCAACAAGCCGCCGAACTTTCCGTTCACCCGGCTTGCCGAAGCGGTTTATGTCGATCTGAAGTTGCCGCAGGAGGAGATCAACGCGCTGCGGGCGTGGGACCAGGCGCGCAGGCAAAAGGTGCAGACGCTGTTTGCGGGGAAACGGGTCCGGCTTCGAGTCGTCGACTCCGTGGCAAAGTTGCATCAGGCGCGCAAGAATCTTGACAAGGCTGTAGCCGGGACCAGGAAGACCGGAAGCAACGCCGCCGAGGCCGCCCTGGAGCCTGAGGTCATGCAGGCGGTCAATGACATGTTCGGCACGCAGATCGCGACGGTGCGGGATTTCGCGGCGCAGGCAGCGGCAGAGACCGGGGCGGCAGCGGTGGCGCAGGCGGTTGATCACGTCGCCAGCATGTTGCCGGTCATAAGCCTGGTGGCTGACGGCGCCAAGACGTTGGTGGGTTGGGGCAAGGCGATCAAGCGTGGCTACGCCCAGTACGACGCCTCCACCCATGCCTTTGCGCTGGAGCGTGGCGACGCGACTGCGGCGTTCGATGCGGTGCGCACCCTGCTGGCGCGTGAAACGGCCAACCAGGTGGCCAAGGCGTCCATCACATCCGCGGCGTTCGGTGCCAATATTGCCCTGCACGCGGCAAAGGGTGTGGGATCGGTATTTTCCCCTGCCGTGGGCGCTGCCAAGGCGGGAGCCAATGCCGCGCGCGTGATCGCGAAGTTCGCCATCGAGTTTCGCGAAACGGTCCAGGTCAACAAGGTGCTCAAGGATCCGGCAAACCTCGACCTGCGGGTGTTCAAGGTTTGTCCGCTGCTCGGTGCATACATGCTGGTGTGCGCGGAGACGTCCGACCTGGTCGGCCTGCTGTTTGATGAATTTGGACAGGCCGGCTGGATGGAAGACATGGAAGGGGTGATCAAGAGGCACATCCATCCTGCGCAGAACGCAGCCGCCAACCTGGTGCAGGGCTCGCCGTTCATCATTCCGGACGTACCAATCCATCGTCATACACAGACGAACCTGAGCGTGCTGCGTACGCTCGGCAACTTCGCGTGAACGCGATACCGAAAAGAGGCTTGCCGCCATGCCACCCCTGGCCCGCGTAACCGACATGCACACATGCCCGATGGTCACGCCCGGCACGCCGCCGATCCCGCACGTGGGCGGACCCATCGTCGGGCCGGGCTGCCCGAAGGTGTTGATCGGCGGGATGCCGGCGGCGTGTGTGGGCGATACGCTGACCTGCGTGGGTCCGCCGGACGTGATCGCGGCGGGGGCGCCCAAGGTGCTGGTCGGCGGTCGGCCGGCGGCGATGCTTGGCAGCACCACGGCGCATGGCGGCGTGATTGTGGTCGGCTGTCCCAAGGTGATGTCCGCGTGAAGGGCCGTGGCGCGAAATCCGCGCGACGCGCGTCGGTGCAGCGGCGACCGGCGCCCCGGCGCGCGGGAGAGTCTTGGCGCGCCTGGCTGAACCGGGCCATCGAGGCGCACCGGGGCGGCAAGCTGGACGCGGCGGACCGGCTGTACAGGAAGGTGCTGGCAACACAGACGGGGCAGCCCGACGCACTGCATTTCCTGGGCGTCCTGGAACATCAGCGTGGCAACAGCGACAAGGCGGTCGAGCTGATTTCATCGGCCGTGGCCATCACGCCAGGGCACGCCGATGCGCACAACAATCTCGGCAATGTGCACAAGGAGTGCGGACGCCTTGCCGAGGCCGAGGCGTGCTATCGGCGCGCCCTGGACTGCCGGCCCGGGCACCTGGATGCGCTGGGCAACCTGGGCGTGGTGCTGGATGCGCAGGGCCGGGTGCCGCAGGCATTCGCGGCCTATGGGCGGTTCCTGGAAGCGGCGCCGCGCAGCGCGCGCGCGCATTACCTGATGGGCCTGTTCCTGCGCAGCCAGGCCCAGTCCACCGAACACGTGGAGCAGGCGGCCCAGTTGTTCCGTCGCAGCTACGAACTGGACCGGCACTGGCTGAGCGCCCTGCACGAGCTTGCCGTCACGCTGTACATGCTCAAGCGTCCCGCCGAGGCGCGCGAGGTATACCGCGACTGGCTGGCGCGCGATCCGGAAAACCCGGTCCCGCGCCACATGCTGGCGGCCATGGGCGGCGCCGAGGTGCCGCAGCGCGCGGGCGACGACTACGTGCGCGATACCTTCGACCGGTTCGCCGACAGTTTTGATGAACAACTGCTGCAGCACCTGGAATACCGCGCGCCGCGGGTGCTGGTCGAGGCGCTGGCCGAGGTGTTGCCGCCGCCGGCGACGAGCCTGGACGTGCTGGACGCGGGCTGTGGCACCGGCCTGTGTGGTCCGGGCTTGCGGCCGTGGGCGCGGCGTCTGGCCGGTGTGGACCTTTCGGCCGGGATGGTCGCCAAGGCGCGCGCACGCGGCGACTACGACGAGCTGGTCGTGGCCGAGCTGACGAAGTTCCTGGGCTCACGCTCCGATGCGTTCGATGCCGTGGTCTCGGCCGACACGCTGGTGTACTTCGGCGATCTCGCGGCGGTCGCCCGTGCCACCCATGCGGCGCTGCGCCCCGGCGGCTGGTTCGTGTTTTCGCTGGAGGCAGTGGATGGCGAAGGCTACCGCCTGTCGGCCAGCGGGCGCTACCGGCACAGTGATGCATATATAAAGAGCGTGCTCGGCGAAGCCGGGTTCGTGGACCTGGACATCACCCCCGCCGCGCTGCGCAAGGAAGTCGGCGAACCGGTACCCGGCTGGGTGGTGCGCGCGCGGCGCGCCGAGACCCCGAAGCCCCCGTCGCATCTGGTATCGTCAGCGGACGCGGATGCAGGGTGCGGCGCGGAGTCTGGCCAACCGCCGTTGGGGGGGAGTGCAATCGCATGAGCGATCCCGTCACCGTCACTTCGAGCAAGTGCAAGGACCTGCTTTTCGTCGACATGAACGCCGACGAAGGGCTGGGCGAGCTGTTTCGCTTCCACGTCCAGTTCGAAAGCCGCGACCTTGGCATCGACCTCACCTCGCTGCTGGGCTCGTCGATGACCGTGACGATGAAGCTGGACGATGGCTTCAAGCGGCATTTCAACGGCATGGTCTGCGAAGCCTCGCAGACCGGCATCGTGAGCGTCGAGTCGCTGCTCTACGCGCAGTATTCGGTGGTGCTGGTGCCGCGGCCGTGGCTGCTCGAACAGAACGTTGATTGCCGCATCTTCACCGACATGACCGCGCCGGACATCATCCGCAAGGTGCTGGAAGATGCCGGCTTCACCGATATCAAGACCAGCCTCACCGGCAACTACGCCAAGCGCGATTACTGCGTGCAGTACCGCGAAAGCTGCCTGAACTTCATCCAGCGGCTGATGGAGCAGGAAGGCATCTATTACTACTTCACCCACGACGCCGACAAGCACACCATGGTGCTGGCCGACGGCATCGGCGCGCACGCGGCGGCCGAGCGCTTCAAGTCGGCGCCCTACGCCCCCGACCTTGCCAGCGTGCTTCGCTCCGAGGCGACCATTGCCAACTTCGAGACCACGCGCGGCGTGGACGCGGCCAGCGTCAAGCTCAAGGACTACAACCCGCTGACCCCCAAGGCCTCGCTGCTGGCATCGGGCCACAGCGACGGCAACCGTCCGGATGAGAGCTGCAGCATGTTCGATTATCCGGGCACCCACCAGGTCGCGAAGGTCGGCGAGCACTACGCCAGCGTGCGTGCCGAGGCGATCACCGCTGCGCGGTCGCACTATTTCGGGCTCACCACGTCCTGCGGCGCGACGATTGGCTGCCTGTTCACGCTCAGCGGATTTCCGCGCCGCGAGTTGAACCAGGAATACCTGATCACCGGTACCAGCATCCACCTGCACAGCGGCGGGCACGCATCCAGCAGCGACGCCGGGCTGACTTTCCACTGTGATTTCCGCGCGCTGGCCAGCCGCACGCCATTCCGGCTGGAGCCCCGCACGCCCCGGCCGCAGATCGTGGGCCTGCAGACGGCGATCGTCACCGGCAGCAAGACCGACGAGGACATCGTGGTCGACAAGTACGGCCGGGTGCAGGTGAATTTCCACTGGAACATGCCGGACAAGAAGGACGCGCATTGCTCCTGCCCGGTACGCGTGGCCACGATGTGGGCCGGCAAGAACTGGGGTGCGGTCAGCTACCCGCGCGTGGGCCAGGAGGTGGTGGTCAGCTTCATCGAGGGCGATCCGGACCGCCCGCTGATCGTCGGCAGCGTCTACAACGCCGACAACATGCCGCCCTACAAGCTGCCCGACAACAAGACCCAGAGCGGCATCAAGAGCCGCAGCCTGCTCGGCGAAACCAGCGATTACAACGAACTGCGCTTCGAGGACAAGAAGGGCAGCGAGGATTTTTTCATCCACGCGCAGAAGGACATGCACGAGGAGGTCGAAAACGACCACACGGTCACCATCGACCACGACGAGATCATCACCATCAAGAACGACCAGAAGGCCGAGGTCAAGAACGATCGCACGCACAAGGTCGACAACGACGACAAGCTGACCGTCGGCGGCAACGGCACGACCTCGATCGGCAAGAAATTCAAGCTGAGCGCCGGCGACCAGATCGAACTGGTCTGCGGGATGTCCAGCATCACGCTGAAATCCTCCGGTGACATCGAGATCAAGGGGGCGAACATCAAGATCAACGGCCAACAGGCGGTCAAGATCGAAGGTGGCATGGAGGTTGGTGTGAAGGCTGGCATGAACCTGAAAATGCAGGGCATGATGGTCAAGGTGAATGCCGACGGCATGCTGACGGCGCAGAGCAGCGGCATGGCCACGTTCAAGGGCTCCATGGTCACGGTCCAGGGTTCGGGCATGACCCAGGTGTCCGGCGGTATCCTGATGCTGGGTTGAGGGGCCAGGCATGTTGAACGTCACCCAGGCGGCAACGCAGATGGAGCTCGAGGACGAGGTCCTCGCCCGGCTGCGCGAGGACATGACCCCGCGCGATGCCGTCCAGGCCCTGCTGGATGCCGACGACCCCGGGTCGGCCCTGAAGCTGCTGGCCAGGCTGCTGCCCAAGCGCTACGTGGTGGCCTGGTTGTGCCAGTGCGCGCGCGAACAGAAACTGTCGGTGGAGGACCGCGCCGGGGCGTCGCTGGCCGAGAAATGGGCGCGCGATCCCAACGAGACCAACCGGCGCGCGGCGTTCGAGTTCGCCAATGCGGGCGGCTACAAGTCGCTTGGTACCTGGCTGGCCGCGACCGCCGGCTGGGCCGATGGCAGCCTGGCGCCGGCCAGGCAGGAAACGCCGGTTCCGCCGCCCGAGCATCTCACCGCCTGCGCCGGCGTGGCCGCGGCCAACCTGATGGCCGCGCTGGAGCCGGAGAAATACACCGAGCGGCGACTGGCCTTCATCCAGCGCGCGCTGGAACTGCTGGGCGGCGACGCGAACCGCGGAGGCACCAGGAAGAAGGCATGAGCGCGCCCGAAGCACAAATCCTCACGCTCACCGTGACCGGCAACCAGGCCGCGCAGCTTGGCGCGCGCAGCCGCAAGATGTTCGTCGGTTCCAACGGCACCATCGGCCGCGCCGAAGATTGCGACTGGGTGCTGAGCGCGTCCGGCGTGTCGCGCGTGCACGCGATGATCCAGTTCGTCAACGGCATCTACTTCATCGAGGACCGCAGCACCAACGGCATGCTGCTGAACGGGTCACCCTTGATCAAGGGCGATCCGGCCGCCCTCAAGGACGGCGACCAGTTGCGCATCGACAACTTCGAGATTTCGGTGCGCCTGCAGGAAGACAGCGAAACCATCGTGCAGGCACCGCCGCGCAAGGGCCAGCCGGACGAGGCAGTCGCACCGGTACCGGTTGCGCCGGCATCCCCGCCGCCACCCGCCGCGGCGGGCGACGACCTGCTCGACTTCGGGCTGGGCGAACCGGCGGCAAGTCCGCCATCGCGCGCTGCAGGTACGGGCGACAGCCTGATTCCGGATGCGCCCGCTGCCGGCGGCGACAATCTCGATCCGCTGAGCTTCCTGGACGAGCCAATGGCTCCGTCGGGGCAACCGGAAGCGCCGGCCACGCCTTCGGGCTGGAACCATTCGCCCGGAATGGAGGACCACTTCCGTCCGCCGGCGACCGACGCGCAACGCGCGGCCAACGTGCTGCCGGACGATTTCGACCCGCTGGCGCCCGAAGAACCGGCCGCGCAGACGCCGGTCGAGCCGCCCATCCCCGAGCCGGCAGTGCCGCCGCCGGCACCGCCACCGGCGCCCGAACCCGCGCCGGAACCGCCGCCGGCACCAGCGCGGCCGGCCGCACCGCAGGCCGCACCCCCCGCCGCGCCGCCGCCGGAGCTCGATGCCATCTTCCACATCGTGGTCGATGGCGTCATGGACGTGTTGCGCGCGCGCGCCGAGATCAAGAACACCTTCCGCCTGCCGGTCACGGTGATCCAGCGCTCGGAGAACAATCCGCTGAAGTTCGCGCTGGGCACCGACGAGGCGATCCGCAAGATCCTGGCCGCGCCCGACCCGGCGTTCCTCACCGGCACGGCGGCCTTCGAGGATGCCTTCGACGACATCCGCTGCCACCAGATGGCGATGCTGGCCGGGGTGCGCGCGGGCTTCGACGCGGTGCTGAAGCGTTTCGATCCCGCGCGTTTCGAGCGCGAGGCCGAGGGCGCTCGGCACGGATTCGGCGGCAAGGGGCGCATCTGGGACCGCTACCGCGACCACTACCAGACACTGGCGAGCGATCCGGACGGCTGCTTCCGGCGCCTGTTCGGGGACGAATTCGCGCGCGCCTACGAGGACCAGCTTGCGCGACTGAAATCCGCGCGGCGCGCGCAGCGGCCGAAACCGGGTTGAGCCGTGCCGCGATGCGGCAAACCGCCCCGGCTGCGGCCGGGACTGATCCACAACATCACATTCAGGCGCAGGCATGGCAAGCAACAACAAGGTGATCTGGAGCGAGGGGCTGTTTCTCAGGCCGCAACACCTGCAGCAGCAGGAGCGCTACCTCGAACGCTTCGTCGAACTGCGCGCGGGGGGCCTGTCGGCGTACGCGTGGGGCTTCCACGAGCTGGAGCTGGAAGCCGACCTGCTGGCGGTGGGCAAGCTGGGCATCAAGCACGCGCGCGGCGTGTTCCCGGACGGGACGCCCTTCGCGATGCCCGGCGACGATCCGTTGCCGCCGCCACTGGAGGTGCCGGCCGATTGCCGCGAGCAGACCGTGTTCCTGACTCTGCCGCTGCGCTCGCCGACCCAGCCCGACAGCGGCCGGCCCGAGGCCCCGGCCGACCAGCTGTTCCGCTTCCGCGTGCGCGAGGCCGAGGTGCGTGACGCATCCGGCAGCGTGGACGGCATGACGGCACTGGAAGTCGGCGGCATGGCCACGCGGCTGCTGCCCGAAGCCCAACCCATGGAAGGACTGACCCGCATCCCGGTGGCGCGCATCGTCGAGTGCCGTGCCGACCAGCGCGTGCAACTGGACGAGGCGTTCATTCCCAGCGCCTGCAGTTGCCAGGCCGCGGCGCGACTGGTGACCTTCCTCACCGAACTGCTGGGCCTGCTGCACCAGCGCGGCGAGGCGCTGGCCAGCCGGGTCGCGCTGACCGACCGTGGCGGCGCGGCGGAGATCGCCGACTTCCTGCTGCTGCAGGTGGTCAACCGCTGGCAGCCGCTGATTGCCCACCTGTCCGCGGCGCCGCTGGTCCATCCCGAGGTGCTGTACCGCACGCTGGTGGCGATGGCCGGCGAGCTGGCCACGTTCACGGCTCCCGGCAAACGTCCGACGCAGTTTCCGCCCTATCGCCACGAGGCACTCCGGGAGAGTTTCGAACCGGTGATCGTCGCCCTGCGCAACAGCCTGAGCGCGGTGATGGAGCAGACCGCCACGCCGATTCCGATCCAGCAACGTCGCTACGGCGTGTGGGTGGCGGTGGTGCCCGACCGCACGCTGCTGGACACCGCGGCCTTCGTGCTCGCGGCCAAGGCCGACGTGAAGACCGAGGAACTCAGGCGCCAGTTGCCCGCGCAGTCGAAGATCGGGCCGGTGGAGAAGATCCGCGACCTGGTGAACCTGCAGCTTCCGGGCGTGTCGGTTTCGGCGATGCCGGTGGCGCCACGCCAGATTCCCTATCACTCCGGGTACCTGTATTTCGAGTTCGACAAGAACTCGGCGATGTGGCGCGAGCTGAAGACCTCGGGCGGCATCGCGTTCCATTTCGGCAACGAATTCACCGGACTCGACCTGCAATTGTGGGCAGTGAGGGCCAGCTGACATGAATACCCCGCGCGGCCCGTTTGACGATGGGCAGGACGATCGCACCGTGGTACGCCCGCGCGGCACGCCGCCCGCGGCTTCGCCGCCGCCGGCCGCGGCCGCGCCGGCGCAGGCGGCATCGGGCGCGGTTCCGGCCGACGTCAACGCCATGCTGGCGCGCGGCGGCAACCCGCTGGTGCGCGCGGCGACCCCGCTGCTGCTGCTGGGCGTGGAATTGCGCCACAGCGCGACGCCGCCGGACATCGCGCGCCTGCGCGAACAGACCGTGGCCCAGATCCGGCGCTTCGAAAGCCGCGCGCAGGCCGCCGGCATCCCCGCGCAGACCATCACCGCAGCGCGCTACGTGCTGTGCACGATGCTCGACGAGGCCGTGCTGAACGCACCCTGGGGCGAGCAGAGCGGCTGGTCGCAAAAGACCTTGCTGGTGACCTTCCACGGCGAAAGCTACGGCGGGGCGAAATTCTTCCAGATCCTCGATCGCCTGACCGGGGACGCATCGCGCCACATCGACCTGATCGAACTGATGTACATCGGCCTGGCGCTGGGCTTTGCCGGCCGCTACCAGATCGAGGCCGGTGGGCGCGCCAGGCTGGCCGACATCCAGGAAGACCTGTACCGCCGCATCCGTGCCCAGCGCGCGGCGCCGGCGCCGCAACTGTCGCCGCACTGGCGCGGCATCGAGGACCGGCGCAATCCCCTGATCCGTTACGTTCCCTTCTGGGTGATCGCCGCGGCCGCGGCCTGCATCCTGCTGGCGGCATTCCTGTTCCTGTTCACGCGTTTGAATTCGGCGTCCGCGCCGATCAGCGCGCTCACCTCGCAGGTCGGGCTGGAAAACGTGGAGCTGCCCGACCACGCCACGCGCCCGCCGCCGCCGGTGCACAAGACCCTGAAACAGTTGCTGGCGCCCGAGGCGGCGGCCGGCAAGCTGAAAATCATCGCGCAGCCCAACGGCCGCGAGCTGGTGCGGCTTGCTGCCACCGGCATGTTCGCCTCCGGGGGGGTCGACGTCAGCGACGAGGTGGTGCCGGTGCTGCACGCGATCACCGCCGCCCTGAACCAGGTGCCCGGGCGCGTGATCGTGGTCGGCAACACCGACGACCAGCCGATCCATTCGTTGAAATACAAGGACAACTTCGCGCTGTCGGCGGCGCGTGCCGAAGCGGTGCAGAAGATCCTCGCCCAGGGGCTCAATGACACCGGCAGGCTGGAATCGACCGGCGCCGGGGCGTCCAGGCCGATCGCGCTGCCGCCGGACACCCCCGCCAACCGCGCGCGCAACCGCCGCGTGGACCTGATCTACATTCCGGAGGGCTGAAGCCATGAAGAAACTGCTTGGCTTGTGCAAATCCGGATGGTTCTGGGCCTTCATCGGGGTGATCCTGCTGGCGCTGCTGGTGTGGTTCGGCGGGCCGTACCTCGGCATCGGCGACAGCCAGCCGCTGACCAGCCCGATCGTGCGGCTGGTGGTGATCGTGGTGATCATCGCGATCTGGGCGATCTGCTTGCAGATCTCGCAACTGCGTGCGCGCAGCAAGGCGAAACAGCTTTCCGGCGAAGTCGCCGCCCAGGAGGCGCCGCCGCCTGCCGGCGACCAGGACACGCGCAGCGAGGATGAACGCACCCAGCTGCAGTCGCGCTTTCGCGAGGCGGTCGAAACCCTGCGCAGGCGCCGTCACGGCGGCGGCAACCTGTACACGCTGCCCTGGTACGTTGTGATCGGCCCGCCGGGTTCGGGCAAGAGCACGCTGGTGCAAAATTCCGGATTGCATTTTCCGCTGTCCGAACGCTTCGGAAAGGATGCGCTGCGCGGCATCGGCGGCACCCGCAACTGCGACTGGTGGTTCACCGACGAGGCGGTGTTCCTGGACACCGCCGGGCGCTACACCACGCAGGATTCGGACCGCACCGCCGATGCCGGCGCCTGGGCCGAATTCCTGAAGCTGCTGCGGCGCTACCGCAAGCGGCGCCCCATCAACGGCGTGATGGTGGCGATGAGCGTGTCGGACCTGTTGACGCTCGATGCCACGGGCCTCAAGGCCCACATTGCCGCGGTGCGCCGGCGCCTGGACGAACTGGGCGAACAGCTCCGGATCGGCGTGCCGGTGTACCTGGTGCTGACCAAGTGCGATCTGGTGGCCGGCTTCACCGAATTTTTCGACAACCTGGATGCCGAGCAGCGCAGCCAGGTGTGGGGCATGTCGTTTCCCGTGGCGCAGACCATGGACGGCAGCGCGGCCGGCGCGTTCGCGGGCGAATTCGACCTGTTGATCGACCAGCTCAACGCGCGCGTGCTCGACCGGCTGTACGACGAGCGCGACCGCAACCGGCGCGCGGCGGTGCTCTCGTTCCCGCTGCAGATGGGATCGTTGCGCGAGATCGTGCGCCAGTTCGTGGAAGGCGTGTTCAGCAGCCACGAGTACGGCACGCCACCACTCCTGCGCGGCGTGTACCTGACCTCGGGCACCCAGGAAGGCACGCCGATCGATCGCATGATGGGCGCGGTGGCGCGCACCTTCGGGCTCGATGCCGCGCGGGTGCAGCCATCCGGTGCCAAGCCGCGGACATTCTTCGTGGAACGCCTGCTCAAGGACGTGCTGTTCCATGAATCGGGCTTCGCGGGCACCGATCCGAAACTGGAACGCCGCAAGGTGTTGCTGCAGGCCGCGGCCTACGCCGGTGTGCTGCTGGTGACGGTGCTGCTGCTGGCCGCGCTCTTCACCAGCTACGGGCGCAACCGCGCCTACCTGAAGCAGGTGCAGCAGGCGGTTGCCAAGTATCCGGCCAAGGCCGACCTCACCGGCGCCGCGACCGACAAGACCTATTTCGCGCAGGCGCTGCAGCGGCTGGACGCGATGGATTCGGTCGAAGCCGTGGCGCAACAGTACAAGGGCCACGTGCCGTGGCTGATGCGCTTTGGCCTCTACCAGGGCAATGCCGTGGGCCGCGAAGTGCACGGCGCGTACCTGCGCGAACTCAATGCGCTGTTGCTGCCGGGTGTGGCGATGCGCTTCCGCAACGGCCTTTCCGGCAGCGCCGACAATCCGCAGGCGCTCTACTACTACCTCAAGGGCTACCTGATGCTGGGTGAACCCGCGCACCGCGACGTCGACCAGCTGGTGGCCCTGACCAACATCGAATGGAACCGCATCT
Source organism: uncultured Rhodanobacter sp. (assembly GCA_964489055.1). Classification (GTDB taxonomy): domain Bacteria; phylum Pseudomonadota; class Gammaproteobacteria; order Xanthomonadales; family Rhodanobacteraceae; genus 66-474. The sequence continues at coordinate 25,874 of CAZAXF010000005.1, read as the reverse complement.
TTCCCGATGACACCGTGCTGCAGCAGGCGCTGCAAAAACAGTTCGAGGTGCTGGTACAGGATCCGGCGAAGCTGCGCGCGATCCCGCTGGACAAGGGCCTGGTGGCGCAGGCGCGCGCGACGCTGAAGACGGCCGACCTGGCGACCCTGGTCTACGGCAACCTGAAGCTGAAGGAATCGGCATCCAGCGATCCGGTGCTGAACCTGGACAAGGAGCTGGGCCTGCTCGGCAACGTGTTCCGCCGCAAGAGCGGCGTGCCGCTGTCCAAACCGCTGCCGGCACTGTACACGCAGCCGGTGTTCAAGAACCAGGTGGACAAGGGCATCGCCGAGGCGGTGGACCAGTTTGCCAAGGACGACTGGGTGTTCGGCGCCACGCACATGGACGCCCTTTCGCGCGCGCGCATGCAGCAGCAGGTGCTGGCGCTGTACGAGCAGGACTACATCAAGCATTGGGACGGCCTGCTCGATGACCTGGCGCTGCAGCCCATAGGCGACATCCAGACCGCCAGCGCGGTGGCCGCCAAGCTGGCCGGACCGAGTTCGCCGCTGAAGGCGTTGCTGAAGATCGTGGCCGAAAACACCAGCAACATGTTGCGCGAACCCGGCGAAGCGGGCGACAAGAAAGCCGAGGCGGCGGCGAAAGAACTTGCCGGACGTCGCGCGCGCCAGAAGGCCACCCAGAACGCGTTGACGCGGGTGTTGGCCGACTCGCAGGGCGGTGGTGGCAACGCGCCGGCGGCAAAACCGGGTGACGCCATCAGCGCGCACTTCGAGGCCATCGACAAGCTGACCGCAGGGGGCGCCGGCGCCGCGCCGATCGACCAGACCCTGTCCGCGATCGGCCAGCTCAGCAAGACACTGCTGACCATGAGCGACTTCACCAACGCCGCCGGCCAGCCCAATCCGCAGTTGCTGCTGGCCCAGCAGCAGGTCGAGCAGTTGCCGTCTCCCGTATCGACCTGGCTGGCGGCGCTGACCGGCGAGAGCCAGGCCATGATCGCCAGCGGCACCAAGAGCGCGCTGGGCAAGCAGTTCAAGCAGGCCGTGGGCAAGAACTGTGCTCAGTTCACCCACGGTCGCTTCCCGTTCAATCCGTCCAGCAGCAAGGACATCCCGCTGCAGAACTTCGCCGGCCTGTTTGGCTACGGCGGCAGCTTCGACCAGTACTACAACCAGACCTTGTCCAAGCTGGTCGATGCCAGCGGCAAGTACTGGAAGTGGAAGTCCGGGCCCGGTGCGGTCAAGGGGCCGCCCGGCATGCTGCGCGAGATGCAACTGGCCGACGAGATCAAGCAAATGTATTTCCACCAGGGGTCAAACCAGCCGCAGGTGGACTTCAGCGTCGCCGATCCCCAGCTCGGCGCAGGCATCGGCAAGTTCGCCATTGACGTGGACGGGCAGGCCTTCACCTACAGCCCGGGCGGCGCCACCCGGATGAACATGAAGTGGCCCGGGCCCAAGCCCGGGCTGGTGAAGGTGTCGGCCTGGGATGATTCGGGCAACCTGCTCAGCACCTTCAGCTACTCCGGGGACTGGGCTTTGTTCCATGCCCTGCACGCGGCGCAGCTGCAAAAGCAGTCCGACCTTCGTTACCTTGCCACCTTCAATTTCGGCGGCCACGTGGCCAAGCTGGTGATCGTTGCCGGAAGCCTGAAGAATCCCTTCCTCAACAAGGCCGTGCAGCGGTTCCGGTGCGGGGGATAAGCACATGGCCGGACCGGGCAGCACAGGGTTTTTCGGCAAGCTTCCCGGCGTGGGTGATTTCGTCCAGCGGCGCCTGCCCACCGCCTTCGTGTCGGCCTGGGATGCGGGCTTCGAGGCCGCCGTCAGCGCGGCGCGCACCGCGCTCGGCGAAGCCTGGCACGGCGTATGGCAGAACGCCCCGGTGTGGCGCTTCGCACTGATGCCGGGCGTGTGCGGCGTGCAGGCCTGGGTGGGTGTGACCGGTCCGTCGGTCGACCGCGTCGGGCGGGGCTTCCCGATGGTGCTGGCCTGCCCACTCACCGACGCCGATGCATTCGGCCGCATCGTGCGCACGGGGGCGGGCTGGTTCGGCGCACTGGAGCGCGTGTGCCGCGGTGCCGACGCGACTTCGACCGCCGATGCATTCGACGCGGCGGTCGCGGCACTCCCCGCGCCGGTCGAATGGCTGGCCGGCGGCGGCGCGACGTCGCCGGAGTCGGGTGACTGGACGCAGGCGGCGGTCCTTCGGACCGGCTGGATTCCGTCCGGCGAGGATCCGCTGCTGAAGGTGTGGCTGACCACCTGCATGGATACCGACGATGGCTGCCTGTGGTGGACCACCGGTGGTGCGCGCGTTCCCTCCAGTGCGCTGCTCACGCACGGGCTGCCGCGGCCTCAGGACTACGCGGCGTTCCTGGATGCTTCGCTGGCGCCCGCCGACTGGCACACGCAAGGGAGGGTGGACGCACCCGGCGCGATTCCGCGGCCGCAGGCGACCGCGGCCAGGCTCCCGGACGACCTGGACGACGTGCTGTCCGACCTGCTCCCGGATACGGCGGGTATCGATGCCGGCGCCGGCACCGCGGCGGCGCCGGCCGCCGCGCAGGCCTCCACGATCGACGACCTGCTGGCGCCTCCACCGCGCGCAACGCCACCGGACGCCGCCGATGCGGCCCCGCGTGACACGCTCGTGCCCGGCGATGCGGAGTCCACGCGGGGACTCATGGATGCGCCGGATCGCGACGATTCGATCACGCAGCCTGCGCCGGCGACAGGCACGTCAACGAACGCCGGTGTGTTGTTCCGGCAGGCGGGCGCGCTCACCGTGCTCGCGGCCGACAACGGCCCGCCCGATCCGCGACGCCAGGCGGCCGCGCGGGTCGGCGAGGCGCTGGCCGACGCCGCACCGCAGGACGCGCCGCAGTGGCGCGAGCGGTTGCTGGCCCTGCACGCACCGTTGCGCGAGCGCGGCGAGGACCTGGTCAATCCGGTCCCCGAGGACGGCGCGGCCGTGGTGTTGCGCCTGGACGCCGGGCAGGCGACCTTGCTGCGCGTGGGCGCGGCCGGCGCCTGGCACTGGCGACGCGGCCAGTTGCGCCCGTTGTTCGAGGATGCCGGGCCCGAAGTACCGTCCGATGAAGCCGACACCGTGCGCCCGGGCGACCTGACCGGCGTGCTGTCGGAGCGGCGGGCCATGCCCACGCCGGGGCTTGGCTGCGCAGGCGGGCCGCGCTGCGATGAAATCCGCTGCCTCACCGCGCCGGGCGACCGGCTGGTGCTGCTGGCCACTGATACACTCATGCGCGTCCCGGCGCCATCACTCGCCACCTGTCTGGCGGCCGACACCGGCGAGGAAGCGTGCGCGCGCATCGCGGCGGCCGCCGGGCTGGGGACGGACCGCCCGCAGTGGCCTGTGGCCGTGATCGAGGTGGGGACATGACAATGCATTTCCAGTCGGCCGGTCGCACCGACACCGGCAAGGTCCGCCGTCGCAACGAGGATGCCATCCTGGTGCGCGACGAGGCCGGCCTGTGGGTGGTCGCCGACGGACTCGGCGGACATGCCGCCGGTGACTACGCCAGCGGCATGATCGTCGAGAGACTGGCCGCGCTGCCCCGCGATCGCAACGTGTTCGATTTCATCGAGGCGATCGAGGACACCCTGGTGGGCATCAACACCGAGCTGCGGCGCACCGCGCAGCAACGCGGCAGCGACATCATCGGCTCGACCGTGGTGGTACTGGTGCACGACCGGGACTTCATGCTGTGCGGCTGGGTCGGCGACAGCCGTGCCTACGTGTACGAGGACGGGCGCCTTTCGCAGATCACCCGCGACCACGTCTACGGGGTCAAGGAGGACGTGACCCAGTTCGGCGGCGCACCGGCGCAGCCGAATGGCGGCGCGCTGACCCGTGCCATCGGCGCCGAGGAATCGTTGTTCGTCGACTGGGTGGTGGCCGACAACCGGCCCGGTACCGAATTCGTGCTCTGTTCCGACGGCGTCAACAAGGAAATGTCGGACGCGGAAATCGACGCGGTGTGCCGCGCGCACAGCTCGCCCGCATCGGTGCTGGACGAGGTGTTCGAGACCACGCTGAGTCGGGCGGCGCGCGACAACGTGTCCGCCGTGATCGTGCGCCTGCAGGACTGAGAATCATGTCGCAATGACCTCACTGGGAGCACTGATTGCCGGTCTTCGCGAGGGAACCCTGAAGTTGCCCGAGGCGTGCAATGCGCTGGGCGAACGCGGCGGAATCCCGGAACGGCAATACCTGCGCGAAGTCGCCTGGATCAAGCACCTGCGCGACAACGACGGTTTCGAGCCGGAATTTGCCGAGGCGTTGCTGGCGCAGCTTGCGGCCCTGCAGCCAGCGGCCCCGGAACAGCCATCGGCAGGACAAGCCGACGCACCGGCCAACGACCAATCCGCGGCAACGGCCGATGACCTGGCCGAGGGAACCATCGTGCAGCCGCGTTCGCGTCCGGCACCGACGCAGTCGACCGGCACCGGAGGCTCGGCGGGCAGCATGAACACCTCGTCGTGGCAGCGCGTGGCGGGCGAGGCCGGCGGTGAATACGCCACCGTCGGCATGCTGCTGAAGGGCCGGTTCCTGCTCGAGCGCGAGCTGGGCCGGGGCGGCATGGGCGTGGTGTACCTGGCACGCGATGAGCGCAAGGTGGAAGCGCGCGATCGCGACCCGTACGTGGCGGTGAAGGTGCTGAACGACGAATTCCGCCGGCATCCGGATTCGCTGATCGCGCTGCAGCGCGAATCGCGGCGATCGCAACAATTGGCGCACGACAACATCGTGCGGGTATACGACTTCGACAAGGATGGAACCATCGTCTTCATGACGATGGAATACATCGACGGTACGAGTCTGAAGACGCTGATCCGGGAAGAGGCCTTCGATGGCATGCCGCTGGCAAAGGCACGGCCGTTGATCGAAGGCATGGGCTGGGCGCTCAAGCGTGCGCACACGGCCGGGGTGGTGCACTCGGACTTCAAGCCCGGGAACGTGATGGTGACCACCGACGGCGTGGCCAAGGTGTTCGACTTCGGGATTGCGCGGGCGGGGAAGTTCGTGGAGGCGGCCGGGGAGCAGACGGTATTCGACGCGGGCACACTGGGCGCGTTGACGCCATCGTACGCGAGCCTGGAGATGCTGCGGGGCGCCGAGCCGCGGCCGACCGACGACATCTACGCGTTCGGGTGCGTGGTGTACGAACTGTTGACGGGCAAGCATCCGTTCGACAAGAAGAGCGCCGAGGTGGCGCTGAAGGAAGGCCTGAGCCCGCCGCGCGTGCATGGTCTGACCAAGCGCCAGAACAAGGCACTGGCCGACGCCGTGGCCCTGGATGCGAAACGTCGCACCCAGACGGTGATCCAGGTGGTCGAGGGCCTGCGCGACATCGGCTGGCGCGAACGCGTCGGGCGGCCGCTGGCCTGGGCGGCGCTGGTGCTGTTGCTGCTGGCCGCCGCGGGCTGGGGGATCCGGCACGAATTGAGTGTGCGTCACGTGGCCCAGGTGGTCGCACGCTTCCAGCCAGACCAGCCGGGGCACTACACCAGCGAGACGCAGGCCATTGCCGCGCTTGCCGGCCTGGACAATGCGCAGCGCAAGCAACTGCTGATCGAGCATGCCGATGTCGTGCAGCGATTCTTGCTGCAGCGCGTCGACGCGTACTGGAACCCGGCCAAGGGCCACCGCGACTTCGCCTCGGCGCAACGCGTGTTCACGATGACGGACAAGCTGGGCCTGTTCCTGCCGAAACTGGAATTGAAGCGCGCCACCATCGCCGAGGAGAAACACGAGCTGGAACATCCGGCCAAACCCGCGCAGGTCGCAACGACCCCTTCGAAAAACGCCACGGGCGACGGCGGGCAGGCCGCGGCCGACAAGGCGGCCGCGCAGGAGGCCGCCCGCAAGGAGCAGCAGGCAATCGCCGAGTCGAAGGCGCGGATGCAGAACGTGGCGGCGCGATTGATCCGGCAGGGCCGGCAGAACTACGCACAACAGAAGTATTCTGCCGCCATTGCCAACGCGCAGGCGGCGCTGCAGGTGAACCCGGGCGATCCCGCTGCCGGGCGGCTGCTGCGACAGGCGCAGCAGGCGCAAAAGCGGGCCATGGGCAACATCCAGATCCACTGAGGGAGGGAAGGTCATGCAAACGTTCGGATTTCGCGGTGCCAGTGTTGCCGGCGCAATCTGCGTGCTGGCGTTGCTGGGCGGTTGTGCGCAGGTCGGCGATACCAGGCAAGCCGGTACCGGCGATACCGGGTCGCATCATTGCAACGTCGGGGTCGCCAGCGGCATCGGCGCGCTGGCCGGTTCGTTCTTCGGCAAGGGCAAGGGACACGCGGCCGGGGCGCTGATCGGTGCGGGCATCGGCGCATTCGCGTGCATGGCCTACAACTACCACGTACGCAAGATCCGCAGTGCGCAGGCGGTCGAAGCCCAGTACCAGCACGAGCGCGGCGCGCTGCCCACCACCAGCACCGTCGACGCGTACCAGAGCCAGCTGGTACCCGGCGAGACCGTGCGCGCCGGCAGCCAGGCGACGATGCAGTCGCGGATCACGGTCCTGCGCGGCACCGACGGCGCCCAGCCGCAGCTCCGGGAACAACTGACGCTGTTTTCGCCCAGCGGGAAGAAACTCACCACGGTGACCAAGCAGGCCGATGCGATCAACGGCACCGGCGAGTACGAAACCAGCTTCCAGTTCACCCTGCCCAAGGGCATCCAGGAAGGCCGCTACACCGTGCAGTCGACGCTGTACTTGAACGACAAGCAGGTCCGTACCAATGACGTGCCCATGGTGGTGGTGGCGTGAGCGTTGGGGCGACGTACGGGCTGCGCGCTGATCGCATCCGCCCCGGGAACAGGCTGAAACGCCGCGGCGCAGCCGGATGCGCCGGCAGCGGCTGTGCCCGCAGGAGCAATGAAACACGGCAATGACCACGATCGAACAACTGGTTGCGGCACTGCGCGAAGGCAGCCTGAAACTGCCGGCGCTGTTCGACGCGTTGAGCGAACGTGGCGCGCTGCCGGACGCCCTGTACCGCCACGAGGTGGCGTGGCTCGAGCAATTGCGGGACGAGGGGCAACTCAGCCCGCAGATCGTCAAGGCGTTGCTGACCAAGCTGGCAAGCATGCAGCCGGCCGCGCCGGAATCCGGCCTGGAACCGGAAGACGAAGACATTACGCGCGTGGTGCCTTCCGCGCCGCCCGGCGAGCCCGGCGCGCAGGTGCCCGCGGGCGGCGACGCCACGCGCGTGGAGCCGGTGTCCGGGCCCCCGGAAGAAGATGGCACCGTGGTGCGGCCGGGCCCGCCCGCGACCGAAGCCGGCGAATCGGCGACCATCGTGCAACCGCCGTCGCGTCCGGGGCAGACCGGATCGACCGGCACTGGCAGCACCGGTTCGGCGGGCAGCATGAACACCTCGTCGTGGCAGCGCGTGGCGGGCGAGGCCGGCGGTGAATACGCCACCGTCGGCATGCTGCTGAAGGGCCGGTTCCTGCTCGAGCGCGAGCTGGGCCGGGGCGGCATGGGCGTGGTGTACCTGGCACGCGATGAGCGCAAGGTGGAAGCGCGCGATCGCGACCCGTACGTGGCGGTGAAGGTGCTGAACGACGAATTCCGCCGGCATCCGGATTCGCTGATCGCGCTGCAGCGCGAATCGCGGCGATCGCAACAATTGGCGCACGACAACATCGTGCGGGTATACGACTTCGACAAGGATGGAACCATCGTCTTCATGACGATGGAATACATCGACGGTACGAGTCTGAAGACGCTGATCCGGGAAGAGGCCTTCGATGGCATGCCGCTGGCAAAGGCACGGCCGTTGATCGAAGGCATGGGCTGGGCGCTCAAGCGTGCGCACACGGCCGGGGTGGTGCACTCGGACTTCAAGCCCGGGAACGTGATGGTGACCACCGACGGCGTGGCCAAGGTGTTCGACTTCGGGATTGCGCGGGCGGGGAAGTTCGTGGAGGCGGCCGGGGAGCAGACGGTATTCGACGCGGGCACACTGGGCGCGTTGACGCCATCGTACGCGAGCCTGGAGATGCTGCGGGGCGCCGAGCCGCGGCCGACCGACGACATCTACGCGTTCGGGTGCGTGGTGTACGAACTGTTGACGGGCAAGCATCCGTTCGACAAGAAGAGCGCCGAGGTGGCGCTGAAGGAAGGCCTGAGCCCGCCGCGCGTGCACGGTCTGACCAAGCGCCAGAACAAGGCACTGGCCGACGCCGTGGCCTTCCACGCCGAGCAACGCCTGCAAAGCGTGCTGCAGTTGATCGAGGGCCTGCGCGACGTGAGCGTGCGCGAGCGCGCGCGGCCGTTGATGGTCTACGGCGCGCTGACGGTGGTGGTGCTGGCGGCCGCCGCCTGGGGTGTCAACCGCTACCTCGACGCGCGTCACGTCAACGAGGTCGTCGGCCGCTTCCAGCTCGACAATCCGCAGCATTACACCAGCGCCGACGAGGCCTACAAGGCGCTGGCCGGACTGGGCGGCGAGGAAAGCCGGGTGGTGCTCAAGCACAACGGCGTGATTGCCGCCTACCTGCTCACGCGTGTGGACAAGTACTGGAATCCGGCACACAAGCGCTACGACTACGCCGGCGTGCAGCACGTGTTCGACATCCGCGACAAACTGAAGCTGTATTCGCCGCAACTGGACGTGCGACGCACCGCAATCGAGCAGCAGCGCAACGGCCTGCTGAACAAGCTGGACACGCAGTTGAGCGAGCGCACCGCGGCCGGCGCGTTGTTCAGGAACCAGCCCGACAACGTGGTCGAGACGCTGGACGCGATCCGGGCGATTGATCCGCACAGCGCGCTGCTCGACAACGCCGAGCTGAAACTGAAATACGATGTTGCCATCGGCCAGTCGCTCGATGCCGGGCACCTGGACCAGGCACACCGGCGGCTGGCCCTGGCCACGCACCTGTTCCCGCATTCAAAACGCCTGCAGCAGCGTGCGGCGCAACTGGCCACGCTGGAAAGCGCCAGCAGCGCGGCCGCCAGGCTCACCGCCAGCGAGCAGACCGTGCCCGAAGCCCGCAAGGCGCTGGACAAGCTTCTTGGCAGCCCCTCGCTGGCACCGGAGTGGCAGGCGGCGGTCGCCGGCAGCCTGAAGGTATTGCAGTCCGACCATGCGCCGGCCACAAAGCAGTTGTTGCAGCGGCTGCCGAAGGTCGTGGCGGACCAGGCGGCCGGGGCCAGCACGCCGGCCCAGGTGCAGCAGGCCGCCGGCATGGTGGCCCTGGCGCTGCGCTATGCGCCCGATTCCAGGCCACTGCTTTCCCAGCGCGATCGGCTGGCGGGCCTGCAGCAGCAACGCCAGGCGCAACTGGCTGCGGAGAGCGCGGCGGCGGAGGTGGCATCGCGGATCGAGTCGATGAAGCGTGCTGCGGCGGCGCACGACGTCGGCAAGGCAAGCGAATCGCTGGCCCGGATCCGCGCATTGCAGCCGGACAATCCATTCGTGAAGAAGGAAGGCCCGCAACTGCTGGCCCGGGCGTATGTGGGACAGGCGCAGGGCCTGGCCGAGCGGGGGCGCTTCCACCAGGCCGTCGATACGCTGGCCAAGGGAATGCGCGCGGTCGGAAGCAACACGGATCTGCGCCAGGCGCACGCACGGCTGGCGTTCGTGGCCGACCTGATGCAGGCGCGGGGCCATCCGGTGAAGGCCGGCGAAATCGAACACCTGCGCAGCCGGCTGGCGTCGCTGGACAAGGCCGACGGCGGCGCGATGCAGTCGTTGCAAAAGGCGCTGAAGGTGCATGGGAAGTTGCCCGGCGAATCGTTCGCCAGCATCGTCGATTCACTGAAGCCGGCGGTCGCCGGCGCGCAACCGGCGCCGGGTCCGGCGGCACCCACGCCGCAGCCATCGACACCGACGCTGGCCAAGGCGTCGCCAACGCCCGCGCCCACGATCGAACAGCCGCCGGCTGCGGCAGATCCCTGCGCGCGCCCCGACCTTGTCGGGCGCGGCCGGATCTGCGCCGACCATATTGGCTCGGGCTTCGGCCCGGCGCTGGTGGTGATCCCCGCTGCCGGCGGCGGCAAGCCGTTCGCGATGTCGCGCACCGACGTGACCGTCGGCGAGTTCGACCGTTTCTGTGCCGCCACCCATGGCTGCAAGGGCACGGGCGGCAGCAGCAATCTTCCGGTCACCAACATCAGCCTGGCGCAGGCCAGGGCCTATGCGTCGTGGTTGACGAAGGTCACCGGGCACACCTACCGTTTGCCAACGAACGCGGAATGGTTGCACGCGGCCGAAGCCGGCCAGGGCTGGAAGCAGTCGCCCGACAGCAACTGCATTCCGCCATCGGCCGGCGCGGGGGGTGGCGTTGGCGCACCCATTTCGGCGCGGGGGCGTCAACCCAACCCGTGGGGGCTGGTGAACATGACCGGCAACGTGTGGCAGTGGGTGGTCAGCGGGGGAAGTGTCATGGTCAGGGGCGGCAGTTACAACAGCTACTGGTCCGATTGCACCGTTGCCAGCCATCGCAGCGACGGTGGCAAGCCGCAGGCGGATGTCGGGTTCCGGGTCGTGAGGGAGCTGCGGTGAACCAGCGCCTGCACCAGATCAATCGCAGCCTGCGCTCGCTGGACGAGGCGCACCGGCTCGGGCGCATCAGCCGCGAGGAGTACCGCACGCGGCGCCGCCAGCTGCTCTCTCCACTGTGCGACAGTGGCGGCATCACTGCACGCAACACCGTTTCCGCCGACACCGTGCCGCGGGACGCGGCGCGTACCGTGCCCGATGCGCGGCCGGCGCGCGACGAGGCCGTCTCGGCGCTGTTCCCGCGCTGGTCGCGGCTGTTTTCCTGGCGGCGCTGGCTGGGCCGCGGCCGCTGAGCGCGCAGCCGCGCACGGGACGATGCACCATCCGCTGGCGCCGTCACATGTGCGGTCACTGCGCGGCAGTGCCATAATCGAGGAACGCGTCACAGTTCTGGGGGGATCCCGAATGCGATTGATCGGTCTGGTTGCCGCGTTGTCGCTGGCAACACTGGGTGCGTGCGGGCCCGCGTTGGCGGCGCAGACCGACACGGCCACGGCGCCATCACAGACCGACGTGGCCACCCCGCCACCGCAGATCGTGGTCAGTGGCGTGCCGGCGGGTTCGGCGCCGGTGCAGGCGATCATCGACGACGCGTACCGCAAGGCGGTTGCGGCCAACGGCGGTTCCAGCGCACTGAGCGATGCGCAGTGGAAGCAACTCGTCGCCGCGGTCAACGCGGCACTGGCCAGGGCGGGCTACCAGGGCGCGCACGCATTCCTGTCCAGTGAAGTGGCGGTGTTCTCGGTGCATCCCTCCGGCGTGGTGGCTTCTGCGCCTCCTGCCGCGCCGGCTGCACCACCCACGCGCGAGACCAGCGTGCTGCCTCCGGTCAGCGGCCGCCAGACGCAATCGGGAACCGAGGAGCGGATCGCGGTGCGCGGATTCGTGGTCGATGGCGTGGGCAACCACGCCGGGGACGGCATCACGCCGGAAGCCATGCAGAAGCTGGCAAACCAGCAGCTCGCGAAACTGGGCGGCAGCTCCGCGCAGCCGGCCCGGCTCTCGTTCGACCAGTTGCAGGATGTCGCCGACGCCATCACCAAGCGCTACCGCAAGGCCGGATTCATCGTTGCCACTGCCTACCTGCCGGCGCAGACCGTGGGAGCGGATGACCTGGTCCACATCGACGTGCTCGAGGGCAAGATCGGCAAGATCGAGGTGCAGGGCACCAAGCATTATCGGCCCTGGGTCATCGCCGCGCCGGCCGAGAAGCTGCGCGGCAAGCCGCTTCGCAAGCGTGATGTCGACACCGCGCTGCTGTATGACCGCGACCTGCCCGGCGTATCGGTCACCTCGACCTTCCAGCCGGGCGAAAAGACCGGGCAGACCGACCTGATCATGGTGGCGCACGAGCGGCGCCCGGTGTCCTTCAACGTCGGCGTGAACAACTACGGAACCGATCTCACCGGCCGCTACCGCGCCGAGGCCGGTCTGGACTGGTACAACCCGCTGGGCATCGGTGACGAGCTTTCCGTGGGCATCAACTACGCGTTCGACCCGCACCAGAACACCTACGGCACGCTCAATTACAGCGTGCCCACGGTGAAGGTGCCGGGCTTGAGCGCGGAAATCGGCGCCGAGCGCAGCGAACTGCAGCTCAACAGCGGACAGTTTGCCGCGCTGGACGTGCGCGGGCCGACCTCGCGCTACCACGCCGGCATGCAGTGGAAATTCATCAACCGCACCGATCTGTGGATGACCGGATCGCTCAGGTTCATTCGCGAGCAGTCCGTGTTGCGCAGCATCGGGTTCCAGTTGTCCGACGAGCGTTTCGACGTCGCGCAACTGGGTTTCGCGATGCAGCACACTGATCGGCGCTTCCACGGCCTTGACATGCTGTCGGTCGCGCTGCGCCAGTCGCTGAGCGACGATTCGGCGTACCCGGACCTGGTCAGCCCCAACCATGCCAGCAGCTTCACCATCGCGAAGCTGGGCTACACCCGCATCCAGTTCCTCTCGCCCAACCAGCAACTGTTCTTCAAGTTTGCCGGGCAATACACCAACGACGCGCTGGTGCCGATGGAACAGTTCGTGATCGGCGGTCCCGACAGCGTGCGGGCGTATCCGATCGCAGATGCCCTGAGCGACCGCGGTTATTACTCGGCGCTCGAATACCACGTCAATGCGCCGGGCTTCGCGAACAAGCCCTCGCCGTTCCATGGCCAGCCCTGGGGCGAGCTGCTGACGCTGCAGGGGTTTGTCGATTTCGCGCGCGGCTATCCGGTGGGCGCCAACCACCTCCACGGCGGGCACGTGGTCACCTACCGCGGTGCCGGCGTGGGGCTGATCTTCCGCCTGCCACGCTGGCACAACCTCATGTTCCGGCTCGACGGTGCGGTGCCGGTCGGCAGCCAGCCACCACCGGGAAACCGCGACTACCAGATCTACGGACGTTTCAACCTGACGTTCTGAAGCAAGGGGAACGACCATGAATGCCAATCGCCACAGCATGCAACGGGTCACGGGAGCGTCGCGGCGCGCGTGCAACGGGCAGCCAACCCGGCGCCTGCGCTACCGGCATCTCGCCTTCGGCGTGGGATTGGCGCTCGGTTCGCTGCTGGTGTGCGGCATGGCCTCGGCGGCATCGGGTGCGGCTGCCGTGGCTGCCACCGAGACGCCCACCGGCGGGCGTGTGGTCGGTGGCCAGGGAAGCATCGCGCAGAAAGGCGCCGAAACCGTGGTCAACCAGCAGTCCAGGCTGCTGGCGCTGGACTGGCAGACCTTCAACGTCGGCAAGGACGCCAGCGTGCTGTTCAACCAGCCGGGTGCGAGCGCGATCGCGCTGAACCGCATCCTCGACCAGAACCCCAGCCAGATCTTCGGCAAGGTCACCTCCAACGGCCAGATCTTCCTGATCAACACCCACGGCATCATCTTCGGTGCCAGCGCGCAGTTGAACGTCGGCGGGCTGGTGGCCAGCACGCTCGACCTCACACCGGATGATTTCCTCAAGCAGCACTTCAGCCTCGACGCACATGGCGCGCGCGCGGGTATCGTCAACCACGGCACCATCGCGGCGGCCAGCGGCGGCTCGGTCAGCCTGATCGGCGGACAGGTCGCCAACGATGGCCTGATCCTCGCCGACTATGGCCACATCAACCTCGATGGTGCCGACAAGGCCGTGCTCGACTTCGATGGCAACGGCCTGATCAACGTCGAGATCACCGGTGCGTTGAAGCAGCGCTTCGACGCCGACAAGGCAGCCGTGACCAACACGGGCAAGCTCAGTGCCAAGGGCGGCACCGTGGTGTTGCAGGCTTCGGCGGCAAAGGATCTTTTCACCAATCTCGTCAACAACAGTGGCGTGATCAAGGCCGGCGGCATCAGCACCGCCGGTGGCGTGGTGCGGCTGGTGGCCCACGGCGGCAATACCGTCAACAGCGGCAGCATCGACGTGAGTGGCACGCACGGGGGCAGCGTGCAACTGCTGTCCGACCGGGACGTGATGGTGACTGGTGGCGCCCTGGATGCATCGGGCACCCATGGCGGCGGCAGCATCCGCGTCGGCGGCGGTTGGCAGGGTGGCGAAGGCCTCGCCGTGGCCGCACGCACCTACATTGCGCCGGACGCGTCGCTCAATGCCGATGCGACCATCCAGGGCGATGGCGGCAGCATCGCGGTGTTCTCGCGCGACAACTCGGTCATCGCCGGCAGCCTGTCTGCACGCGGTGGCACCCACGGCGGCGATGGTGGGCTCGTCGAGACATCGAGCCTCGGCGCGCTCACGGTCGCCGGTACCCCGCAGGTCACCGCGCGCAGCGTGGGCGGGCTGGGCGGCAACTGGCTGATCGATCCGAACAACCTCACCATCGTCAGCGGGAACGGCAACACCAACATCAACAACAGCAATCCGTTCGAGACGACCGACGACGGCGCGTCGCTCGGGGTGGACCTGATCACCGCGGCATTGACCGGCGGCGCCAATGTCACGGTCAAGACCGGCTCCAACGGCGCCAATTCCGAGGCGGGCAACATCACGCTCAACGCCGATCTCGACTATGACGGCACGGGAACCAACTCCCTCACGTTCGACGCGGCCAACAAGATCAACATCAACAACAAGATCTTCGATTCGACGGCAGGCGGCGACACGTTGAATCTCTCGTTGCTCGCCGGCGGCAGCGTCACGCTCGACGGGGAAATCTCGCTTGGCGGCGGAAACTTCTTGCTCGCGGCGGGTGTAAACACCGCGGTCAACGCCGCCTTGAAGGGGGGCGACGTCAGCATCACCAGCGACAACGGCATCAACCTTGCGGCCGATGTCGACGCCAGCGGCGCGCTGAAACTGGCCAGCCACAATGCCCCCATCCTGCAAAATGGCGGTGCGATCACCGTGGGCGGCGACAGCACGATCGATGCGCTCCACGGTGCGATCATGCTGGCAAACGCCGGCAACGACTTCCAGGGTACGGTGGACCTCACCGGCGGCATCACGCAGATCACGGACCAGAACGCGCTGACGCTGGGCGCGCTGGCGATCGGCGACCTGACCGTGACCAGCACCGGTGCACTGGATCTTGGCCACGGCGCCGTCGTGGGCGCACTGAATGTGACAAGCAATGGCGGTTCGATCAGCCAGGCGGGTGCCTTGTCCGTCACCGGTGCGTCCACCTTCGACGCCGGCACCGGCGACATCGCGCTGGCCAACGCCGGCAACAGCTTCGGCGACGCCATATCGATCGCCGCCGCGGGCACGGTCGAGTTGAACGGCAGCGGTACCCTCACCATGGGCGCGGTCGCCAATACCGGGTCCCTGGTGCTGGATACCGCCAGCATGCTGACCGACGACATCACCACCAGCGGCGACCAGACCTACCACGGCGCGGTGTGGCTGGATGGCAGTGGCAACGGCAACGGCGTGACGCTGACGACCGCCAACAGTACCGTGACATTCGACAGCACGGTGGACAATGCATCGGGCCTTGGCACGGCACAGGCGTTGACGGTTGATGTGGGTACCGGTGCGACCGGTACGGCATCGTTTGGGGGTGCGGTGGGCGGTGGTGCGAATGGGCCGCTGGGCGCGTTGACGCTGGATGGAACCGGCACGTCCGCGTTTTACGCCACGGTGCAGGCATCCAGCCTCACGGCGCACACTCAAACGCGCTTGTATGGCAACGTGACCACGACCGGTGTGCAGGATTACGGGAACATGTTGTACCTGTTCAATCCGGTGACGCTCGTTTCCAACGGCGGCGCCATCACCTTCGCGGACGTGAGCAACCAGTACCCGGCGCAGGCGACCCTGACAGTGGATGCCGGCAGCGGTACGGTAGCGTTCAACGGGGCGGTCTGTGCATCCGGCTGCGGAGCGGGCCTGGGGCTGGATGTCACGGCCAATGGCGGCATCTCGGAAGGCGGCAGTGGCGAGATTCACGCGAGCGGTGCGTCCAGCTTCACCGCGGGCACGGCAGACATCACCCTGGACAACAGCGCCAATGACTTTCAGGGTCCGCTGAGCCTGGCCGGCGGCACCACGAAGGTCACGACCGCGGGTGCGCTGGAACTGGATGCGGTGAACGTCGGCAGCCTGCAGGCCACGGCGGGCGGGGCAATCACCCAGACCGCCAGCAGCAGTTTGACGGTCGGCGGTGCGTCCACCTTCGACGCCGGCACCAACGCGATCACGCTGGCCAACAGCGGCAACGATTTCGGCGGCTTGATCGACGTAGCCAGCGGGGGTGCGGTGGAGTTCGGCGGGACCGGGACCCTGGACATCGGCACGGTGACCAGTACCGCATCGCTGACACTGGACAATGCCGCCACCTTGCATGACGACATCACCACCAGCGGCGACCAGACCTACCACGGCGCGGTGTGGCTGGATGGCAGTGGCAACGGCAACGGCGTGACGCTGACGACCGCCAACAGTACCGTGACATTCGACAGCACGGTGGACAATGCATCGGGCCTTGGCACGGCACAGGCGTTGACGGTTGATGTGGGTACCGGTGCGACCGGTACGGCATCGTTTGGGGGTGCGGTGGGCGGTGGTGCGAATGGGCCGCTGGGCGCGTTGACGCTGGATGGAACCGGCACGTCCGCGTTTTACGCCACGGTGCAGGCATCCAGCCTCACGGCGCACACTCAAACGCGCTTGTATGGCAACGTGACCACGACCGGTGTGCAGGATTACGGGAACATGTTGTACCTGTTCAATCCGGTGACGCTCGTTTCCAACGGCGGCGCCATCACCTTCGCGGACGTGAGCAACCAGTACCCGGCGCAGGCGACCCTGACAGTGGATGCCGGCAGCGGTACGGTAGCGTTCAACGGGGCGGTCTGTGCATCCGGCTGCGGAGCGGGCCTGGGGCTGGATGTCACGGCCAATGGCGGCATCTCGGAAGGCGGCAGTGGCGAGATTCACGCGAGCGGTGCGTCCAGCTTCACCGCGGGCACGGCAGACATCACCCTGGACAACAGCGCCAATGACTTTCAGGGTCCGCTGAGCCTGGCCGGCGGCACCACGAAGGTCACGACCGCGGGTGCGCTGGAACTGGATGCGGTGAACGTCGGCAGCCTGCAGGCCACGGCGGGCGGGGCAATCACCCAGACCGCCAGCAGCAGTTTGACGGTCGGCGGTGCGTCCACCTTCGACGCCGGCACCAACGCGATCACGCTGGCCAACGCCGGCAACGACTTCACGGGTGCGGTGAGTCTCACCGGTGGCAACACGCAGATCGCCGACGGCAATGCGCTGACGCTCGGAACCCTTGCGACCGGGGACCTGATCGTCACCAGCCATGGGGCATTGAACCTCGGCGAGGGCGCCGTGGACGCGCTGTCGGCAACCAGCAACGGCGGCAGCATCACGCAAGCAGGCGGCCTGACCGTCACCGGTGCGGCGGCGCTGAATGCCGGCCTGGGTGCCATAGCACTGACCGACACAGGCAACGACTTCCAGGACAGTGTCAGCGCGATCGGCGCGGGCATTGCAATCTACGACACGAACGATCTGTCGATTGCCTCGCTCACCGACAATGCCAACGGCGATGTCAGCCTGATCGCCGGCGGGCAGCTTTCCGGCGTGGGCGCCATCTATGCCGGTGCCGGCGACATCACGCTTGCAGCGAACGGCGGTGCGCTGTCTGTTTCCGGATTGGCCGGGCACGACATCAGCGTCATCGGGCGCGATGGCGTCACGTTGACCGGTGTCGTCGACGCAGGTGGCACGCTGCAACTCGGCAGCACCAATGCCGCGATCGTGCAGATTGGCGCCGCGATCACGGCGGTCGGCGACACCACGGTCGATGCGGGCGGCGGGGCGATCACGCTGGCCAACGCCGGCAACGACTTCACGGGTGCGGTGAGTCTCACCGGTGGCAACACGCAGATTGCCGACGGCAATGCGCTGACGCTCGGAACCCTTGCGACCGGAAACCTGATCGTCACCAGCCATGGGGCATTGAACCTCGGCGCGGGCGCCGTGGGCGCGCTGTCGGCAACCAGCAACGGCGGCGCCATCACACAGACGGGTGGTTTGACCGCAACCGGCACATCGAGCATCGACGCGGGAGCCAACGCGATCACGCTGGACAAGGCCAACGATTTCACCGGCGTGGTGAGTCTGACCAACAGTGGTGCCAACGACGTGACGCTCGACAACGGCGCCAACCTGCTGAGTCTCGGCAACGTCAACGTCGGCAGTGGCGCGCTGACGGTGGATGCAACCGGCATCACGCAAGTTGTCGGCACCGGCATCGTGCAGTCGCCGGGCGCCGGCGCGGCGTCGTTCAATGCGCATGCCGGGGTGCTGAACCTGCACAGCACCCTCAACAACCTCACCGGTATCGTGAATCTTGCCAACACCGGCAACTTTTTGGTGTACCTCGACAATGGCGGCAACGCACTGACGCTCGGTGCACTGCATGTCGGCAGCGGTCCATTGACGATCACCGACTACGGCATCGGTGCCTTGCTGTTGACCCAGGATGTCACCACCGACGGTGGCGCGGTCAACTTCGGTGGCGCCGTGACCATCGACGGCTCGCCGACGGTCACCGTCGATACCACCGGCGGCGGTGCGCCGGGCGCGAACATCAGCTTCGGCGGCGACGTGAATGGCGCCTCGGCGAATGCCGACAGCCTGACCCTGAACGCCGGGAATGGCGCAGTGAACTTCGGCGGTGCGGTCGGCAATACTGCGGTCCTGCAGAACCTGACGACCACCAGCAGGACCTTCAGCGTCGCCAACACGCTTGGCATCGGCCAGGACCTGTCGATCACCAGCACCGCCGGGCCCATTTCGCAGGGTGCGGCCTGGACGGTGGGCGGCGCGTCCATGCTCGATGCCGGCAGCAATGCCATCACGCTCACCGACGCCGGCAACAGCTTCGGCGGTCCGATCACCGTCACCGGCAGCGCGGTGGAATTGGCCGGCACCGGCACGCTCGACATGGGTTCGGTGAGCGCAGCCTCGCTCATCCTCGATGGCGCCAGCACGCTGCACGACGACATCACCACCAGCGGCACCCAGACCTACAACGGCGCGGTGACGCTCGATGGCAGCGGCAGCAGCGTGGCGCTGAGCGGCAACGGCATCACGTTCGCCAGCACGGTCGACAACCTGTCGGGCGCGACGCCGCAGGATCTGACGGTCAATTCCGGCACCGGCGCGGCGAAGTTCGCCGGCGCCATCGGCGGCATCAACGGCCCGCTCGGCGCGCTTTCGGTGACGGGCACCGGCCAGGCGCAGTTCCTCGGCGACGTGGCTGCTGCCAGCCTCGATGCGACGGCGCCCGTGCTGTTGGGCGCCGACATCACCACCAGCGGCAACCAGAAATACAATGGCGCCGTGGCGCTGGGCACCAACGTCGCGGTGACGTCAAACAACGGCAACGTGACCTTCGCCGGCACGCTTGACAACGCCGTCAGCGGCACGCCGGAATCACTGGTGGTCACGGCGGCGAATGGTGCCGTGACCTTCGGCAACGCGGTCGGCTCGCTGAACGGGCCGCTCGGCAACCTCGGCAGCAGCAGCAAGACGTTCAGTGACAGCGGTGCTTTCGGCATCGGCGGCAACCTGACCGTCACCACGACCGGTGGCGACATCACCCAGGGTGCAGCCTGGAAGGTGACTGGCAACTCCGTCTTCGGCGCCGGCAACAACGCGGTCGCACTGGGCAACCCGAACAACGACTTCACTGGATCGGTGACGCTCACTGGTGCGGGCGTGGCCGTCACCGACGTGAACGATTTGACGATCGGGGGCCTCACCGACAACAACAACGGCAACGTCAGCCTGATCGCCGGTGGGCAGCTGTTCGGGGTCGGACCGATCAACGCCGGCACGGGTTCGATCACCCTGACGGCCGCTGGCGCCGTGCTCACCACCGCGGCGCTGACCGGCGGCGACATCAGCTTGACGGGCGGCAACGGTATTTCACTCGGGGATGACGTCAATGCGGGCGGCACCCTGACCCTGAGCTCGGGTGGCAACATCGACGAAAGCTCCACCACCGTGATCACGGCCAACACGCTCACCGGCGCATCGACCGGGTCGACCCACCTCGATGGCGACAACTTCATTGCCAATCTCGAGAACTTCACTGCCAACGGCTTCAGCCTCACCAACGCACAAGCCTTGACCGTGGCGTCGGGCATCACGATCGATGGCATGGCAGGCGGCACCGCGCTCGAGACCACCGCTGGCGACCTCACGATCAACGGTACGGTCGGCAATGCTGCGGGCACGACCTCGCTGACCTCGGCGGGCGACATCAATGAAGGCGCCGGCGGCGTCGTCGTTGCGGCCACGTTGACGGGTGCTTCGGCGGGCGACACCACGCTGACCGGCAGCAACAACAAGATCGCCAGCGTCGGCCAATTCAACGCGGTGAATTTCACCCTCATCGACAACACGGCCTTGTCGGTGGTTGGCCAACTGGCCACGACCGGCGACATCAGCCTGACCACCACCGGCGGGCCGGCCAATGTACTGACCGTCGGCCAGGCCTTGAGCGGCGGTTCGGTCACCCTGCAGTCGGCCGGTGACCTCAGTATCACCCGGACGGTGCAGGGCTCGGCGGTGAATCTTGCCGCGAACGGCAACCTCTCGATCGACGCGGCCGTCGACAGCGGGACCGGTACGACCACGCTCACGCAGAACGGCAGCGGGTCGATCAGCGAGGGTGTCGGCGGCAGCATCACCGCCGGTACGCTCACCGGTACCGCACAGGGTGGTGCGACACTCGGTGGCGCCAACGCCATCGCGAATCTCGGCAACTTCACCGCGGTCGGCTTCAGCCTGACCAACGCGACCGACCTGACGGTAGCCGCGGGCAGCACGGTCGATGGCGGTGCCAACACCAGCCTGACCATCACGGGTGCCGGAAGCGACCTCACCATCGATGGCCACGTCAACGGAACCACCACGAATCTGGTCTCCGCGGGTGCGATCAACGAAGGAGCCACCGGTGTGGTCACCGCCGACACGCTTACCGGCAGTGCCACGGCCGCCGCGCAACTGACCGGCAACAACGCGATCAACAAACTCGGCAACTTCACCGCCGCCAGCCTTGCGCTGAGCAACGGCCAGACCTTGACGATCGGGGCCGGGAGCACGGTAGATGGTGGCTCCAGTACCACGTTGACCACCACGGGTGCCACCAGCAACCTCGTGATCGACGGCAGCCTCAAGGGCTCGACCACCACGTTGAACGTGGGTGGCGCGATCAGCGAGGGCGCAGCCGGCGCGTTGACGGCCGGCACCCTGACGGGTACCTCGGGCGGCGCCGCCGACCTGTCGGGCAACAATGCGGTCGCGAACCTGGGCGACTTCACCGCCGCCGGCTTTTCGCTGACCAGCAACCAGTCATTGACGGTGGCTTCCGGCGCCACGGTCGACGGTGGTTTCGGCACCACGTTGACCACCACCGGTGCCGGGCATGATCTTGGCATCAATGGCACCGTCGTTGGCGACCTGATCACCTTGAATTCCGCCGGTGCGATCGGCGAGGGTTCCGGCGGCCTGGTGCAAGGTGGCGCGTTGACCGGCAACTCGGTCGGCGATACGTCGCTTGGTCAGGCCAGGGTCGATGAACTCGATGCGTTCAGCGCCGCGGACTTCTCGCTGACCAACGCGGGTGCGTTGACCGTGAACGGGCCGCTGGCGACCATCGGCAATGCCGGCAACATCCGCCTCGCCACCACCGGCGCCGGCAATGCGCTGACCGTGAACCAGGCGGTGCAGGGCGCGGCGATTTCGCTGGCGTCCGCGGGCGACCTCACCGTCGCCAATGCAGTCACCGGCACACAGGTGGACCTCACGGCCGACGGCAACCTGGCCATCAACGCGGCGGTGGACAGCGGCAGCGGCACCACGACCTTGACCCAAACCGGCAGCGGCGCGATCACCGGCAACGCCAACGGCAGCATCACCGCCGCGACCCTGACCGGCAGCGCAACGGGGACTACCACGCTGGGTTCGGCGGGCCAGTTCATGGCCAACCATGTCGATACGCTGGGTGGGTTCTCCTCGCAGGCGGGCTTCAGCTTCACCAACGACGGCACGCTGACCCTGGCGTCGGTGAACGGCAGTGCGTTCACGGTGGATGCCGGCAAGTCCGACCTGTACCTGGAGGTGCGCAACGGCGACCTGCTGCAGACGGGCAACAACTGGCTCTATGACGGCAGCGGCACCTGGTCGTCCACGGGACGGATCGGCCTGTCCACCGCGCCCATCTACGTCACCGGCGTGGGTGCGCAGACGGTGGCCCACGTCGGCATGCCGCCTGCGTACTTCTACGGCGTGGACTACAACGGAAACCTGTTGCCGTTCTCGCCGTCCACCGGGGGACTCGTGGTCAACGTTCCGACCTCGATCCTGTCCAGCAAGTCCCAGGGCGTCAACGGGCACAGCGACCACTACATCGACATCAGCGTCGTCACGGCGATCTACCGCGCCTACGGCATCGTGCCCACCGGTGTGCTTTTGCCGCGCGACCAGTATGATTGCCGTCCGGACCAGCCGCCCTCGGAGCTGTGCCCTGAGAGAAACTGAAATGCCCACGGCCCGACCCGCACCACCCCGCACGCGCCGCCCGCGCCGGTACGCGGGCCTGTTCCCGGTCTGCCTTCTCGGGATGATGCTGGCTGCCCTGGCGCTCAGCGCCTCGGCCCAGAAGGTGGCGCCGCGGCTCACCGGCGCACTGGTGGTCGAGCACCTGGACAAGGCCGCGCAGGCGGTGAAGGCCCGCGCCGCCTCCGCAGGCGATGACCGGCTGCCTGCCATCGCCACGCAATTGCAGCAGATGCAGGACCGGTTGACGTCCGCGCTCGGTGACGACGCGGACGAACCGCTCGAGACCATCGGCCGCAGCGAGCGCGCCGCCGCTGTGCGCGCGGACGCGGCGGCCAAACGCGTGCAGGCATGGCTGGATGCCTCGGCGAGCGCCTGCACGCGCGAAGACGCCAGCGCGATGCTCGCGGCGGTGACCGCCACGCTCAAGCAACTTGCCGCGGACACCTCGGACCAGAAGGCCCCGCTGCCGATGATCGACGGCGTGGAAACGCTGGACAAGCGCCCGCTGTTCGTGTTGCCCCAGGGCGAAGGCACGGCGAAGTTCGTGCTGACCGGCGCCAACCTCGTGGACACGCGCTGCGCCAATCCCGAGGTGGTCGCGCTGGGTCCGGACGGCAAGCCGGCCGCGGTGCAGCCCAGACTGGTGGCCGCGCAACCGGGGCGCGTGGAACTTGCATGGAGCGGTGCCGGCAAGCTGGCGCCGGGCACCTATACGCTGCGGCTCACGGCGCAGCGCAAGGCCTTCCTGTTCGGTTGCGGTTCCGAGCCTCCGGCGCTCGCGGTGCTGCAGATCGCACCGCCGCTTGCGTTCACCGTCAGCTACGCGCTCAGCGCGACCTGCGCGGCGGGCACCGAATCCCGGCTGCTGGACTCGGGCACCCTGCCCACCATCACCGGGCGCGGGCATACGGAAACCAGGACCATCAACGTGGCCGCGTGCCAGGATCCTTCCAGCTACACCGTGGCCGCGAGCGTGCGCGCCCCGGACGGCCAGGAATCGAAATACGGCCCGGTGACCCAGAGTGCGGCTGCCACCATCATCACCGGGCTTGGCAACGGCCTGACGCTGCGCTGGGAACCCTCGCTGCACCAGTTGCTGGTCAATTCCGGCAAGCGCACCTGCAAGGGCGTGTACTGAGCCGCCTGCGCGGCGCCGGGTTCATTCTTCGGGCGCGTTGCCCGAGATGACCTGCAGTTCGCTGACCCCGCTGGGGGTGAGGTCCTGCAGCAGGTCCGCGAACGACAGGCCGACCAGCCGTTGCGCGCGACGCAGCAACAGCGGCACCGGGCTGGATGGTTCGGCACGCGCGTAGTAGTCGCAGATTTCGTCGATCCTGCGCACCACGTCCTGGGGACCGTTGATGCGTCCGGTGACCTTGGCCGCTGGCGCGCCGTCCGCCGAGGCGCCCTCGGCGGCTTCGCCCTCCGCTGTTTCCGGCTGGCGCTTGGCCATCTGTTCGCCAAGGAATTTCTGCAGCGTCGTGAGGTCCGCCAGCAACGGCTTCAGGTCCGGCCCCAGGGTGCCGATCCTGTCGGTGAACAACTGGTCGATGGCCTGTACGTGTTCCATCGACGCGTTGACCGCCTCGATGGTCGCCGCCAGTTCCTCCTCCGGGCAATCCATGCAGCATGCCTCGATTTCCGCCAGCGACGCCGGCGCCGAGGTTTCCCCGCCTTCCTCGCCACCGGTGGAGGGAGCCGGCGGCTTCAGCTCGCCATTGGCGATGCGCAGGTCGCGCAGCGAAAAAAGCCCCAGGCGTGGCGACTGCACGAACGGGGCCGAGTGCAGGTAGCCGAGCGCACCCTGCGCGTCGGCGATGGGCACCACCGCGTTGACGCGTGCGGTGGGGTCGTCGTTGTCCTCGGCGTCCAGTTGCGGGTGCACGCCGTCCCAGAAATTTTCCAGCAGGCCGCGGATCAGCGCCATGCCCGCCGCCCAGCCGGGCATGCCCGAGGTGCACAGCCACGCCACCGACAGCGGCGTCGCCACGCGCAGGTCCTTGGAGCGTCGCAACAGCGCCACGGCCGTTTCGGCGACTTGGTCCCAATCGGGTTCTTCGGCAGCCTTGACCTCGTCGCCTATCACGCGCTCGGCCTTGGGCGCGGCCGCGCGCTCGAAGGCCATGAAGTCGGCGTCGTATTCCAGGTCCGGGCCCGTGGGTTCGGCCTCGTCGATCGGGGCGAGCAGGGCATCGAGCGCGTAGTCGGTCATGGAAGGTCCCCTCGGTGGCTGAAGCACGCATGGTAGCGTGCGGCGGTTCCGGCGGGTATGCCCTCGCGCGTCGGCTGCGGGCGGGCCGCGCTGCTGCCGGTACCGGGCCTGTTGTTGCCCGCACTGCATCAATATCCGGGCGGGCACCTGCCACCCGCCCGGGCCGGCGGGCATCGCGACCTGCGGCTGTCGTCGAACCGGATTGGGTGAGGGTCAGGCCTGGTCCAGGTGCTTGACCATGTCGAAACCGGTGACCCCGAAGCCGAACGAGCCGTAAAGCGCCTGCGCGGTGGTGTTGTGCGCGAAAACGTGCAGGCCCAGGGTGCCGGCGCCCAGCTCGCGGCAACGGGCCTCCAGCAGTTCCAGCGCCGCCCGCGCATGTTGGTGCCTGCGAAATTGCTCGTCTATGTGCAGGTTGAAGAGGTAGGCGAAGTTCGCGCCGGGGGCGGTTTCGATTTCAAACCACAGGTCACCGAGCGTCCGGCCGCCACGCTGGTCGAGGATTTCGCACAGGTGGTGGTTCGGCGTATCCAGCCCCTGCGGCAGCAGCCGGTGGAACTCCGCCCGCGCGCGATCCATGGCGCCGGTTTCGTCCCAGCGGAATGCCGCGACGTTTTCGTGGGCGTAGGTGGCGATTTCGCGTCCCGAGAAGGTTACGAAGTATTCCGGCCGCATGCGGGCGAGGGCGGTCATGGCAGGTGCACTTGTTCAGCCGCACTTGCTGTAGCCGCAGTTCAGGCAGGTCTGGCAACCGTCCAGCAACACCAGCGCCGGGGTGTTGCACTTGCCGCACAGGGCGGCTCCGGCCGGGAAGTCGCCGGCCGGTGTTGCGACCGTGGCGGCGGGCGCGGCGTTGGGTACCGTGCCGTCGGTTACCGCTTCGCCGGTTTCGTCGCCGATGGTTGTTTCAGGTTTTTTTTTTGCGCTCTTGCGCTCGTAGGCGGCGCGCTTTTCGGCAATGAGCTGCTTTTGCGAATCCGACAGCTCGGCATCCTTGATCAGGCCGATCATCTTCAGGTGCTGCTCGACGATCGCGCCCAGCTCGGCCACGATCGAGGGCATGTACACGCCGCCGGCCTTGAAGTAGCCGCCGCGC